>CAZRSF010000070.1:0-34124 GCA_964602655.1 uncultured Candidatus Moduliflexus sp.
GCTGTGTGAAAAAAGCGTATCAGGATTTCGAAGTGCCGGCCAAATGTATAAAAAAAGATTATACCACCGAGACGATTGGCGGGTATGTTTCCGTGAAAATTTACCCCTGCGATGGAACGGGGTTGGTGCTGCAAGTCCCGATGCCGCCGAAACCGCAAGATCAGGCGTTCCAGGTGCAGACGCCGAGCGATACGAGCACGACTCCTCCGACGCCTCCGACCGCCAAACAGATCAGGGAACGCTGGGTGAATATCGCGAACTATCTCAACACCGTGCCGCCGGAATCCTATCCGGGATATGCCTCATATAACGGCGCGAATCCGCGCGTCGGGTACGGATCGAAGAGCAATACGATCTTTAACAACGCCAGCAGTGTCCGCTTCAAAGACCCGCGCGATATTGATGCGTTCCGCGATTATTTCGACGTGAAGAACGGCGGCCCGACCTATATTTTCGTGGCCGACACCGGCAACTCTCGTATTCAGGTCTTCATGAACGCCACCGGCGTGGCGGGAGAAGTGACCGCGACCGCGCCGATTCGTCCGGTGCGCGTGAAAGGGCCGAATGCGCCGAGCGCCGATACCAATGAAATCGGACGCCGCCCGTCCGCGACCGTGCTTGGCGATGGCCGCCGCGGCGACTGGCGCAATTACACCACCGTGTCAGGAACGGACTTCAGCAAAGCGTCATACACCGAAGGTGCCGGAGAATTCTATTTCCCGCATGGCATTGCGGTGGATCAAGACCCGGACAGCCGGGACGTGTATCTGTTCGTGGCCGATACCTATAACCATCGCATCCAGGTCTTCCGCGACATCAGCGGGGTATCGAGCCAGGATATCAAGAATAAAAGCTTCGATTTCAAACTGGAAGAGATGTGGGGCACGTATCCGCTGCAAACCTCGATTCGCGTGATGTCGCAGCCGGGCCCCTATAATTTCCGCTATCCGAAGGGGCTGGATGTGGTGCGGTTCAAAAATAACTCAGCGTTCCTGTATGTCGTGGATTCGAAGAACTATCGTTTGATGCGGTATGTCATCGGCGAAGAACCGGCGACGCTCGATGCGGATGGCAAAGTGAAGAATGGCGGCAGCGGCGCGGGTATTACCGAGATCAAGGCCGACGCCGGGATTGGGTATCACGCGACGGACGGATTTTCGCGCCGGTTGCTCTCGAAGATGGGTACGCCGATGCTGCAATCGAATCAGAATCCGGGGTTCCTGAATCCGCAGGATGTCTCGACCGGCTATTCGGGATTTTTCACCTACAAAGGCGCGAAAACCGGGACGCAATTCCTGAACAATTACATGGTCTATGTCACGGATAGCGCCCGCAACAACACCAGCATCAACCCGCGCTCCGTCAGCATGCGCGTGATGCAGTTTATTGACGTGCCGAACCAGCCGGGCGTGTTCTCGAGCATTACCGGCTTGTGGGTGCCGTGGGAAACGACGCGCGACGCCAAGTTCAGCACCAGAACGGCGGCGATGTGGAATGCGCAGTTGCCCGCCGCGTCTCGCTGGAAATATAACTTGAAATTGGGGCAGACGCCGTTCGGCTTAAAAAGCGGCGAGGCGTTCCAATTATACAGCGGCGGCGTCTATAAAAGCCAGGCGAATTATACCGGCGACACTTCGCCGAGCGATCCGGTCACCGGCATGAGCAATAACGCGGGCGTCGCGGGTTTCTTCACAGATCGCCCGGCGGGGATCGACGCGTTGCAATGGAATACGCTGAAACCGATTGACATCCGCGTGGTGGATAATACGACCGCGACGGCAGATGGCACGGCGAAATCGTATCTCCCGGGCGAGCATATTCCGCCGACAACGCCCTTGCGGATCGGCGTCAGTTCGCGCTACCTGAGTTTCAGCACGCCGTTGGATAAACGTACCGGCTTCAAAGGCGGTTCGACTACGTACAAAGCCAACCCAATCACGGGCAAGGTCACCGGAGGTCCGAACCGAATCGCCGGTCCATGGGATGCGGTGTTCGGCGGCAAGGTGCATATTTTCTGTTACAATCAGAGCGGAAAATTTACCAACTATACCGCGCTGTATCCGCCCAGCGTGAGGGCGCGTTTTTCGTCAACTCCGCCAGCAGATTGTAATCCGACCCAATGTCGGCCGTCGTACGTGCTGCCGTCCGGATTGAACGGCGTGCCTGGCAAAAATGGCGCGGCGAACGGATGCCCAAGCAAAGGCGTGGTAAAAATCGTCGCGGAAGATAAGGATTTTGCCTGGAGCGGTCGCAGCGGCACGGTCTTTTATCGCGTCCAATAACTGAGAGGACGATGCAGGATTAGACAGTGCGCTTTCGAAAGCGCACTGTCCGACACCTGCGCAACAATTATGAAACACAGACCATTACATTCGACGCGCGGCGTCACGATTCTGGAATTATTGGTGGTGGTCGCGATTATCGGCATCCTGTCGCTGCTGACGCTGCCGAATATTCCGGAGATTATCCGGGGGCATCGCTTGCGCACCGCCAACAATGATATTGTGTCGAAATTGCGCTATATTCGGGGGTTAGCCATCTCGAAAAACCGCGAATTAGAGGTGACGATCGACCCGGTGAAGCAAACCTTGCTCGTGTGGCAGACGGCCTATACGGAATATAATTTGATTGACGAATTGAATAACTTCGATCTCAACAAAGCGGCGACTGATTCGTCAACGTCAACAACCAGACCCGGTGTCGAGCAGTTCAAGATTTTTTCCGAACCGGCGAAAAAAATCCAGGTGATTCCGCGGTGGTATAAAACCGCCGGAGCCGGTCATAAAGCTGGCGATCCGATCTATGAAATTCCGATTAATTACGACTTTTTGCAGATGGACATTGACGGAACATGGTTGTACAAAGACGCGTCAGAGTTGACGCCGGCGCAATTAAGCTTTATTCGGAGCAAAAGCGGGGTTCGTTCGATGACGGTAAACGGCAGCGTCAGCGCCATCGGCAAGGTGACGTTCATGCCGTCGGGCATCATCAAAGAGATGAAGGTTGAAATCGGCATCGGCTCGAAAGACAAGAACGGCGTTCCCGATGCCAGTTTAGCCACCGGTTTTATTATTACCGTGTACAAAGGCGGCCAGATTATGTCGTCATCGTTATAGCGCGTCCGATTGTAACCCTGCCAGGGTTTCGAACCCTGGCAGGGTTGGAACTGTATCAAAGGGAGATATGATGAAACAGAACACGAATAACGAAGCAGGCTTCAGTTTGATTGAATTATTAGTGGCGATCGCGATTTTAGGCGTGGCGCTGACGCCGTTGCTCGGCATTTTCACGCATGGGCTGAAAGTGGCGGAAAAGGCGAATAAGCTGACGCTCGCCACCTCGTTAGCCCGCGACATGACCGAAGAGATTCGCTCCCTGCCGTTCTGGGAACCCAACAATTCGATCAATGGCGTGAGTAAGGATACCTATTTCCCGGCCACCAATGTCCCGCAGTCGTTCGGCTTCGAAGAGGGCACGTATGATGTGAACAAAAGCCGATCCGAGCAGCTCGATGACGTGGATGACTACAATGGCTGGTGCCGGGGGCCGAAGTGCGATTGTACCGGCAAACCGGCAGGCATCTGCAAACCGGACACGCCGACAAACCCGTCGGTGTTAGAAGCCATGTCGAAATTAGAACCGGCGGTGGCAGACAGTTTCAAATATAACGGCGTGAACGGACGTCCGAACTATCCTGGCCTTACGCAAAGCGTACGGGTGTACAACATTTCGCTGAAACACCTGAACGACGAGCATCAGATTGATTTCAATATTCCGGTCGTGTATCAGGGAAGCACGCCCAGTAAGAAAGATTTCTTGTATTACGATCTGCGCGACGCCGCGCGGCTTCGAACCATGACCATGATTCGCGAAAAAGGTATGACGCCGAAACGAGCGGCGGGGTTAACGCGCGTCAAGATTATCGAAGTGACCGTCCAATATGATGGGCAGATTGCGGCGGGCATCAAATATACGGACATCGGCATGTCGGTCTTGCCGGTCTCTCAAGCGAAATCCAATTAACGCCGAAGAGGAATCGTTGGCGGATTGAACATGCCGGACGAATGGATGAAAAAATTTCGCCCCACATGTCCAGAGAGGAGAGTTTGCATGAAAACATATCGTCAGGAACACGGAGTCACACTGATTGAAATGCTCGTTGTCGTCGCTATTCTCGGTTTCGTGATGGCGGGAATTTACGGCATGTTGAACGCATCGTATCAAGCGTATATGGATTCGCGCCGCCGCATCGAAAGCCAGCAGACGGCGCGGATCGTGCTGGATTATCTCGTCTTTCGGCTGCGCGAGATTGACGGCGGGCGGAACTCCGATACGCCGTGGCAATGCCTGGATTGCCATACGGCAGGACGCGCGGCGGCCGATGACAAGGCGAGGGATAATATTCCTTGCATCGAAGACGTATCGAAGCCCAGAAAAATCTTGAGTTTTACGGTGTTGAACGATGGCGTGGCGACCGCCTCCTCGACCAAGCCGCCGCGCAGCCCGCTGCCGCTGTTGAATTTTGCGGCGTTACACATTCTGCCTCAGCCTGCCATGACCGGCAATAATATCAGTTTCATGGCGGATTTGCTGCCGGTGTACGGATTTTCGGAAAGTTTTACCGATGCTCCCGCATCAGCCCCAATCCCATACGGACCCAAAGGGAAAGGGAAATGGGATTGGGCGCCAAAGAACAGCGACAATGGGGATTTGAATCTGAACGGACTCTATGATGACGGCGAATTCGAGTTGTTGGAAGATTTGAATGAAAACAGTCAATACGATGTCTATAGCGAAGATTGGAATCTGCGTTTGATCAAAGAAAGCGATAAGCAGTTTTACACCTTAGTGGAAAGCATGAATTTTACGACATCCAGCAGCCCGAATTATACCTCCAGCACGAATGGCGGCAAACTGGTGTATAACCAATCGCCGTATCCCGATGAAGGCTATACGACGGCGACAGCCGGAAAGAATTACGCTGAAATCGCGACCGGGATCGTGCGCTTGAATATTCGCGTTGTGCCGCGCTATGAGACTGATGCCAGTATGCTGACGATTGGAACGCAAATTCCCTCGAAACGCTGCCAGGATCCATCGAGTCCCACAGCGTGTCATGGTTCAAGCGGCGCCTTCAATGTGTATGGCAGTGCTGCAAAGTTCGATTTGAAGCAATTCGCCGCAAGCCATACCAACTGGAACGTGCGCGGCTTTATCGTGGAAGTGACGGCAGGCGCGGCCAAAGGCAACACAACGCGTTTGACGACGCTCCAGCAGTTCGTGATTCCGCGCAATCTTGAGATCAACAGATAGCGCGCCGCAGAAATATGGATGGCGTAGGGGCGTTCAATTGAACGCCCCTACGAGAGATTTCGAATCGAAGACAGGGGACATCTGAAACAACAACGGTAGAAATGCGCTGTCATGGCGTTTCTACATAAAGAACGGAGGGATGATTATGATTTCGAACATTCGACACAATTCGCGAGGCGTGGCTCTGCTGGCCGCCTTGTTCGTGCTGATGGTCATGAGTATCTTAGCGATCGGCATGTTGTCCAACGTGGATGAAGATCTGAAGATCAGCAAAAACTATGAAAATTCGGAGCGCGCGCTGAAAATCGCCGAGAATGGCGTGCAAATCGCGCGCGCCACCTTCTTCGATCCGTCCGAAGCAGAAATGGCCATCGGCACCAAATTAGTGTCATCGGTCAACGGCTTTCTGGACGGCGGCTATTTTTTGACGTATTTGACGTCCGGCTTTGCCGGCAACGAGACCTGGACGCAATGGCGCTACAATTTCGGCTTGACCGGCAATAATACCGAAAGCGAAATTACCGCGCCGCTGTTCAATGTCTGGGCCACGAACGAACTCGGCGTCAACGGAAGATGGTCAAGCGGCGTAGGCTACATAGATTATTATGTCCAAAATATTTATGGCGTCGTCGCAACCGGCGTCTATTTCCCGATCGAACAACTCGCCAGTACGGTTGATACGACCATCAGATCGCATCATGAATACTCCGGGAAGCATGTCGCCGACCGCAATGTCATCGGCGGCGGCGGCACGAACTATGCCGCGCACGTCAGCCCGTTTGCCTCGTACACGCGCTATAAAGATCGGGCGACGCTCGAGGAACAGGTGCTATATTTTACGTACACCGGCGGTGCGGCAAACAGCGGTGCCGCGACAGCGCCAGAGACCTCAAGCACAGTGCGCTTGCGGGCGGTGAATGTGAATCCGAATACTGCCAGCGCCGTTAACGCGACGACCAAAAAAGGAAACCTGGACATGCTATGGGAATTCGATACCGGTCTGCATGGCGTGGCCACGGCGCCGACCGTCTTCGACCCGACACCTCCGCAGACCGCAACGCCCTATAATCGGCATCGCGGCGATGAAATCATCTACTTTGCCGTTATCGCGCAGGGCAAGCCAATGGCCACAGCCAGTTCCGGCGGAGCGCAAACTCCGGTTGCCGGGTGGAATTATGCCTACACCTACCCGTCCGGCTTATCGAGAACGCATGACTTTAACCAAAATAAGGTTGACATGCGTGGATATCCGATACATGCGGAACAATTCCCGGAGCAGATTTATCTGTTTGCCGTGGTGGATACGCTCGACGGCTATCGCCTCAAATGGGCGCGTCCGTTCCCGGATCCGGATGTCGTCGAATGGACAGACTATCCGATGGAACACGCCACCGGCACATCAGGGCAGCAGCGCCCGTTCGTCGGACGACCGTCGGACATTGCGCCGTATCCGCTGGAAGATGATTTTCTGACCGATTACCGCGACGGACCAGGACGAAAAGATATCTATGATGCCGGCATTACCACTGGCAACGACCAGCAATGGAATCAGGTGCGCGGAGACATCAGTCTCGGCGATCCGCCCGCCTGTAGTCCGCCGGTGTTGAATGTGTTTTATCAGGACAGAAAGAGCACGACGGGGGAATTGACGACCAATTATGAAGATGCGACCGACACGTCGAAAATGAATCCGATTATTGATGTCTATTTGATGTATGCCGGATTCACGCGCGGGACATTTTTGAACACCAATAATGATGATACCTATCCGCGTCCAATGTTCGGCGCCGCCGCCGCAACAACAGGAGCGGTCAAAACGGTTGACAACAGCAGTAATGACGGGTGGGGCGATCCGGGGTATCGCAAACCGAACGCGCTCCAAACCCGCGTGATCGCGCTGCGCGACCGACTTGTGCCCTTAAGCACTTCGCCAGCCGCAGATATTGCGACCGGCGATTGGAAGTGGAATCATCCGCGCAGCCGGTACCCCGAATTCAAATGGATGTATCGCGTTCCCGGCGTGGACCCGAACGAAACCGACACGATTCCGGCGACAGGCTACGGCGAATATTCCTGGGATACCTGGTTCGACCAGCAGGTTGCGCCGATGGTCATCGCGCAGGCGAAGAATTCGGAAGACAGCAATGGCAATGATCGGCGTGGAGAACGCGATCCGGCAACCGGAAACATAGATGAAGGCGCGCCATTCACCACGCTGACAACTGATGGGTCTCGAAGTCACTATCCGGTCGTGTACGCGTATTATCGCAGCCAGGGCTTCCCCACAGGCGGAGGAGATGGCAAAGGCAGCTACAATGACTATAATAAACCGGCAAACGGCTTATTGAGCACGATCACCTTCAACGACGGTTGGGATGATACCCGGATTATGACGATGGCGATGCGGGATACGTGGGACGATTACCGTACGGGGACGCGCACGAATATCTCTGGCGCGTCGAACGCCAACCCGGAACTGTCGAATCCGGTCGAACCGTATTGGTATTATTCGGCCTACGATCAAGCCAGCGGCCCGAAGGTCGAGGATTATAAATACCAGAACGGAAAAAACATGATCGTCTATAACGCCAGTTACAGCGATATGTCCGGCGCGACGCGCACGGCGCCATTTCCGGCGGGCGTCAAGGCCGGCTTCCCGCGCCCGTATGCGTTCTCGGAATCGCTCTGGGCGACAAGCGTTCACGCCGCAGCGGCAACAGAGGAATGGAGTCTCTCCAAACAAGGCTGGAAAGGCGTTCCTCCTCAAACCAGTCCGCATGGCAACCCCTACGATGCGGATATCGAAGGGGAAACAGCGACCGTGTGTCGGGAATGCCTGGGCGGCGACGGCTTGTTCGTGCTGCCGTTCAATATAGACTTGACCGGAGACGGCAACAATAATCGCGAAGACTTGCGGCTGCACGGCATCAACGCCCGCACCGGCCTGCACGTCTGGGATTATCATACCGCTTCGTCTCAAGCCGGAGACAACGCTAATAATACGCCGGCGATTGCGAATAATAAGGTTTTTATGGCGTATATGATGTATGACGCGGAAACGACGCGCGCGAACCGCAGAGCCAAAATTGTGGTCTTAGACGCGACCGATGGTTCGGAAGTTGCCGCGCCTCAGGATATCGACCGCGATGCGGACGCGGTCATTCTGCCGCCGACGGTTGCCAACGGCATGGCGTATGTCGCCACCTACGATTACGCAGGGAATAATCCGACAGCGACTAACAGTGGATGGAGCAGAGGCGACGGAACTCAGGACGACGACGATCTCATTCGCCTGTTCGCCCTGTCGCCGATTATCCGGCTTGTTTCCACCGGCATCTATCCGGTCGGGCATCGCGAGAAAGCGACGATCAGCAATTATTCGAGTTTATTGGTCGAAGACAATGATAATTACGCCCATAAACGGATCGGGGCATCGCGCCGCAAGCTTCAGGTCTGGGTCACGGGCGATACCAGCCGCTGGGAAGAACTCAAAGAAAATCTTGTGGATTAATGGTTGCGTTTCAGCCCTGTCAGGGTTTTCAACCCTGACAGGGCTTCGCCGTGATTTTTCTCATTGAAACGCGCAACGATCGGTCTGCATATTCTCCAATTAACCTCCGGGCGATTGGTCGTCCAATTGCTCGGCATCCTCACCGTTCCGATTCTCACGCGCCTCTATCTTCCCAATCATTTTGGCGTCACGCAAATCCTCGATTCGCTGTTCACCATTATCCTGGTGGCGGTTTGCTGGAAATTCGAGATGGCAATCCCGTTGGCAAAAGACGATCAGGAAACGGCTGAAATTGTAGCGCTCAGCGCTGTGGCGACGCTCATTACGACCATCAGCGTCGCGGTGGCAGTCGCGCTCTTCGAGGATCGCATCGCTTCCTGGTATCGGATGCCGGAGTTACGCGGCATCCTCTGGTTTTTGCCTCTCTTCACGCTGCTTGGAGGCGGCAAACATCTTTTGACGTTTTTTGCGGCGAAAGAGGAACATTTTCGCAGCATCGCCTCGTCTGAAGTCATCTATTCGCTGACAGACCGCGCCGGGTCATTAGGTTGGGGGTTTCTGGTTTCGCCATCGGCGTTCGGTTTACTCAGCGCGCGTTTTTTCGCGCATGTCTTCCGTCTCATGACGCTGATCCGGTCGGATGGCGTTCGGCTGCTACGCCTGTTGCGCTCAACAGCGTTTTCGTATCCCTCTCTGCGCGCGACAATCAGCCGTCACAAAAAATTCCCGCTCTTCCAAATCTGGACGGTCTTTTTGAACACGATCTCTACGCAGCTTCCGCCGTTGATTTTAGGCGGATATTTTGCGTCGGATGTGGTCGGCTATTACGCGCTCAGCGCCAGAATCGTCGCCCTGCCGATGACGCTGCTGCAAGATGCCGTGACGACCGTCGCGTTTCCGATGATGGCCAAAGAGTATAAAGAGACCGGTTCTCTGACCAACATCACGCGGCAGATGTTTCTCCGGCTGCTTCAGGTCGCCAGCTTTCCAACAGTCGTATTCGGTTTGTTCGGGGTGGAAATCTTTCGCCTCTTTTTCGGCGAGCAGTGGGTTGAGGCCGGGGAATATGCCCGGCTCATCGCTCTCTGGCAGGGGCTTGGTTTTATCAATCTGCCGATGCGGGTCTTTGTAATTTTAGACCGTCAAGAATTAGGATTGCTGATGAATATTCTGATGCTGCTCTTGCGAGTGATCGGAATATCTCTCGGCATCTTCTCCGATTCGCCGCGTTTGGCGCTGCAAGCGTTCGTCGTCTTCAGCGTCGTCGGTTTGCTCATCAATATTTTTTGGCAGCTCCGCTTAGCGCGCGTTTCGCTCGTCTGGGCGGCAATGATGTTTTGTCAATACGCCGCGATCTCATTGCTGCCGACCGTACCAATAAAATGGCTGCTCGGCGAGACGAATACGTTACACTGGCTTCTGATCGGATTAAGCGGCAGTGCGCTTGGATATGCGGGAATCACGGCATGGGTAGATGCCTCATTTCGACAGTATCTCCGACAAGCCGTCGCTCGATTCGGAAAGAAGAACACATCATGCAAATTCTGATCACCTGGAAGGCCGCCAATCTTTCGCCTGAAGAAGCTGCGCATCGCTGGACGAGCCTCCTGAAATCGTGGCACACGCGTTATCAGGCGTTGATTCCATCAATCCCGTTACACGCATCGTCAACTTCGGAGGAGACTCTCTTCTGTGGGCAGATTGCCATTCCGTCGCTTTTCCGCGAATGGGAGGCATGGTATGAGGACGCCTCGTGGGGTCTGGCCTGGAACGGACTCGCGCATAATCTGCTCGATCTCCTGCCCCCAGCGCCGGGTCTGTCATTATCGCAGCGGTTTTTACAAATGAGAGAGTCCCACAGCGCAGACTGGAGGCAAGAACTTGAGGGGCGTTTTGTGGTTGCTGTGCTGGATAAACGCCAACAACGCCTTGATGTCAGCACAAACGCCTTAGGGCTGACGCCGTGCTTTCGAACAGAGGGAACATACGGCATCGCTGTCGGGACGCGCATCGCTCCGTTGCTTGATCTGGTTGGCAGATCGGTTGCGCCGAATCGTTCCGGCCTCGTTCAAGTCGTCGGCATGGATTGGTGCATCAGCGACGACACCACGTTCGAAGGGGTGTTTCAGGTGAATGCCGGGACAACAATCACCGTTGACCATCACACATCATCCTTCCGGCAAGAACGATCTGTCCAGCCGGAACATTTTATCGAACGTTCGCGCGAATTGCGCAAAGCAGATTATCTGACCATCGGAAGCGAGGCGATGATGACTACCGTCGCGCAGCAGCTTCGCCATGCTTCCGCGCCGTTATTCGATTTGACCGGAGGTTTCGACAGCCGTTCAATCGTCTCCACCGCCGTGGCGTTAGGGCATCATCCTGATTGCGACGTTACGGGGCTGCCGGACTCTTCTGAAATCCGAATCGCGTCGCGTGTCGCAGAAACCCTGGAGGTGTCTTTACGGCAAATTCATCCGCAGCAAGATCAGGCTGAGAGCCTTGAAGAAGTCTTCCGCTTGTGGGGGCTTTGGACGGAAGGGATGAGTCCTGCGCATATCGCCTTTTCTCAATCGCTGATGTCGCTCTCCCCCTCTTCGCGCGATTTTTTTGCGCCGTATCGCCAGGTCTTTAACGGGGGCGTCTTCTTCAGTTTGACTTTTTTATATAATACCGAAATATTGGTTCGCGCGTATTCGCCAGAGCAAATCGCCGCCAAAATTTGTTCGCGCGTCTCTTCACGGTATCGAGCCGCCCTTATCTCGCCAGCAGATACTCACTACATCGAACATCCTGTCCGTTCCACCCTTGACGATGGGGTTCGCTTAGGCTTGAAGGGGCATCATTTATTCGATTTCTTTTACTGCTGGCAGCGTGGTTCGCGCTGGACTGGCTACATGACGGACATGCAGCAGATCGGACGCCATCTCTTCACGCCGTTATGTACTCAGCGCTTGTTAGAAGTAAGCTTTGCCATGCGCGTCGAAGAATTGTTACAAGGTGCGTGGTATTATGCACATCTTCGGCGGGTCGCGCCAACGGCGCTGACCGTTCCGTTTCTGAAAGATGCTCCGTTAAGCGGATATCGTCAGCAATTACTCAACATACATCCGAAGTTATTTCAGTTGGCATGGCATGCGAAAATGGCATTTCATCGCCCCAAACGCCGCACTTTGCCGTTAGATGATTATGAAAAGATCGGGGCGCGTTTTCATCCGTATCTTGAACGATTTCTCTTCCACAAACAGGCATATTGGCCTGAAATCATTCCTTATCAAGCCGGTCGAATCGCCTGGGCAAATTTTGTCAAGGGTCTTGAGGCCAAACCGCTTTGGAATTTAGTCACACTCGAAATATGGGCAAAGACGTTTCTTTAGATTCATAGATGCGAGGATTGATTTTTAATACCTCCTGTCAGGGTTTAAAACCCTGACAGGGGTGGGATTTATGCAATATTGAATATTCATGCTCACATCTATAAATCGTTCAGATGGGTTATACCGGCTGCGGCAAAAAAGATCAGATTCGAATCCTCATAGGGGCGTTCAATTGAACGCCCCTACGAATCATGCGATCTGATCGTTTCAAACACAATTGGCATTATTTCATAACTCGCAAGAGCTCGCGCAGCTTGAGCCATTTCATCGCGAGCCAGATGCCAAAAAGCTGCGCTTGCTGCCAGAGTGTTAACCGATATTTTCCCCGCAGGCGTAGAATTTTCAGCACGGGGAGCGACCAGCCCGACTGACGATGTTGTTGGCCTGATATGCGTCGTTTTTCCCGCAAATCCGTCGCGCCGTTGATGACGCGTGTCACCTTTCGGCGTAAGGCTTGGAAGGTATGTCGCGCCGGATGCTTCACGCGCGCGTCGGGGGCATAGGCCAGACGATAGCCCTGCGCCGCCACGCGCTGCCCCCACTCTTTATCGCCGTTCGATTCGAGTGTGCTGTCGAACATGCCGACCCGCTCCACCACTTGCTTGAATGTGAACAAGTTGGCAGTGACGCTGAATTGTTTTTTGTGAATAAATTCCTCCTGATCGAGGTGCATGACGCTGTCATATAATTCGACAATCGTCGGAGTAGTCGGATCGCGGAAAAAAAATTCGATGCCCCCGCCCACGAGTCCGCAATTTTCTGCGTTCGCTAACGCGGCGACGCCTCGTTCCAGCCAATCCGGCGCGGGAAGACAATCGGAATCGGTAAAGGCCAGCACGTCGCCACGCGCGACGGCAATTCCGGTATTTCTGGCGGCATACGAGCTGCGCTGCGCTTCATACGCGCCGCGCGCGTGAGGAAACGCTGACAGCGCCGGAGCCACCGGTTCATCGGAGGCATTATCCACAACAATCACTTCATACCAATCGGTGGGGTATGTTTGCCCCTCCAATGCCCGCAAACATTGGGTAAGTCTCCCGGTATCATTGTGTACCGGAATGAGAACGGAAACAAAGGGATTTGCCATGCTTTCCCCCTTTCAGCAGCGCATCACACGCGAGTTTCTCTTCGACAGGCAAAGTATCTCTTGACACCTTTCCCGTTCTGAATATATTAGTTACATACGTCGCTCGCACCGCGCAACGCATTTCCACGCTTGCGCTGTCATCGTACAGAACGTTCAATGGATGACAAGAGAAAATTTTTCTTTTTGAGGAGAACACGCTTGATATGGCCGCAAAACAGCTTCCGATTGATTTGAACGTGCTCAATGTGATTGCGCATCGCTATCGCTGGCTGCTGGTGATTTTAACTCTCGTTTCAGTTGGCATCTCCTCCCTGATCGTCAAATCAATCGTTGATGTGTATTCGGCTTCGATTATCATCTTTGTCGATCCGGAAAATGTATTGGGAGGCATCGCAGAGGGCGTTGCTGTCTCGACCACGCTGAACGATCAGTTGAATACCCTGCGTCCGTTGATTCTCAGCGACGATTTTATCGAGCCGTATGTGATTCAGGAATTGGATATCCGTTTAAGCGATGTGTACACTCCGCCGATGAGATTGAAATTCATGACAATACTGGCAGAAGGCTTGAATGTGTTGAAAGATATCGTCAAACGCATTTTCGGATTTCCCATCTATCATCTGACGCCAGAGCAGGAGCAAATACAGGAGCGTTTGCAACTCATCTCGATTCTGAAAGAGCAGATTTCATTGACGCAAAGCCAGGGGCGTTTGCTCACCATCGGGTATGAAGGGCCAAATTCGACGGCGTGTAAAAAGATTGTCGAGATCGTCTCCAATCAGTGCCGGGATCTGTTACTTCGCGGCAAAAATCAGGAGACCCGCGAAGCGTTGCGATACATCGAAAGCCAATACGGCACAGCGACGCAGACATTAGAGGACTTAGAGCGCGAATTAGCGAACATGCGAGTCGAACAATTCGACAAAGGTCCGGAAGCGAAAATCGCCCTCCTCCAGCAACGCGAGGAAGCGCTGATGACGATTCGCATTCTCACTCAGGATTCGGAATCGGCCAATTCGAGAAAACAAGAGGTCGAGTTGGCGAAGGCAAAACGCCAGACCGTGCTGCGTCAGGACCCGGAGATTATGATCAAACTTGCCGAGCAATCTCGCAATCAAGATGCGATTGATTTGGAGGCAGCCAAAAAAGAGTTAAATACTCTCCTTATAGATCGGGGGTTTACTGAAGAATGGCCTGCGGTAAAAAAACTTCAAAACCGGATCGCCGAATTGGAACAGTCGCTTCAGGCTCAGGTGCAGAAAGACCCGGAATCCGAAGAAAAAATTTTCCTGGTTGATCCCATTTATAACGAATATTACCGGCAAATCACGCAGATCGAGAGCGATCAAGCGTCCACAAACAAACAGATCCAAAAATTGCAAACGAATATCGGCATTTATGAAGAAAAGCTGAAAGCCATGCCGGAGATTGAAAAGAGTTTTGCCGCAATTGCGCGCAAGATCGAATTATATGAAGACCTTCAGGTCGAATTAGCGAAACGGCGGGAAACGGCGCGCGCGACGATGGAATTAGAGAAAAGCCGAGTGGAAACTCGGATCCGCGTCCTGAATCGTTCCACCCCTAACGAACCGATTGGCATCTCTCCGATCCTCATTATGGCGGCGATCTGCATGATTGGACCGGGGATCGGGGGGGGGATCGTCTTCTTAGCGTACTATTTGAATTCCTCCGTGAAAAGCCAGGATGACGTGCAGACGGAATATAATTTGCCCGTCATTGCCGTCATCCCCAACACCAATTTCAAACGTGAATCGAAAAAGCATCAGGAATGGAAACAGCAGGCAATCAAGCGTCTCGGTCGTTTCCCTACAGAGGTCGCGTTGAAGCTTCCATTCACCACGCGACGAATCGCCCTGTCATTAGGCAGCCAGACTCGCGAAACCTCGTCTGAATCGGCGCTGGCACACATGTCTTCATCCGATGCGATTCAGCCTGCCAACGCCGATTTCACAGATATTACGGCAGAAGAGACACATGATTATCATGAATCAATCGAGATCGAATTATTCGATCATCTCATCAAACGCATGCCGACTCCCCCGGCTTCAAGCACAGAGTCGCACCTGATGGTGACGATGTTAACCAATCCCGAATCGCAGGCGGCAGAAGAATATCGCCGATTATGTTTCAACGTCGAATGGGGGTTAAAAGAGACATTGTCGGGGCCATGCCGAACCATTTTAGTGACCAGCGCGCTGCCGAATGAAGGCAAAACGCTGACGGCCATCAATTTAGCCTCGACCTTAGCGCGTAACCACAAAGTGTTGTTACTCGATGCCAATTTCCGGAAACCCTCCCTGCATCAGGCATTCGGCGTCGAGGCAGGGCCAGGGCTGTCTGACATGCTGGAACGCCAGACGACACCTCAATTGTATTTTGCTTCGGAAAGCCCGAATTTGACGATTCTTCCGGCAGGAATTGGGGGATGGCATCCGGCGGATTTGCTCAGTTCCAAACCGATGACGCAATTTTTGGAATCCATCAAAGGTTCATCGTATTTCGAATATACGATCCTTGATGTTCCGCCAGTCTCTCTGATCCCGGATTCCTCGATTATTGCGTCGAAAGTGGATGGGATCGTGTGGGTCATTTGGGAATTGCATACCGATAAAGAAGTGGTGCGCTCGGCCTTAGAACGGATCACCAATCCCGCAATTCTCGGCGTGGTGCTGAATCGTTCCGAACAGCGCTCGTTGTCGAAGAAATACGGCAAGATGTGGAAAGAATATCAACGCGCCCCCTGGCGAAAGTCCTCAGAGAACCGATAATCATATCATGCCTATGATGCCATTGTATGCCATCCCATCGTTGTTCAGCGCGATTGTGTTATTCGGATTGAGTCTGTTCGTGATCACTCGCAACATTCGCAGTCTGACGAATCTGAGTTTTGCCGTAACACTTTCAAGCGAAGCGTTTCTGCAACTCAGTCACTATTTTCTGTTGCGTTCTCAAGATGAGCTCTGGTTACGCATCTCATTCGCTTGCGTGTGGCTGATTCTCAGCAGTCTTGCCCTCTTCAGCGTTACGTTTTCCAGACAGCATCATCGGGAAGGGCTTCAACACTGGAAATGGATTCTTGCCGTCATCATCATCGGTTCATGTGGATTTTCCGCGCTTGGCTGGCAAGGCAAATTATTCGCGGCAGCCCCTCGTTTTTCCTTCGAACGCTTCCATCTCTATACATTGCAACCCGCAGGGCAATATTTTCTCTTATTTACCTTTTTTTGCCTGCTGTTCATTCTGCACAATCTTGAAAATACCTATCGTAATGCGCCAGCGCCAATCCGTTGGAAAATAAAATTCCTGGTTTTAGGAATTTTTGCCTCGTCGTTTTTTTATATTTTCTTGATCAGCGCGATTTTACTTTATAAAACAGCGCAAGTCGAATATAGCGTGGCCGAGGCGATTATCTTGCTGATCTCATCGGCGTTGATCGTCTTCTCATTAGTGCGACATCGTTTGATGGATACGGATGTCTTTATTTCGCGCCAGGTCGTGTTCAATTCCTTTGTCTTGTTTGTCGTTGGCGCGTACCTCCTTACCATCGCCATTATCGGCTACTTGATCAAATATGAACTGATTCCGCAGCAATTTACGCAATTTTTGGTGGCAGAAATCTTCATGTATGTCGCGCTCATCGGGTTGGCGGCATTTCTATTGTCTGAAGAAATTCGGCGGAAGGTCGAACGATATATCAGCAAACACTTTTATAAACATAAATATGATTACGATGAAGTCTGGATCGCATTTACACGGCGCATTGGCTCGAATATCAGCCTTGACGCGCTGTTGCCTCAAATTGTCATGTCGTTACAGGACATCGTGAAGACAGACCAGGTCTATCTCTTTTTGTCGGACGAGACGAAACATACGGTTGCGCTCGCTCAAAGTTCGCGTCAAATCGAGACTCCGCTGTCGCTCTCGATGGATTCGGCGCTTATTACCTATTTCCAGGGCACGGACACTCCAGAAGTTGATACGCAGATTTTTAAGGCGAAGCCCGAACTTCACCATATCTATGCAGAGTTACAAGATGTATTCGACGAATTTTCCATTGCGTTATGCGCGCCGCTCAAAGTGAAAGATCATTTCTTAGGTCTATTGGCTATTGGGCCGGAGCGTACCGGCGAGCAGTATTCGCATGAGGATTACGATCTCCTGCATACGATCAGCGCGCAGGCGGCCAGCATGATTCTCAATGCGCGGTTGACCGAAAATCTCTCGCAGGCGCGCGCGCTCGAAACATTTCATAAATTCGCCGCGTTTATCATTCATGATTTGAAGAATGCCGTGCAAAATCTTTCGTTCGTGGTACAAAATTCCGCAGAATATTTCGATGATCCTGAATTTCGAGACGATGCCATCACGACGATTGCTGATACGGCAACGCGGATGAATGCCATGATTACCCGGTTATCATCCGTGCCGGAAAAACTGGAACTGCATATCACAGAGGCCGCCGTCTTGCCTTTTTTAGAGGATACGCTGAAAAAATCAAAAGTCAGCAAACTCAATCACATCCGCCTGCATGTTGACGTTGCAGACCCCGATCTGACCCTGCCAATCGATCAGCATCATTTTCAAAGCGTGTTTTTAAATCTTCTATCGAATGCTGCTGAAGCGATTGGAGAACAGGACGGAGAGATTACCATTCGCGCCTCCCTCAGCGATGGAAAAGCAAAGATTGCGGTGCAAGATACTGGCAGCGGCATGTCAGCCGATCATCTCAAATCATTATTCACCCCATTTAAAACAACCAAGAAAAAAGGGTTGGGGATCGGCCTGTATCAATGTAAAACAATCGTTGAAGCCCATCAAGGGAAAATTTTTGTCGAAAGCGAGGTCGGACAGGGAACAACCTTTCGGATAGAACTTCCTGTCTTACAAAATGACATATCGTCATTTTCCTGAACGTCAGAAGGGCGCGAATGTTTGCTTTTGCGCTCCGACGAATCCTATCGAAGTTTACATAACGTAAATCGAGTGCCTCAGCGTGCTGCGATCATTGAACATGCGGCTCTCGGATTCGCGTTCTTAAAACAATATCCCTATGGAACAAGACAACAAACGAGTCATTCTCACCGTAGATGATGATGCGAATATCCGCAAACAGATGAAATGGGCGTTAACTAAAGAGTATGAGGTGCTTCAGGGCGAAGATCGCTCATCTGCGGTCACACTCTGTCAGGAATTTTCCCCAGGAGTCATGACGCTTGATTTAGGACTTCCGCCAGATGCCGACGGATCGTCCGAGGGATTGAAGACATTAGAAGAGGTGCTGCGGCTGAACCCAAAAATCAAGGTGATCGTCATCACTGGAAATCAGGAAAAAAGTACGGCATTAAAAGCGATTGAGCTTGGAGCGTATGACTTTCAAAATAAACCGGTTGACCTTGAAGAATTAAAAGTCGTGCTGCGTCGCGCGTATTCTGTGTACAGTCTTGAAGAAGAGTTAACACGCTTGCGGAAACAACGAGAACAGGAACATGTCTTCGAAGGGATTATTGGAGAGTCTGCCGCCATTAAACATATTTTTATGGTGATTGACAAGGTCGCGACAACAGATGCCAGCGTACTTGTTACTGGAGACAGCGGCGTGGGGAAAGAACTCATTGCCCAGGCGATCCATAGCCGCAGTCTGCGACGGGATAAACCGTTTATTCCGATCAATTGCGCTGCGATCCCTGAGATGCTCCTTGAAAGCGAACTGTTCGGGTATGAACGCGGCGCGTTTACCGGAGCGCATGCCCAGAAAGTCGGCAAGTTAGAGTTAGCGCACGAGGGCACCTTATTTCTCGATGAAATGGGTGAATTAGGGCAGCCGCTTCAGGCCAAACTGTTACGATTTTTGCAAGATCAAATGATTGAACGGGTTGGCGGAAAAAAGCTCATCCAGTTAGATGTGCGTGTGATTGCGGCGACGAATCGAAACTTAGAAGAGGATATTAAAACGGCGCAATTTCGCGAAGATTTATTTTTCCGACTCAATGAAATTCATATCCATGTCCCTCCGTTACGGCAACGAGAAGGCGACGCGCTGCTGCTTGCCAATCTGTTCTTGCATCGTTTTGCGCAAGAGAATAATCGCCAGATCAAAGGGTTCAGCTCTGACGCCCAAAAATTGATTTTAGAGTACGCCTGGCCAGGGAATGTGCGAGAATTACGGAGTCGAATCAAGCGGGCGGTCGTCATGTCGGATGATACGGTGATTCACCCCGAAGACCTTGACATTCGGGCGAATCCTCAGCCAATGACGCTGAAAGAGGCGCGAGAACAATTAGAATACAAAGTCATTTCCGAATCGTTAGAACGGAATCAAGGGAATATTTCGCAGGCGGCCAAAGAATTGGGCGTCACACGTCCGACCTTGCACGATCTGATGAAAAAATATGCGATCACGAAAGGGAATTTTTCAGGATAAGAATGAGGAGATATTCAGCGTCGGCACAAACAGTTGCGTTGCCCGATGATCGGTTGGGCAACGCAACGACATCCTTTCTACAATGCCGAATCAACCTTTAAAATAAAGCGTATACAAACGGCGCAACCGCAGACCCTTCTGTTAGAATGATTAACAATCCCAACAAAATCAACATCAGGACGATGGGGCCTAACCACCATTTTTTACGCTCTTTCATAAATTGCCAGAATTCGGATAAAATTTGAAGTTTACCAGCCATACAGCTTCTCTCCTTTGTCTATTATCACTAAGAACCGCAGCACAATCTGCGTATCTCATCAAATTTTCAAACGCCACATTTTTTTGTCAATGAAAAATTATTTCTGTCTCTGCTTGCTTTATTAGCCCCGCAGACGAGCCTGAATTTCTTCGATGGTATGCTCCACGGTTTCTGAGAGCGATGCATCTAATGTCGGGAGCAAATCATGCAGCCGTTTCAATGTGGTTTGCCCTCCCATCTCGGCCAATGCTAACGCGGCGCTATCCGAGACTTTCGGGTCTTGATCTTTCAAGGCTTGCACAAGCAGCTCAATCGCGTCATGATTTCCTAAGTGTCCCAATGACACGGCCGCCATACTGCGCACATCAGCCTGACGATCTTTCAGCAAATCTTTTAACGGAATAAGGCTCAGTTTCGATTGGATCATCCCTAACGATTTGGCAACCCCCCAGCGAATTTCCTGATCCCGATCTTTCACAAATTTCGTTAAATGAGAAATCGCATCTTCACTACGCGTTTCTCCGAGCGCTTCGATCAGACTCCATTTCATCTCCTGATTTCCAGATTCCAGTACGGCAATGAGTTCCTCAATCGCGGCGGGCGTATGAATTTTGCCTAATGACGATGCCGCTTGCTGGGATAATTCGCGATGAGAGGTACGTAAAAACGGAATAATCGCACTGACGGCTTTTTCCGAACGGATTTCCCCCAACGCAAAAATCACACTGATCTGCGTATCAGACGACTCTGTTTGTAATAACGCTAATAATTTATTTTCGGCAGAACGAATTCCCATTTCACCGATGGCGGCGGCGGCGCAATTCCTGACGGATTCATCCTGGTCATCTAACGCATCAACGACAGCTTGACGCACACGTTCCGACCGCACTTCTTTCAGCGCGGTAATTGCCTTTCGCCGAGAGTCCGGGTCTTCAGCTTCCCGTAAGATGCGGATTAATAATTTTTCAGATTTTTCAGACCCGATTTTTGCCAATGATGCTGCCACACAACTTCGGACATGCGCATCAGGATCATTTAAGGCTCGAATGAGCGCATCTTCCGCTTTCAGCACACCGATTTTTCCTAACGCTACAGCCGTACTGCTGCGAATATTCGCATCTTTCGCCTGTAGAAAAGGGAAAAGCGGTTCAACGGCACGATCAGAAGCAATCTCTCCTAAGCTAAAAATAGCGGTGCCGCGCACAATTGGATCACCATCATGTAATGCGGAGAGTAAATAATCTACGCCATTTTCCGATTTGATTTCTCCTAAGGCTGTCACCGCTTTGCGACGGATTTCGACATGCTCGCTTTTCAGATAACTTTCTAATTTTTCTAAGATGCTCATAGACGTTCCTCTCCTTACAATGCCCTTAGTCGTCAAGATGGTTTCACAATTATTCATACAGACACCATGACAAGTTAAAAGGTAAAGCGAAAGATAATTCTCCTCATATTTTTTCACTCGTCTTCAATGTCGTCTGTTCCCACAATCGCCGTGTCACAATGAGCCATCCAGCCAATGCAATGAGGATGATACTGATGACATGCGGCGCGCTGAATTGTCGAAACATCAGGTTATCCGCCCGAAAAAATGAGACAATAAATCGTCCGATCGAATACAGCCCGATATACAAACATGCAAGCAATCCATCGTGTTTATAGGGTTTTTTGCGAATATTCCATAAGAACAGAAAGATACAGAAGTTCAACCCCATTTCATATAACATGACCGGGTGAAGCGGCATGCCTGGAAATTCCCGACCGGCAATACTGGTCGGCGGAAACACCATGCCCCATGGCATCTCTGTCGGCACGCCATGCGCATCGCCATTCATAAAATTGCCAAAGCGCCCGAAGGTTTGCCCTAAAATAATAGGAGGCGCGACCACATCCGCCATGCGCCAGAACGAAAGATGATGACGCGCTGTCAACCACCAGCCGACCAGCGCCCCGCCGATAATGCCGCCATGAATCGCCAATCCGCCGTGCCAGACCTTGAGCGTTTCCCACATATCAGCGCGATAGGCATCCCAATTGAACAGCACATAATAGAACCGCGCGCCAACAATGCCTCCTAATACGCACAACATCAGAAAATTCATGGATTGATCGTCCGTCAACGGAATGAGTTTTCGACGGGTTTCACGTTGAATCATCGGCAGCGCGCATAAAATCGCGATTGCATACATTAAGCCGTAATACCGAATTTGAATTGGGCCAAGCTCGAAAAGTATCGGATGCATAAGGTTCTTACTCGCAGGCAGTTTCCATGAGAACACGACATATTCAAAAACACGCCATGAAAAGACTTGACTTATTCTGATAGGTCATGATATACCTTCTTATGTGTTCGTACAACAATTCTCAGCGGATTCTTCGGCTTCTCCGTCGCGAAATTCGCCAGACAAACAGTGGAAATCATCAGTATCAGTCGGTTTGACGTAACGATAATAGGTGGTAGGAAGATTGTCAACCGAAAAAGATGAGGAACGCAAGAATTCAATCGCCCGAATTTGTCGTGCCTGTCATAAACGTTGTGACATGTCTTGTGTCTATATGAAGAATATACGCTGGAATATTGGTGTGTTCGTATCATGAAGGAGACCCTTACAGATGGCCAGAGTAATGATAGTAGACGACAGTAAAGTTGTTCGTCACTATTTGTCACAGATGGTGGAATTGGCGGATCACACTGCCATTCAAGTGGAATCAGGCGAGAAGGCGCTGGAACTGCTTGAAACGCGCGCCAAAACAGAGCCGACCCTCCTCCCGGATTTGATTTTTATGGATGTGCTGATGTCCCCTGGCATGAGCGGAATCGAGACGACCAGCAAAATCAAATCCAGCCCGATTCCCGCAGTCGCAGAAGTTCCGGTCGTCTTTTTGACCGGTATTGGCGAGCAGGATATCGTCAGTAAAGCGTTAGATGCCGGGGCGATTGATTACATGGTCAAACCGTCAAGCGCGGAATCGCTGCCGATTTTTTTGAGTAACCTGCGCAAAAAACTTGACCGGTTGTTGACAATGAGTACGCGCAGTCTAAAACGCGGCGCCGGGCTGATTGCCGATTTATCAAACGAATATCTCCCTTCCTTGCTTCAAATGCTGCATCTGGAGGATGCCTCCGGCTATGCCACGCTGACCAATCCGAAAAAGAAGCAGAGCGCATCTATGCATATTCGTTATGGCAATATCGAACATCTTGTGCTGGTAGATACGTCAAAAGGCATGAAAAATCGCATCGAAGGCGAAGAAGCGTTTCGAGCGATGGTGAAATGGACGGAAGGCGTATTTTCATTCGGACGAGCCGACCCGGAGCGTATGCCCAAGGGCAAGCCAATGAATCTTGTCACGTTGCTGTGTGCTGTGGATAATAAAGAAATTGCTGGTGTTACGGGTGGTGCAACGGAGGAAAACCCCGCGTCGCCGCCAATGCCAGAGTTCGAATCATACGCGGCCTTCAAGGTCAAGTTAGAGCAGGAACTCGTCAGCCTGATTCAGGAGACGCAGGTGCACAGCATTTATTATGTTCGCCTCAACAAAGGGAAGGCGGCGATTTTGCTTCAAGGACAGACCGATAGTGTGACTGCGGCAGCGTTAAAAGTATTTAGCGATAAAAAAGACTTGATTTCTTTTGTCAAACAGAAAGCTCCTGATCTCGACAGCGGCAAATTCAAAGAAATCTTTTTTTTCTTAGAAACCGGGTATATTGTGATTCGAAAAGGGACACGCATAGATTATGTGGTCTTGATTGGTAATGACCAGGATAACATCCGGCAGGGGCGTTTATCTGCTGCTCGCGCCGCCACGCTGATCCGAAAAGCCGCAATTGATCGAAGAAATAAACGCATTATGCATCAACAATCGCATCCGGATGCAGAGGATGACGATGAATAACATCTCAGGATACAGGGGGAGAGACGCCGCACCCCCTCTTTGCCTGTTTCCTACTGGGCGGTATTGGAACGCATGCCAAAACGAATTTTAATTGTAGATGACTCTGAAATGACAAGACGGCTGATCTCAACTGCCATCCGGCGCTTTGGGGACATTGAGTATGAAGAAGCCAAAGATGGTTTCGAAGCCATTCAAAAACTGGCCACAAAAGAGTTCAATCTTCTGTTCGTTGATATTAATATGCCCAATATCAATGGGCTGGAACTGATTGATTATTGTAAACAGAGCGAACATTATCATTCGATCCCGATTGTCATTATTTCAACAGAAGATAGCCTGCGAGATCAACAAAAAGGGTTAGCGCTTGGCGCATCGGATTTTTTGATGAAGCCGATCCAGTTAGACCGGCTTATCGAGGTTATTACACACACGATCGGTTAACGACGACACCGCAGAGGAGAACGTCACGAGTTATAGACTCGGAATGTTCGTACCCCCCGCATGATCAATCAACAAGATATTGATGAATTGACTGAGGTTTTCGTCGAAGAGTCGCTGGAAATCGTCGAAAATCTTAACAAAGATGTCCTGGAATTAGAGAAGTCTGTCGGCAATACCGACGTCAACCGGGAACTGATCAATAACATCTTCCGCTATGTCCATACGCTGAAAGGAAATTCCGGGCTGGCGGGCGCCGATAAACTCCGCGATTTAGCGCACAAGATGGAATCGCTGTTAGATCGGCTGCGCAAAGAAAAAATGTCCATGACGCAAGGCATGGTAGATGTCTTGTTTTCCGGGATTGACCGGATCAGCGCCATCTTGCAAGAGGTGATCACCGGCACAGACCATGGCGTCGTCATTGCGGATGTCATCGAAAAACTTGATCTGCTGCTTGCCGGAAAAGAGCCTGGAGGAGAAGCCGAATCATCGGCAGTGCTTCCTGAAAAGCGTTCGATTCCGTCCGCGACACCGTCGCAACCCCTTCCCCACCCCTCATCGGTGTCAAAAGCGACAGCGTTGCCGGATAACCGCTCATTAGTGGCGATCCCTGAAGATGTTCGGCGCGTCCTCACCGAATATGAAGAAAACCGTTTAGTTGAAAGCATCACCCAAAAATGCAACATTTATCAGGTCATCTTAAACCTGCTGATGGAGGGGTTCGAGCAAGTTGTCAATACGGTCATCGAACAAATCAATTCCACCAGCGAAGTCATTGCAAAAGTTCCAAGTTCGAAACGACTTCCGGGCTACGATCTGCAAGTCCGTATTATTTTTGCGTCCACCTTGCCGGAAAAAGCCATTGCGGCGACGCTTTCAAGCTTAAAAGGGCTTGAAAACTTTTCATTGACCTTATTGATCGCGCCGCATGGCGTCTCAGAAAAAAACGACACTCCGCCGATCAAGCCAAAAGAACAACACCATGAACCGACAGCCGCGCCAGTCAAAAAAACGACAGCGACACAAGACAAACCTCTGCCGCATGTCGAACCGCCACGTGTCGTCGAGAGCGTAAAAAAGCCTGCCGAAACGCCCGCAAAGGCGAATAGTGCGCCTGCTGCGGCAAAAGACTTTGGCGATCAGGCTGGCGGAAACATGGTGCGCGTGGATATTAAAAAGTTGGACAACTTGATGAATATTGTTGGCGAACTCGTATTATCCAAAGCGCGGTACCTGCAAATTGAAACCGAATTGGAAGGCTTAACCGGCTATAAAGCGCTACGCGGCAATCTCAAAAAAAATAATAAATCCACATCCAAAAAGCTGGAAGATCTGCGAGAAGCCATTCTGCAAGTCCGCATGGTGCAAATCGGTACGCTGTTCAGTCGCTTTCCGAGAATCATCCGCGATATTGCGAAAAATGAAGACAAACAGATTCAATTAGTTCGTGAAGGGGAAGAAACCGAATTAGATAAAGCGGTCGTGGATGAAATGGGAGAACCGCTGGTTCATTTGGTGCGAAACGCAGGCGGTCATGGCATCGAAGACCCGGAAACCCGAAAAAAGTTAGGGAAGTCCGAGGTCGGAACAATTACGTTACGCGCCTATCAGGAAGGAAGTTACATTGTTATTGAGATTCAAGATGACGGAAGCGGTATTGATATTAATGCGCTGAGGGAAAAAGCCATTGAAATGAATCTGATGGAACGAGGCGCAAAACTGAACGACAACGAAATTCTCAACTTTATTTTTCATCCCGGCTTCTCCACTGCGAAAAAAGTGACCAATACGTCCGGACGCGGCGTTGGCATGGATTCTGTCAAGGAAACCATTACGCGCCTAAAAGGTATTATTGATATTCATACCGAATTATCGGTCGGCACGAAATTTATCGTCAAACTCCCGTTGACCCTTGCGATTATTCAGGTGCTCTTGATTCGCGTCGCCGCCCATACGTATGCCATTCCGCTTTCGACCGTCACGGAAAGCTTCAAACTCTTCCCTGAAAAAATCGAACTCATTGATAACCAGGAAGTCACGCAACTTCGCGACACTGTCCTCCCGCTCTTACGGCTCAGGGAGGCGTTTGGGATGGGAGAAGAGCATGGACGTTCCAATTCGTCGTTTTCTCAAGAGACTAACGACGATGGGCAGGCGCGGAATTTTGTCGTTGTTATCGGCCTGGCAGACCGGCGAATCGGCCTGATTGTCGATGAATTATTGGAACAACAGGAAATCGTCATTAAGTCGTTAGGCCGTTATTTGATGAGAACTCCTGGCTTTGCAGGCGCGACCACGTTAGGAAACGGACGGGTCGTCCTCATCCTTGATGTCGTCGGATTAATCGAAAGCCTAAATGTCAAACATCGATCTGCCTTGAAACGACATCCGGAAAAACCGGCTCTCGTTGCTGAGCGTTCGTGATCATCAACTATGGAACAGACATCCTCAAACACATCAGCGCAATCGGCAGTTCAGGCGAAAGATGCCCTGCCCGGGCAGCATGACAGCTTAGCGTCCGAGATACAGCAAGTCTGCTTTATGCTGGCCGGAGGAGAATATGCCGTGGATATTTCGTTAGTCAAAGAAATTATCAAGCCGAGCATGGAGCCAACGCCAGTGCCGCAGTCGCCGTCGTTTGTCGAAGGCGTCATAGACTTGCGCGGCGACATCGTTCCGATTATCGATCTCAAAAAACGATTCGGCATCACAGATCACACGCCTCCAACCAGAATTTTGGTGATAAAAAAAGACGATATTATTGTCGGATTCATCGTGGATTCCGTTACAGAAGTCATCCGCGCCAAACGCAACGCGATTCAAGAAGCTCCCGGCAAAGTTGTCGGGATAGACACCGAATATATTTGGGGTGTGACGAAACGAAGCCAGGAAAGCCATCTGATCATGCTGCTGGATATAGACAGAATCCTCAAAATCGAAGACGACCAGTCTGCGCGGCCAAACCAGGATATGGCATGATCAAGGTCTGTCATCTTATCACAAAACTCGAGTTAGGCGGAGCGCAGCAAAACACCTTATACACTGTCAGCCATCTTGACCGGCAGCGCTTTCTGCCGGTACTGATGACCGGCCCGGAAGGACGCTTGATCCAAAACGCGGAAGAAGACGGGCATGTGCGAAAATATTACATCCCGGAATTAACGCGAGATGTTCGACCAATGCGCGACCTCAACGCCTTTCGACGGCTCCGAAGCCTCTTGCAGCAAGAGGCTCAACAGACCTCGCAAATACCGCTGATTGTCCATACGCACAGTTCGAAAGCCGGCATTCTCGGTCGCTGGGCGGCGAAATCGGTCGGCATTTCCCCGATTATCCATTCCGTTCATGGATTCGGATTTCATCGAGATCAACATCCGCTGGCACGGAAATGTTATATCGCCTTAGAACGACTGACCGCCCGCATCACGACGCATTTTATCACCGTATCTGCCGCGAATATGCAAACCGGCCTCGACCTGCGGATTTTTTCGCCATCGAACGTCAGCCTTATCCGCAGCGGCATTGAGATTGAAGAATTTCAACGTTATTCTCGCCTTCCAGAAGCGGATTTCGAACAATGGCGCGCCAAAAAACTCGCCGCGCTCGGCTGGCCGTTACAGACACCCCGTATCGGCATGGTTGCTTGTTTCAAGCCGCAAAAAGCGCCATTGGAATTCGTGCGCGTGATGGAACGCGTCGTGGCGCAAATTCATGGCATTCACGCCGTGATGGTTGGCGATGGCGAACTTCGCCCTCAGATCGAAGCCCTCATTCAGGAAAAACAGTTACAGCACCAGATCACATTAGCCGGATGGCGCACTGACATGCCGGAACTTTTCCCGCTGTTCGATATGCTCGTTCTGACATCGCATTGGGAAGGCTTGCCGCGCGTCTGTCCGCAAGCAATGGCAGCAGGCATTCCGATTGTCGCGACTAATGTAGATGGCATTCCTGAAGCGGTTGCTGACGGCGTAAACGGCTTTTTGAAAGCGCCGGGGGACATTGATGGACTGGCCGACAGAATCATCTATCTGCTGCGTCATCCGGATCAGGCGAAACAGATGGGCACGGCAGGTCAGCAGCGCGTAGATGAATTCGATATTCGCCGTATGGTGCAGCAACAGGAAGAGTTGTATCTTCGATTAGTACATCCATAAACACACGACAGCAGAGAACCGATACTCATGATCATCTTTCTCCCAGAATTCATCGCCGTTCTTTTTGGTTTGTTATTCGGTAGTTTTTTGAATGTCTGCATTTACCGCATTCCGCGAGGCGAGTCAATCGCCTTCCCCGCGTCGCACTGTCCGAATTGCCAACGCCCCATCAAGCCGTATGATAATGTGCCGGTCTTCAGTTTTCTGCTGCTGCGCGGCAAATGCCGATCATGCAGCGCGACGATTTCCTGGCGCTATCCGATGGTAGAAGCCATGACTGCAGCGCTCTTCGGCTATATCGTTCACCGCTATTCGATCACCTGGGCTGCGCTGGCCTATATCGTGTTTGCCGGACTGCTGATTGCCATTTCGTTTATCGATCTGGATCATCTGATTATCCCTGACGTTCTCTCGCTGCCTGGCATCGCGCTCGGCTTCGGCGCGTCTTTTCTGATTCCGCATCCCTGGTATGATTCGTTGATCGGCCTGCTCGTCGGCGGCGGCATGATCTGGATTGTTGGCTATCTCGGCGAACTCGCTTTCAAAAAAGAAGCGATGGGTGGCGGCGATGTGAAATTAATGGCAATGGTCGGCGCGTTTTTAGGCTGGAAAATGGTGCTTCTCACGATTCTTTTTGCCTCTGTCGTCGGCGCAGCCATCGGCATTCTGATGAAGTTGAGCACAGGCAAAGAATACATCCCTTTTGGCCCGTTTTTATCGTTAGGAGCGCTCTGCGCATTATTTTTCGGAGAAAATTTTCTACGATGGTACTTGACCTTTTTACTTCCGTCGGGTTAGAATAGAAAAATGAACGTTCGACCATGTTCCCGCGGAGTGACGCTGATCGAAATGATCGTCGTCGTTGCCATTATTGGCCTCGTTGTCGGCATTGGGACGCCAAATCTCCTCGCCTGGCTGCAACAATATCGCCTGCGCGCTGCCGCCGCCAATCTGGCAAATCACTTGAACGCCACGCGCTTACTCGCAATGTTGAAGGGCGTTCCTCATGAAGTGCAGATGAAAGATTTCGAACATGGCAATTATTACCAGGTGGTCGAGCATCCGAAACATACGGATCGAATTGTTCCAGGAATTGGCCGAGTGACGATAGACAAAGATTTCGGCGGGATTAAACTTGTTAAAATTCCCGCGTCCGGAAAGCTGACATTCAATCCGGAAGGAACATCAGGCAGCACGAAGATTGAATTAGAAGGCGGAAGAAAAACCCGCATACGAATCATTATCGCCAATGGGCGCGTCAGGATAGAATCCTGAGAACACGCCCTTCAACATAGATATCTTATGACGCAAAAAGAACTCGAACGAAAAATTGCCAAAACGCTGCGTAAGGCGAATCGCTTGAAAGCGCCGCGCATGCAAATCGAAAAAGTGAACGAAGTCTTGCACATCCTGCAAGGATTGCTGCCGGGGGCGCGACGAATGCAAAATGATTCGGCCTCTCACGCCGCTCGAATTTCGCCAGAACGTCTTCCCCTCTATATTGAATTATGCCAGATTCATAAACTGAAATTCCAAATGGATGGCCTATTACAAGGCATTCATTCCGATTCGAAAAAATTTGCGCAGTATCCGGAGAACATGACGCACGACATGTATGATCGCCTTGCCAAAAGGCTTGGAGCAATCCTGACGATGGATGCGGAACATCGCGAAGCGCAGGAGATGCTGAATCTTTTAGCGCAACAGTACCCGGAATACGCCGATCAAAGCCGACCGCAGCAATATATCGTGGACATCACGCCATATCAAGCGGACGAATTGATCATTGATCTGGAGATTCCCGTCAAGGAGATCACGGACAGCGAACAGTTGCGCGCATTGTATAAACCCTACCAAACCGGCTCCCGCGACCCCCAAAATGACGAGTCGGGAACGATCTGCCAACTCCGGTTTCCCCTGAAACACGTGAAAGATTTCGACCTCTTTCATGAAGAACTCCACACGCGGGCAACTTACCACATCAGCGTGAATAATCTGCCATTGGAAGAGAAAGTCTTTAGCGCGTGGTTTCTCTGCTATAAAAAATTTTTAAAGGCCAATACGCCGCAATACTGTTATGGCGCCAGCCCGTTCTCGCTCAATGTGTTCGGCTGCCACAAGCTCGAAATGCCTGATGTTGCGAAAGACATCGAACGGTGTTGGTTTCATCACGGCGAATTGGACGATGAGACCGGCATCTTTATCGTCTCGAACGACCAGATTGCGGAACGATTGCGCAGGCAATTATATACCTGCGGCTTCTGCCCGGCCTTATCGCAAGAAAAAATCTCTGTTGGCCTTGCGCTGCTTCCGAAATATCTCAATCCCGAATGCGATCCACAGTGGGAATATTTGCATCAAAACGGCAAACGTGTCGGCGTGATCCCCGCCGGACACGATCTCGCCATTGCGCTGACGCCGTTAACGTCGGATCAGCAGACGCTTCCCGACCTGATCGAGGTCAGTTCGACGCCGTACATCAATAAAGCATTGCAATATTTGGTGTCCCATGATCTTCACGGTCTTCAAGATACGTCGTACAAACACCTGTCGTCGTGCGTCTCGTGCGGCGCTCCCTATCGCCCTCAAACGATGGTGTGTTCGAAATGTAAGGACGAGTTTTGGAAAATCGCCTTGCGCGAAGCAGAGAACGTCATTCCAGCCGTGCGAATCGCGCGCGAATTCGCCGTGCCTGACACATTACAGCCTCATTCGTTCGCTGCCCCATCGAAAGACCGGGCAACTCCAGGCTCGCTGAAACCCGAACCGGAAGTCATCGTCATCAACGCCCCGGAAGCCAAAACGCCACCCGTCGGCATCGTCATCAAAAAGCCGTCGCTTTCTGCCAAAAAATCAGAGCCGGTTTCATTCGACGCCTTATGGCAAGACCCGGCAGTACAAGAGCTGCTTGCGCCAACATCCGAAGAGGCCGTCACGTCGGACATACCCACTCGCCAACCAGAAGACGTGAGACAGACACCAGCACAAACCATACCTGAACACGTCGCTGTCGCAGAAAATATACCGCCAGCGCCGGTTCGTCGCGAACGGATGGAAACTGTCACGCAGGAACGGCCAACGACAAAAGAAACCGAGGACACGCCGCGCCAGCGACAAACCGCGCCAGCCAAATTGGAACTTCATGAAAAGCTACGAGGATTGATGTCCAAAAAATACCGCGAACGCAAAGCGATTGAACATGCCTTCGCCGAGCCTGAAGACTTCAGCCTCTCAACCGAAGCTCATGGCGCTCCGGTCGAAGACATTCCGATGTACACTCGCAGCGTCGCCGAACAAATTGCGGAACACGACCACAACGGACAGGCGGATGTCTCCGAGAGCGATCTCGCCGATGAAGATCTGTTGAACGCCCTGAAACAACTGCGCCCGCGCCAAAAATCGGATTTAGGCAAACGCGGCGTTGTGCGCGTCATTTATCACGCCACGACGGACATCGAAACCTGCCCGCTATGCGCGTATCTTGATGGCATGGTCATGGACCCGGACGATCCGACCACCGATATTTTCAGTCCGCCGCTCTTTTCCGGCTGTTCCTGCCGTCGCGCCTACGTCCTGAAAACTGAAAAACCAAGCAATTGGCCGGAAGTGACCTTTCGCCTTCCGCCAAAAGAACTGCTTGAGTATTTAGAGAAATAATGCCAACTGACCTTACGCACCAAGTTCGGAACGATGACCGCGAACTCCCCTCCTGGGAGCAGGGCTGTTAAATTCTGTCATGGCGAGGAGCGTCAGCGACGAAGCCATCCCGTAATTCCGGCGAGATTGCTTCGCTGAAAAGCGCTCGCAATGACAGGTTTTTATGAGAACTTAACAGCCCTGCCCTCCTGGGAAGGATTGGGGGGCCGACCGACAGGCAGGGTTCGAGACCAACCCACCCCTTGCCCCTCCCAGGAGGGGAATCCGAGATCGCCCTTCAGTTCAGCCTGCGTAAGGTCAGTTATTTAGTGGCATTGACGCGATCTGAGGAGTGCAGCTTTTGCCGTCAACGCTTCGCGTTGAGACTCCTTCCTGATGCGTGTTTCCTGTCATTCCCCGCTGTGTTCGACCGCGAGCGTTCCGGTCGCCTGTTGCAGGCGGAGCGTGGCGACAAGATGCTGCGCTACGGCGGAATAATAGCCGGTTTTCGCGTTCATCAGATTTTCTTCGGACTCCACGACTTCCAGATTATCGCTCAAGCCTTTTTTATAACGCAGCGACGACAGCTCCAACTGCTTTTCCGCCTGCGCGACGCTCTGCGTCTGCAATTCCACGCTGGCTTGCGCCTGTCGAACGCTGACAATGGTCTGCATGACTTCTGAAATGATGTCTTCCTGCGTTGTCTGCAACGCGCGGATCGCGGCGTTCAGCGTCAATTGCGCCTGCCGGTAATTCGCCCGCTCCTGCGCCATGTTCATATCGAACGACGACGACAGGCCGACACCCCAGAAATCATCCTCCATGTCCCAACTCTGGTCGAACGCCTCACCCGTGCCGCGAAACGTATAGCGCACGGACACGTCAAGCGGAGGCAGAAGATTCTGCCGAGCAATCATGAGTTGCCGCTCTGTCTCGCCAATGCGGTCGTTTGCAGTTTTGAGTTCTAACCGATATTCCAACGCCTGCCGTATCAATTCTTCCTGATCAAGCGGAGTCGGCGTATATGTTAACGCAGAGACAAAGGCGTAGCGAATGTCCGCCGCATTCCCTAATAAGACGTTGAATCGCCGCTGTTCATTGGCTAAAGAGGCGCGCGCGTCCACAATCCGGTTTTGCGCGTTCAGCAGTTGCAACTCGGCTCGGAACACATCCATTTTCGACGCCATGCCGACCTTCAGTTTGGCGTCCGCCGCGTTTTTAAGCAAATCAGCGCGTTCCACTGCCCGTTCATGCGCGTCAATCAATAATTGATCCCGCGCAATGCCGTAATAGGAGGACACCACTTGCACGATCAACCGCTGTTGCGCCAAAAGATAGGCTCGCTGCTGAATGCGGCGCTGCTCCTGCGCGGAGACGATTCGGTCGGTCGCGGCGAGCGTGCCGCGCCCCCGCAATAACGGTTGTTTGTACGCAAAAATCAGATCGGTCTGATACGGCTCGTCCTGCTCGTCGCTGTCGTCCACCTGTGTTCTGACTTCCCAACTCGCCTCGCTCCCAGTCGTAAAGCGTTTGCTGAATCGCACGCCATAACTCTGGTCTAATTCATCGCTCTGTTGATACAATCCAGAGACTTCAGGGCGAATGCTCACGCGAAATTCCGATTGCGCGGTGTCAAGAGAAATGTCTGCGCTCATCATGCGATCCCGCGAATTCAGCAGATCAAGATTGTGCTGAAGGGCGAGACTGACGGCCTCGTCGAGCGACAGCGGCACATCGGCGTCTTGAGCGTATCCGAAACGAACAAGGCTCGACAACACAAGCAAACAACCGATAACGCGAATGAGTCTCGATAGTTGTAAGATTGACATAGTAAGGCAGGAATTGGGAGAAGGCGTGTCAGGATGTCAAGAAAGAAATCGCATGGCAATCAAAAGGAAGAAGTCAGGAGTGCAAAAGCTTGCTTTTGCACTCCTATTTGACGTCATAGGCATCGCTGTCAGACTCTTCCAAAGAGTCTGACAGCTTATTCGGGACTACCCA
>CAZRSF010000071.1:0-33711 GCA_964602655.1 uncultured Candidatus Moduliflexus sp.
TTAGATGTTCACGTTCTGAGCTCATTTAATGCACCTCTGCTTTCCCCTTTTATACGGTCTGGCAAGCGTGATCTTCGCATGGAATTTTATGAAAATCTACGGACATCATGCGCCACAGACGGCTTCTGTCACTTCGACAGAAGAACTGACCACCCCGATCATTTCGGCGGTCTCGATGGAACAGCATTGCGCCCAGTTCAACCTTTCCGCGAGAGAACTTGAGGTTGTTCCGCTGATTCTGGACGGCTTCAGCAATCAGAAAATCGCCGATACCCTCTGCATTTCCCTCAGCACTGTCAAAACGCACATCAGCAATATTTATCAAAAATGCAATGTTAAAAGCCGGTTCGAATTGATGACATTGTTCAAAAGCACCCTCAAATAGCAAGACGTTGTTTTATTTTACAGTTCATCCTTCCGGCTGATTCTTCAATTTTCATGTTTTTTTTACGGCATTCGCATCAAAATTTTTCATCGTTTTGCCTGCGTTTTCTCGTGCCCCATATTTCACAACGCCGAATATTTCAACTGATTTTCACCTCATACCAAAGTCTGACGACCGAAGTTTGACCGGTTGAAGGGCAAAATCAATCCATCGTCTTATTGACGTTTCCGGAAAAAGTGTTTACCTTGCGCCTTGTCATGAAGTTCACTGGTTTACAAAAATCCTCAAATATTTTGCATCGAGAGAGAAGCAGAGGCACACGCCACTCTTTATCTTTCGATGACAAGTCAATAGGCGATGTTGAATTATATCAGAAGAGAATATCACTGGCGGGCAATATTGAAGATGGCAGGGATTAGCGCGATGAGCGTCGTCCTGATGGCATGGAGCGTAAATATCGGAATGGCGAACGACGACGATGATGATGACGCTGGCGGCCCAGAACGTCCGTGGGAACTCCTCGTGGGGGGCGGAATCATATCGGAATCCGCGTATAACGGATCGGATAGCATGGAATTCTCGCCGTTTCCCTTTATTCACGCCATATATAGCACCCAATATATGGATTTTTTCGCCAGCATTGACGAAGGCGTGGGAGTCGCCTTGAAAGGCAAATTCTGGGAATCTCTCCCGATATCGCTCTCTGTTGCCGCAGCATTAGGCGATAATGGACGAGAAATTTCATCATCAAGCCTGTTAAAAGGTACGCCGGAATTGAAAAATCCCTATCAATTGGTTGGCCGCCTGAATCTCGAATTGCCATTCGCCACCATGACTTCCAGTGTGCGTTACCTCCCAATTTCCTCGGAATATAAAGAAACCGACCGTAAGGATGTTGATTATGACGGGGTTGCAGTGGATGTTAACGTATCAAGAGAGCAATGGCTGAAAGAATGGTTGATGCTGGAAATCGGCGCAGGCGTTTCGTGGATGGGGAAAGAATACGCCGAAGCAAATTATGATGTAACCTATGCGACGGAACGGCTTTCCCGATTCAACGCGAGCAGCGGATTCGAACGATTCACGCTTTCCGCGACAGGCGTTGTGATGTTCAGCGAGCGTCTCGGCTTGGCGACAATTGCCGATACGGCGTTTTTGATAGGCGATGCCGCTGATAGCCCGCTTACGGAAAATACATTTCAACCGGAATTCGGACTCAGCTTGTTTTATCGGTTTTAATCTACCCAACCCATTTCAGGAGGAAAGCCTTATGAATATCAGAAATCATTTTTTCGCAGGAAGCATGGTATTTGGATTACTGCTCGTTGGCGTTGGACTTACGCAGGCAGAACAAACAGCCAATGTGACCATTTCTGGCGTCATTCGCTTTGTCAAAACCGGCGCGTTGCACCTTTCATTGGTGAATAAGGCGCAATTCGAATGCGATGATGATGAGTCGAGCAAAGAGAAAGCCAACCCGTCATGCGATCAGGAGGTCGCTCGTCTTGTGATCACGCCAACGGCGCAGGAGATCGAGCAAAAAGAAACCACATTCACCCTAAACAACATTCCACAAGGAACGTATGTTATTCAAATCTATCAAGATATCAATGCCAATAATACGTTCGATGAAGGCGCCTTCGGGCCGAAAGAACCCTGGGGCATGTCGAATCTCGCGAAAAAACCGAAATTCAGCGCGCCCAAATGGGATGATGTCAAATTCGACGTGAATGCCGATATGACAGACATCACAATTGTTGTTCATTAACTGGAAACGCCGCGACATCGCAGAGAGTGCGACGACATGCCGCATCTCTTCTCGATGTGGCGGCACGTCACGCCAATGAAAATTATCGAATTACAACATGTCGCCAAAACGTACCCGCTTGGCAGCACAACTGTTCATGCGTTAAAAGATGTCAATTTTACTGTCCGGCAAGGAGATTTTCTTTCTGTGATCGGCCCGTCCGGCAGTGGCAAGACGACGCTGCTGAATATCATCGGATGCATTGATCGCGCCTCTGCTGGCGCGGTCAGCATTCACGGCACGGATGTCACGCAGATGAGCGACCGGCAACTAACCGATATGCGATTGCATTCTATCGGCTTCATCTTTCAAACCTTCAATTTGATCCCAGTGCTGACGGTGCGCGAAAATGTCGAATTTCCGCTATTGCTCATGAAACAAAGCAAATTTACAGCCACGGAAATTCGGGAACGGGTGGAAGATGTGATTGAAGATGTCGGCCTGAAAGAATATATCGCGCATAAACCGTATGAATTATCCGGCGGACAGCGCCAGCGTGTCGCCATTGCCCGCGCCCTTGTCACGCGCCCGGCAATCGTGCTGGCTGACGAACCGACCGCCAATCTTGATTCCGAGAACGGCAACAAAATTCTGGAATTGATGCGCAAATTAAACGAAATTGAAAAGACCACATTCATCTTTTCCACGCATGACCCGGAAGTCCTGAAATACGCTCGACATGTCGTGAAAATCAAAGATGGAAGCATTCTTATCGAAGGAGCCGCAACACAGGCGACTGGCGGCAAGCACTAAAAGGCCATTCGCGTGTGTTGTGATAAAAATATGCTGATCTGGAAACTCGCCTGGCGCAATATCTGGCGTCACAAGGGAAAAACGCTCGTCATTGGCGTTATTTTATGCATCGGCTCCATGCTGATGACTGTTGGAAACGGCATCATCTCAGGAGCCAAACGCGGCTTCCGCGAAAATATCGTGGAGCGGTTCAGCGGCGACGTGACGCTGATCGCCGGGGATGAAGAGACACAAAGCGTCTTATTTTCCGAAAGCGCGTTGCCGTTGAAACTCCTGCCGGATTATCCGGCGTTAAAAACCGTCCTGGAACAACAGGACGTGGTGGACGGGTTTCTTCCGATGAGCCGGGGATTTGCCGCCGTGCTTGATGAAAGCGGCTCTGCTGTTCTGGACGAAGACGCCGCAGATACCGCGCCGATGCTATTTGGCGTGGATTTCGAGCAATATCAAACGCTGTTTCAAAAGAACGTGATTGCCATTGAGGGAAGATTGTTGGAGCATGGCGAACGTGGCATCGTGCTCACGGAAAAACATCGCGACATGATTTATAATCTCTATAATTTCTGGGTCGTGCCGAAAGGCGCGGCGTTAGACGAAACACATCTGCCGCCGGAAGCGCTCGCCGCCAAAGATACGCTGACAATCCGCGATGAATTAGTGTTATTAGGGTTAAGCGATGAAGTGGCCGGAGGCGATATTCGCGTCCCGGTCATTGGAATTGGGCGGCTACAGAATTTTCGAGAAATCAAATTAGGGAGCTTTATTGACATCGAATCATTTCGACAATGTTTCGGCTATCTTTCCGGGAATCGCGCCAATCTGTCGGCAGAGCAAAAAACGCTGTTAGCAGCGACCGATGAGGGCGATCTGTTCGAGGAAACCACGTCAATAGAATTCTCAGACGATGCCGGCATCACATACGACGCGGCGGTCATGCAAGAACAAACGCGCCAGACGAACGCGGCGTTTCAGACTGAGGATGGCGCGTATCAATTCGTCGTCGTCAAGTTCAAGAATGGCGTCAGTCAGCAGGAAGGCTCGGAACGGCTGCGGCGAGCGATAGCAGATGCTGGCCTGAATATCAAAATCTTGAGTTGGCAGGAGGCCATTGGCTCGCTGTCGCAAATCGCAACATTGATGCAAGGCGTGTTATTCGGATTGGTGGCGTTTCTTTTTGGCGTGGCGGCGCTGATGATTACAAATACGCTAAGCATGGCCGCTCTGGAGCGCTCGGCGGAAATTGGCATGATGCGGGCTGTCGGCATGCAAAAACACCTCATTGGCAAGATGTTTCTGACGGAAATCGGCACGCTCTCGTTGTTATTCGGCGGGCTTGGCATGTTTCTGGGCGTTTTGATTATTCAAGGCGTGTCCGCGCTGCATATTTCGACGGCAAGCCATTGGATGCTTGGCCTGCTGGCAGGAGGAGACAGGCTGCGCCCGATGATCAGCGGCGCGTACATGCTGCTCGGTGTCGGACAATTGGCATTTGTTACAATTGTCGCTGCATTGTATCCGATGATGATCGCGCAGAAAATCACGCCGCTGGACGCGATTGCTCGTGATTAGCGCACTGTTTCAGTAGTCTCAGGAGTGCAAACTTTAGTTTGCCTAAGCAAGCACTCCTATTAACCTGTCAGTAATATCTCTGGGAATGGCGGCTGCATGACGGCGCGAATACTTCTGTTTCGTTGTCATGGAGAGCGTCTCCGGTAAATATGAATCGAGTGTTCTTGAAGATTGGCCTGCGCAACCTGTTGCGCCAGAAACGGCGCAATCTGCTGCTTGGCGCGGGCATCGCGCTTGGCGTCGCGTTATTGGTGGTTGCCAATGCGCTCGGCAACGGGATGATGGATATGTTGTTGAATAAGATGGTTTCCACATTTTCCGGGCATATTTTTATTAAAATGTCCGAACGAAACGCGCAAACCTGGGAAATTATGCGAGATCAGGCGCGTATCCGGAGGATTATCGAAGCGTCGGTAGAAGGTGAGGAAACGATTCGCGAAAACGTGGAGGCGAACGGACGCGCGCTTGGCATCGGGAAGGCGACCTATATTTCTGTCAACGGCATCGAAGCCGACGAGGCGTTTGTGAGAGACAATGCAGTACTGCAAGGTGATCTGTCACGCTTGACAGACTCCGCCATCGAAAATCCGCTGGCGTTATATGCAAAAATGGCAAAACGCCTGAACGTGCAAGTGAACGATGTCATTCAAATGCGGTTCGAGTCTGTGTATGGGCAATCGCAGGCTGTGCAGTTTACGGTTGTCGCGATTTTAAAAGCGCCGAATCCGTTTTTTGACCGATTGACGTTTTGCCATAAAGACCGTCTGAAAGTGCTGTTAGACCTTGAACCGCAGGAAACAACGGCGTTGACCGTCGTGCTGCCGAGCGTGACGAACCCGCAACGCATTATCGAGCAGGCAAATCGGCTGCATCAGGCGTTACAGCCAGGCGTGGCCGGATATGAAGGTCAGATTGACGCGCAAGGGAAAAGCGGATACGTCCACGTGCTGGCAATCGCGCCTGACGCAGCGCAGCAGTTGGCGGCGTCGGTATCGCTGCGTGCCGGATCGCTGCCAGAAGTTCTGGCGGATGAACACGCGGTGTTATTGAGCGAAACAATGGCGATTGACCTTGGCGTTACTGTCGGCGATGAGGTGAATTTGTCGTATCAGACGAAATTTCACGGTCAATCGAACGCTCAGCCTCTTCGCGTCGGCGGAATTTTTGCGCATACTGATCTGCTGGATGACAACATGGCGGTGGTGCATCCGTTCCGGCTGTACGATACCGTCTTTGCCGCGCCGCCGCAGACGCCAATCGCGTTGTCGCGCACATCGTCGTTGTTCTCGATTGCCCTGAAAGAATGGAATCTGCTGGATCGGACGTTCGATGCTGAAGGATTGGATAAAAAAAATCGCCTCATGAACGTCACTGATTGGCGCGGGATAACGGTTGACGTACAGACGATTCATGAAAAGGCCGCCGAAGTCATAGATTTTTCGAACGCGATCAAAATTGTCACGATCATAGGCGGCGGCATCTTGTTCTTGATCATTCAATTTGGCATGATCAACACGTTACAGATGGCAATTCGTGAGCGGACGCGGGAAATCGGCACAGTTCGGGCAATTGGCATGCAGCGTCGAGACGTATTGCGCAGCCTGCTTGTCGAAGTCGCGCTACTGACGTTGATTGCGTCGTGTGTCGGCATCTGCCTTGGGCTGTTCGGCATCGCGCTGCTCGCTCAGATTCCGATTGATTCGGGGGACAGTGATATGGGGTTTTTCCTGAGCAATCAGCGCCTTCATTGCACGCCGAATATTCAACAGATCGCCCTCAGCGTGGCGATTATTTTCAGCATCACGCTGTTCACCGCATATTTCCCATCTCGCAAAGCTTCCCGGTTGTCCGCAGTCGAAGCGTTGCGACATTACGAATAATTGAAATTTTATGTAAGCCAAGAAGTCCCGAAGGGACGACATCTGTGTAGCAGCCGGACGCCACATCCCAGCGTCAGCCCCGGAGGGGCGACATGCCATCCCTCCGGGATTCCTGAAGATCGTCGTTATTGGTGTCATGCTACACACATCTCGCCCCTATCGGGCCTGACATCTTATCCAAAACTTACGTTAAATATGATTTTTTCACGCGATTGGTATAAAACAACAGAGACCCCGCGCCGGGGTATCTCTGCAACATAAGGAAAAGACAGCCTCGCGAATGGATGCGCTGAATGCAGTTCTTCCGATTCCGAAGGCGATTTCAAACACAATGAAAAATATTCAACACCTCGCAAGAACAATTATATTTTGGCTTGGCATAAGCGGCGCAGCGTATGCCGCGCCGAATGGAACGGAAATATTGACAAAGATGGATGAGGCCGAACGATTGGGATCGGATTTCACCGTGAAATTCAGTATCGTCGAAACAAAAGCAAATCAGGGAGATACGTTCATGGAAGGTGTCTATTATCGCCGTGACCGCGACGACGCTTTTTTGATTGTCATCACTGCGCCGGACGCGCAGAAAGGGAACGGCTACCTGCGCGTCGGGGAAAATATGTGGATGTATCGCCGCAACACGCGCACCTTTCAAATGATGCCGCGTGGACAGAAGATCGAAGGATCAGACATTCAGACCAGCGATGTGGAAACGCGGAAATATATGGAACTTTACGAACCGGCTCGCGACGCGCAGGGGAATGAACTGATCTCCGAAGACACGCTGGGAGATGGAAAAATCCCGGTATATCGCATTGAGGCGACGGCGAAAGTGAAAGATGTGGATTATCCGAAAAAGGTGTACTGGGTGCGACAGGATAATTTTCTGAAATTGAAAGAACAGTCGTTTTCACTCTCCGGCACACTTATGGAAACCGCTTATCTCCCCAAATACACGCAGATCGAAGGGCAATACATTTTTATGAAACAATTAGCGATTAATGAATTCGAAAAAGGGAACAAATCATTGATGGAACTGTCGGGAATTTCACTCCATCCGATTGATGATGCGATTTTCACAAAAGCCTATTTAGAAAATCTGGCCAAGTAATTGGTTGGTCATAAGACTTCACAGGTTTTTCCAACCGGTGAAGTCTTTACGGCATTCATTTTCAACCCTCTCATCTCTAAATGCGAATCCCTTGCCCCATTAACATGCGGGAGGTAAAAAATACTTGACCGAACGGGCGATTTCCAACGAAATGGCAGGGCATGACATCATCAAAACCACCCTATCTTGTCGTCAGCGATGGCTGCGGCAACGTGTTTGAAATTCCAGATTTGTGGATGACCGGTATGACGCTTTCCGGGCCGGTTGTGCCAGAAGACGAGACGCTGTTGCCGCTGCCGTTCGGGAGCGATCTGTTTGAGTTGCCGAAACGCATTCCAATCGGCTATCATCCCAAACGCCGCGAATTCGTTGAAGTGCGCGAATATCGCGGAGAGCCGGTCTATGCCGTCGCCGGATTCATGGCTCCGGCGTATGTGCAATGTTACCGCAGCGCCTACGTCTCTCTGCCGAACGCCCCGCGCCTCGCTCTCTATAGTTACACCGCGATTGGCTGGCGCAAAGGCGAATTCGTCGCTGCCGGAATGCGGATTGACCCCGACACGCGCCAGGATTTGCGCAATGTTGATCTGAAACAGATTCAGCAGCGCGGTCAGCAGATGCTCAAACGCTATCCGAATAATCGCTTGGTTCGGCATTTGGTGGACAATTGCGTCTGTCGCTACGGCTGCCCGGCGGCGCGAAATTTCGTGATGGAGCGCTGGGAATGCCCCGTGCCGACCAGCCCGGCCTGCAATGCCGATTGCGTCGGCTGCATCTCGGAACAGCCGGGCGAATCGGGCGTGAAACCGCCACAGGATCGCATCTGTTTCGTGCCGACGCCGGAAGAAATCGCCGAATGCACCGTGCCGCACCTGAATTCTGCGCCGCGAGCGGTGATCAGCTTCGGGCAGGGCTGCGAAGGTGAGCCGCTGCTCGTCGGCGACACGCTGGAAGCGGCGATCCGCCTGATTCGCCAACGAACCGACAAAGGCGTCATCAATTTGAATACCAACGCCAGCCGCCCGGAGATGGTGGAACGCCTGTTCGCCGCCGGTTTGGACAGTATGCGCGTCAGCCTGAATTCGGCGCAGCCATCGGTCTATACGGCCTATTATCAGCCGCGCAACTATTCCTTTGATGATGTGCTGGAATCGCTGCGTATCGCCCGAAAATTCGGGCGCTGGACATCGCTGAATTATTTCGTGTTTCCCGGCCTGACTGACTATCCTGAGGAAATGGCCGCATTGGAAGGGATTATCAGCGCCGCGCAGGTGAACATGATTCAGGCGCGGAACATGAACATTGATCCGGAATGGTATATCGCTCTGGTGGGGTTTAGCCGTTTATCGCCGGAACAGATCGGCATTCCGGCCTGGGTGCGGCATTTCCGCAAACGTTTTTCCGCGCTGAAATTCGGTTATTTCAACCCGCCCCGCGAGGATATGGAATAATGAACGAAATCAATGACATCCAGGGGTTGAAACCCCCGTCTATATTTCCTTGCCCTTCCAGGGCAAATATTTGCCGCGAAGCGGCAATGGAATAAAGGCGGGGGTTTCAACCCCTGAATGAAAAAATTCCTACATGAATCTTCTCGAATTTTTCCGACAGAATATCCCGACACTCCCCGAAGTTCTCGTTGGTTTTCCTTTATTTTGCGCGTATGCCTACGCCGCGCTGTTTTGCGCCGGATGGCTGAAAACGCGGCGCGGTGTGCGCACGGGCTACACCAGGAAAATCTTTCATTTTCTGATTTTTACGACTGCGAGCCTGATTCAGGCATTTTTCGGCCTGCGGCTGCTCTGTCTGTTCGGAACGGCAACCTCGGCGGTGATCGCATACGCGCTGCTGCGCGGCGAGGGTCATCTGCTGTATGAGGCGATGGCGCGGGAAAAAGACGCGCCGCATCGGACGTATTTCATTGTTACGCCCTATCTTGCGACGCTGTTCGGCGGAATTTTGAGCAATGTGTTCTTCGGTGAAGCGGCGTTAGCGGGGTATCTCGTCACCGGGTTCGGCGACGCTATCGGCGAGCCGATTGGCACACGCTTCGGCAGGCATCCGTATCGCGTACCGTCGCTGTTTGCGAGTGTTGCGTCAACGCGCACATTCGAAGGCTCGACCGCCGTCGGTCTCGTCTCGTTTCTCGCGCTGCTTCTCGCACGTTTCATTTCGCCCGGTTTGGCGAGCACTCCGCCGTCGTTGATCGCACTCGCCGGAGTCGCGCTGTTCTGCGCCTTCGCTGAAGCCGTCTCGCCGCACGGCTGGGATAATATGGTCTTGCAACTCCTGCCATCGGGCTTGTTCGCGCTGCTGGCGTAAATTTTTTCGCTGTCAGAGACTTTTAAAGTGTTTTACAGCCACAGTAACTCGGCGAATCGCGATAGTTTGCCCCTCGCATCATGCCAACGGCCTGCCGCGCGCGGCGTTAATTGCCTGACTGAAACCGTCCCAATGTAAGGGGCGCATCGTCACTAGTCCGGCGAGCATCTGCGCCGAGGAGCCTCTCCAGCGTTCTTCTGGCATCGGATTGAGCCAGGCGATCAGCGGCGTGAATTGCTTTAAAAAGACGAGTGCTTCGATGGTGCGCTGAATGCGCGGCAGATGCCGGAAGCCTCGCGCCGCGCCGGCGTCGCTGACAATGATGACGCTGGTCTCGCGGTCGTAGCGGGCGCAGACTTTTTTGCGATCCGCCGGGATCGTCAAATGCGGGTCGGCGTAGAGATATTCCCCCGGAATGTTATGAAAATAGGCGACGTCGAGATCGAGTTCCTGCGCGTCGGCCTGACGTTGCGCGGTCTGGATAAGATCGCGAGAAAAGCGATGCAGCGGCGTCATCGAGCCATTTTGATCGATCAGCAGCAAGAGCCGCGCATGATTGCGCGGTTTGCGGCGATAGGCATACGCGGTCAACACACCCTGCCGCGCGATGTGCTCGACCGTTTCAGGGAGATCGAACTCCGTGAATGCGCCGTCCGCCTGCATTCGCCGCAAGCGCCGCCAGCCATAGAGCATCTGCCGCCGCGATACCGGCCAGACGGCGCGGAGTTCTGCGGCGGGCGCTTCATCGCCTTGAAATTGCGGCGCATGCACCGGCAGCGCCGACCAGGACGGTTCAGCAGCCGGACGTTCTCTTTCTACGGGCAAATATGCGGGTTGTTCGGCTTGCAATTCAGGAGTTTCAATCCTTTCCTCTTGCGCGGAAAAGGAAGAACGCGCCTCATCCTGATGCGCTTGCTGCGCCTCAACCCAGAGCGTGTCGAAATCCGCCTCTTCATCTCGCGACCGGCACCAGAGAAGTCGCAGATGCTGCCGCAGCGTTTCATCGTCCGGCGTCATCTCGCAATCTTCCAGCAAACGCGCAGCGTCTAACAATTCCCGTATGCCCAATTGCTCGCTTTTCCGGCGTAATTGGTGAAATATCGAAATCAGCGCGTCTGTTGAAATCATGGTTGTTCAAGCTGTCAGACACCTTGAAGGTGTCTGACAAATTCGCCCTGCAATCTACGATCTATTCAAAGGCAATTGGTATTACTTGGCGGATATTTTGCGTCTCCGTCCACTCTTTTTGAGATGGGTCGTTCTTTGTGCCACCTTCATCAACGCAAGCAGCGCAGTATTCACCGCCTCTTCGTTCGGAAAGGCTTCGGCAACTTCCGGATGAATCACGACAATATTCGACGACTCACGGAGACGTTGGGCATATTTGCCGCGTATCAATCCTCCAGGGAAATCTGCTGAGGTATATTCCTCACGGAGTTCATCATCGTCAGTTTCATTGACTGTCTTCATAGAATGTTCGCTCTCCTTTGCTGGCAAGTCTGGCGCTGATAATCCGAATCGTCTCATTTCGTTCGGTATGAGCGACGACCAATAGCCTGCCTCGCTCAGACACTCCAAATGTGACATATCGTTGTTCGAGATATGAATGATCCGGATCTGCGCCAGTTGCAGCCATCGTATCTCTCAAGGCTGTTGCGGCCTCTTCGAAAGACACATTGTGCTTTCGTAAGTTTGATTTGGCTTTGTTGTTATCCCATTCGAATTTCATCGTGGATTCACTCTGCTCTCTAAACGATCTCTGTGTGTCGTGTACGTCGAAACTATAGTTTCGACCTACAACGATAGCTTCGCGGCGGCATGTTGATGCCAATCCGCCCGCAGTTTCAGCAAGATTTCGGGATAGGGCAGCGGCTCGGCGGCGTCTTCCAATGTTTTCGCCGGATACGGGCGTTGCTCGAAATGCTGGAGCGCGTTCAGCCAGTCTAACAGTTCGCTGGTGCCGGGGTTTTTGTGCAATCTGTTCTCTTCCCGCAAATGCGCGAAACGGGCGAGCGCGGCCTTCAGCAGCGGGGCGTCCGGCGGCGTCTTGCCGCCGATCTTCGAGTGTTCCGCGACAATTTCCCGAAGTTTGCCTTCATCCGGGAATTGAACGTAATGATAGAGGCAGCGCCGCAGAAATGGCGCGGGGAGGTCGCCGGTTTCTTTGTTGCTGGTGATAAACACAATCGGCCTGAGTGCGTCGTCTTTCAACTTGATGGTCTCGCCGGTTTCGGGAATATCGAAGCGCCATTCATCTAATGCGGCAAGCAGATCGTTCGGGAAATCCATATCCGCTTTATCTATTTCATCAATCAAGACGACCGCCGGGCACTCTTGCATTCGAAACGCCTTGCCGAGCGCGCCTAATTTGCGGTATAATACTGCTTTCGATGGATCGCGTTTCGTCGCGAGGTTGCGCTGACTGATCTGCACGTCATGCAAGCGGGCGAGGGCGTCGTAACTGTAAAAACCCTCGGTCGCTTTGGTAGTGGAGCGCACGTACCAGGGATAAAACGGCAGGCCGAGTTCGTAGGCCACCGCCCGCGCCAATTTGGTTTTGCCGCAGCCCGGCTCGCCTTCCAGCAGAAGCGGACGGCGCAGATAAATCGAGAGATTCACCGCCTGTTTCAATTCGTCCGAGGCAATATACGGTTCGCGTTTCTCTGGCGATTCCGGGTGCGCATCTTGCGGGCGTTTGTCCGGGTTTCCGAAAAATTCGTATCGTTCTGGCATAATATATATTCTCCGATGATCCGCCCTGAAAGGGCGGCGAAATATAGGCCGGGGTTTCAACCCCGGAAAATCGTCGGTTCGTTTTTCTCCATCAACCGAAGCGGCGTTCGATGGCGGCGCGAACGATGTGCGGAACGCCGTTTTGACTGCCGGACAGGCATTTCGCGGCGACCTCGTCCGCGTGAAGCGTCTCGTAGCCGCCGAAATTCACAAGCCACTCCTGAATATCTGCATGTGTCCATTTTTTAAGCTTGAGCGGAAAGACCTGTTCGCAGGAAAAATGCGCGGGACTGTCGCAGCAGAGTTCCGACGGCAAGGCCAATTGGCCGGTCGTGAGAAAGACCGCCACGCATTTCACATTCCGCCAGCCGCGCTGCGCCATGACAGCCGGAAACTGCTGCGACAGCGGACGCCAGAAGAGATCGTGAAACCGTCGAAAAACCCGCGCTTGATCCGGTTGCGCCAACTCTTCCCAGTTCGGAAACTCGAACAAGACCACCGTGCCGGAACGCGCCGAATCATAGAGCTTGTGCAGCAGCCGTTCCGCGTATTGTTCGCACGGTTCGTCGTCCTGACGCGATTCGTTCAGACGACCGCCGATACCGTCGAACAGGCCGAATTCATTTGGAAGACGGTCGGGCGCAAAACGCACCGGATAATGCTTGAAATCACCGGTCTGGGCTTCAAGCTGCTGTTTCATCCAATTGACGCAGAGATCGCCGCAATACACGAGGCTTTCTTGCAGCAGAAAGAGCGCTGCGCCGCCGCAGACATCCACGCGCCGCAGCAACGAATCGAACGTTTTCCGCGCCTGCGTATAATCAATTTTATGCAAATGCTGGCTGACGGCATTCTGGCGTTCTTTTGGCGATAAATCAGCCGCTTCGAGCGTTTCGAGTTCACTTTCTAATGCGCCGATTTCCGCTTCGATTTGCCTCAATTGTTCTTTCAGCGCAACAATATCCTTTTGGTTAAGGTTGCCGCATATCTGCTGGCTGACCGCCTCATACTGCTTCCAATAGAATTCATGCCGCTGTTCGAGCGCCTTCTTTTTCCGCGTATTGAAATCTGGATTCATCATATTCGGATTATGCGAATTCCATTTTTAGCGCAGGCTGCCAGAGCGTTTGTTCAGGTGTCGCCGCGCGTTGTTCGAGCCATTTCGCAAATGAACGCTGGCTTTCGCTTGATGGCTTCCCTTGCAGCACGTTCTGAACACTGATGTCTTCATCAAGGTCAGGCCAGTGAATCCCTTCCCCCTGTCCAATCAATTGCCAGCGCGTCCGTTCTTCAGGCGTGCCATGCAATAAACGCGGATACCAGACGAGCGGCGCGGTGATTGTCCGTCCGTCCGCCAGATCGATCTCCAGCGCCTCATCAGAAATCGTCACTTGCTGCGCGAATGGTTTCGGCAGATTATTCATGAAAATATTCCTCCCATTTTTCTAACAAACGGCGGCGATTGTCTTCAATGATCTGCTGAATCCGGTTGAGTTCATGTCGCTGAAATCCGCGACTCTCTTGAAGTCGAACTGGCGTGAGCCAGAATTTCGCGGTATTATCATCGCGTTCGACATGAATATGCGAAGGCTCGTCGCCATCACCGGCATAAAAAAAGAAGCGATATGGCCCTATGCGTAAAACCGTTGGCATCGTGATAACTCCTCAGCATCGATTCGAATCATTAACATAATGACCAACCTCCTCTGATCGCAAGATGACGAATGACAACGATTTTGTCAACAGATTTATCGAACGTTTTCGCCTGCCGAACCTGTCAGACACTTGCGAAGTGTCTGACAGGTGAACCGCATATATGCCGCATATATGCAAAACACCCGGTCTCGCCCATGATTTCGCGAAGACGACGACGTCCCGAACATCCTTTCTTACACCTATCCGTGTCGTTTCCATCCGCGAACGCGCCCAATATCCCCATAATAAAGCCATTTCCGCCCTCATTCGCATATATGCGCCGCCGTATATCGGAGCCCCGATAATTGATATAATGTAATATTACACAGCATCCATTTTCCAAAAGGTAAAAATGTAAAAAACCAAAAGGTCAGATCACCCTCACGACGCGGAAGCCGATGAGGTCGCTCCGGTCGGCGGGGTCGTTGAAGCCCCGACTCGCGGAACGCGCGCCCCTCGGTACGTTGAGCCAACTGCCGCCGCGGAGGACACGATCCGAGCCGCCGCTTTCAAGCCACGCGCTGCCGTCGTCCGGCGCTCCGTTGTAATTCCCATGCCGTATATCTTCGCACCATTCATAGACATTGCCGTGCATGTCATACAAGCCCCACGCATTCGGCGGGAAACTGCCAACGTCGGTCGTCTGTTTCCGATACACGCCTTTTTTCCCCTTGCCATACGTGTAATTGCCATCGTAATTCGCCTGATCGGTGTTGATGGTTTCACCGAAATAAAACGGGGTCGTCGTTCCGGCACGGCAGGCGTATTCCCATTCCGCCTCGGATGGCAGGCGGAATGGATATGGTAGGGGCGACCGGCCGGTCGCCCCTACGGATTGCACCCGCGCATTCAATTTCTTCAAAAATTCCTGCGCATCATTCCACGGCACATTTTCCACCGGACGCCGTTCCCCTTTGAAACGCGAGGGATTCTTCCCCATCATCTTCTGCCATTCCGCCTGCGTCACCGGATATTTCCCCATGTAGAAGCCTTGATCGAAATGCACCTCATGCACAGGGCTTTCATCGTCCCACCGCCCTTCTTCGCTTTTCGGGCTGCCCATCATAAAGCGTCCCGGCGGAACATAGACGAATTCCATGCCGGTGATCGGCTCTGTCCATGTCGAACCCACCTCAGGCGTTTCAGGCGGCAAATCGCCCTTCGTCCCCTGAGCGAAGTCGAAGGGCGATTCGACAGCCCCTTCGACTTCGCTCAGGGGGCGCTCAGGGCGAACGGGTGTTTGATTGGCGAACGGCGTCAAATCCGGCAGCGTTTTCTCATTCACCCGGTACGTTTTTCCGATCCGTTCCGGCGCGACGGCGTCCGGCTGGCGCAGCAGATCGGTCACGGTTGTGGCGTATTCGATCAATTCGGGATAACGCTGCAACTCCGGCGCGAGTTCCTGCGCAAGGCGCGACAACCGCAGAAATTCCGCCGCTGACGCCGAGCGGCCTTGCCCTGCCGCCGCGCCGCCGCAGAACGCCTCCGTGATTTCCTTCGCGACTCTGCCGTCATCGAGAAACGCTAACGCCGCCCACTTCTGCGCCTGCCATTCGTAGCGATTAAACGACGGCAGTTTCTCGATTTGCCGCGTGTAATCAAACAGCAGCCGCGCCGCCCGTTTCATCTCTTCCGCGCCGCCGTCCTGCCGTAAGCGTCCCAACGCGGCAGCGCGAACGCCGCTTTCCATGACGTAGGTTTCGTAGCCGGATTCGTGGCAGAGTTCCGACAGCAGCAGGTCAACCTCGGCTACATACGACAGGCGCGGTAGAAAGCGCTGGCGCAGATAATGCACAAGCTCCGGCGTCAGCACAAGCGGCAGCGCGGCATAGCCGACAAGCTGCCGGTACGCTTCCGGCTCGTCGAATCGCGCCGCAAACCGCGCGATTTTCTCAGCGGCGTAGTGTTGGTCGTCAAGTGATGGCATAATAAAATAAAATTGTTCGAACGGTTTAAGCTGCGGAGCAGCAGCATGTGTGTAGCAGCAACGCGCCCCGTCACGTCCATAGCCCCGGCGGGGCGGCATGTCGTCCCGTTGTTGGCATAAATCATTCCCAGCGGTTGAAACCGCTGTCTATATTTCGCCGCCCTTTCAGGGCGAAAAGCGTAATATTCACACCGTAGATAATTGCTGTTCGATCTCCTGCATTTTTCGTTCTAAGTCGTCAAGCTGATTTTGCAGCGTCACCTGATTCATGGCGTTCAAGTCGCTCATTTTCTGCTGCAACACCGCCTCGTGCTGTTTTTGATACTGCGCGAACTGTTGTTCAAGCGATTTGCGTTTCAATTCGCTGACGGTGGAGCGCGGTTTCGCTGGCTGCGTGTCCAGCGTAGGTGATTTTTGCGGAGTCTCTGTGGCGACGATTGCTTCCGGCACGCGCCCAAGCCATTCCTGAAAAATCGCGTCGCATTGCTGCTTGAATTCCTTGCCGCCGAGGTCGCGGGTGGCGATCAGCAGCGCTTCAAGCGCGTGGCGGCCATTTTCCATCGTGCCATGATTGGCAAGGAGTTCGGCAATAATTGGAATGAACGTGCCAACGGGTTGACTAACCTCAATCTGTTCGATCAACACATGGTCTAACTGGGCGTTCAACATCAGAGCACGCCGACCATTTTCAGTTTGCAGACTACCAAGAGAGCGAAGCAACTGCGAGACTTTCGCGATGATCGCTTTTGACGGTGCGATAATCGGCGGAGTTTCTCGCATGGAAGGTTGCGGCGGCGATTGTTTGGGGGCGGCGTTCGGATTGGTCAGCAAGACCGGCAGAAGATGCTGATCTTTGATCCCCGCTAATTGAATCGCGTTGCAGGCGATCTTGAACGCAAACGGAATCTCTTTGCCTGCGCCGAGCGCATCGTAAAAACCGACCGCAAATTCGCAGGCCGCTTTGTCGCCAACCGCATTGTTCATGCCGATCACATACGGAATGTGCTGCGAAATCGCTTTGGCCTGAATCTCAGAATAACAGGCGTTTAACACAACGCATTCGATAGCATCGGCAAAGAGTTCGAATAATCCGCGTAATGCCTCTCCGTTGACAAATTGCGCCTTGCCGGAATCGTCTTGCAGCATGAGACCGGATTCGCCTGCGCCATGTCCCGAAAAATGGACGATCTGCGGTGTTTCTTTCAACATCATGCGACGCAGTTCGCGAATATTGAGATTATTTTTCGAGACCAATTGGAATCGGTCGCGATGTTGCGCGGCGCTGAGTCCTTCGTGGATCGCGGCGATCTCGTCGTTCAATTTTAACGTGGCAGTGTCGGTCGGGTTGGCGGTCATCATCAAGATTTTGCGTGTCATGGCGTTGTTCCTTTTAGTAGGTGTGTTCTTTTCGCGTAGGTCGAAACGACAGTTTCGACGTACAATACGGAAACAACGCAGGAATGTCAACAGCAAAATGCCGCGATTTTCGGAATCCGCCGCGCTTTTGCTTGACATCGGCGGCGGAATTTCATAATGTTATCGCTCGCGCGGGGTTGCGTCCCCGCAATGTTGTGCCGGCAGGATGCCGGCGATCCGATATGTCAACAATTTCACGGGGACGTAACCCCGTGCTACCGAGGGAGATTATGCGGAGAATTAGCATATTGGCAGGCTTGCTGATACTGTTTGGAATCGGAACAGCGCAGGCGGGGCAGAAAAATGATTGGGCGTATCCGCTGGAAATCACGGGCGCGGGGCTGTCGTCGAATTTCGGCGAATTTCGGGGGAATCGCGTCCATACCGGGATTGATTTTAAGACGAACATGCAGACCGGCTACAAAGTCTTTGCGATTGACGGCGGCACGATTACGCGACTGAGCGTCAAGAAGCTCGGTTTCGGCAACGCGATTTATATCGAGCATCCGAACGGCCTGATGAGTGTGTACGGCCATTTGGAGCGGTTCACCGATAAGGAACTCGGTTTGCAGAGCGTGGTGGAGCAGCAGCGCAAAAAACGCGGCTCGAAATATCCCGGCGATCTTTCGGTCAATATTCCGGTGAAAAAAGGGCAGTTGATCGCCTATTCCGGCGAAACGGGCTACGGCCTGCCGCATCTGCATCTCGAAGTGCGGCGCGGCGGCGCAACGCCGATTGACCCGTTCGAGCATGGCTTTTCCTACAACGACACGATTGCGCCGACCATCGAAAGCCTTTCTATCGAGCCGGTCGGCGCGGAATCGTTCGTCAACGGCGAGCATACGTTTCAGGAATTTCCGTTGAAAAAAGAGGGTGATTCGTTCACGACGCCGCAGATTCCGAAACTCTTCGGGAAAGTGCGCTTGACGGCGTCGTCCTTCGATCAGATCGGCGCGGAAAATCGCTGCGCGGTGGATGAAATCGACATCTACATCGCGGCCAGCGGCGTGGATCAGACCGATTTGTTCGTGGACGAGAACCACGTTTTTCATAATCAATTCGACATGGTGACATACGACACGAATCAGCGCGGCGGGCTGGTCTATGACTACAACATGACGCGCCTGAGCAATCCGACGCACTATTATTACCGGCTCTACATGCTCTCGTCCGCGCTTTTTCCCTATCGCAAGGCGTTCGCGAAAGCAAACGGCGTCTGGGATACGGTGACGGCGCAGGCCGGGCTGCATACGCTGATTCTCCAGATGCGCGACGCCACCGGCAATCTCAGCGCGGCGCAGATGCAGGTCGAAGTCGTCAAAGACGCGACGGCGACCTTCGCGCAAACGCCGGTCAAACTGCCGAACGGCACAACATGGCAGGCGGAATTGCGGGAATTTGACGGTTTTGTCGAAGTCGTTCTGCTGACCGCTGCGTCGCTCTCCGCTGAACCGACATTGACGATTCACCCGCAAAATGGCGCGGCGAAAACGTTCGCGATGACGCAGGCGCAACCCGGCGATTATCGCGCCGCCTATCCGCTTTCCGCCAAAGAAGCGGGCGTGTTGACGCTCGAACTTGCCGCCGCGCAGCACGGCGAGCAGATCGCGCAGCGCTGGGAATTTCCGGTCAATCCGATTTCCGCGAAACAGGGCGGTGCGGTGCGTTACGGCGAGAAGGCGGCAATGACAATTCCAGCGGGCGCGTTGTATCAGAACGTCTTTGCGAATATCTGGCCGATGACCGCTTACAAAGCGCAAGACGGCTTGCCGCTGAAAAGCGAAGTCTTTGATTTTCGCCCCACCGGAGTGCCGTTCAATGTGCAGGGCAAGGTTTCGATTCGATACGCGGCGGACGTGAAATCGCCCCAAAAGCTCGGTGTCTATTGGTGGGATAACATCAAAGAACGCTGGTATTACATGGATGACGACCTGAACGCGGCGAAGCGCACGGTGTCGGCGAAGATCATTTATCCTTCGATTTACGCAGTGATTCAGGATAATCTGAATCCGGCGATTACCGGCTTTTCGCCTGAATCGGGGAGCGCGGCGTCGAATGTTTCAAAAGTCTGGGCGAAAATCGAAGACGAAGGGAAGGGCATCAACGAAAGTTCGATTGTGATGACGTTGGATGGTAAGCGCGTGGACGGCGAATTCGATCCGGATCGCAGCCGTTACACATATCAATTGACAAAAAACCTTGCTCCCGGCAAACATACCGTCACGGTTCAAGCATCAGATAAAGCCGGAAATCCGGCAAAACCCCAGACCGCAACGTTTGTTGTGAAGTGAACCACGAAACACACGAAAGACACGAAAATAATAGAACCTATTTATAATTTCGTGTCTTTCGTGTCTTTCGTGGTCTCGTAATTATGAAAATCGGTATCGTCTGTTTTCCCACCTACGGCGGCAGCGGCGTGGTGGCGACGGAGTTGGGGCTGGAATTAGCGCGGCGCGGGCATGAAGTTCATTTTATCAGCTACGCCCGACCGGCTCGGCTCGCGTCGTTCGTCGAAAATGTCTTTTTCCATGAAGTCGAAGTGAATGCGTACCCGCTCTTCAAATATCCGTCATACGAACTCTCGCTGACCAGCAAAATTCTGGAAGTGATCGAATATGAAGAGCTTGACATCATTCACGGTCATTATGCCATTCCCCACGCCGTCACCGGCTATCTCGCCAAACATGTTGCGTTGAAAAACGGGCGTAAGATCGCCATCGTCACGACGCTGCACGGCACGGATATTACGCTGGTCGGCCTCGATCCGTCATTTCTGCCGCTTGTGAAATTCAGCATCGAAGAGAGCGACGGCGTCACGGCGGTCTCGAAATTTCTCAGCCAGAAAACCCTCTTGAATTACCATATTGACAAGGAGATTGAGACGATTTACAATTTCGTGGATACCGAGCGTTTTCAGCCGTTCGATTGCGAAAAATACCGAAAATGTTTCGCCAGAGATTGCGAGAAGGTCTTGATTCATGTTTCGAATTTCCGCGCCGTGAAGCGCGTGCAGGATACGATTCGGATTTTAGAGCGCGTGAAAAAGGAGTTGCCGGTCAAATTGGTGTTAGTCGGCGACGGCCCGGAACGCTCCGATTGCGAGCGATTAGCGCGGGAACTCGGCTTGCAGAAAGACGTGAGTTTTCTCGGTAAGCAGGACGGCCTGCCGGAATTGTTGAACGCCTCGAATCTCTTTTTGATGCCATCGCAATCGGAAAGTTTCGGATTGGCGGCGCTTGAGGCGATGGCGTGCGGCATTCCGGTCGTCAGTTCCAGCGTCGGCGGCCTGCCGGAACTCAACGTGCATAATCAGACCGGCTATATTGCGGAATTCGGCGATATTGACCAGATGGCGAAATATACGCTGGAACTCCTGACGAACGAGAAAAAATACACGGTCTTTTCCAAAAATTGCCGCGAGCGCGTGGTCAATAACTTCGAGACCAGCCTGATTATTCCGCAGTATATCGCGTATTATGAAAAGACGCTGGCGGCGGCGCGGGGCTGAATCTACCTGAGTTGCCAGACACCCTGAAAGTGTCTGACAACTATGAAGCCTTTATGACAATGGATTGGCAATATTGGAGCTTGCTTGCGATGGTCGGCGGCGCTGGAATCATCACGGGCATTTACGAAGCCGGGCGGCAGGTCTTGGGCGTGTCGAAAGGCAGACCTGTCTTCGGGTATTCTGACACGCACGGCGTTGGAATCGTGTCGTTTGGGATGCTTCTCGTCGGCCTTGTTCTCATTCTGGATGGTTTCCTGTTGACATGGCTTGAAGATTTCCTTTCGGAGCGGCGCGAAGATATTTTTATGATGAGCGTAGTGAGCATGGTCTTGTCAACTGGAGGAGCTTTCGGATATGGATTTTTACTCCTGCAAAACCGCACATTGCAATCGTTGCTGTTTCATCGCGAATGGAAATGGTTGCTGTCCCGGATTCTGGTGTGGCGTCTGTCTCACGCAGAACAGGATGAGTTTCTTCGAAAATGCGAACTCAGTGCGAACTCGCTTGGTGTTGGAGATATTGCCGGAGTTCTTTCTGGCGCTGTGGCGGCCTTTGTGTTCGCATCGAAATATGATACGATATTAGATTCCGCTCATATTTGGTTTTTGACGATTGTCGGAGCGTGTGTCGGAATGATCCTCGGCGCATGTTTTGCGAGATTGATTTGTAAAACGATGAAGTTTCTTTTGCTGATAATTATACCTCTTTCTTTTGTATTTCTCATCTTTTTATTTTTACCAGATAGCGCAGATATAGAATGGAATGATCTTTTAAAAACTTTTTTACTTTTTAAATGGGGCGAATTTTTGACGATGATTTTGGGCACCCTTCTATTTGGTGTATTATTTTCTCTTTTTATTGGCGTTGTTTATACGCTCTTTTATGCTCCGATTATTGGAATCGCCTTCGGAAGTCTTTTGTCATCAGGGAGAATGCTGGGATCGCTCGTTCAGCGCATGATCGCGCCGTTGATGATTGCGCGGCGCTTTCATCTCGTCTTGTGCGCTGCGTGCCTGCGGCTGTCGCATCCGCAGCGCTGCCGCTATGACGAGGGACGGCGTTTCTGCGAGCATTGCCATGCGAACGTGCGCGAAGCAGATGCGCCGGAAAAAGTGGTCGCGATATTCGGCGAGTGCGCCGTTCCGTTCGACCAAAAACAGACGCGGCTCGATAACCCGGATTTCGAAGATCGCGAGCAGCCAATTGATCTGGCGGAAGTGCATCTTGTGCCGAAAACGACTGACCGGCGGCTCTTCGAACGTTTTTTGACGTTTATCGTCAACTTTCCTCCTGAACGGGGTATCGCGTCCGTGCGGATCGTCTGCTACGGCGCGTTGGACGAACTCGGATCGCATCTCGGCAATGCCGTTCGCAATACGTTTCAGCAGATCGAGGTGCTGTCAGGAGGAATAAACGAATGAAATGGACGAAGGTTCAATATAGAATAAAATTTTAATTCACAAGACGCATGAACAAGAATAAAAATTTACTCACCCTTTGCCCCTTCCAGGAGGGGCAGGGCTGTTAAGTGTTGTCATTGCGCGGAGTGTCAGCGACAACGCAATCCTGATTCCAGCGAGATTGCTTCGTCGTTGTCACTCCTCGCAATGACAATTTTCGGCGAGAACTTAACAGCCCTGCCCAGGAGGGGAGATTCGGATTATGGCGTATCAAGTCTTAGCGCGAAAATGGCGACCGCAGGTCTTCGACGATGTGGTCGGGCAAGAGCATATCACGGACGTGTTGAAGAATTCCATCGCGACCGGGCGGATTCATCACGGCTATCTGTTCACCGGCATTCGCGGCATCGGCAAAACGACGACCGCCCGCATTCTGGCGAAAGCCCTGAATTGCGAGCATGGCCCGACGCCGACGCCATGTAATGTCTGCGAATTCTGCCGCGAAATCACGGACGGCTATTCGATGGATGTGGAAGAGATTGACGCGGCCTCGAATCGCGGCGTGGACGACGTGCGCGTGTTGCAAGAAAACGTCAATTACGCGCCGTCTCGCAGCCGCAACAAAATTTTCATCATTGATGAAGTCCACATGCTCACCAAAGAGGCGTTCAACGCGCTGCTGAAAACCCTCGAAGAGCCGCCTGGAAACTTCCGATGACGATTTTGTCGCGCTGCCAGCAATTCAAGTTCAAAAGCGGTACGCCGGAGCAGGTGATTCGACTGCTCAAAAAAATCGCGGATCACGAGCGGCGGGCAATCAGTGAAAAAAGCCTGGCGTTATTAGCGAAAACGTCTGGCGGCAGTGTGCGCGACGCCGAAAACCTGCTGGATCAGGTGTTCAGCTTTTGCGACAATGTCGTGAGCGACGACGATGCGCGGTATGTCCTCGGCATTCCCGAACAACGCCTGATTCATGCGTTTTTGACCGCGATTTTGGAACATCGAACCGCGCATCTGTTTACGCTGATGGAGCGCCTGGTCAGCGGCGGCTATAATCTGCGGCTTTTCTGCATGGAGTTGTTAGAGCGAACGCGCAACCTGATCGTGTTGAAAACTGCGCTCGACGCGGAGCGGTATGTGACGCTGTTCGACTACTCTCGAAAGGATTTGGAGCAGTTCGCGGCCATGACGACGTTGTCGGAATTGCAGCAGCTTTACTGGATGCTGGCCGACGTGGAGCGGGAAATGAAATTTTCGCCGAACCCGCGTCTGATTCTGGAAATGGCGCTGACTCGCATGGCGCGGGTGCAGGAGGTGACGCCGCTGCTCGATATGTATCGCCAGCTTCAGCAGATTCAACGGCAATTGGCGGAGGCTTCGCAGGTTGTCGTCCCTCACGTGCGTGAACGCTCGGCTGCCGTTGTTCACGAAACCCGTCCGACTGCGGCGGTGTCGCAGACCGAGCCGTTTCAGCCTCCGCAGGATGTCGAACGGGTCTGGAATGAGATTTTGGAATTGGTGAAAGCACAACGTCCGCCGCTTGCGCCGCGTTTGAAAAATGCGATTCCGCTCGAATTGACTGAGCGCGAATTGGTCTTAGGGTTTCATGCAGACGCCGAATTTACGCGGAATACGGTGGATAATCCGAAGAATCAGACATTTTTGAACGAATTGCTTCAGTCCTATTTCGGACGTCCGGTGCGGATAAAAACCACGATTCACCATGCCGCCGCGTCGTTCGAAGCGATCCGCGAGCAGCACGAACAACGGTTGGCCTCGCTGCCTCGCGTCGAAGCGCCGCCGATAGAGGCCGCGCCGCGTCAGGCGTCAGCCTCGATGCCGTCGCGCCCCAAACAGGATTGGCAGAGCAAAGGCGGCGATGGCGGCTGGCAGAGACGCGACGCGAAATCGTCATATAAGCCGCCGGTCGAAGTTTCCGTGCAGGATGTCGTGCGGATGTTCGAGGGGACGATTATCGGATAACCAACCCTGCCAGGGTTTGAAACCCTGGCAGGGTTCGTCTGATTTGGGTTGAGGTGTTTGGGAGGAAAGGCACATGCGGCGTTCTACGTTATCAACGCGAGGATTTACGTTGCTGGAATTGCTGATCAGCATGACGATTACGGTCATGGTCTTTGCGATTGTGGCGACGGTCTTTCTTCAGATGCGAAAAGTTTCGCTGCGGCAGGAGATGGATGTCGCGATGATTCAAGAGGCGCGGATCGGCGTGGATGAAATGGCTCGGCTGATTCGCATGGTCGGGTATAATCGGGACAAAGAACACGAACAGCCTGCGGTGATCGAGGCTGCGCCGTTTCAATTCACCTTTAATGCCGATATTGACACGAAAAATTTCAAGGCGCTTCTCGCAGGCTCAGCCATTCCGCTGTATGACGGCATCAGTGCGTATCGTTCGCCTGATACGGCCTTTACGACGGGCGCGGAAACGATTCGCTTGACATTGGATTCGGAAGATGACGGCGATGTTGACGCGGATGATATTGATGATAAGAACAATCCAGCGGAAGAATTGACGCAAAATCCTGACGATCTGACATTGATCAAAGAAATCAACGGTCGCAATGACCGGCAATTGACGATTGGCGTACGCGGCCCGTATCACGCCAATACGCCGGGGCAGCCAACAGATCGAAAAACCGACCTCATACCGATGTTTCAGTATGACATGGCAATTTCCCCCTGTTCGGTTATTTTGCTTGGCGATACCGATTGCGACGGTGAATTGACGGGAGATGAGCGGTTTTTCCCCCCGCTTACCGATGCGACGCAGCTTCGAGGATTGCGGCGCGTTCGAATTTCCATCACAACGGCATCGGAGCGGAAAGACCCGTTCGACCATGCTACCTATCACGATATGACGATCAGCACGGAAGTCGCATTGAGAAATCCTGACAAACAAGGATTTTTTGTTCCAGATCCTGCCGAATATGCTGGATGCGATTTCAGCGGAGACGATTGCGGCTGTCTGCCTGAATGAGTTTCCGGCAAACGCCTGAGAAAATCTATTGACTTTTCGTTTGATGCTATATATCGTGCCATGACATGCGCTATCTGATCGAAATGTATATCAATTATTTGGCGGCGGTGCGCGGTTTGTCGGAAAATACGCGCAGCGCGTACGGTCGCGATTTGACGAGTTATCTGACGTTTTTGGCCGAAGAGCGCTCTTGCGCCGCGATTGAGCGTGTGAGCGATGACGATGTGATTGCGTATCGCGCCTATCTGCATCAACGCGGCCTCGCAGAACGTTCGGTGAGCCGCCATTTCAGCGCGGTCAAAGGATTTCATCACTATCTTTGCGATGAAAAGATTGTTGACAAAGACCCCACCGCCAAAATAGACGCTCCGAAAATCGGCATCACGCTGCCGGATGTCATGTCGTTCGACGAAGTCGAGCGGCTGCTGTGTCAGCCGAATGATGCGAATATCGTCACGCCGGAAGATCGGGCGGTCGCTATTCGGGATAAAGCGATGCTGGAAACGCTCTATGCGACGGGGTTGCGCGTCTCGGAATTGATCTCGCTGCGGTTGCGGGATGTGAATCAGGAACGCGGTTTTTTGCGCTGTATCGGCAAAGGAGATAAAGAGCGCGTCGTGCCGATAGGCGAATCGGCGCTGTTGCATCTCGCCCGTTATCTCAACGACGCGCGGGGCGTGTTTCTGAAAGGAGCGTATGCCGAAGCGCTGTTTGTCAATCGTTTCGGCGAGCAGATGACGCGCCAGGCGTTCTGGAAAATCATCAAAAAATATTCGAAACAGGCCGGGTTGCCGTTGACGATTTCGCCGCATACGCTGCGCCATTCTTTTGCCACGCATCTGCTGGAACATGGCGCGGATTTGCGGTCGCTGCAAATCATGCTTGGTCATCAGGACATCGCCACGACGCAGGTCTATACGCATGTTTCGACCAAGCATCTGCGCGAGGTGTACGACGAATATCATCCGCGAGCGAAAACACGTCAGTTATCGTAATCAGGCGTCAGCCGGAAAGAGGAGAGAATAAGAAGCATGGAACAAGCGGTACAACCTCAATTCATTGATATTATTTTGCATATCGGCGGGGCAGGATATGCTATTATCGGCATTTTATTGGTGTTTTCGGTGTTTTCCTGGGGCATTATTTTATACAAATCGCAGCGCTTCAAACAGATTCGCAAGGAATCGCAGCGCTTTTTGGAGTTGTACCATGAAAACAGCGATCTCGGCGAAGTGTATGCCGCCTGCATTTCGCTGCAAACCGCGCCGCTCGTGCGTGTGTTTAAGGCCGGTTATTTGGAATTGCAGCGGATTCGCAAAGATATGATGACGATTAAAACTGACCGCCGATCCAGCATCAGCGTCTATTTCCCCGAATGGGTAGAAGAATTCACAAGCGTCTTGCAAGAGTCGCTGATTCGTGAAACCATGCTGTTGGAGCGAATGCTGATTTTTCTGGCTGTGACCAGTTCATCCGGCCCGCTTCTCGGCTTGTTAGGCACGGTCTGGGGCGTGATGATGTCGTTCTGGAGTGTCGGAATGCAAGGATATTCGAGCCTGGGAGCGATTGCGCCCGGCGTGTCGGCGGCGCTGACGACGACGGTGGCAGGTCTGGTTGCGGCGATTCCTGCGGCGATTGCGTATAATTATTTGCTGAACCATGTCAAAGTCTTCTCCGCAGAGATGGAATGCTTTGCCTCCGAATTTACCAGCGTGATTCGGCGCGAACTGCGCAAAGCATTGTAACAGGAGCTTGTTATGCCAAAACCGTTTCGCATCAAACGCCCGGAAGGCACGCTGTCGGAAATCAATGTCGTGCCATTGGTGGATGTGGTATTTAACCTGCTGATCATTTTTATGATTTTAGCGCCGGTGATTCATAAAGGCGTTGACGTGCAAGTGCCGGAATCGGCTGTGGGCGAATCGTCTGTGGAGCCGAAGCAACATGTGGTGACGATTACGAAAGAGGGCGTGCTCTGGTTCGACGATCAGGAGGCGACGTTGGATACGCTGCGACAGCAAACAGATACTCTGGAGAAGACTGAGACGATTTATGTTCAATCCGATAAAGATATTTCGTATGGGATGGTGATGGATGTGATTTCCGTGCTGAAGGAAAGCGGTATTCGCAATGTCGGCCTTGTCACCAAACCTCGTATGACCAGTTCGGCGGCGAAATAGATACGCATCATGGAACAGGATCGGCAATTTCAACGGAAGATATTGATTTCTACACTGTTGCACGTGGCGGTGTTCAGTGCGATTCTTGTGTTCTATTTGTTCCCGTCGGAAGTCATCATGACGCCATTTCCTGAACACGAGGCGCAGATGGTCGAGTTGTTCGAGCCGTCGGAACTGCCTGACACATTACCTGAGCCACGGATAACAGAAGAGCCAGAGACGCCGAAGACTGAACATATTGCGTTTCGGAATGTGTCCTCTGTTATTGAGACGCCGACGCCAGAGCCAACAGCGACACCGACGCCGCGTCCGCATGACACGGCGACGCCAGAACCGACCAACGCTCCAACCGTGACACCGACGCCAATAGTGGCAATGACGCCCACGCCCACACCTCGATTTTTACTGTCAAAGCGGGAGACGCCGACTCCGACGCCTTATGATCCGAATGAGCCTGTGATGGCGTATCGCGTGCCGAAACGCGAGCCAGTGTTAATGCAGACTCCTGAAAATTGGCAGCGTCCGCAGGTGTATGATCCGAACGAGCCGGTGATTCGACCGCGACGACAAGGAACTCCTGGAACCGGAACGCAGACTACGACGAATGGAGCGAATTCGCAACTTTCTATTGATGGGCCTGCCGTCATGTTGGATCAAGAAGGGGAATTTCCCTTTCCGGAATATTTGGCGCACGTCGAAGAAAAAATCAGCGGTTTATGGTTTCCACAAGGCGCAGGAACACTCTCTCTTTACTTAGTTATTGACAGAAATGGAAAAATTTTAAAATCAGGTGTTGACAAAGGAGAGGGGATTGGTGTAGAGAAGTTACGTGATTCTATTATACGGGCAATTGCCCTGATTAAACGTTTTGATCCGTTGCCTCAGGAGTATGCTGGCATGGCGTTGCGCGTGCGGATTGTGGTAAGGAGGTAGGAATATGATACAGACATGGTTGAGGCAACTCTGGAACGTGGTCGGTCTGATCGCGGGTTGTCTCATCTTGTCCACTTTGGCGGGAGCAGAGGACATTTCAGTCGAGTTAACCGGTTCGGGACAGCATTTGATTAAAGTCGCGATTCCGGGGTTTGTCGCCCAGGGCACAGCCTCCGATCCTGTCGAGGCGGAATTAGCGCCGGTGTTGCAAAATGACTTACGTATTTCGGGGTTTTTCGATACGTTAGAGAATGAAGCGGTGCGCATCGAAGGCATTCATCGCGACGATGGCTCGATTGGCGAAATTCAATTTCAACAATGGGCAGATTTAGGGGCGCGTTTGCTTGTGAAAGGTGTCTATCAAATTCAAGGCAATGCGCTCGTGTTGGAATGTCGCGTCTATGACACATTGGGAGGCGATTTTATCCTGGGGAAACGTTATGAAGGCGACGTTGCGCAGGCCAGAACGATTATCCACCGTTTCTCGGATGAAATTATCGAGAAGATGACCGGTGAACGCGGCGTATCGTCGTCAAAGGTGGTTTTTGTGTCGAATCGTAACGGCGCAAAAGAACTGTTTCGAATTGATTTTGATGGCGCAAATCTGACGCAATTAACCCGAGATAGTTCACTGATAATTTCTCCGGCGGTTTCGCCAGATGGGAAGAAAATCGTCTATACATCCTATAAAGAGAATAACCCTGATTTATATCTGATGGATGTGGAAACGAAAACATCGGAGTGTATCGCGATGTATCCAGGGTTGAATTTTGCGGCAGATTGGACTCCAGATGGAAAGACGTTAGCGTTGACGCTCTCTAAGGATGGTAATCCCGAATTGTATCTGCTTGATCTCACGTCAAAAAATTTGACGAGGTTGACCAAAAATAAGTGGAATGATGTGTCGCCGTCCTGGTCGCCGGATGGGAGAGCGCTTGTGTACACTGCCGATAATATCGGTGCGCCGCATTTATATATCATGGATCGGACAGGAAGCAATCCGCGGCGGGTCTCTTTTCATGGTTCGTATAATGTGTCGCCGTCCTGGTCCCCTACGGGCGATATGATTGCGTTTGCCTCGTCAATGGATGGGGATTTCAACATTTATACGATGCAGACCAACGGTGACATGTTGCGACGCTTGACCAGCGGCGCCGGGAAGAATGAAGACCCCGCATGGTCGCCTGACGGACGGTATCTCGCGTTTCAATCTACCCGTGACGGCGGCGCGAACAGTATTTATATTATGAATGCAGATGGGACGAATCAGCGTAAATTGACGGATAACAAAGGGCTGGACGTTTCTCCGGCCTGGGCGCGGTAGCAGAATAATGCATCGCAATTGAACAACTTAACGAGAGAGGTTATTGTCGGAATGATACTGAGAATGAATCCGGTTCATTTCCTCTGATAATCCCTTCATTTACAAAGGAGATGCGGCATTGAAAACGTATGGTAGCTTGTACAACAAATATTTTCTTCTGATGATGCTTGTTTTAAGTCTCATGATTGCGGCAGGTTGCGCAAAAAAACAACCCACGCAGTCTCCGATGGTAGCACCGCCGAATGATGGCCAGAGCACGACAATCGAGTTAGATGATTCGAAAATTGGAGACGCCTTAGGGGATATTGGCGAAGAAGACCGAAACGACTTGGGATGGCTGCCGAATCGCCCTCCACAAGGAACGCGTTTTCAAGATACGAGTGAATTACAAACGGTCTATTTCGAATTCGACAAATATTCCTTGACGCAAAGCGCCAGAGAAACCTTGGAAGCCAATGCGATGTGGATGAAAGAGCATCCGAATGTTCTGGTTCAGATAGAAGGACATTGTGATGAGCGCGGTACTGATGAATATAACATGGTGTTGGGAGAAAATCGCGCATTCAATGTAAAAAAATACCTTGTCTCGCTTGGGATTGATTCGGAGCGACTGTACACAATTAGTTATGGCGAATCAACGCCGGTTATCCCCGGTTCTTCCGAGGATGCCTGGGCTAAAAATCGGCGTGCTCAATTCAAGGTTGCGCAATAATGTTGTGTATGATAATATTGATGCCATGTTATATCGGTTTATCTGTGGCGTATCTGCGATGATGAAATAAACGATCATTTGTTCCTGCATCTACGTATGTGGGAACAGTTGATCTTCAGACATACGATGTGGAGGTGGAAGGCGTGAGAATGTGTAACACTTGTGGGCGCGCAATTTATGGAGGGCTATTGGGCATGGCGTTGTTCTTCTCGTCATGCGCCAGTCCGCAGCAGGAGCAATCGTTAACCCAGATTCAGTCGCAAATTTCCGTCTTATCGAGCGAAGTCCGTGATTCGTTTTCAAAGGCGGAAGAGGATACGGTGAATCTGTATAAACAATTGAATGAAGAAGTCCGGCTGCTTCAAAAAAATCAGGCTGATAACGCCGCTGTGAATGATCAGTTAGCGGCATCAGTGACGGCGATTGATGCCAAATTAGACGAATATAACACCAGAATGGCGCAGTTGAGTGAACGGCTTGATTCGACGGAGACGGCATTGACTGATCGTATTACCTCATTGTCTGACCAAATGGGGGAAATGAAAAGTGATACCACGATTACTCCGGGCGTACCTGTTCAGAGTCAGCCGTTGCCTGATCAAGGCGAACAACCTCCCGCGAGTTCTGATTCCTCGCCGGATTCCGAAGCGGCGCGCATGTATCATCAACCCTATACGTTATATGTCAATGGGGATTTCGAAGCCGCGGTTGCAGGGTTTCAAAAATATTTACAGCAATACCCTGATTCGGAGTTGGCGGATATGGCGCAATTTTGGATTGCCGAATCCTTCTTTAGCCTTGGGGAAAATGAAACCGCATTAAAAGAGTATGATACCCTCATTAACCAATATCCGAACAGTGATAAAATTCCGGATGCGTTTTTGGGGAAGTCAGACACGTTTCTGAAGCTTGAGAGACAAATAGAGGCGATTTCTCATCTCAAATACGTCATCAATCAGTTCCCTGATTCTGGAGCGGCTCGGAAAGCGACGGAACGATTGAAATCGTTGGGAGAATAAAGAAAAGAGGGAGTTTCTCCCTCTTTTCTCTTTGGTTTATCTATTCTTTCCAACGCAATGCCTCTCCGCAATGCGGACATTTTCGCGGCGAACCTCCATACGATTTCCTGCATGATGGGCAGTTTGATTTTTTGACGCCTTCTTTTTTGAATAATGTCGTCGCCACAACAATCACGACGAATGCGACCACACCTATTACAATATAATTTGTCATCGCGTTCACTTTGACATAAACAACGCAGCAGTCATTCACACTGGTGCGTGTGTTTTTGTCGGTCTCCATATTTTTGATCATTCGCTATCTGAAGGAAACTCATCAGAAACCAGATTGATACACAGAATATGAATAGATAGTCAATAAAAACATCGGGAGAAGGAAAAATTTTCTTCTGCAAAAATCTCTTATGCTTGGCTGGGCATAGATTATGAGATGGTTGCAGGACGACAGCGATTATGGCAACAAAAAACGCAGAAGTTCGGCTCTTGTTTTCGAATGGTAAAGAAGATGTCATGACCATTGAATATGATGAAGGCGATGAACGTTTACAACCCTCATATTATCTTGGCGGTTCAGAAAAAGAAGATGCTGCGATAGAGAATAAGATCATTCAGATTGGCAATAAAGCGTATCGAACAAAATATATTGTCTTTGCAGAAATTATTGAGGAGCAAGGAGACTCGCTTGGCGCTTATGTTTGATTAGATGGGAGATTCTCTCTATTCATATTGGAAAGGAGTATCGCATGGATTTATTTGCGCAGACATCGCCAAAAACACCTAAATATATTCCGCTTGCTGAACGGATTCGTCCGCAAACGCTTGAAGACTTTGTGGGGCAAGAGCATTTGTTGGCGAAAGGGCGGGTGTTGTATAAAATGATCACCCAAGATGATGTGAGTTCTTTGATTCTATGGGGACCGCCTGGTTCTGGAAAAACAACGCTGGCCAGAATCATTGCGAATACGACAAAGGCGCATTTTATTCCGTTTAGCGCTGTTATGTCAGGTGTGCCAGAATTACGAGTTGCCGTGAAAGACGCACAGGCACAATGGAACTTATATGGGAAAAAGACGATTCTGTTCGTAGATGAGATTCATCGTTTGAATAAAAATCAGCAGGATGCGTTTCTTCCTCATGTTGAAAATGGAACGATTACTCTTGTCGGAGCAACGACTGAAAACCCTTCTTTCGAAGTCAATCGAGCATTGTTATCTCGCTGTCAGGTGTATGTGCTTCACCGTTTAACAGGAGAACATATCATCAGTCTTCTCGAAAGAGCTGCGCTTGATCCGATTCAGGGGCTTGGACAATATCAGTTGGACATTGCCCCGGAGATATTCCCATTACTTGCGCAACATGCTGATGGAGATACCAGAATCGCGTTGAATTATTTAGAGCTTGTTGCTGTAAATACGGAACCTAATTCTGACGGTATTCGTAATATAACAATAGAAACGGTCAGTCGTTTGTTAGGAGAGAAAACGTTAAGTTATGATAAGCAGGGGGAAGATCATTATAATATCATTTCAGCCTTTATTAAAAGTTTACGGGGCAGCGATCCGAACGCAGCGGTGTATTATTTAGCCAGAATGCTTGATGCTGGGGAAGACCCGATGTTTATTGCGCGTAGAATGGTTATTTTGGCGTCGGAAGATATTGGTAATGTTGATCCTCAAGCATTAGTTTTAGCTGTTGCCGCTATGCAGGCTGTTCATTTTGTCGGACTCCCTGAAGCTCAATTGAGCTTATCACAAGCGGCGGTGTATCTTGCCTGCGCACAGAAAGGCAATGCTGAATATAAGGCGATCCTTCAGGCGAAGGAAGATGTCAAGACCTATGGCGCCTTACCTGTCCCCTTGCATCTTCGGAATGCCCCCACGAATTTAATGAAAGATATGGGGTATGGAAGAGAATATAAATATCCGCATGATTATGCCGGGCACCAAGTCGAGCAGCAATATTTGCCGGACCAATTAGTGGAAAAACAGTATTACACGCGCGCATCCGAAAAAAAATAAACGGATGGCGTGGCCGGT
>CAZRSF010000072.1:0-32747 GCA_964602655.1 uncultured Candidatus Moduliflexus sp.
CAACATCATGACCGCCGACAAAATCACGGAACCGGGGTTCACTTTATCGAGTCCGGCGTATTTCGGCGCGGTGCCGTGCGTGGCTTCGAAAATGGCGTGGCCGGTTTCGTAGTTGATATTCGCGCCCGGCGCGATGCCGATGCCGCCGACCTGCGCGGCCAGCGCGTCGGAGATATAATCGCCGTTCAGGTTCATCGTCGCAATGACATCGTATTCTTTGGGGCGCGTCAGGATTTGCTGCAAAAAGGCGTCGCAAATCACGTCTTTGATCAGAATTTTCCCAGCGGCAATCGCTTCATTTTGGGCGTTATCAGCCGCGTCGTTTCCTAACTCAGCCTTGATGCGGTCATATTGCGCCCAGGTGAAGACCTCGTTTCCGAATTCCTTTTCGGCCAGCGCGTAGCCCCAGGTTTTGAACCCGCCTTCCGTGAATTTCATGATATTGCCTTTATGCACAATCGTCACGGATTTGCGATTATTGGCAATCGCATACCGAATCGCCGCTCGCACAAGGCGTTCCGTCCCTTCGCGCGAAATCGGTTTGATGCCGATAGCGGATGTTTCGGGGAAACGGATTTTCGAGACGCCGAATTCGTTTTGAAGGTACGTAATCAGTTTTTTGACCGCCGCGGATTCTGCTTCCCATTCGATTCCGGCGTAAATATCTTCGGAATTTTCGCGAAACACGACCATATCCACATCCTGCGGGCGTTTGACCGGCGACGGCACGCCGTCGAAATAGCGCACGGGGCGCAGGCAGGTGTACAGATCGAGTTTCTGGCGCAGGGTGACGTTCAAACTGCGAAACCCGCCGCCGATGGGCGTGGTGAGCGGGCCTTTGATGGCGACATAATAATAGCGAATCGCGTCGAAACTATCCTGCGGCGCCCATTCGTTGAATTGATTGTAGGCTTTTTCGCCTGCAAAAATTTCATACCAGTGAATCTGCTTGCGTCCGTTGTACGCTTTGGCGACAGCGGCATCCACCACGCGAACGGCAGCGCGCCAGATGTCCGGCCCGGTGCCGTCGCCTTCAATAAACGGAATAATCGGATGATCCGGAATCTGAAGTGTGCCGTCTTGAAATACGATGCGTTCGCCGCCTGCCGGTAATCCAAATTTCGAAGGAGTAAACGTTTCCATGATGTCATGTCCTCTGCGCAATGGCTCAGACGCGCGATAGCGGCCATAAGCGCATTGCGGCGCGTCAAGAGTCTCGCAAAGCCGTTACTGCGTCACGACTCGACACCCCCGACCGTAAATGCTCTTGTGTGGGTTTGTGGTTCGATTTGCCCGTTTTCGAAGGCTGGAAGCGGAAAATCTGCGCAGAATGACCTCCGTTTCCTACTTTTATGACCGTAGTTTTTATGGCGTGTAAATGTCAATAAATTTTTCACAACGCGGGAAAGGGGAGAGGACAGAGTAAAAAGAAAGGTCATACAGCATTTTATAAAAATGAGACACGTTCGTCTGCGCTGCCGTTCGCGCTGAGCTTGTCGAAGCGTTCGTTCTGTCCTTCGACAGGCTCAGGACGAACGATATGGACTTTTTTTGAAAAAAAAGGCAAGAGTAACATCCCGGCGCAACGGACGCGCCGGGATGACGGGAGGTTCTTACGGTTGGTTTATGGCAAGAACGGGCCGAGCGGGAACTTTTTCGACACGTCATTATCGCCAAGCAGCAGATAAATCGAGGCGAGTAAGGCCACAGCAAATAAAAAGGTTACCATAATATGTTCCTCCTGAAGAAACGTCTTGTCATGCCCGATCTCTCAAGCATGAGCGGCAATTTCTTCGTGCATCTATATATAACGTACATTTCAGTACGGGAATGTGGTATGTTATCGCTATCATTGTGAAGCGCTCTTCTCTATTACAAAGGTCATGCCACGTATATCGCGCGAGCGGTGTGTTTCCTGTATTTCACCGCATATTCAATGAATACGCGGTAATTCGTCGAATGAAGCCGAGCGAAAGAATAATTATGCTGTTTCTGGATTATCGCAAATTTATTATATTTAATAAAAATTATTGTGAGACAGCATCGTTGCGTGAATTTTCAGGAGTGTCAGCGCGAAGCTCTGGTCGTCAACACTTCGCGTTGATACTCCCGGCAGCCCTGAGCTGTCGGGAGTGTCACATCTCTTTTCGCAATCTTCATGAAGAAAAGATTGACTCTTGTCTGTGTATCGTATATGGGAACAAGAGATTGCGTAGGCATCCTTGCGTATACAATATTTCTGTAGTTCTTGACGAGGTTCTTGCATGAAATTGCCCATTATTACGTTAAAATGGCAACTGATCGGAATGTGTATCTTATTGGTCGCGATTCCAGTTCTCACGTTAGGCATCTTAAGTTATCGCACCTCAAAACATGAGGTGTACGCCTTAATCGAGCAGAAATTGCGAGAACAAGTCTCGATGGTGTCGAATCATCTGGAAACCGCCGTCGATCTGACGCAGGAGCGCGTCAATTATGACCTCAACGTGGCGCATGAAATGCTGTATGCCTCTGGTCAGGCAGGATTAGAGGAGCAGGAACGGATGACGTTGAAGATTGTCAATCAAATCACGAATGCGCAGACGATCACTGCCATTCCGGTGATGAAAATCGGAGATGCGCGTATCTCCGATATGTTTACCATGCACGAAGTGGTCGATCGGATTCAATCTCTGATCGGAAGTTCCTCGACAGTGTTCCAGGTGATCCCGGAAGGGCTGCTGCGCATCTCGACCAATGTGCGCAATCTTGACGGCTCGCGCGCAATCGGGAGTTATATCCCAACCGATTCCCCCGTCTATCAGGCGATTATGCGGGGAGAGACCTTTCAAGGCCGGGCGTTTGTGGTGAAAAGCTGGTATCAAACCGCATATGAACCGATTCGCGACCAGCAGGGCGCGATTATCGGCGCGCTGTATGTGGGCGTCCCAGAGGCGTCGCAGGCTATTCTTGACGCCCTCTCTCGAATTATCGTCGGCAAAACCGGCTACATCGCGGTCTTGAATATGCAAGGAGAGTACATCCTGTCGAAACAGCGCGAACAAGACGGCAAAACAATCATAGACGCTCAGGATGCGAATGGGCGCTTGTTTGTTCAAGAATGGATCGAACACGCTCCGACTCTGCAACAGGGAGAGGTGGCAATAGACTATTATCCCTGGATAAATCCGGGAGAACGGCAGGCGCGGGTGAAGATCATCGCCTACGCCTATTTTGCCGAGTGGCAATGGATTATTGTCTCTACCGCGTATGTTGACGATTTTCTCGATAGCCTCGCGCATATTCGCAACATCACGATCGGCGTCTCTTTGGCGGCGATTATGTTGGGGGCGTTTGCGGCGTATGGGTTCGCCGTCAACATGGCGGCGCACTTCGAACGTTTGATGACAGGCATGGGCAGGGTCGCGCATGGCGATTTGACGGTGACGATTCGGACGACGCGGCGCGATGAAATCGGTGTCCTGACGCAGACCCTGCAAGAGATGATTGCGACATTGCGGCAGATCGTCGCTCGCATCAAAGATGGCGCGGAAACCGTGACGTCCGGTAGTCAGGAACTTCGCGCGCGTTCCCATGAAATTGCGCAAGGCGCGCACGAACAGTCCAGCGCTGCGACAGAAGCCTCGTCGTTTATGGAGCAAATGATCGTCAACATTCGCCATAATGCGGAACATGCCCGCCAAACCGAAGCACTCTCCGTACAAGTTACGTCGGACGCGCAGGAAAGCGGGCAGGCGGTCATCGAGGTGTTGAATGCCGTGCGCAGAATTACCAAAGAAACGTCAGGCATCAAGGAGATTGCCAGACAAACCCGGATGTTATCGTTGAACGCCACCATCGAAGCGGTCAGGGCGGGGGATTCGGGCGGGGGATTCGGCGTGGTGGCGGCAGAAGTGCGCGCGCTGGCCGAGCGGAGCCAAACGGCAGCGGCGACGATCAGCGAGTTATCCGAAACGATTATCTCGCTGGCGGAAAATGCCGGAGATCACTTGCTGAGTTTGATCCCGCGCATTCAAGAAACATCGGAACTCGTCGAGTCGATCAGTCAGGCCAGCAGTCAGCAACAAGATCAGGCCGACCAGGTCAATACCGCGCTGCATCTGTTGGAAGCGGTGATTCATGATAATTCGACGTTGGCGGAAAAGCTGACGCATTTAGCGGAAGAGTTGGCGGAACAGGCCGATCATTTGCAGCGTTCGGTGGATTTTTTCAGCGGGGGAACAGGCGCGTAAACGCCGAGACCTCACAGCGTTCAAAAACCTGCGAGGTCTGGGTAGCGGTCATATTGATGAATAATCCAGACGCTCGTTTCCGGATCGCAGGCGAGCCGCATGACCTCGCGGCGTTCTCTGATGATTTCATAAAATGTCGTGTCCGTCTCGTCGGTCACGATTGCGGCAAGGCTGGCCGGTTCGTCCGGTTTCGTCAAAATCAGTATCTCGTTGTCGGTTTTATACCGTGTCGCGCTGGACTCGCATCCGCTGCGATCACAACTGACGGTCGCGTTACACGCAAATTCGTATGCTTTATCCACATGAGCCGCTTGCTCGCTGTTGACGACAGACGCGGGAAGATTGCGCTCCTCGTCCCACCAGCTCATACCTTCCGGCGTATACGTGTCATGTTCCGAGACCGCCTCGTCAAGCTCTTGATCTGACGACACCCATGAACGCATCAAGTCTTTCGCAAGCTGATATTCGCCAGTCACGGGATTATAGCGATAAATGAATGGCGGAAAATCTTTCGAATATTCACGATCCCAGTGTTGATTAAGAAACCCGTCCTCCACCAATACCTCAAGGCTGCCGTCATTGTCGAGGTCGGCAAACCATTCATGCCCCTTGCTGAGATAAAATGAAGATATATAACGAAAACATGCTCCGATCTGAAATACATGAATGTTTGGATTCCCCTCATAGAACTCTGTGACAATCAATTCCGGGATGCCATCCTGATTGATATCCGAACCGGGCGGCATGCAGATTTGCTCGCCGAACCGAGCCTCGTAACAGGCTTCTTGCACTTCGAAACCTGAACTTTTTTGAAAATAGACATGTTTGCCGCGCTGGTAAATTTCAAGATACGCAGAATAATAATCAGTGTGTTTGAAGATGCGAACAAGATAATCGCCGAAGCGGTATTCTCCGGCGATCTCCGAGTCCGCATTTTGGTCGGCGTCATGAGGTGATGCAGGCTGGATATCAGGTTCGGAGCGAGGAATCATGAGAATACGCGCTCCCGCATTACACTGCTTAACCCAACCGCCGTCTTCAGCAAGAATTGTATCCGTAAACGATATCCATGTTCCGCTTATCATGATCGTTGCCAGGTTAAGCCTACCTTTTTTATTTCGATACACCTCGATATAACCTGAATCGTCGTAATAATAATTAGAAGATGGACGCATACAAATTTCGTCGTCACACGCGACTGAATCATTGCATTCGAACTGATAGGCGTTATAGGCTCGCGCGTTCTGAGGTTGATCGTCAGCGGCCTGAAACGGCAACGGCTCAAGCGGTTTCGTCGCCTTGTCGGGCGAAAATTGCTTGAATGGCCGGTAGGTATCGGTCGTCGGTTCATATTCCAGAATGCGCGGCGGCGCGGCGCCCTGAGACGGCAGCACGATTTCGAAGATGCCATCGTGATCGGCATCGGTAAAATATCCGCCGGGCGTGTCGTAAAACGACACGATATGCCGAAAACACGCGCCCATCTCGTAAATGTGGAGAACCGGGGCAGCGTCGGCGCTCTCACGTTCCGCTATGACAAGCTCTGGCGTTCCATCGCCGGTCATATCCGTTCCCGGCGGGAGATCGCGCAGTTTGCCGTCCGGCGTTTCATACAGGGCGCGAATTTCGAAGCCCTTGCCGATTTGATGATACATCCGCTTGCCGTCTCGAATAACATCGAATTGACAGGCTCTCACGCCTTCTGTATAGGAATATTCCGCTTCCAGAACATACGGAAAGATGCGCAGGCGAAGGTCTCCGAACTGGTATTCGCCGGAACAATTGGCAAAGCAGGCAATTGTTGGCAAGACGAGCCAGGCGAGACAGAACAGGCTTCCTTGAACAACAGTCTTCATAATTTTTATGCAAAAAAAAACCTTGCGAAGGTTGCAAACCTTCGCAAGGTTTTTGGAACTGCTGTTAGAAATCTTCATCTTCTTCGAGAATAATCGAAATGGACTCGCGTTTCAGCTTGCATCTGGTATATTTTCCACGTTTTTCACTCTCTTTCTTCGAGAGAATCACCGGGCCGATTTTCTTTTTCATGCGATCCGGTCGTCTTCGTTTTCTTCTCAATAACGCCTTTTTCATCGTGTCACCCTCCTTGAAAGGTTGCTCATCGAATGCCGATTCGACGAAACAGAAACGAATGCGTGTAGTTTAATAATACGATCTTCATGCGAGAAAAGTCAAGAGACGCCCTGCAAGAAAACGCGAATATTTTTCCTTGCGTTCTCCGAGGTCGCCCCGACGCGCTGTGTGCCGCGCGTACTTCGTTAGACCAAAGAGGAGATCACTGGTTGAAGGAAATTTTTCAGGATTTACGTCTGCGGTCGTCATGCGTCATGATCGGAAGAAGCCTGTTCGTGTCGCAATCGTTTGATGGCGCGCATCGCGCCTGATGGAGCGGCATGAACGCGCGACGCGGACGGCTCGTCGAGTGTCGAGGCGGCAGCATTGATCGCATCGAGCTCTTGTTGCAGAAGACGGACGCTGCTCCGCGTTTTGCGTAATTGTCGGACAAGATGCTTCAGCGTGTCAATATGGCGTTGATAAATTCTCAGACGCTCTTGCAGCAGGGCGACCTGCTGTTCCAGGCACGCCGACGCTTCGAGCCGTTGATAAATCTCGCGCTCGAATTCCGCCCGATTCAGATGGCCGCGGTCGTCGCAGCACGCCTGATACAACTCAAGCGTATGCGGAGAACAATCGTCGCGAAGAACAAGCGTAATGTGCGCCTGGACCAAATTCATACCGGGTGTGTTGGCATCCGTTGGAGTTGTGTATGTCGAAATCGTATTTCGACACACGCGTCGTATGAACATGCGGACGAATGGACGAAAAAAAATTTCGTCCTACATGTACATGGGAGAAAGGATTCGAACGTCGGTTATTGCTGAAAGCTGAGCCAGATCGCAATCGCCAGTTTATAGAGACCGTCCGCGACCGCGCTTTCCGGAATTTCGCGCCCGTCGTCATCATGCGCCACCGAGATTTTCAGATGGCCGCGCGTGCTCTGTACCGCGTCCTGAAACGCGTCGAAGACCGCCTGCCGCAACGTCGGGTCCAACATGCCCCGGCCAAAAAAGACGAGCTGATTCAAATCGCTGGCATTGCCGAACACCGAAGAAAAAAAACTGATGATCTGAGGAATTTTGCCGCGAATCACCTCGCGTTTCAATTCGTCCAGATCTCCGGGCGTATTATAGGTTCCGCTTTCGAACAGCGCAAAGATTTGCCATTTGCTCCAATCGTCGAAGAGGCCGCCATATTCTCGCCGCAAGACTGTGCGCCAGTTCTCTTCGACCGACCAGAGTCCGCCGCGCGGCAGACTTTCATCGGTCGTCGTAATCAACGTTTCCCCCTGCGGTTCCACAATCGCGGCGTCGCACGTGAAACTGCCGATGCCGCCGACGCCGATGCGTTGTTTGGCAAGCGTGACATTTTCATGATATTTATTGCCGCGCAGGCTGATATATTGCGTCAGCACTCCGCCCGCATACGGATGCGTTTCGACGGTGAATTTGACGACCTGACAGCGCCAGGGTTCTTTGTTTTCGTATTGCAGCGTTTCCTCGCCCAGCATCCCTTTTTCCAACAGATTGACCAACTCCGCATCTTTATAATGGCAGGATGGAATGCCGAACGCCGCGTTCACGGCAATGACTTTTTCCGGCGGGGCGAGCCGCAATAACGCTTCGGCGACGGCGCTCCAGAAAATACCCTGGACATGCGAAGAGATGGAGGATTTCCCATTCGACTGCTCGCTGTGATTCGTGGCGTAATAAATGGATTTCATCATGCTGTGCCTGGAAAAATGCGATTTGAGCGCGGTGTCTCCGAACATCATCTGGAACGGCTGCATAATTGCCTGCCGTTGATAAATCCCGGTCATGCCTCGGAAATGTTCAAGCGGAGAGGTGACTGCGGGAAACGAAAATGTGACTGGCGTGGCATCGTTCATGCCAGCTTTGACATCAATATTCTTTGCGCCAAAATCAATTCCGATATTTAACGTAGCTGCCATAAAAGATGCCTGCTCCTTTCTCTCGTTTATTCGTCTGGATGCCGTCTAATAGACTTTTATCAGACGAATATTCGACGCGATTCCTGTCATGTTTCTGGATAAATGGCCTTAACGGTGGTATCGAATAGACTGAAAGAGAGGGCGTAGGTTGAAGGGTTTTTTCGAAAAGTTCAGACGTTCGTGTCCGGAAACATCTCGACAATCAGATGTTTGATCGCAGGTGGGATATGTTTGTTTGCGCTCAGATAGCGAAGGTTATGCGCCGGAATGTTCCGCAGCAGCCCTTTCGCGGTTTCTGTCGGCGTCTTGGGATTGGAGAGGAGCGCGAACGCGATGCGGAGGTGCGCTGCCAACGCCGGGCTGCGTCCGATAAAGACCAGGACATCTTCCGGCGTCAGCTTCCAGCGACAGATATTGATCAGAATCTCGATAGAATCATGGAATCTGCCGACCAGACCGACCAAAAACGACGACAGCGTGAACTGCGCCTGATCGATCAATTTGAACACGTCGCCGGAGGTCGCTTCGACGATAGCGATTTTATCGGCGAGCGGCACGTCATGAAAAATCTGCTGAATCTGCTCTTTCGCGCGAATTCTGATGTCCGTCGGCACGCTGTTTTTATGAAAAATTTTTGAGAGATCGCCGATACTGAGCAGTTTGAGCAGAGCGAACGCATCTTTCGGAAACGTTTGCGGATTGAACAGAATCGCCATGCGCACCGGATACAGCCCGTTCCATTTACGATGATGCGCGAGCAGCGTCAGCACCTCGGAGACATGCGTCGTCTGCGCGATAATCAGCACGTCGTCCGCCGTCAGATTCGGATTGTTCAGCAGAATTTCAATGACGCGGATGTTGTTGTCGTAGAGAAAATCAGGAATCTCTTCGCTCGACGCCTGCCGCGCCATTGTCACGCGCTGTCCTAACGAAATGCCTTCTCTGGCAAGCGTCGCGGCGGTTTTGGCAATCGCCTTTTCTTCCAGCGCTTTCCGCCGCTTTTCGTAGGTGCGTTTTTCTCGCAGAATAATGTCGCGAATCACCTCATTGAACGCGCCCTCGTCAATCAGCGGATAAAACGTGTTGTGGATCTGCAAGTCTTGCACAATCGGCTCGACCGCCGCATACGGCAGCAGATCGAATTGCGCGGAAATTTCTGCGATGCGTTGGAAGAAATCACGGTAGCGCATGATCAAAAATTCCTCGCGCTGGGCTGGCGGCAGACCATCCAGCAGCGGCGGAATGTCATGCGCCAAGCCGCTGCGGTACAGCATCAGGCTAAGATTCACGTAGCCTTCGAGAAAATCGGGAAGTACGCGGAGCAAACGCGTATAGAGGTCAATACATTTTTCCGCTTGCGTCGCGCGAAGCAACTCGTTCGCCTGCCAGCAGAAATCCTGCGCCATCAGGCTGACAACGAGCGTGTTCGGCGAAAGTAACGGCAACGCGTTTTTCCAGTAGGCAAGCGCCAGCGCGTAATTCCCGCCGCATTGCTGACACATCGCCCGGAAGACCTGCTGCGCCGATTCTTCAGCCTCATCATCCGCCCATTCTTTGCAATACGCAAGCGCCAGGCTTTCGACTTTCGATTGCCATTTGTCATGCGCCGAAGCGACCTGTTCTTCGCTGTCGGCCTGCGCGAGGCGGCGGCATTCGTCCAGAATGAACGGATGAATCACGGGGAAGTCGTCCGGCAGCAAGCGCAGCACATTTTCCCAATACGACAGCGCTAACGACACGTTCCCATGCTGCTGATGGGCGAGCGCCTGACTCATCTGCTGAAAAATTTCGTGACGGGTTTTCGGCATAATCGCTAAGCTGTCAGACACTTTGAAGGTGACTGACAGCGTTTGTTCGGATTTCGAACTATCGTTTTTTCAGGATCGCCATCTGTCCGGCGTGATACAGGTTATGCTGGACGACGCCGTGCATGGCGACATAAAACGTGAAATTCTGACCGGGAATCGTCTCATGCAAACGTGTTTCCGAAAATAAACGCATGGCCTCGCCAAGATGCGCGGTTGTTTCCTTCAGGCGATCCACTGCCGCCAGCCACGCCGCCGCGCTTATGTCTCGCGCGGGCGGCCAATCGTCCTCGTCATGCAGCATGATGTATGGTTCGCCGCGCAACGATTTCAACAAGACATCTTCCCACGCCAGAATATGCAGCACAAGTTCCCAGATGGTGTGCGCCTGTGGCAGTGGTCTGGACGCCGCCTGTTCCGGCGTGACGCCGTGAAGAATCTGAAGCACGGAATCTCCATGCCACGCCGCGCCGTCGAATGCGCGCTGTAATTGATCGGCAATCTGCTGTACGGTTTCCATAAAAAATTTCCTGTGCTTACTATTCCGGCGAGACATTCGCAATAGCCCGCCGAATCCGTCTGTTCGAACGGTTTCACGCCGCGCGAGCATCCTTGTACACTGTTCTGCCTCATTCCGCGTTGATATTCAGCGCTTTGACGCCGTTTTGCGCGTACACCATATCTTCTTCTTCCGGCAATCCGCTGACGCCCACCGCGCCAATGACCTGTCCCTGAAACCGGATCGGGACGCCGCCGCCCCAGGCCGTATAGCGTAAATCGCCAAAATTGGTCATCGGGAATGGCTGCTCTAAGGAAGATTGACCGACGGCTTTCGTTTCTTGTTGCTCGCGCGCCGCAGTAAACGCCTTATTCATCGCGATCAGAATGGAAGGTAATTTACACCCATCCGTCCGCAGAAATGCGAGCAATTCGCCCTGCGCGTCGGCGACCGCAATGGCCGCGCCTTTTTCATCGCGCTCTAATTCCCGCTGAATGGCGGTCAGAATGTGTAAGGCATCAGCATGTGATAAATGATACGTTTGGTACATAATTACGTGTTCCTTTTTACAGTGCCATTTGTGGTGAATCGGTTTTACATATCTATCACACCACATGATGTGTGTCATGTTGAGAAATAACGCTGTCTCATTGGTCTCGGACTGCGCAGACGAGTTGGGAGCAACTGTCACGCCAAAGAGAATATTATTCCAGATATTTGTAAACTGAAAAATACCGACAATGACATAATGTGGAATAGAAAGCGGCAGCGTGATAGAAGAATGGTATGATGGCATAATTTTTGAATGTAATATCGGTATCTCGCATCAATCCCCTTGAATAAAGGAAAATGGGTACATTGGGGATGAGATATACGGAAACGAACGCAAGCGTTGAGCATAGCAGAAGATGTTACAAGGTTGTGCTTCAGATATACGTGATGTTTTTAACGATGATTTCCGAAAAAGTGGAAATATTTCTTCTGTTTTTACCATACCTGCTCCTCATGTCCGGCGAATCGCGTTGATTGGTCTGACATGGCTGGCGCAGGATACTCAAGGAGAGGTTACTATGAGAAAATTATTATCGTTGGTCGCGTTGGTTGGATTGATGTTCGCGGCTGCTCCGGCAGCGCAGGCGCAATACACATGGATGAGTCTTCAAGGCGGCGGCGTATTTCCGAATGGCGATTTCGATGATGTTGCCGATAACGGATTAGGCATTGGCGCTGGACTCGGCGTGTTTATCAATCCAATGGTGTTGTTGAAAGGCACGGCGTCGTATTATTCGTTCGGCGAGGAAGATGATTTCGAAGGCGGATACGCGCCGTTAGAAGTCGGAACCAACATCTATCTTGGCTATTTCGGCAACATTCGCCCGTATGCGACACTGCATGGCGGCTGGTATGTCACGACAGGAGATTTCGATGAGTTCGATTCCGCCTTCGGGCTTGGCTTTGGCCCTGGCATTGATATTCCATTAGGAACGCCGAATACGTCGTTATTTATCGAGCCAAGTTACAATATCATTTTTAACGACGATGATAACGGATTCGGCGAAGATTTTGATTTCTGGGGCTTGCAAATCGGAGTGTCATTCACCATGCTTCCGCCGAACCCGATCCAGAACTAACTTCTTTTCAAGTTGTCAGACACTTCAAAAGTGTCTGACAACTAAAACTTCAAATACTCAAACACGTTTTTTACCTGCGCAAACGTCTCTTCTCGATTGTCAATATTTCGAATGACATGCGTGGCGTAGCAAAGTTTGTCGTCAATCGGCATCTGCGCTGCGATTCTGCGGCGAGCGTCTTCTGCCGATAACCGGTCGCGCTCCATTAATCGCTGAAGCTGGACGATTTCGGGCGCATAGACTACAATCATCGCCGGATAGCTGCGATACATGCCGGTTTCGATTAACAGCGGCACGTCAACGAGAATGAGGCGTTCCGGTTCGTCGGCGTGAATCCGGGCTTCTTCGTCGTCAATCGCGGCAATCACGCGGGGATGCGTCATCTGATTCAGGCGTTCCCGTTCTTCCGGATGTTGAAAAATAATCGCGCCTAACGCCTTGCGATCAAGCTGGCCGTCTTCCAATATGATTTTTCGTCCGAAATGCGCGACAATCTCATGATAGGCCGGTTGACCGGGTTCGACGACCTGCCGCGCCACAAGATCGGCGTCAATCAGGTACGCGCCAAGTTCCTGAAACATCCGAGAAACTGTGCTTTTACCGGTCGCGATCCCGCCAGTCAGCGCCGCCGTTTTTCGCATTCGTTATTCTCCATTCAGCGTCTTTAAGGCCAACATCAACGCCTGCGTGCCGAGCCGCCCGCGTCCCTGCGCCTTAAGCGCGACATACAATTGATGCACTAACGCTAATCCCGGCAGCGACAAATTCAACGCTTCGGCTTCTTTCAAAGCGATTCCCATATCCTTGACAAAATGTTCGACAAAAAAGCCTGGATCGAAATTTCCCTGCGCGATGCGCGGGCCGAGCGTATTGATTGACCATGACGCCGCCGCGCCCTGACCGATGATGTTGATGACCGCCTGCTGATCCAGTCCGATTTTTGCGGCATACAGCAGCGATTCGCAGACGCCGATCATCGTTCCGGCGATCAAAATCTGATTGCACATTTTCGTATGCTGGCCTGCCCCGGCATCGCCCATCAGCGCGATATTTTTGCCCATCAATTGAAACAGCGGCAAAACTTCGTCGAACGCCGTTTGCTGACCGCCGACCATAATCGCAAGCGCCGCGTTCCGCGCCCCGACATCGCCGCCAGAGACCGGCGCGTCAAGGCTTGCGATGCCTTTTGTCGCCGCAGCCTGCGCAATCTTTCGCGCCAAACCGGGCTGGCTCGTCGTCATATCCACAATGATTCGACACGCGCTTTTGACCGACAAGACGCCCTGCTCGCCGAGATATGTCTGCTCTACATCCGCCGGAAAGCCGACGATACTGAACACGATTTCCGCCTGCCGCGCCACATCCGCCGGAGTCTCGCACCAGACTGCGCCGTTGTCTAACAACGCCTGCGCTTTAGCTTTCGTGCGATTGAACACATATAACTGATGCCCGGCAGCCTGTACATGCCCGGCCATTGATTTTCCCATCACGCCCGTTCCAATCCATCCGATTTGTTGCATATAGTTCCTCCACTGTAAATAAAATTGGCGTAGGTCGAAACTGTAGTTTCGACCTACATAGGCAGCCCCTTACAATAAGGCAACAAAAAAAGCGCCATGTCGAAACATGGCGCTTGAGGTCGTTACCGACGATCTGCGGGATCTACTTTTTAATGTTGTAGAAGGCTGACATCCCTGCAAACTGCGCGACTCCGCCGAGTTCTTCTTCGATGCGGAGGAGCTGGTTGTATTTGCAGATGCGGTCAGTGCGGGAGGTCGAACCGGTTTTGATCTGTCCGGCGTTCGTCCCGACAACGAGGTCGGAGATCGTGTTGTCTTCCGTTTCGCCGGAGCGATGCGACACAATCGCGGTATAGCCAGCGCGTTTTGCCATTTCGATAGCATCCAGCGTTTCGGTCAATGTTCCGATCTGGTTCAATTTGATCAGAATGGCATTCGCAACCCCTTTGGAAATGCCTTCTTTCAAGATTTTCGTGTTCGTCACAAACAAATCGTCGCCGACAAGCTGCACTTTCGATCCGAGCGCGTCGGTCATGAGTTTCCAGCCTTCCCAGTCACCTTCCGCCATGCCATCTTCAATCGAAATAATCGGGTATTTCGCCACCCAATCAGCCCAGAACTGCACCATCTGCTCGGACGTTCTTTCGGATTTGTCGGATTTTTTGAAGACGTAGCGTTTCTTCTCTTCGTCGTAGAATTCGCTGGAGGCCGGGTCAAGGGCGATGAAAATCTGTTCGCCCGGTTTGTAGCCAGCGCGTTGAATCCCTTCGAGAATGACATCAATCGCTTCTTCGTTGGATTTCAGGTTCGGCGCAAACCCGCCTTCGTCGCCGACTGCGGTACTGTAGCCTTTTTGTTTCAAGACGGCTTTCAGGTTGTGGAAGATTTCGGCTGACCAGCGCAGGGCTTCGCGGAAGCTCGATGCGCCCACCGGCATAATCATGAACTCTTGCGGATCAACATTGTTATCAGCATGAGCGCCGCCGTTGATGATATTCAACATCGGCACAGGCAACGTTTTCGCATTCACGCCGCCGAGATACTGATACAACGGCACGCCGCAGGTCGCCGCCGCCGCTTTCGCAACGGCTAAGGAGACGCCGAGAATCGCGTTCGCGCCGAGTTTTTCTTTGGTTTCCGTGCCGTCGAGTTCCAGCATCGCGGTGTCAATCGCCACCTGATTGCGGGCGTCCATGCCAATGATTTCTTCGGCGATATCTTCGTTCACGTTCTGCACGGCCTTTAATACGCCTTTACCGAGGAAACGTTCTTTATCGCCGTCGCGCAGTTCTAATGCTTCACGCGAACCGGTTGACGCGCCGGATGGCACGGCGGCGCGGCCTGTCACGCCGTTATCGAGCGTCACTTCGACTTCAACGGTCGGATTCCCGCGAGAATCCAAGATTTCACGCCCATGCACCTCATTAATCACGACTTCATCATACATCACCATATCATTCATTGGAAATTCCTCCTTCTGAATTATTAACAGTGGGACGCGCAAACGTCCTTGAAATACGCCTTATTCAAGCACTTATAAACCATCAGACATCTTGTTATGATTGACAGTGTCGCGTCAAGAAAAAAAGCCAGAACTCTGCGCCGGAAAATTTCTTGACTTTAAGTGCAATGGCACGAAGCCTCGCAGAATACAAAAAAGCTGTCAGACACTTTCGAAGTGTCTGGCAGCTATGCGATGATGATAAATAAATTACGATTGCGTAAACGTATGAGGTCTTTGAGACCTCACACGTTTTTCTAAAGAGGCATTGAAATGAACACATTATTTGATGTAACGCATATCAGGGGGATGGAACTGAAAAACCGGTTTATCCGGTCGGCAACCTGGGAAAATATGGCGACTCGCGAAGGCGGCTTGTCGGAACGGCTTTTGAATGAGTATGAAAAACTTGCCACCGGCGGCGTCGGTCTGATTATTTCCGGGACAGTCTATCTTTCCCCTTCGATTTCAGGCCACATGGCGCTTGCCAGCGATCAGGCTGTCAGTGAGTACCGACGGCTGGCTGACATGGTTCATCGGCATAACTGCAAAATTCTGCTTCAGGTGAATCATGCGGATCGCAGCGAGCAGTCGCCGCTTCCCACCGATTTGTCGAAAGATCAGATTCGCGCCATTATCGCAGAATTCGGCAATGTGGCGGCGCGGGCGGAACAGGCGGGATTCGATGGCGTGCAGCTTCATGCGGCGCATGGCTTTTTTCTGAGCAGGTTCATTCATCCGGTTATCAATCGGCGCACCGACGAGTATGGTGGAAGCCTTAAAAACAATCTTCGCATTCTTTCCGAGATTTACGATGAGATTCGGCGGCGCACGCGCCCGGAATTTCAGATATTCATGAAGATCAACAGCATTGATGGCAGAAGCCCGGCGCTCGTCTTCGACGCCTGCCGCTATACCTGCCGCCATTTTGCCGAAAAACAGATGGACGCGATTGAAATCAGCGGCAATGTGTTCGATTTTCCCGACACCCGCATGAATCCGTATCGCGAATCAGTGCTGCGCGATTATGCCGCTCAGATTGCCGAAGATGTGGATATTCCGATTATTCTCGTCGGCTTGAATCGGTCATGCGCGACGATGACGGAAATTCTGAACTCCACAAACATTCGCTATTTCTCGCTATCGCGCCCGTTGATTCGCGAGCCGAATTTAATCGAACTCTGGCGGCATGATCCGGCGTATGTTCCGCAGTGCATCTCATGCAATCAATGTTTTCGCGCCGATGGCAACACCTGCATTTTCGAATGATGAGACAAACCACAATGAGAAATCAAGACGAACCTGGCGTCGGTTTTTAGCCGCTCGCGGACTTCGAAACCGGTCATATCCGGCATCATGAAGGACTGCTGTCGGATTCCTGAGTGATCCCTTGCAATTCGCGCCAAATCGAACATTTTCGAATTCTTGCTTGACAGATTGGCAAATTGCAGATATTTTATATGTGAAGCGTAAATTTTCGAGTAATAATTTTTGCGAACGAACCGAAGAAGAGGAGCTTTGCAAGATGGCAGGAGAGAGCGAAAAAGTGATGAAAAATATCACGCGCGTGAAAGACGTAAAAAAGCGCGTGGATGGGTATTATGTCCGCATTCAGTGGAAAAAAGAACAATACTCGAAATTATTTTCAATTGCCGAATACGGCGGCGAAGGGGCGGCGTTGAGCCGCGCCGAGGAATGGCGGAACGATATTGAAGAATCTATCGGCAAACCGCGCACGGAGCGGCAGGTATTAGGAACGACGATCCCGACCAATACCGGCTTCAAGGGAATTCGACGCACAATGGTGCGGCATTATAAGAACGGCAAACGGGTCGGGAAATATCATAACTGGCTGATTATTACCACGCTCGATAAAAATGGCAATCAGCGTCGCACCGGGGTTTCAATCGATAAGCATGGCGAAGAAAAAGCCCTGGAAATCGCGCGGAAACTTTACCATCAGCGCAATTTCTATTGACGCCAATACGTGCGCAAAGACGAGCGAAGCGTCGGAATAATTCATCATGCGAAATTTATTTTGACAGAAATTGACATTCACGCCAGAAAGGGCATGTAAACGATTCACCTGTTGAAATTATTCATATCACAAGAGATAATTCAGGAGCCACGAGTGAGAAACTAACACACAAACATCAGAGACAACATCGAGTGCAGGGGAACGCGGCCAATAGATGGCCGGTTCGCCCGACAACATGATGTCGGAACATTTCAGCGCGAAACGCGGCGTTTCGCAGCGAAGTGTCTTTTCTGATTCGTTTGTGTCGCATTTCTCCCTGTGGCTCGATGTCTATTTTCCACCCAAAGCCACGGGATATTTTCCCGTGGCTTTTTTTATTTTCCGACGAAGGAGTACGAACGTTCTGCTTTCGCCTTCGAATCAACCCAGACAGGGTTCGAAACCCTGACTGGATTAACGTGGAGGATATGATCATGAGTGATCGTCAACTACAATTTCATCATGTCACCTTTCGCTATGACACATCGCCGCATGCGGTGTTCGAAGATATTTCGCTGCATCTCAATCCCGGCTGGACGGGCATTGTCGGGGCTAACGGCACGGGGAAAACCACGCTGCTGAAATTGGCGGCATCGTCGTTGGAGCCGGATGACGGTATGATCAACACGCCGAGGCGAGCCGTCTATTGCCCGCAGCGCACGGATACTCCGCCCGAATATTTTGACGCCTTTCTCAGTGCGGACACCAAAACAGCGGCGCTGCTGAAACAGATGCTGCGTGTGCAGGATGAGTGGGCGGCGCGGTGGGAGACGCTATCGCACGGAGAACGCAAACGGGCGCAGATCGCGGTGGCGCTCTGGCAAGAGCCGGATTTGCTGGCGATTGACGAGCCGACCAATCATATTGACGCCGACGCGCGGGGAGTCGTCTCCGCGGCACTGCATACGTATGACGGGATCGGGCTATTGGTCAGTCATGACCGCGAACTGTTGGATACGCTCTGTCAACAATGCGTCTTCGTCGAGCCGCCCGCGGTCATCATACGATCCGGCGGCGTGTCCAAAGGAATGACGCAAACCCGGCAGGAACAGGAACATCTTAAAAAGGAGGCGCGCGTAAAAAAACAGGCGTACAAACAATTGCAACGCGAGGTCGTTCGGCGGCGCGAAGAGGCGCAGCAGGCTGACCGGAAACGCTCGAAACGTCACATAGATCGGCACGATCATGACGCCAAAGCAAAGCTTGACGCCGCCCGCGTGAGCGGGAAAGACGCCGTCGCCGGAAAGCTGCTGCGACAGTTGGACGGGCGTTTGCGCCACGCGCAGCAGCAGGCGGAGAGCCTTCATGTCAAAAAAGAATATTCGACCGGCATCTGGCTGCCCGGTTCGTGTTCGCCGCGCGACGTACTGGCGGAATTTCCGGCAAGCCGCCTGATGTTGGGCGAAGAAAAAGAACTTGCGCTGCCCCGGCTGTTCGTGCTGCCGACTGACCGCATCGGCATAACTGGCGCGAATGGCACCGGCAAAAGCACGTTGATTCGGAAATTGATCGAGTCGTTGGCGGTCGCTGAAGACCACCTGACCTACATCCCGCAAGAAATCGGCGTGGAGCAATCGCGCAAAATTTTAGCGGACATTCAACGCCTGCCGCGTCAGGAATTAGGGCAGATTATGACAATTATCAGCCGGTTGGGATCGCGTCCGCAGCGGCTTCTGGATAGCGCCGAACCCAGCCCCGGCGAATTGCGGAAATTGCTGCTCGCGCTCGGCGTGCTGCGTTCGCCGCATATCATGATTCTGGACGAGCCGACGAATCACATGGATTTGGTTTCGATTCGATGTCTGGAAGAGGCGCTGGCAGACTGCCCGTGCTGTCTGATGTTGGTGAGTCATGACACGTATCTGTTAGACAAATTGACGCCGATTCGCTGGCATATCCGCCAAACCGAGCCGTCGGAACAACGCTACGAACTTCGAATCGTGTGAGCAGCGTTCTGTCATGGCGAGAAGCGTCAGCGACGAAGCCATCCCGTGATTCCGGCGAGATGGCTTTGCTGAAACGCAATCGGCATGAGAGGTTTTTTTATGAGAACGTAACACCCTGGCAGGGGTCTCGCGGAGTCAATACTTTCGCAAATACGATGTCACTTGATAAACGTCCCATCTTGATATTCCTGAAAGACGACCTGCAATTCCTGTTTCGTGTTCATGACAATCGGACCGTGCCAGGCGACCGGCTCGCCGATAGGGTTGCCTGAAATCAGCAGCAACCGCGCGCCGTCCTTGCCGCTTTCGATCTCGCCCTGATTCCCCATGCTGTCGCCAACCTGAAATCCGATTTCTGATACTGCGGCTGTATTTCTGACAGAACAAGGTGATTTTTCCGATCTTTTTGCCGTTGCCGGCGCGGGATATTGACACGAATAATCGCGCAATTCGTTGATTTTATGTGATTTATGCCATACGCAGGCGCTCGCCGAATCGTACTCGGCAGAGTTTGGCATATTCTTTGGATATATAGAAGAGCGTGATACACATATCAGAGATCATTGATAAATCAGTATTTTTACATTTCTCCGGGAGCTTGACGTTGCATGGGTGATCTGAAGTTATGATGCGGTGGGTGTTCCTCCTCCTCCCTACCACATCGGTTCCCCTGTTTCCCCTCCGGGTTTCTCATCAACATGAGAGTCTTCCGGTTTGTCCTGTAGTTTCCGGTATGCGGCGAGAACCTCCCCTGTTTCTTGTACGCAGCCGGAGCTACGGGAATGAGCCTATTATGAAATCATACCATCCATCTATTGTACGACGATTGTTCTTGATCGTAAGTCTTTTATCGGTATTTTCGCTGGCTGGCTGCGAGGAAGACGACCGCGATGCGTCCCCGATTTTGCCGGGACAGGTCGCGATATTGCAAATCACGGTTGATCCTGATCCCGTCTATCAGGGATACGAAAGCAAATATCGGTACACGGTGACCGTGGACGAAACAAACGGCGTGGGCGCGACCATTACGTCAATGAAGGTCGAGCGGATCGACAGCGACGGCCTGGCATTCGACGCAGACAATTATGATGAAGGGGACGTCGCCCAGACATTCGGAGTATCGTACATTCCGGCTTATGGGCAATTAGCGACCTACGTCACGCATGAATGTTATCAATGCGCCCAAGAACGGTGGTTGTTGCGTTACGAAGACGATCTCGGCAATCAGCGCGAGAAATCGGCGACAGTCACGATGTTGCCTCGTTCGTAATGGTGCAAGGTCATGTTGACGTGTCAGAAATATTCGAATGTGTACGCCAGGGAATGTAAAATGTGTTTTCGCATTTTCCTGGCATACTCCATTCTGAAACTGCGCGACAATATTTTTCTTATTGTGCGCCGTTGTTTTTCTCGCGGTTCATCGCCATCTTCGCTTGTCCGTCACAAAAAAATTTCGCCTTGCCACATCGCCTGATTGCATGGGCGTTCAATGAAATATCTCCTCTGAACAATCAGATTTCCCGTAATGTCGCAAGACGCTCCCAAAAATTTCTTGTGTTTTTTCAATAGGCAGATATGAGTGTGGAACGTGGGTAATTTTTTAACGTCATGTTATGACAGAGGGAGTTCGCGTATGATGTTCGAATTACATGAGAAGCCATCTTTTCGGATTATGCTGTTGGCGCTTGTCATGAGCGTGTGCTGCGCGTTCCCAACAACAGCGGACGAGCCGCCTCAGCAAAGTTCTGGCGCATCTTCTGCCCAGGAAGCGGAAGAACTTCCTCTGTTCGAAGATATTCCGGTCGTCGTCACGGCGTCTCAGAAGCCTGAGCGTATTACTGCCGCCCCTTCGATCATTTCCGTCATCACCGAGGAAGATATCGAGCGCATGGGGGCGCGAACGATTACCGATGTGTTACGCACGATTCCCGGCATTGATATTGTCCAGGATCAATTCGGCGCGTCGCAAATCATTGTGCGCGGATTGAGCTTGAACGGCGCGGCGGGCGATTCGGCTGGCGTGAAAATCCTGATTGACGGTCATACTTTGAACGATCCGTTTACGGGTGGGGCGACAAAATATTATGATGATTTATCGTTATTGAATGTCCGCCGAATCGAAGTGATTCGTGGCCCGGCCTCGGCCATCTACGGCAGCAATGCGTTTGTCAGCGTGGTGAACATTCTGACGAAACACGCGCAGGAGATTGATGGAATCGAAACGGCGATGGGAATCGGCTCGAATCGCGCGTATCACCCCTCATTTCTGATTGGAAAGACGTTGAACGAGCTTGACATCGTGTTGTCTGCCGACTATCTGACGACTGATGGCGCGAAGCTCTCGATGGATGCTGATGTGGCAAGCGTTTTCGATGCGCTCTCCGGATATCCGCCAGCCTCTCTTGCGCCCGGAAGCTATCGAAATGCGCGGGAAAAACTCGATCTTTCCTGGAAATTCGATTGGAAGAATCTCTCCTTCACCGGAAAATTGCTGGATAAACACACCGGGCCATTTTTAACCGAGTGGTACATGCTGAATGATTCATCGAAAGAAGACATGACCCATTTCTACGCCGAATTCGCGTATGACCGCTATATCACGGAACGAGTGGAATTCGATGCGCGCTGCTATACGGATTTTTTCGAATTAACGCAATCCCAGCAAGTAGCGCCGGGCTTGACGATTATTACGGAAGCGGAGACATGGATGACATATCCTGACGGTCTGATACTGAATGGATATGAAAAAAGCCAACGCTTCGGCGCAGAGGCCAGATGGCACATTCGCCTGTCTCCCCAAAACGATCTCACGATTGGCACGGCATACGAATATTTTCAGGCGAACGGTCTCTCCGTTCGAACCAATATGGATTCGCCTGACGCGGTGCAAGACATTTCGCATCTCTATCCCGATTTTCGAGACGCCTCCTATCAACATTTTCTGTCGCTGTTTGCTCAGGATAGCTGGCGGCTGCACCGGGACGTAGATGTGACGATTGGAATGCGCGGCGATTATTTTAATGATTTCGGCGGAATTTTTACGCCAAAAGTCGGCGTGACATACGAACCGAATCGCAGCCGCTTGAATTTCAAGCTCTTGTTCGGTTCAGCCTTCCGGATTCCCTCTTTCAGCGAAATGCTGCTATCGTTCGACGAAGAAAATGAAAATCTTTCCGATGAATTGATTCTTGAAGAATTACGCACATTCGAGATCGGGGTCGGATATAAACCGGTTGATTGGGTCGTCGGCGAACTGAACTATTTTTATTCCGACATCAATCAACTGGTTCAGACTCCCGAAGGCGATGATACGGGGAGTTATCCTGTCGGTACGACCGAAATTTACAATAATGTCGGCGGGATTGATACGCAAGGACTTGAGGCGGAAATTCGCGGAACGTACAAACAGGACGTTCGTTTGGGACGTCGTCCGCGCGCGCTTGGCACCTCGTTCCGTATGAACTATTCGTATGTTGATGCGCAAGATACGACTACGAATCAGGCCGTTCCGTATATTCCCAGGCATAAAGGGAATATCGGTATTGGCTTTCTTCTATCGGCGTCGGAAGATACGGGGACGTCTTCCAATAATCTTTTTCGCATCTTCAACGATGAACTGTCGTTGTTTTTTAACGTATTGCTGATTAGCGAACGCGACCGGCAGCAAGCAGATGCGCGGCGTCCGCTGCCGGGAGTCGCGCTCTGCGATCTCACCTTTACCGCGCATGAGATTTTTCGTCAGCGCATTGATTTTTCATTGTCCGTCAACAATCTGTTCGATCAGGCATATCGCGGTGTTTCGCCCACAGTGATTGGCTCGTCGGACATTGAGATGTACCCGTCCCCATCTGATAGCCCGAACACGGGGCGGACGGTCTTTGCAGAAATTCGCGTGAAATTTTAAGGGACGATGGCATGGACATGACAACCTGGCTGCGACATATTGTGATGGGCTTCTGGCTGTTCTCAGCATGCGCAGGCATGTTGAAGACGGCTGTTGCGGAAGATGCGTCCGCTGACGCGCCCATCATCGCGATCATCCAGCCGCGAAGCGTCGCCGCGTATCAGGATGCCGTTCAAGGGTTTTTGCGGCATCTCCGCCTTCTGTCGCCAGCGCGATTCAATATTATGATTTTCGAAGAGCCGGACGAATTCTACAATATGCTCAACGCTGTCCAGGCTGATTACGCTCCGACACGCTCAGATATTCGGATGATCGTCACTATCGGAAGCAGCGCGACGCTTGATGTCGCTCAAAAAATTCACGATATTCCGATTCTGTTTTCAATGATGTTAGACCCGGAGCGGCTTTCGCCGGATCAGACGAATGTCGTCGGCGTGTCGCTGCGCATTCCCGTCGCGTTGCAATTGAAAATGATCGCCAATATGCTGCCTACAGCAAAAAATATCGGCGTTATTTATGATTCGCAGAAAAATGAAGCCGCCGCACAGCGCCTCATCACAGAGGCCGCCGCATTCGATCTGACGATCAAGCCTTTTCCGGTCGCGTCGCAGAGAGAAATCCCTGACGCGCTGGACCGCCTCGACAAGCAGGCAGATGTCTTATTGGGGATGGTGGATAGCATGGTGTACACCTCGAAAACGGCGGGACTCATTATCCGTTATACGATCAAACACGAAATACCGTTTATCGGAATTTCGGCATCGTATGTCAAAGCCGGAGCGCTGTGCGCGTTAGACGTCGATCCGATTGATATCGGGCGTCAGATGGCGATAGTCGCTCAACAGATTCTTTCCGGCGCGCCAATGGCGAAGATCGCGACTGTGACGCCGGAAACAATTGATTTTGCCATCAATTTGCGCACCGCAGACATTATCGGCGTGACGATCCCGAAAACGATTCGAGATAACGCGACCATTCTTTATGAATAACGGAGTGTTGATGTGTTCCGACGAATCAGCCTGAATCAAATCTTTACGCTCTCGCTGACCCTGTTGATGTTCGGCGTCATCGGCGGCATGACCTGGTTTTTTTATCACCAGGAACGCTTGCTGATGTTCCGGGAACTTCAGCGGCATGGGTTTTCTCTGGCTGAAAATTTAGCGTACAATGCCGAATATGGCCTGCTATTCAAGGATAATGATATTCTTGGCAAATTAGCGGACGGCGTGATGCAGGATCGCGACGTGTTGTTTGCTATTCTTGTGGATGAACAGGGAGACACTCTGGCGGAAAAGTCACTCCACGACATCCCGGATATTCGAACGGCGGTACATCAGCGCATACGAGAGATTATGGCCGACACGCCCACCGTGCCGTTTACCGCCCATTATGACCAGATGTATCAAATTTTTATTCCAGTCTTTGTGCCCACTGTTGAAAAAAATACCGATGGCGAATCGGACGACTCTCCGCCTGAAGAGCCAATTCGAACCGTCGGAGCGCAACCCCGCGAAACGCTGGGCATGGCCGTCGTCGGCATTTCCTTCGACCGTGTGAATGACGAACTCCAGGACATTCAAAAACAAGTGGTACGATTAGCGTTTTTAGTGTTAGGGGTCGCGATTGTTGTTTCCAGGCTGTTGGTCGAGGTGATCGGACGCCCCATCGAACACCTGGTCGCCGGGACATATCGTATTGCAAGGGGCGATTTGTCGAGAGAGGTTCATGTCGTTTTCCCGCGTGAAATCGGCGTATTAGCGCAATCATTCAATCGCATGATGATCGATCTGGACACTTCGCGCAATGAATTGGAACGCGCTGCGCAAACCCTGGAACAGCGCGTGCATGAACGCACGCAGGAGATCGAAGAAAAAAACATTCGCTTGACCGAATTAGTCGAAACGATGAAACGGATGCAAGATCAGCTTGTGCATTCGGAAAAAATGGCGTCGCTCGGCCAGCTTGTCGCTGGAATCGCCCACGAAATCAACAATCCGGTCAATTTTATTTCGGCGAACATTACCCCATTGAAACGCTACGTGGAGGATGTCAAAACCCTGATTTCTCAGTATGAGCGGCATTTCCGAGATGAAGGCGTGCATGATGAGGCCATTGTGCGGGTCAAAAATGAGATCGAGTTCGATTTTCTTGTTGACGATCTCGATGTCTTGATTCGGGATGTCGAAACCGGCGCAACGCGCATCAAGCGCATCGTGCAAGACCTCCGCAACTTCTCTCGGCTCGATGAAGCGGAACTTAAGACGATTGACTTGCATCAAAGTCTGGATACGACGCTGAATCTGTTAGGCCATATTTACGAAGGCCGGATTACCGTGCATAAAGAATATGGCGATCTGCCGCCGATAGATTGCTACGCCGGGCAGTTGAATCAAGTCTTTATGAATATTCTGGCGAACGCCGGGCAGGCGATTGCGCAAAAGGGTAACGTCTGGATTACGACGCGCTTACGCGGCGCGCATGTCTCGATTGCGATTCGAGACGATGGCGCAGGCATCCCGGAAGAGGCGCTGCCGAAAATTTTCGATCCGTTTTTTACGACGAAAGACGTGGGCGAAGGCACGGGGTTGGGATTATCTATTTCGTATGGCATTATTGAAAAACATCGCGGCGAAATCACCGTCAACAGCAAGGTTGGCGAAGGCACGGAATTCACGATCACCATTCCACAAAATCCGTCAGGGAAACAACGATGAACATGCATAAAATTCTGTATATTGATGACGATTCCGAAAATTTACGCACATTCAAACGTTTATTTCGGAAAGAGTATGACATTTTGTTAGCGGAATCGGGCGAAGAAGGGCTGCGTCTGCTTCAGGAACATGCGCCGATCAGCGTCATTATTACCGATCAGCGTATGCCGGAAATGACCGGCATCGAATTTTTGGATCAGAGCATCCGAGTGTCCCCGGATTCGATTCGCATGATTTTGACCGGGTTTACCGATGTGCAAGCCCTGATTGACGCGATCAACACCGGGCGCGTCTATCGCTACATCACCAAACCCTGGGACGAACAAGAACTGTATGTCACGCTCAAACGCGCCATTGACAGCTATGAGTTAAAAATGCGCAATGCGCAATTGCTCAACGATTTGCAACGGAAGCATGAAGAATTGGAACAGTCGTACCTGCAATTGCAAGACGCGCAGGAAAAGCTGATTCAAGCCGAAAAAATGGCCTCTATCGGGCGGTTGGCGTCTCGCATTGCGCATGAACTCCGCAACCCGATTCAGGGGATTAAGATGGGATTGGAACTCCTGCGGCACGATGTTTCCGATGCGCCGGAATGCGAAGCGTTCCAGCAAACGTTCGATATGAATCTTCATCATATCAACTCGGAAATCATTTCGGTCGAACGCATTGTCAAAGATTTGCTGGAATATGCGCGGGACATGAAATTCGAATTCTCGGAGACCGACCTGAATGGCGTGATTTCCGGAGTGTTGTTCAATATGAAAGAGCGCCTGCAAGAGGCTGAAATTTCCGTGGAAACGCACTACGGCGAGATCGGAGTCATGGAGGCGGACGGCATTCGTCTGAGGCAGATGCTGCTGAATTTTGTGCAAAACAGCCTCGAAGCGATGGATTTCGGCGGGACATTGACCATCGCCACTACGTTAGCGGACGACAACCTTCTCAGCCTTTCGATTCAAGATACCGGCAGCGGCATGACGCCGGAACAGCAGCAACGGATTTTCGAGCCGTTTTTTACCACCAAAGAAAAAGGGGTCGGACTCGGCATGTCCATCGTCCACCGCATTATCGAAGCGCATCACGGCACGATTGATGTGGCAAGCGAAATTGATCGCGGCACGCGCTTGACGATTCTGCTGCCTCGCCATCAAGACGCCTCAGAAGACGGCGCGGCGTGATTTTCGCGTCGCGCCGAATTTTCGCTTGACGAAACTGCCTGTTGGCGCTATAACAGATAAAAGAATCAATCATTGTCGAACACTCCAACACTCCAACGCATGGACATCTGAAAGAACCCGAATTATGGCAAAAGATCAGGAAAAAGAACGCAAAAAATCGCAGGAAGACTCAGAGAAAAAACCCAAAGAAACGTCGTCATCCTTTTCGCTATGGATTCTGCTGCTGATTCTTGTCGGCGGAGCGGCGGCCTATTATTTTTTACATTTTCAAGGCGAAACGATGCTGTACAGCGAATTCAAAGACGCGCTGCAACGAGGGAAAATTCAGCGCGTCTTCATCGGTGAACAGACGATCACCGGAGAATTGAAACGCACGAATGCCAAGAACGAACCGATTACCTTCTCCGCGCAAAAAATAGATGACCCCGAACTGCTCCGAGAACTTGAAGCGCAAAAAATTGAGTATTCCGGCAAAGAAGGCCATACCTGGATTGCCAATCTTGTGACCTGGGGACTGATCCTCATGGTTGGCGTTATGATTCTGATTCTGCTGTTCAGATGGGTCGGCCCCGGCAACAGCGTGATGGCTTTCGGCAAGAGTCGGGCAAAATTTTATGAAGAAGACGAAATCAAAATTTCATTCAACGATGTGGCCGGGATTGACGAAGCAAAAGAAGAATTGATGGAAATTATCGAATTCCTCGAAAAACCCGAAAAGTTTACCAACCTCGGCGGCAGAATTCCGAAAGGGGCGTTGCTGGTCGGGCCTCCTGGCACTGGAAAAACGCTGTTAGCGAAGGCAGTTGCCGGAGAAGCTGGCGTGCCGTTTTTGAGTATCAGCGGGTCGGCGTTTGTGGAATTATTCGTCGGCGTCGGCGCGTCGCGGGTGCGCGATTTGTTCAATCAAGCCGAAAGTAAAGCGCCGTGCATCATTTTTATTGATGAATTGGATGCGCTCGGCAAATCCCGCGGCATGGGCGCAATGGGCGGGCATGACGAACGCGAGCAGACGTTGAATCAATTGCTCGTAGAAATGGATGGTTTCGACAGTCGGCATGGCGTGATTATTATGGCGGCCACGAACCGGCCTGAAATCTTGGACCAAGCGTTATTGCGTCCGGGACGCTTTGATCGTCAAATCTTTGTGGATCGTCCTGACATTTTAGGGCGAGAGCAGATTCTGGAAGTCCACGCCAAAGATGTCAAATTGGCGGAGGGCGTGGATATGAAAGTCATCGCCGGGCGCACACCCGGATTTGTCGGCGCAGACCTCGCCAACGTGATTAACGAGGCGGCCTTATTGGCGGCGCGGCGCGATAAGCAGGCCGTTGACATGAGCGACATGGAAGAAGCGATTGATCGCGTAGTCACCGGCCTGGAAAAGAAAAGCCGCGTGATGACGAAAAAAGAAAAAGAGATTACCGCCTATCATGAAGCCGGACACGCTTTAGCCGCGACGTTTCTGCCGAATGCCACGCCGGTGCATAAAGTCTCGATTATTCCGCGCGGCTTCGCCCTCGGCGTGACCATGTTTCTCCCCACCGAAGAACGCTACGTGATGACGAAATCCGAACTGCTCGACCGGATCGGCAGCATGTTGGGCGGGCGTATTTCCGAAGAGTTGATTTTTCAGGAAATGACCAACGGCGCGCGCGACGATTTGATGCGCGCCACTGAAATCGCCCGCATGATGGTCAAGGAATATGGCATGAGCGAGGCGCTCGGCCTTGTGACGTTCGAGAGCGGGTATTCGCCATTTATGGAAGGTTATAGCGACTCCCAACACAGCGACCAGACGGCCTATTTGATTGATGTGGAAGTCAAACGGATTATGGACGAGACGTATGTCCGCGTCCGCGCCATTCTTCAGGAACATCTCGACCTGTTGAACGATCTGGCGCAAGTCTTATTGGAAAAAGAAGTGATCGAACGTGAAGAATTCGACCGAATTATCGGAAAAGAGACGCCAGTCGAACCACAGGAAACAAGGGGCATCATTGACTGAGGATGTTTTCGAGTCTGATGCGATGACAAATACGTAAAACGGATGTTATAACAATAACAACTTTCACGAGGAGGAACATCTATGAGAGAACGATTGAGATTCAGACGCGGTATCTTGACAATATGCGGCCTCGGCCTACTGCTGCTGACGACGATCTCGGTCTGGGCGCAAGATCAGGGGACATTCAGCACAACGCCCTCTACGAACAATGGGAAAAAGTGGCGGATCGGGTATTATGAAGGGGGAGAATATACTGATTATCAAAAATCTCTTATTGCGACCGTAAGCGCATTGATGGAGATGGGGTGGATTGTTTCGACGGATATCCCCAAACAATCAGGAGAACAGACTGTTGAATTTTGGAAATGGTTGGCAACCTCGATCAAAAGCGATTCTATAGAATTTGTCGCAGATGCTTACTATTCAGCTAAATGGGACGAAAATGCTCGCAAACAACTCACAACGGAAATTATCAAGCGTTTGAATGAGAAGAACGATATTGACGTAATGATCGCTTGCGGAACATGGGCAGGACAGGATATGGCAACCGATAAACATCATACGCCAACGATAGTGATTTCAACAAGCGATCCTATCGCTGCCGGTATTATTAAAAGCGTCGAAGATTCTGGTCATGATCACATTCACGCCATGAACGATCCGTTTCTTTTCGAACACCAGATTCGATTATTTCATGAAATTATCGGATTTCAGCGTTTAGGGGTAGCATACGAAAATACTTTAACCGGAAGAAGTTATGCTGCTGTTGATAAAATTGAGCAACTTCGTCAGGAACTCGGTTTCGAATTCGTCAGTTGTTATACGCAAAGCGATATTGCTGATATAAAAATTGCGCAAGAAAGTGTAAAAACCTGTTTTCAGGAGCTTGGAAATAAAGCGGATGCGATTTATGTTACGCAGCAAAGTGGCGTGAATAAGGAGAGCATTTCTGCATTGGTAGATATTGCGAATGCTGCTCGCATTCCGACGTTTTCTCAAGCCGGTTCGGATGAAGTCAAGAATGGTATACTTTTAAGCATTTCACTCGCAGGATTCAAATATGTGGGAAATTTTTATGCAGAAACGCTTGCGAAGATAATGAACGGTGCCAAACCGCATGATATTAGTCAATTATTCGAAAACCCGCCGAAGATTGCGATCAATCTGAAAACGGCCGAATTAATCGGATATGATCCGCCTGTGGACGTATTAGGCGCCGCTGACGAAATCTTTCAAGAGATCATTCCCGTAGAGTAAACAGCAGAATGCGCTTGTTCCGATTGCATTAGAAATATAGGTGAAAGGCTATTTATTTTACCACGATTTTATCACCCAAAAGGTAGGCACAATCGTCGGCTAACTGTCGTTTCCATTGAGATGGAAAGTTTTTCGGACAAATCACATCGGGCAAAGTTTCGAATAACGCGGCGATATGCGCTTCTCGAATCGTTATGTTGCCGATTTGCCGAATGTCCGCTGGGGTCATTCCGCCTCCGGCGATAATCTCGATTGTCCCTGCCGGAATAAGCATGCTGTCTTTTATTTTGGTCATGACAGCAATCATTCCTGGAAGGTAGCATTGGGTTGGCACAAGGGCGACCGCTTGTGCCATCTCATCATACGCTGACACATGGCGTATGGCGGCGACTATGCGCTGTTGCATATCCGGCAGATAATCCGCCTGAAAATATGCTCCGATACAAACGATCCCTCGCGCAAATGCAACTGCGAGAAAACAGGTAAATAATGATGGGAGTAACGTGTTCTGCCGGAGCGCCTGAATAAGAGCCTCTGGATGATACGGAATTTCATGTAAGCGACCATGTTCGTCCACGCCGCGTAGCGCATCGCCATTGGAGGAATCATGTTGTAAAAGCAACGGAATCCGTTTCCCATTACAATCAACACCCCAAAAAAAGATCGTGCCACAGATTGTCGATGAGTGGCGTGAAGATGTTTCATGTTTAGAATAAAGTCGCGCCGTCAGATTTTCATGCGTCCAACACCCTTTTATGCCGTCAAGTTCCTGTAAAATGCATTGCCGCAAAACGGGATCAAACAGAGTGCGCCACGCTAGGCTCGTTTGATCAGCAAGATCGTTTTCTAACAGGCGTGCAACGATCTTTTCGAATTCAAGATAAACCATATCTGGCACGGCAATATCTCCTGCAAAGCATCGTTGCCAGACTCGCTGGTTAAACACGACAGCTTGATCGGAATAGCTCGCAAGTGAGAGAGCGTCTGTTGGGTAATATTCCTGTTGAATGAGATTCAAGACGGTCGAATGCTGCAAATGAGAAATATGCCCTGCTCTAAGCATGGCATGCAATCTGCCCTGAGCTTTTGTAATCATGTCTGTATTGAATGGCGTGGTGACGGCAACCAGAGAATGTTTCAAATATTCAGGGAAAATTGGCAACTTTTGTGAGAAACGCTCTCCGTTATTCTCAGAGAGATGATAGAGCAAGACTCCTCGGGGATAAGTCACATTATTCAATGGAATATTTCCGCACGCAAAAATCAGTACTGTCGTCGCCTGCGATTTTCCGGTGAGCACATTGAGCGCAAACAGCAGACTCCCCTGAATGGATTGAGAGTAATAGTCGACACCATGATGATTCGCAGTCAATGCGACAGGAGATGCGATCAGATCGCGCACGGCGCGTTGCGCAAGTGATTCGCCTAATAGGGGCGCAACATACTGGTACACGACGTTGAAAAGATCGTTGCGCGACTGATATGGTGGTACTTGTGCCGGAAGATACTCCTGCAAGTATGTGGAAAGCGGCACGTCTCCGTATTCGCGAAGGATATGCGCAAGTGCTGGAAGACGCAGGGACGCGATATTCAAATATTCTTCGATATCGCGGGCAGCGTGATTTTGGAACATTATTCTCCGCTCGCGATGTTTGTTGTCATTTTCATCTTTCGTGGGGACTGCGCGATAAGAAGAAACAGAAGGGTCAATACTAAAAACAGAAATCCACAATAGGTCATCCCTTGTTTGACATGAGTAGCAGCGGCTAACCAACCGAAAATAATAGGGCCGAACACCTGTCCGGTGCGATAGGCAGAATCGAAAATGCCAATGGCTTTCCCCGCCCCAATACGAAGCGTGTGCTGTACGTTTAAAATATATGCGCGTTGAGCGGCTTCAAAACTTCCGGATAAGCCAAGCAAAAGCACCGTCGCCGCAGCAGCAAGAATGCCGTCCGTCACATAAAAAACGCCAAACGCCAAACTCCCCAGAATCCCACTGAATACGATATATTTCTTGGGGTTGTTGGAAGCATCAATATATTTACTGACAAACGGGGCAAAATAGACAAGGCAAACGCCGTAAATCATAAAAATTCTTCCGATATTGGATTGAGATTGGCCGAGCTGATATAAATAAATCGGACTGAAGAAATTGAGAAAACCAATCGCCGCTAACGCTCCGGGAATCAGGCTTAACAGTAGCACAGCCAGAACGTTTCGGTTCAACAGAAATGCCCATAATGACTCGCCGATTTGCCGCTCATGTTCTTCCCGGATGCGTTCTGATGACCGATGGAACGTGTGACGCATAAAGAACATCGCATACAAAATCACTGACGCAATGATGATTGCCGCCACGATAAAGACCGAACGATAACCGACACGTTCAGCTAACATCGCTCCGGTCGCGCTTCCACAAATACTCCCTGCATAAACCCCGGCAAATAAGAATGCTAAACCTTGTGCTTTATTATGTTCTGTCTTGCCTTGTAATAGTGTATTATC
>CAZRSF010000073.1:0-32170 GCA_964602655.1 uncultured Candidatus Moduliflexus sp.
GCTTTATCATTGATTGGCTCTGGTTCGGCTCGCTCAGTTACAGCGCGGTGTTCTGGAAGATGTTCACCGCGAAATTCTGGTATGTGCTGCTGTTTACCGCAGTCGGCGCGGGCTTTCTCGGCGCGAATTTCTGGCAGGCGCTCCGGGTCGGCAAAAAAGATGGACGCCCGCTGCAAATCAATCCGGACGCCTTCGCTCGCTATGATCTCGGCGAATACGCCGAGCCGCTGCGCCAATTAACCTCTGGCGGCGTCAAACGCGCCCCGCTGCTGCTCTGGACGATCACCGCCGCGCTCGCGTTACTGACCGGGCTGTCGGTCGCGCCGCATTGGGAAACGCTGCTGAAGTATTTCAACAGCGTGCCGTTCGGCAAAACCGATCCGTTGTTTGGCCGGGACATCGGCTTTTATGTCTTTGCCCTGCCAGTGCATAATTTGATCAATAGTTGGCTGATGTCGCTGACGGTGCTCGGTTTTATCGGGGTTGCCGCGATCTACGGAATCAATGGCCTGTTCAGCGTGCAGGGGCGGTCGCTCAATCTTGCCAGGAATGTCAAATCTCACCTGTACGGGCTGGTGATTTTCGGACTGCTGCTGAAGGCATGGAGTTATCGGCTGCAAATGTTCGACCTGCTTTATTCCCGGCAAGGACCTGTGTTCGGCGCGGGTTACACCGATTATTACGCCGACCGCTTCGCCTTATGGGGCTTGCTGCTGTACGTGTTAGCGCTGGCAGCGTTGACGCTCTCCGGCCTGTTTTCCGCGAAAAATCGCGCCGTCTGGGTCGTGATCGGCATCGTGCTCTTAATCCCGATTGCCGTTGTGATTCAAGGCATCGTGCCTGGCATGGTGCAGCAGATGATTGTCAAGCCGAACGAATTCATCAAAGAAGAGCCGTTTATCAAGCACAACATCGAAATGACGAATGACGCTTACGGATTGACGAATATCGCCGTCAAATCGTTTCCAGCGGAAAATTCGCTGACCCTCGACACGCTGAAACAGAACGAGGACACAGTCAACAATATCCGCTTGTGGGATCAAATACCGCTGCTCAGCACGTATCAGCAAATCCAATCCATCCGCACCTATTACACCTTCTACAATGTTGACGTGGATCGGTATGAAATTGACGGCACCGTGCGCCAGGTGATGCTCGCGCCGCGCGAATTGGAACGGGAAAAACTTGCGACGCAGGCGCAAACCTGGGTGTTGAAGCGCCTGACCTACACGCATGGCTACGGCGTGGTCATGAACCCGGTCAACAGCGTCACGTCGGAAGGGCTGCCGGAATTGTTCATCAAAGACATTCCGCCCGTTTCGCCCGTCGGATTCGACGCCGCGAATACGGCGATCTATTTCGGCGAACAGCAGTACGGTCAGGCGCAAACGCCGCAGGGACAGCAAGCGCCGCCGCGATCACTCGCCAGCGACCGCGATGATTACGTCATCGTCAGAACAAAGGGAAATGCCGGAAAAGAAGCTGAATTTCATTATCCTTCCGGCGATGAAAATATTTACATCAAATATGACGGCACGGGCGGCATCCGCATGGGAACCATCTTTCATCGCATGTTGTTCGCGTGGGGTTTCCGGGAGATGAATATTCTCTTGACCGGCTCGACCACCAACGAAAGCCGGATCATGTTCCGCCGCAACATTCAGGCGCGGATTCGCCATATTGCGCCGTTCCTCGAATTAGACAACGATCCGTATATCGTGTTGAACGAAGGGCGGCTGTTCTGGCTTCAGGACGCGTATGTCATGACCGACCGCTATCCGTATTCCGAGCCGGTCTATTATAATCGCCATCCGATCAACTATATCCGCAATTCCGTCAAAATCGTGGTGGACGCCTACAACGGCAGCGTGGATTTCTATTTGATGGACCCGAACGAGCCGCTCGGCAAAACGTATCAGAACATTTTTCCGAAGATGTTCAAGGATTTTGCCGCCATGCCGGACGGCCTCAAAGCCCATATCCGCTATCCGCACGATCTGTTTTCCATTCAGATGCTTCAGTATAACACTTATCACATGAAAGACACGAAGGTGTTTTACAGCAAAGAGGATTTGTGGACGATTCCTAAAGAAACATACGGCGAAGAAACGGTGCAGATGGATCCGTATTACATGCAGATGCGTCTGCCCGGCGAGACGAAACAGGAGTTTATCTTGATGAACCCGGTGACGCCGAAAAACAAAGACAATATGATCGCCTGGCTCGCGGCTCGCTGCGATCAGGAGCATTACGGCGAATTGCTGGTCTATAAATTCCCCAAAGATAAACTGGTCTATGGTCCGGCGCAAATCGAAGCGCGCATCAACCAGGATACCACGATTTCGCAGCAATTTTCGCTCTGGGATCAGCGCGGCTCAGGCGTCATTCGAGGCAATTTGCTCGTCATCCCGATTGACGGTTCGATTCTGTACGTCGAGCCGATCTATTTGAAAGCCGAACAGCGGGATTTGCCGGAATTGAAACGGGTCGTCGCCTCGTATGGCGGCGAAGTCGCCATGGAACTGACATTGCAGCAAGCGCTTGAGGCGGTCTTCGGCGGCAAGCTGCGCCCGGAAGAGCAGCACATCATCGAACGCATGCCGGCGGAACAATTGCAAACCGCCGAAATCGGCAGCGTCGTCCAGCAATTGAGCGACCACTTCAGCGCCGCCCGCCAGAGTCTCGCGCAGGGCGACTGGGTCAAATACGGCGAGGAAATGGCGAAAGCCGAAGAAATTATCAATATGCTGCAACAGCAATACGGTGCGCCGAAATAAATCGCAGGAGTGCAAACTTCGTGTTCATTCCGATCCTCTGACTAACCCCAGGCTTCAGCCTGGGGACTAAGGAATAACGTCCTTCCACTCTCGTCCGCCGCCTTTCAGGCGGCGGACGAGCGCAAGTCGGGAGGGTTTCCCCAGACTAAAGCCTGGGGTTAGTCATTCGTCATAGTATTGTCGCAAGCGAAAGTGAAATTTTCATCATGAACCGTCGCTACGAAGAATTCGAACATACCGCCGACATCGGCGTGAACATTTACGGCGCGACGCTGGAAGATGTGTTTCGCAACGCCGGGTATGCGCTATTTAATACCATCGTTGACATCGAACACATTCAACCTTCTCTTGAGCGCAAAGTGTCTATTGTTGGAGACGATGACGAAACACTTTTGATGAACTGGCTGCGGGAATTGTTGTATCTCTGCGCCGTCGAAAACGAAGTCTATCGCGAATTCGATATCCGGTCGCTAAGCGCTGGAAAATTAAACGCCGCCATTCGCGGCGAGCGGCTCGATATGCGGCGGCATGATTTCAAAACCGAACTGAAAGCCGTGACCTATCATCAGTTCCAACTGAACAAAGACGCTGACGGCTGGAAAGCGACGGTCATTTTTGATGTGTAACCAATGCAACCCTGCCAAGGTTTCGAACCCTGGCAGGGTTATTCGCAACATGAATATCATCGGCTTAATGTCCGGCACGTCGGTTGATGGAATTGATGCGGTAATTGTTGACATTCGAAACGGGATAGGAGAGACTGACGCCGTTCGCGCGGATGTCCTGCAATTCGCCACCTATCCCTATCCTGAAGGCGTGCGCGAACGCATATTGGACATTTCGACACCGGGCGCGGGCAGCGTGGAAAAAATTTGCCGCCTGAACGCTTATCTCGGTGAATTATTCGCGCAAGCGGCGCTGAATATCGTCAACGAAGCGGGCATGACGCTCACGTCAATTGACGCCGTCGGATCGCATGGACAGACGATTCATCATTTGCCGCAACCGCAGGACGAGCAGGGCATTTCAGTGCGCTCTACGCTGCAAATCGGTGAGCCTTCGATTATCGCGGAACGCACCGGCATCACGACCGTTGCCGATTTCCGACCTCGCGACATGGCGGCTGGCGGTCAGGGCGCGCCGCTCGCGCCTTATGGACATTATCTGCTGTTTCGCCATCCGACGCGAGCGCGCATCGTCACGAATATCGGCGGCATCAGCAATTTGACCTATCTTCCGGCAGACGCAACGCCGGATCAGGTGATCGCATTCGATACCGGGCCGGGCAACATGCTGATTGACGATTTAATGCGCGAGTTCTCCGAGGGAAAACGCGCGTATGACAAAGACGGACGCGAAGCGGCGCAAGGGATATGTGACGCTGAGTTGTTGGAATGGCTGATGATGTACCCGTATTTTTCGCGTAAACCACCCAAATCAACCGGACGCGAAATGTTCGGGCGAGAATATCTGCTGCGCATCCGCGAAGAAGCCTATTTGCGAGGGATCGCAGACGCCGATTTGCTCAGAACAATCACGGAATATACGGCGGAATCTATTGTCCAGAGCTTCAAGGCGTTTCTTCCTGGCATACAAGACCAGTTGGCTGGAGAAGAAGGCGCAGCAGCGCTTGACCTGCTGTTTTGCGGCGGCGGCGTCAGAAATCACACGCTCATGCAGGCGTTGCAGCAGCGTGTGCTCCCGGCATCAATCGCATCGGTCGAGCAGGTCGGCGTCTCCAGCGATGCATTGGAAGCCGTGATTTTTGCGCTGTTCGCGCGTGAGACATTAACAGGCCGCCCGGCGAATCTGCCCGGAGTGACGGGGGCGGCACATCCGGTTATTTTAGGGAAAATTGTTCCAGGTCGCTCTTTTCGAAGTTTGGGGGGAATTCTGTAATATGAACCAATCCATTCACTTACGACAGGCGCTCGCATGAAAAAATATTTTGCCATTTGCGTTGACGATGAACAGGCTGTGTTGAATCAGCTTGCGGCTCAATTGGAAGAGCATTTTCAATATTTCTGCGAATTCGAATATGCCGAAAGCGCAGAAGAAGGATTAGCGTTGTATCGCGAATTGACCGGCCAGGGACACCGCGTCTGGCTGATTGTCAGCGATCAGGTCATGCCGGGCATGTTGGGCGATATGTTTCTGGCAGCGATCCATGAGATAGACCGCCAGGCGATCAAGGTGCTGCTGACAGGCCAGGCCGGACTGCAAGACACTGTCCGGGCGATCAATCACGCCGGACTGAATTATTACATCGAAAAGCCCTGGAATAAGCGCGATTTGATCATGATTCTCGACCGGCTGCGAACGCAATACGAAATCACGATTGCGCAGCGGATCATGGCGGTAGAACGCGAGAAATGGCTCAAAGAACTCTCGATCCTCTATGAGATGAACCTCCTGTTTGCCTCTTCGATTGATTTGAAAGAGACGCTGAACACAGTGTTCTACAACATATTGAACGCCATTCAGGCCGAAGCCGGATCGATGTTTCTCATGGACGACCAGAGCAATACGCTGGCCTGCCGGATTTGTCAGGGGCCAAAAGATATTACCGGCATTCACGTGCCGTTCGGCAAAGGCATTGTCGGGCATGTCGCCAAAACGCGGCAGGTGGACGTGACGACCGACGTCAAACACGACGTTCGCCATTTTCCCGATATAGACGAGCAAAGCGGATTTGTCACGCATTCGATGGTGTCCGTGCCGCTGATTACGAAAGACGAACTGTTAGGCGTCATTCAAGTGATCAATAAAAAAGGGGGCAAAACATTTTCGCAGGAAGATGTCAACCTGCTGCAATCCCTGAGCAGCGGCGCGGCGATGGCGATTCAAAATGCGCGTTTTTCGCAGCGGCTGCTGCAAGAAGAGCGCATCATGAGCGAACTCATGATCGCGCATCAAATCCAGCAGGGGATTCTGCCCCGCCCATTCGAAGGCCACCCGGCCATTCATTTCGAAGGAGCGAATCATCCGGCCAAAGATGTCGGCGGCGATTTTTACGACTATTTCCAACTGAACGGCAAGGAATTTGCGTTCATGATCGGCGATGTCTGCGGCAAAGGCGTCCCGGCGGCGATTTTTATGGCGAGCGCCCGCAGCACGATCAAGTCGCAAGCGTTGGCCGTGCTCGAACCGGCCAAAGTAATCCATTTTGCCAACAAACTGATTGCCGAAGACGCCCAGCACGGCATTTTCGTCACCGTATTTTATGCCGTGTACGATCCGGAAACTCGCCTGCTGCGCTTTACTAACGCCGGTCATACGCTCCCGTTCCTCTACCGCTCGTCAACCGGCTCATGCGCGTCGTTGTTCAATACCAATTTCCCGCTTGGCGTGTTCGATCCCTTCACGTTCCAGGAATCCTCGTTTCAATTAGAGGCAGGAGACACGATTGTGCTCTATACCGACGGCGTGAGCGAGGCATTGAATCCTCTCCGCGAGCAGTTCGGGACGGACCGACTGGTCAATTTGATTTTAGAGCATGGCAACCGTTCTCCGAAGGAATTGTTAGACGCGATTGTCGCTGATGTGCGCGCGTTCTCCGGCGACGTTCCCCAGCATGACGACATCACGCTCCTGATTGTCCGCGTGTGAAAAGCTGTCATCATCAAACAGCCCTGACAGGGTTTTAAACCCTGTCAGGGCTAAGTGCCTGAAGCTCATGACCTCATGAAACAGTACGCGCTTCGAATTCTCAAAACCCTGCGAGAACATGGCTTTGCGGCCTATTGGGTCGGCGGATGCGTCCGCGATATGTTGATGAACGCCACGCCCGGCGATTACGATATTGTCACGAATGCCGCGCCGGAGCAGGTAGCACGGATTTTCAAGCGCACCGTGCCGGTTGGGGCGCAATTCGGCGTGATTCTCGTCGTATTCAACGGCATCAAATTCGAGATCGCGCAATTTCGCAACATGGCGGGCATGACTGAAGTGGAAGCCTGGCTGCGTGAAGATGTCCAGCACCGCGATTTGACGATCAACGGCATGGCCTACGATCCGCTGGCCGAGCAGATATTTGATTATGTCGGCGGACAAGAAGACATTCGGCGAAAAATCATTCGCGGCATCGGCGAACCTCGCGATCGGTTTCTCGAAGACCGGCTGCGGATGCTGCGGGCGATCCGTTTTGCCGTCCGTTTTGGCTATGAGCTTGATCCCGCGACGTATGCCGCCATTCAGGAACTTGCCCCGGACATTCAGCAAGTCAGCGTGGAGCGTATTCGCGAAGAACTCCTGAAAATCCTCACCTCGCCGCAGGCAGATCGCGGCGTTCGCCTGTTGGACGACAGCGGCCTGCTGCATGAGATTCTGCCCGAAGTCGTCGCTCTGAAAGGCGTGACGCAGCCGCCGGAATTTCATCCCGAAGGGGACGTGTTTACGCATACGCTGTTAGCGCTACAGCAAATGCAACAGCCGTCGCCGGAATTAGCGTTAGCAGTACTGTTGCACGATGTCGGCAAACCGGCGACGCGCACCGTCACCGACCGCATCCGCTTTCATCAGCACGAACTCGTCGGAGCCGAGATGACTGAACGTATCTGTTCACGCTTGAAATTCTCCGCCGACGCCACCGAAAAAATTACCGCGCTTGTCCGCGAGCACCAAAAATTTTCCCATGCGCCAGAGATGAAAACCAGCACGTTGAAACGCTTTTTGCGTCAGGAACATTTTGCCGATATGTTGGAATTGCACCGTCTGGATCGCCTGAGCGCTCAACGCCCGTTAGATACGTATCATTTTTGTCTGGAAAAACTCAATGAATTCGCCCACGAAAAAATCCATCCGCCGCGCCTGATTTCCGGCGACGATCTTGTCAAATTAGGCTTCGCGCCCGGCCCGGTCTTCAAGCGCGTGCTTGAATCTCTTGAAGACGCTCAGTTGGAAGGAACTGTCACCTATCGAGAACAGGCAATCGAATTTGTCAAAGACCTTCAAACCACTGGAATTAACGGGTAGCGCCGGATTCCGTCAAAACGCTTGTGAGGGCGAATTTTGTATATCAAAAAATGGTCGAAATACATTTATTGAAATCCTTATCACACCCTGAAATACGAGAACTTATCGCATGTTATTTTATGTTAACGCCGGAAGATATCGTTATCACAGAAAACATTGAAGACATCTTGAAATATAACAATTATTCAATATGGGTCAATGTCGTCCAACGTGCCTATGGTGATGTCAAAACATCAATAACCATCTATTCTATTGATTGGAACGCTAAGCAGTGCCTCACTTTTGCTCAATGGCTTGCCGTCAAAAGGCAAATGGCAACGATTGGAGAATTTACCAAAAACCTTCCTTATGGCTATTGGAACATGGTTCGAGAAGATGGAAACATGGTAACAATTGTAGAAGATTTGGCAAAGGCAAGGGCATATTCTGAAGAAGAGGATGGTCTTTTCATTGGACATATCATAAAATCAGGAGACTAAATCACCTTCCATATCTATAAGATATGGATAACAAAAGAGGAATCGTATGCAAAATTTTACGTTTTGGAATCCGACGAAAATCGTGTTCGGCAAAGGCATGATCGCTGAAATCAGCCCTCATAAAATAGCAGCAGCATTTCAGATATACAACCCTTGACGAAAATAAGGATAATCACTATGAACGAATGTTTGGTGAATCGAGAGGCCATGCAGGCATTGAAAGCGTTGCTCTTGACGACATTTCCGCATGAAATCGAACAGGTCATTCTCTCTATGACACTGACTTGAAATATGATCTGCTGACAGACCTGAAAGTCATTTCAACTGAAGAATTGCAGACGATCAAAGGCAAGCTGCCATTTATTCGAACCGCGCTTGACACCGGAGTGCCATTATGATATTGCAAACCGTGGAAGAGCCTCCAAAAGGGAAGGAGAATATATTATGGAACTGACAGTTCACATATCTGATCTGATATTCGAAAAATTGAGGTCTTACCAACAAACAACCTCGAAACGGACGATTGAAAATGTTGTGAACGACTTACTGTTTTATGCGTTGGAACTTTCGCCAAGGCAACGCTTGCTGGATGCGTTGCGCAATACCCCTGACAGGTCTGTCATATTGACCGAGGCCGAACAATTGGCAATGGTGGATGCGGTGCGGCAAGAGGTGTGCGAGGAGCAGCAAGCATATCACCGGCGATGACGATTTACTGGCCTTGCATCCGTTTCATGGCGTCAACATCGTCACCATCACGGATTTTATCACAAATCATATTTAGGCCGAGAATGCAGATCAAAAATCGTTGATAACAAAACGCCGATTGCTGAAAGGGACAATCCCGGCATAGGAGTGATTTTATCCTTGCGAAGTGTCTCATGTCGCCACTGATTATTCAATCATTCGAAGAGGAATCGTATGCAAAATTTTACGTTTTGGAATCCGACAAAAATCGTGTTCGGCAAAGGCATGATCGCTGAAATCGGCTCACACGCGGCGCAATACGGCAAAAAGGCGCTGTTAGTGTATGGCAAAACGAGCATCAAGACGAATGGCATTTATGATCAGGTCACGGCTTCGCTGCGGCAGGTGGGTGTCGGTGTTGTCGAGTTTTCCGGCGTGAAGTCGAATCCGATTTTGTCGCATGTCAATGAAGGGATTACGCTGGCGAAGCGCGAACAGGTTGACATGGTGATTGCGGTGGGCGGCGGCAGCGTGATTGACGAGTCGAAAGCGATTGCGGCGGGCGTGAAAACCGAGGGCGACATCTGGGAATGCTTTTTGGGCAAAAAAGAGCCACAGGGCGCGCTGCCGGTGCTGACTGTTCTGACGATTGCCGCGACCGGCTCGGAGATGAACTTTGTCGCGGTGCTGACGAATGACGCCACGCAGCAGAAATTCAACCTGCGCTCGCCGCATCTCTTCCCGAAAGTCTCGATTCTCGACCCGACCGCGACCTATTCCGTGCCGAACACCTACACCGCGTATGGCGCGGTGGACGCGATTTCGCATCTGATTGAAGGCTATTTCACCAGCGCCGATCCCGATACGCCGATTCAAGATCGCTATGTCGAAGGCTTGATCAAATCCATTATGGAAAGCGCGGAGCGCATCCTTGCCGATCCGGAAGATTACGAAGGACGCGCCACGATGATGTGGGCCGCGACGCTTGCGCTGAACGGCTTGCCGGTGGCGGGAATCGGCGCGACCGCGTTTCCGAATCACCTGATCGGCCATTCCCTCGGCGCGTTGTATGATCTGCCGCACGGCGCGACGCTCTCCATCGTGATGCCGGCCTGGATGCGCTATGCCGCAGCCCTGCGCCCGGCGAAATTCGCGCAATTTGCGCGGCGCGTCTTTCATCTCACATCAGGCGGTTCGGACGCGGAAATCGCTGAAAAAGGGATGCTCGCGCTGAAAGCATGGTTTCAAAAGATCGGCAGCCCGGTCAGTCTGGCAGAAGTCAACATCCCTGAATCAGAGATTCAACGCATCGCCGAGCATACCCAGCCGCTCGCGCAAAAGTGGCAGATCGCGCAGCAATATCCGGCGAACGTGGTGGCAGGCATTCTGCAAAATTGTAAATGATGGAACACGGATAAACTAAAAAAACCTCACAGGTCTTGAAGACCTGTGAGGTTTCTGCTCAATTCTATCCTTCCAGTTCCACCCGAATCACATTGTCGTCCGAATCGCGGTCAATCAGTTTGTTATACAAATCAATTCCCGCTTTGGCCGGTTTGCCCTTCACAATCAGGGTAAATTCCGTCTCTGGCTGCGTGATCCGGCGTTTCTCGGCATAAAGCGTCTCGCCATTTTCATCGAACACGCCAATATCAATCGCGTCATTCAGCGGCACTTCAGTTTCCGCGCCGGTCTGGTCTGCGCGGAGTTTCTTCGATGCGACTTTCAATTGCACCTGATATTGCCCATCCGACAGCGGCGTCGCCTTCGCGATCACGGCTTTGTTTTCGAACAGCGTGATGTTCTCGAACAAATCCGCTAACAGATACTGATATTCCGACGGCGTCTCTTCGCGGAGATACGTCAGCAGTTCAAGTGAATTCGTGTACGGCGGTTCCTGAAACGCGACCGCCTGCAAATATTTCCGCAGCGCGGCATTCACGCGCTCTTCGCCGATGTAATCGCGCAAGGCGTACATCGCCACGCTCCCTTTGTTATAATAGACATATCCCTGATTTTCGACGCGAACCAGCGGCGGTTCGTATTTGCGTTCGAAGGAACGCCCGGAAAGATATTGATCTAACTCATATTTGAGAAAGCGTTTCATCTGCGCTGCGCCGAATTCCTGTTCCATCACCATCATGGCAGAGTACTGTGACAGGCTTTCGATAATCCATCCGCCGCCCTGCACATTGGCGGCTTCGACCTGATGTCCCCACCACTGATGCGCGATTTCGTGCGCCGTCACGTAAAACGGATAATCCACGTCTTTGTCATCGTCAGGCCGCACTCGCGCAATAAAGCCGATGCCTTCCGAATAGGGGATCATCCCCTGAAACGCCTGCGCAAACTCGCTGTATCGCGGAAATTCGACAATCCGCACCTGACGATACGGATACGGTCCGAATTGCGCCGTGTAATAATCCAGCGACTTCTGGACGCCCGCGATCATCCGATCCAGGTTATATTCATGCCCCGGATGATAGTAGATTTCAATCGGCATCCCGCGCCATTCAGACTTTTTGACCGCGTATCTGCCGGACAAGAAGGCGAAAAAGTTTTCGATTTTCGTCGTTCCCATGCTATATTGAAAATAGCGGCGATTGCCGTCAATCCACGTGTTTTGTAAATCTCCCGGCGTCATCGCAATCTGATCCGCGTCTGTGCTGATCGTCGCCGCGTATGTTATCCAATCCGCGTCCGGGATGAACGTTTTCTGTCGCGCCTCGATGTCATTGACATCCGGCAAGACCGTCTCTTTTTTAGGCAGACCATGTTTCTTGCGCACATCATCTTGCGTCAATTCCATATCAGCGCGATATCCGATGCGCGGCAGCATGTCGTTGTTGATAAATGAGCCATTCGGGAAGAGCCAGGGGCTATTTTCATACGCCATAATCGAATTGCGAAAACCTTTCGGTTCATACGCGATCTCGAACGTCAGCGAACTCTGCGCTCCCGGTTGCAATGGCGCAGCAAGCCGATGAATATAGTAGCCTGTGACCCGGTCTTCAACGATTGTTTGCGACGGCAGTTCGAAGTCCAATTGCCGAATCTCCGCTTCCTCCGGGATGCGCAGATGCACCGTTTCAATCGGCGTCGCGGTTTTATTCTGCAATTGATACGTGCCTTTGACGCGCAATCTCCGTTCGCTCGCGTAAATATCGGCGTCAAGACGCACATCCGTAATTTTCGGCTGCGGCAGCGTTTCGTATTGTTTATACTGTTTTTCGTAATTCGCAATCACGGCTTCGCTTTCGAAGGTCGTTCGATACACATTCAAGATATTCGTATTGTAATAAATGAACGCGCCGAGGCTGATAAACAAGGCGGCAAACGCCATGCTCGCCAGTCGCAGCGGTCGCGTGAAACGTTGCCGCGCCACGCGCCAGCGCAGCCGCCACGCGCTGTCCGTGCCGCGCTGCCAGAGCAGATATGTCAGAATGGCGAGCAGGCAGGCAAACGCGCCCCAATAGGCTCTAAACGCTATCGCGCCCACAAGCATAAAACGCGGATAGCCATTCATATCGGAATAAAGCAATCCCGAATCCGAGGCATATCGAAACAGATTATGCTCAATGCCGAATTTTGCCATGAACATGTAACCGACGTAGTACGCCACCATCAGGACATAGCCGACATATTTGTTCGGCGCGAGCGTTTGAACCAGCAGCGCCAACACACAAAGCAAGAGATAATCGAAGAGATCAAATCCAAAGAGCCTGGTCAAATATTGCCCGATTTCGAAGCGGAAATAGCCCTGTGTCGCCTGAATCGTCAACCCGCACACCATGACGACGCCGAGCAGCGTCGCCAGCATCAGGGCGAGCGCCCCGAATTTCCCGATATACGAAACCCAGATCGGTGTCGGCAGCGTATCCATCATCTGATTCATCCGCATTCCGCGCTCTTTCCAGACGAGTTCCCCGGCAAACACCGTCAAAATGATCAGCATAAACAGCAAGAAACTGCCGCCGGTGATTCCTAATATCTGATAGGTGACAGGATAGGTCGTCGTGCCGTACATCGAACTCATTTCTGTTGAATTGACGAATACGAACAAGACGCCCGCGAAGGAGAGCAGCAAAAACGACAGGCTGCCGAGAATGCTGCGGAACTCGATCCAGGCGGTCTTCAGGCTCAGTTCGAAGGCCGCGCCAAAAGAGAAATCGAAGGCGAGAGACTGCGGCGATTTCGAAATCATGGGGATCGGTTCATTCGACAGGACAGCGGCCTTCGAACGCGCCGCGCCGCGTTCGAATCGGTTGGCGTAGCTGAACCGGAACAGCCAGAAAATCGCCGACAGGCAGGCCAGCCCAACGCCAACCCACAAGACGCGATTCGCGAGGAAGATGCCGGTCAGCGGAATCTGACGAGTATTCATGTCCGCGACCGTCCAGTAGCGCGTCAGCAAACTGAATGCGGTCAAGCCGAACGGGTCAAGCGCTCCGGCAATGGTCTGATTCTCGATATCTTTGGTCAACGCGCCCGCAATCATATAGCCGAGCAGCAGAAAAATTCCCGCCACATACGACGAGAGCGTTTTGCGCGTCAACACTGCCAATCCGAAAAAGAGCGCAGACGTAAACAGCAAGTTCGGAAGAATCATAAACAGATAGGGGCGCAGATAGGCGTCAAACTGGTTTTCAGCAAGTTTTGCGGCATCTATTCCAGGAAAATGCGTCCCCAGCCATGCGCCGAGGCCGAGGCCGCTGAAAATCAGCGTCAACACGGCCAATGCGCCGACAAATCGCCCGCCGATATATTGCCATTTCGTGATCGGACAGGTAAACATCAGTGAATGGCTGTTATGCGCGAAATCGCGACAGCCGACGCTCGCCATGACGGCGGCGGTAATAATCACTCCCATATAGCCCATGACACTGATGATCTGCGCCAGCACATACGGCGAATTGATAAGCACCGTGCCGCCGCTGCCAGCCAACCCGACCTGAACGTCTTTGAAATACCCGCTCACTGCAAGCATTGTCAAAAACGAGAGACTTGTCAACAGGATGAAATACACCCACGTCGAGGCGCGTTTCAGCCAACTTCCGATTTCGAATAACATAATGCGAATGAACATAGTCTTGAAAAATAGAACACTGATTGGACTGATATGATCGATAGTCCAATCAGTGTTCTATTCAGCCGTTTTCGTTTGAGTAATTGCCCAGAAATAGACATCTTCCAGCGTCGGTTCTGCGGCGTGAAATGTTGGGCCTGGCAGCGTTTCGCTATAGACCGTGACTTGTGTTTCCCCGGCAAACAGGCGCGAGGAGATGACGCGATACGCCGCCTGATAGTCGGCGAGTTCGCTCTTTTTAATGATGTCTTTCCAGATTTTGCCTTGCAGCATCTGAATCGCGTGGAGCGGCTGATCCGCAAAAATCACTTCACCTTTGTTGATAATCGCCATGTCGCGACAGAGATCGCTGACATCGTCCACGATGTGCGTGGAGAGAATCACGACGACCTGCTCGCCGATTTCGCTCAACAGATTATGAAACCGCGTCCGCTCTTCCGGGTCAAGCCCGGCGGTCGGCTCATCCACGATGATCAGCTTCGGATCGCCGAGCAGTACGGTCGCGATGCCAAAACGCTGCCTCATGCCGCCGGAAAAGCCGCCGAGTTTCTTTTTGCGGTGATCGTACAGATTGGTTTGCTGCAATAAGCGGCGCACAAGATCGCGGCGCTGGCTGCGATTGGTGATGCCTTTCAGCATCGCGAAATGCTCCAGCAGTTCTTCCGCGCTGACATGCGGATAGACGCCGAATTCCTGCGGTAGATAGCCGAGGACTTTGCGGGTTTCATGCTTTTGCCCCAGCACGTCAATATTTCCTAAGCGGATCGCGCCGCTGTCGGCCTCCTGTAACGTGGCAATCGTGCGCATCAGCGTGGATTTGCCCGCGCCATTCGGCCCAAGCAGGCCGAACATGCCGGGTTGAATGGTTAACGTGACTTTATTCAATGCGTGCGTGCCGTTTGGGTAAGTTTTCGAAATATCGTTGATGTTCAGTTCCATATTCCTTGCGTATCCGCCTGCCGGATGCCAACGCTCCGGCAAAGGTTTCTACGATCTATTTATTGATAAAAATGCGACGCGAATAGTTCCGCAGAGCGCATCATCTTTGTTCGTTGAGGCGATGGTTTTTATGCGGCTCAGCGTTTACGAACGGGCGCGGCATATTCATGCGCTCCCCGTTGCAGTTCGGCAGATAAATCAAACACGGCGGTCTCTCCGTGATGGATAAAATCATAGAGCGTGACGGTGCGCCGTTGGAGGTCATATACGGTCGAATAGACCGTGACCACTATAAATTTTTGCGTGACCTCCGCCAGAATAGCGCCAATCGCTTCCGCGTCGGCTGTCGCGATATTTCGCGCCAATTGCAGCACACGAGACTCTTCCCACCCCAACGCCTGGCTCGCGCCAATTTTTTTACGAATCTGCATGCCACCATTTCGCCAGCCAACAACCGCCGATGCGCCAGATGCGTCTATCAACATAATTTCCGCGTTTTGGAAGAATGGTTCATTATATTGGCGGTAAATCGCTAAGGCTTCCGCCACTGTCGCTGCTTCCTCCAAGATTTTCATGCTCAGACTCCCGGCGTAATCCTGCCTGGCGGAATCTGGCATCCAGCCGGTTTTGCCCAAAGACGCCACCCAATCGAAGCATAAGCCAGCGTCATTCATCCCGCCCTGAGCAAGCGTATCGTCGGCATAACCGACATACACGCGGCCATGTTTGCCAGATACTGGCGGCAGAAACCATATCCGGGTGGCCGGGCGGCCAAACCACGCTTCGTTATTCCCGACGAAGGTCTGTCCGCGAATGGTGACATTAAAGATCGTACAAGCCGCCCCAACTTGCGGATGGAGACTCGAAACGATCAGCAATACCAACATAATTTTGTTCCGCAGCGTTGTTAATTTCATCATTCGGTCATCCCTCGCGCGCAATGTATGTGGCATCACGTTCAATTCCTAACATAATTTTTCAACCCACCCCTTGCCCCTCCCAGGAGGGGAATCGCGGTTCAAGACGATTCTGCCTGAAATTCCCCTCCTGGGAGGGGATGGGGTGGGTGATCAAAAAAATGTTAGTACGTGAATGACATCACGAATAAATCTGCGCGACGGTATTCAATCGTTTAAAGATAGGGTTCAATTTCAGTTCCGCCAGAAGATAGGACACAATCATGGGCAGGTCGGCTCTCCTCGCGCGAAGGTCGTCCGTCAGCATTGCGGATGAGGTATTCATGAACACCACGATTCCCGTCCGATTGTTCGGATTGAAATAGACCTCCGTACTGATGCCGGGGTCTCCGCCGCCATGCCCTTGTAAATGATGTTCCGCATCAGTTTCGTGCCAGACTAAATTGTCGGCATGATTTTCAGGGAGCATTTCGCGGACGGTGGCTTCGGCTAAAATCCGCTGCCCATCATAGCTTCCGCCGTTCATGATCGCCATAAGAAACCGTGCGAAATCTCGCGTCGTGGTGCGTAAACCGCCATCTGAATACGTCGCGAACGAATACGGCTTTAATGGCTTCGCGCCGTCATACTGCACGGTCAGATTGCTCATATCAATATCGGTCGTCAACCAGCCGGTCGAGGTCATGCCCAACGGCATAAAAATCTGCTCGCGGCAGTAGGCGTTAAACGGGCGGCCAGAGACGTGTTCGACAAGGTAGCCGAGCAGACCGAACGCGGTATTCGAATAGCTGAATTCTGTGCCGGGAAGCGCTGTTGAAAAATTTTTGTCCGCATCATACCACTTGCCATCCGGAAGAAAATACGCGCGAACGAACGCCTCAAGCGTCATGTCCGGGTCGGCTGAACCTGATGGAATCGTGTAGGTGCTTTTATAGACCGGATCGTTATCAATCACGCTTGATTTATGCTGTAACAGCATCCGCGTCGTAATCGGCTGATCCGGATGATGCGGATTGATAATCCGAAACGGCAGATACGTGTTGATTGGCGCATCCAAATCAATTACGCCGCGCTCGTAGAGTTGCATCACGGCAGTGCCGGTGACGGTTTTGGAGACCGACGCGATCTGAAAAATCGTTTTATCCGTCACGTTGCGCGACGCGGCTTTGTCGGCATAGCCGTAATCGCCCGCCCAGGAAATCTCGCCATTCTTGATAATCACGGCGGACAATCCCTGCACCCCGGCTTTCTTCATCTTTTTTTCGATAAAGCGGTCGAGATTGTCGTCATTCGAAAAATCAACTTGCGTGACGACGATCACGGCGATAACGAGCGCAATCAGTCCTAAAAAACTGCCGAATCCGATTAAAATTCTTTTTATCCATCGTTTTATCATTTCATCACTTCCTTTTTATCATTCGATGTCAGCAGAGCGGCGTACAGCCCGATAAGATGAGCATTCCGATAAGTATGATTATCAAACACGCGTGATTCAATTTCATATACATATCGTGTTTTGGCAAGATTTGGTTGACGGGCGAATCGTACCGGCGAACAGCCCTGTTCGCCGGTATGAACCCGCTACGTTCAACTTGCCAAAACACTCGTGATCGCCTCACTTTTCGATCTTTGCGTACACTTGCCGCGATAATTGTCGTCATCACTGCATCCTGTGATACCTGCCATCAAACTTAATACCAATACGCCATTCCACAACATCCGCCGACCTGTATTCTTTTTCATGATATTCATTATAAATCTCCGTCGAAGGTTAAAACATCATCCGCAGCGAACATTTGCCGCCGAAGGCATCGTCTTCTCCGATTTGATACAACCGTTCTTCTTTTTCGTGATCGTCGCCGTCGTCTTCGCGATACAGGGACATCTTGCGATCAAACGTATAATACGGCCCAAATGCGAGGCGAATGCGTTCGCTGAATTTCAATCCGACACTCATTTCAACGGTCTTCCCCTCGGTTTCTAAGTAAGTTTCTTTCACGCCTGACGAGAGGCGAAGATTATCAGGGCTGATGCGATACACCGAACTATGCGGCATCTCATAGGCATAGCCGACGTTAAGGGAGAGAAGCGGCGTGACGGCATATTGGACCGACGCAGTGGTCAACCCATTTTCTAATGACGCGCCGACACTGGTTCGAAAGCTCTCGTCTAACGTGGAATATGTCATCAACAGTCCGTCAAACCCTGCAAGTTCGGTCTCGAAATTCCAGGCGTCCGCGCGATAGCCAAACCCCATTTCCACCGGGAAGACCATTGACGCAAACCAGCCGCGCTCCGCGTCGTAATTCCAACGGAAACCGCCGCCAGGGATAAATGCCCAGCCATCAGACGAGCCTTCTTGTTCCGTATAGCGGTTATCATAGACCGCGCCGCCGCCGACGGCGATATCCCATGCGTCAGACCAGGCGTAATAAAGTATTGCTCCGCCCATTCCATTCACATAGGCGTCGTCGCTCTCTTGCTCGAATGCGCCTTCCCCTGTAGCCATTGCGGCTGCCGACCATTTCTCCGTCAGCGCGCCTTCAATGCCAGTGAACAGCGACAGGCGATGCAAATTTTCCCAGGGCGCGTTTTTCGATGCGCTAAACGGCAGAATTTCCGGTTTTTCCCAGAAATAGCGTTCGAAGGAGTAGTCAACGCCAAGAAATCCAAGAGACAGAGATGCCGAAGAATGGCTGATCGAATACGTCGCATCTGAATCATCCATGCCAACTTCGAACCTGCCATCTTGAGAGAGTTCTATCGCGCCAAACTGCGCGTTCGCATCAGAGCCAGACAACAGAATGCTTCCAACACAGATACTAATGATAACAAGGCTGCTCCAGTTTTTTACGAATCTCATTTTTTCTGCGCCGCGAGTTGATGCGTACATTCGCGAAAAACTTGCTCAATATACACATCAACCCGACTCGCTTTTGTTTCTAAATGTTCACGTTTCCTCTGATTATTTTGCGTTATACGGAAAATGGTCGCTAAAATTGACATTCACGCGAGCGCCGCCTTTAAAGACGATGGCGCTGGCAAACACATCTATATTCATCTGCGTCAAATACCATCCTTTATCATCGTATGCAAATCGCAGGACGTTATCCATCCGCTTCACTCCGGTAGGCATATCAACTGGCTTGAATTGCGCCTCTAACAGCGCCCCGGTCTGTTCGTCAAGCCAGGCAATCCCTTGTTCTCCCTCTTCGCCTTTGCGGCGAAATTCATGGGCGGCGCACGTCCTGCCATCAATCGTTTTACGCTCGCCTGTCGCCTTGACTGTAACCGTTGACTGAAATTCAGCTTTTAAAAAACCTGGAATCGTCTCAACATCCTCCGAGTCATCTTCCGCTTTTTTTTCGTCATCTTTGTCTTCTGACGCTGGCTTTCCATCTCGATAAGTAACCGTTTCTTGCTGCAATGCTCCCTTCTCATCAAGCCAGACGCGAGTCCTGGTTTCCTCGACATGCTTCACCTTCCCCTTGCCATCCAATTCTTCAGAACGAGTTTCCACCACGCCCGGCATTAAATTGCTCTCCGCTGAGGCAATCTGAATGGCTTGCTGCCAGAGCGGCGGCTGGGAATTCGAGGCGGATGAAACAGACGCAAACAGAGAGAGCGTAACGACTCCAAACAACGAAAAATATTGTCGTAATGATTTCATATTTTTAACTGCGGTCATTTTAGAGGAAATGTATTTAAACAGCCTCTGAAATGCGCAATCCATCTATTAGGTTGCCATGCCATGTTAAAATGTCATATCTTTATATAGCAAATCGCTTGCCAAAATGTCATTATACATGACATTTATTTTATTCTCACAAGGCAATCCCTTGACAATATAGAGAATACGGGGCATTTCATGCAGGTTGAGCCGGACGATGTGAAAAGGATGGTTTCTGCAAGCTGTGTTCTGAAGAGAAGGGGAGAAGAAATATAATTACCGATTTTTGAGAAATCGGAAACACGCCTTATGATTGTTTAGGGCGTCCTTTGCCGCGCAAATTTGGCTTGACCGCATCCAGATCGCGCTGACTCCAGCGCCGAAGCTGGCGATTGCCGCCGAGGCTGATCGTGACGGACGGCTCAGGGAAGAGATGGTCTTTGATCATGCGGAGAATCGTGCGTTCGCTGATGTCCAAATAGGCGGCGGCATCTTTTACGGTAAATGTCCGCTCTGCTGACGCGCTTTCAGAATCGGCAGGGAGTTTCTGACTCGCGAAGCCCCCCTGTTCCAACAGGCCGGAAATGCGTTGCGAGGTGTGCTGAAGTTCTTGCAGCAGCGACGCTTTGGCCTGCGTTTCCATGCGATGCTTATGCACCGCGATTTCGATAGTCGCGCGAAGTTCCTGCTCGTTAAACGGTTTCATGATATATCCGGCAGGATTGGTCATTTTGGCGCGGTTCAGCGTCTCCTCGTCGGCATACGAGGTCAGGTAAATGACCGGAATTCCGAGCGCCGCTCCGATCTGCGAGGCTGCTTCGATGCCGTCAATTTCTCCTTTCAGGCGGATGTCCATCAAGACCACATCCGGGCGAAATTTTTCCGCCATCGCCACCGCATCGCGTCCATTTGACGATGTTGCTGGAACGCGATACCTTAATGATTCCAGCGTGCCGCGAATATACTCTCGAACGACGGCTTCATCTTCAACGACTAAAATTGTTATTGTTTCCATAACAGACTATATGCTATATCGCGATGAAAAAGTCAATCTTCTTTTATAGAAAATGTCATCTGACGTGACAATGACAGCCCTGTCAGGGTTTTAAACCCTGACAGGGCTTTTGCTCTCGCAATTCGTGGCCGGAAACGTGATTGTCACGAGCGTTCCGCCATCTGATGTCATCACGACCTGTCCGTCAAGCTGCTCAGTAAATAATTCCACCAACCGCAGCCCCAATCCGCCGCGCTTATCCTGCGACATCGCGCATTCCGCATATCCGACGCCATTATCGGCGACTGTCAGCGCATAACATTGATTGAGAGCGTCTCGCATCAGTTCGATGTCAATTGTGCCGACATTATTCGGAAAGGCATGTTTGATCGCATTGGCAACCAATTCGCTGACAATCATGGCGCACGGAATCGCAGCGTCAATGTCCAGCACGATCTGCGAAGCGCGAACCGATAAACGAATTCGATCCGATTGAGCGCCGTAAGCGTTCAGCAAATACGCCGCCAATTCGCTGAGATACGGTTCCATTTCGATCTGCGCCAGCTGCTCCGAACGATACAGTTTTTCATGAATCATCGCCATTGATTTGACGCGATGCTGGCTTTGCTGAAAAATCGAGGCCAATGCGGGATCATGAATTTCTCTGGCTTGCATCCCAAGCAAGCTGGAGATGATTTGCAGATTATTTTTCACGCGGTGGTGAATCTCTTTCAGTAGCACCTCTTTTTCTTGCAGCGAGGCTTTCAAGTGACGGTCGGAACGTTGACGCTCCAATTCGGCTTCGGCGCGAGCGGCGAAAATCTTCAACAGCGATAGCGTCAGGCGTTTTTCCCGCAGCGGACGAGTGTGCAGCGCCATCAGAAATCCGATGATTGCGCCGGACGAGGCGCATAACGGAAGGCGCGCATAACTTTCGGCTTCGGTCACGGCGACCAATTCATCATCAGGAAATTCACGCAAGACCCCCTGACGATAAAACATAGTTTCCGGCAGCGTCTTTTCTCCATACAAGCCGCTGCGTAAATCGTAGGAAAAATTTTCGGCGAACTCGCCGCCGGTCCAGAAAGCCAGCGTTTGCGCCTGCGTTGGAGGGTGCTCCGCGCATTCTGCCACTAACACGAAGCGCACATTCAACGCAGAAGCGAGGTTTTGCGTCAACGAACGAAAGAACGCCGTGCCAGTCGCCGACGCGGTGCCTTCGACAATCAAGCGAATCGCGTTTTCCAATCGCCGCCGGGTGCGCAGATAATGCCCATAGACAGACATCGGAACCGCTGGAATCAGCACATAGAGCAAAAACGCCCACCACGTCATCCAGGGCGGTGTTTCGACAGAGACAGGGAGCGACAGCCCTGTTTCATTCCAGGCACCCTCATTATTGGAGGCTTTCAGGCGAAGAATGTATCGTCCCCCCGGCAGATTGGTGTATTTTCCGAATCGCCGCGCGCCAATGTAGTTCCATGCCTCGTCAAATCCTTCAAGTTGATACGCGTATTGATTTTTTTCAGGTTCGAGGTAGTTTAATGCGGCAAATTCGAACTCAAAAAAATTTTTCCGCCACGCTAAACGAATCTCGCGCATTTGCCCCAGTATTTCTGACGAGACCGATTCCTCTCCCTCTGTAAGCTCGGTCAGAATCACAGGCGGAATGATGACATTTCTTCCGACATTTTCCGGGGAAAACCCATAGATTGTGTCCTCACTGGCAAAAAACATTTCGCCGTGACGATTTTTAAACGATGCGCCTAAATTAAAAGGAATCCCATCGCCAATCCCGGTCTCAATAAAAATTTCCCGCTGTGGATCGAACTTCACGATCCCAGTGGTCGTGCTGAGCCAGAGATGATTTTCAGCATCCGGCAATATTCCGAAGACGCCTGCGAACGGCCACTCCGAATTCTGCGGCAATCCCTCAGTTCTGCCGTAATGTGTAAATGTCCTCGTGGCTTTATGGAATTTGTTCAGTCCTTCAGATGCGCCAATCCAGAGAATATCCGCGTCCTCATAAAAAGCAAAGACGAGATCGCTGCTCAAGCTCTTGCTATCATTCGGATCGTGCTGATACCGGGCGATTTGCGGAGAGGCCGACGCAGGCGGCAGCGTCAACTCATGAAATCCGCCTCCGAATGAGCCAATCCAGAGGGAATCAGACCGCGAGGAACATTGCCCCCAGACTTCGTGATGATTCAACGCTCCCTCTTTTGTCGAATCTGCGGCATATCTGACGAATGTTCCACTCTGAGGATCGAACTGATTCAATCCGCCGCCCAATGTGCCAATCCAATAACGCCCGCTGCGATCCTGGCAGATGGAGATGACGCTGTCATGGCTTACGCTTGTGGGATTCTTGGGGTCATGAACATAGCGAGTAGTTATCTCGCCTGAATGACGATCAAACACATTCAAGCCGTGATCTGTGCCGAGCCATAAGACGCCGTTCGTGTCTTCATAAATCGCATAGACATCTTTGAAGAGGAACGCATTGGACGATTTATCACGCGGCGCATAGACCGTTTTTTCGCCCGTGCGCCGATCATATTTTGTCAGGCCGCAGCGTTCAGCGCCAATCCACAGACAATGCTCCTGATCCTCGTAGATCGCATGAATATCCGGAAGTTCATCAGGATCGTCATTCGGGTCCAACAGCGAGACCTTCACATTCAGGACGTCAGGTTTCGCGGAAGGCATATAGGTATAAACCCCGTTGTCGTGTGTCCCGATCCAGAGCATCCCGGTGCGATCTTCATACACTGTAAAAATTTTCTCATCTTTCAGGCGTGATAGCGGACTCTCATCAGTTTCGTACTCGATAAAGCGGTTTGTGGCGCGATCAAAGGAAAGCAGCCCGCTCAATGTCGCAATCCAGAGCGTGCCTTGCCTATCTTCTATAATATGCGTCACGGTATTTTTTTCTTTGGCAGACGGATCGTCTTGCGCGGCTGGATAAAACGACGCAAACGTTTGCGTCGCCGGGTCAAAACGATTGAGTCCGCCCTTTTCCGTGCCAATCCAAAGCGTTCCCGCCCGGTCTTCATAGATTGAAACAATCGTATCGCTGCTCAACGTAGAAGATTGGTCAGGCGCGTGGCGGTAATGCGTAAATGCGCCAGTGGCGCGATCAAAGCGATTTAGCCCGCCATCTTCTGTGCCAATCCAGAGCGTTCCCTGCCTGTCTTCATACAAGGCGATCAATGCATCGCTGCTCAGTCCCGCCGCGTTTTCAGGGTCATGCCGATAGAATGTCGCCTGACCAGTTTGGCGGTTGAATTGCGCCAATCCGCTATCAGCGATTGCGAGCCACAGGACATGGAAACGATCTTCAAGGATGCCTCCCACGACGCTGCGAAAGACCTTCTCTAATTCGGCCTGACCGAATTGATAATGTTGAACCTGCTGCGAGCGCGGATCAAAACGAGCCAGTCCCTTCAGCGTTCCAAGCCAGAACACTCCTTCGGAATCCTCAATCAGAGAGAGAATGAACGGTTGCTCCAGACCAGCCCCAGATGAGTCCTTTTTGGCATGTACATGAAAATTATATCCATCAAACGTATTAAGCCCATCTCGCGTGCCAATCCAGATCATGCCCTGCTGATCTTGAATAATGCTGGTTACAAGATTGTGAGAAAGCCCATCTTCAGTCGAATAATGGCGCAACGTGCCTGAAGAGGAAACGCCGAATACTGCATGAGAGAGGCTGAAGAATGCGAACAGCAATAAGAAAAACACAGAGGTCGGTTTGGAGGGGGGAATCATTTTCGTCATAAATCTAATCCGCTATAACAATGAGCGCGTCATCTTTCACGCTGGCACGCGCTACGCCATCTAATTGCTGTTTATCACCTGTTCACCCGCGGCACCACGTATTCCTTTGTGGTTTCGTCACAGTTACGTAAAGGTTCGAACCTCGGCACGGGCTTATGTCGTTCGAATCAACGCGCCTTTCGCGGCGATTTCGAAAATCTGCTGCGAGCCGGAAAAACAGACATCGAACGCTTGAAAGAAATTCGTTTGGCCTAAAATCAGAGGTACCCGCTCGCTCGTCACCTGCGTCCATGCAAATTTCAGAACAACCGGAGAAAACGGACTGACCTCTCCGATAACTTGAACGCCCCACGCCGGGGCATGTTTCAAACTTCCGACCAATGGCGTGGGGACGGTTTGTTCATCCCACTTCAATCCCAATCGCAGGCCAACATCATAGGGCAGCACGCTCACTGTGCTGCCCGAATCAACAAGCGCAAGCGCCGATATTGCACATGAATGATGAACCAGGGTTATTGGCAGAAATGGAAGCCCTATTCGCATCCCCGGAAACGCGCCGGGCGGCGTATATTGAAAATGCCGAGGGGTCATAGTTGACGCTCCGGTAACATCGTTTGTAAGTTGGCCGCAGCCTCATACGCATCAATTTGACTCCAAAATCCATGTTCGGTTACGGTAAACGCCTCCTTTGCAAGCGTGTCGGCCTCATGTTGCGTTGCTGAGAGATATCGTTCTAACACAACTTCAACAAACTGCGAAAAACTGCGTTTGTCCGCTCTGGCAAGCTGATCCGCTTTCTGATGGATCGCCGGATCAAGCCGAATGTGTACCGATTTTTTGCGCGGTTTGACTCCGACCGTTGATTTGGCTTTCGTTATGGTTTTCATTTCATCCTCCTATATGTAAATCGAAACTGGAGTTTCGACCTACATGCAATCAAACGCAGTTCAATCCAAAACGATACTTATTGCACCGCGACAACGAGGGCGTCGTCTTTCACGCTGACATGCGCCGCGCCGCCGTCCTGCAATTTGCCGAACAGGATGTCTTCCGCGAGTGTTTGGCGGATCGTGGTTTGAATCAGACGGCCAAGCGGACGCGCTCCGTAGCGTTCGTCATAGCCATGTTTCGCGAGCCACGCTTTCGCTTCGTCATCAAGCGTGACCTGCACTTTTTGCGCGAGAAGCTGCTCGTTCAATTCGCCGATAAACTTATCCACGACTTGCAACATAATTTCTTGCGACAGCGGATCGAAAAAGACGATTTCCGTCAGGCGGTTGCGAAATTCCGGACTGAAGAGATGCTCGATAGCGGTTTTGCTCGCGGTCGTGTCCACCGTATTGTCGAAACCGATGATGCGCCGGTTCATTTCCCGCGCCCCCGCGTTGCTGGTCATAATCAGAATCACGTTGCGGAAATCCGCCTCGCGCCCCGTGTTATCGGTCAGCGTGGCGTGATCCATGACTTGCAGCAGAATGTCGAACAAATCCATGTGGGCTTTTTCGATTTCGTCGAGCAACAGGACGCAGTGCGGATGTTTGCGAATCGTTTCGGTCAGCAGCCCGCCCTGATCGTAGCCGACGTAGCCGGGCGGAGCGCCGATCAAGCGCGACACCGCGTGTTTTTCCATGTATTCGCTCATGTCGAAGCGCGTGAAGCGGATGCCGAGGCAGGCCGCAAGCTGCTTCGCGACTTCGGTTTTGCCGACGCCGGTCGGGCCGGCGAAGAGAAACGCGCCGACAGGTTTATCCGGCAGCGTCAATCCGGCGCGCGAGAGCTTGATCGCGCCGACCACCGCGTCAATGCCGCGATTCTGCCCGAAGACTTTCTGCTTCATGTTCTTTTCCAGCACTGCAAGCTGTTCGCGCTCACTCTGCCCCGGATTCAGGTCGGGAATGTGGGCGATACTGGTGACGACTTCTTCCACGTCCGCGACATCCAGCACGGTTTTTTGCTGTTCCTGCGTCCGAATCTGATTCAACGCGCCGACTTCGTCAATCACGTCAATCGCTTTGTCCGGCAGAAAACGTTCGTTGATATGCCGGAACGCCAAATTGACTGCGCTTTCGAGCGCCGGATCGGTGTATTTGATCTGATAATATTCCTCGAAACGCGGACGCAGGCCGTGCAGAATTTTGATGGCGTCTTCGACCGACGGCTCGGTCACGTCAATTTTCTGGAAACGTCGCGCAAGGGCGCGGTCATGCTCGAAATGACGGCGATATTCTTCGTGCGTCGTCGTGCCGATGCAGCGCAGATTATCAGCGTGGAGCGCGTGTTTCAGCAGGCCGGAGGCGTCCACCGACGTGCCGGTCGTCGCGCCTGCGCCGACGATCATGTGGATTTCGTCAATAAACAAAATCGCGCCGAGTCCGGCTTTATTATTTTGATTATGCTGGTTAATCGCTTTCAAGACCGATTTCAGGCGCTGCTCGAACTGGCCGCGAAACTTCGTTCCGGCCAGCAACGCGCCGAGATCGAGGGCGAAAATTTCGGTCTGCTGCAACATGCGCGGCACGTCTTTTTTGACGATTTTCTGCGCCAAGCCTTCGACAATCGCGGTTTTGCCGACGCCCGGTTCGCCGATCAAGACGGGATTATGCTTGAGGCGGCGGCAGAGAATCTGAATCAGACGTTTCGTCTCAAATTCGCGCCCCACGAGCGGATCAAGCTTGCCTTGCCGCGCCAATTCCGTCAAATTCGCGGCGAACGTTTCGAGCTTGAATCCGGCTTGCGGCTGCTGGCGCGGCTGCGGATGACCTTCGTCTTCCAACTCTTCACCCTCGCCCATGTCGTCGAAATCGAGCGGCGGCATGTCGTCGTCACCTTTGCCGACGCCATGTGAAATATAATTCAACACATCGAGGCGCGTGATCCCCTGCTTTTTCAGCGTATAGATCGCATGTGAATCTTGTTCCAAAAACATCGCGGCAAGCAGATCGCCGACTTCGATTTCGTTTTTGGCGGAACTCATGGTCTGATTCACGGCACGTTCCAACACGCGGCGAAATCCGAGCGTCTGCACCGGCGACGCCTCGTCTTCTTCCTGCGCGGCGGCCTCATCGGCTTTCTTCGCGCGTTTTTTGACCGGCAGCGTCGGAATTTGCGAATTGAAGAATTCCAGCAATTCTTCCAGCATCAGGTCAACATCGCCGCCGCATTCCGCCACGATGGTCATGCCGGTATCGTGCTGCAAAATGCTATACAGAAGATGTTCGACCGTAATATATTCATGCCGCCGCATAATCGCTTCGCGGACGGCGGAATCAACAACTGACTGCACTTCATGACGACTCATAAGAAAATAAAACACTGATTGGACTGATCAGACTGATTTCCACTGATTTTTGATTGATGTTCATTATCAGTGAAAAATCAGCCTCATCAGTCCAATCAGTGTTCTATTACGCCGGTTCGGCGACGCAGCGCAAGGGATAATTATGCTCTTCTGCGAGATTGCGGGTTTGCAACGCTTTGGTTTCGGCGATGTCGCGGGTGTATGTTCCGGCGACGCCTTTGCCGCGCTGATGCACGTCGAGCATGATCTGCTCGGCTCGCGGTCGCGCATGGTGAAAAATACTTTCCAAGACAAATACGACGAATTCCATCGTCGTGTAATCGTCGTTATACAACACCACATGATAGGGCTTCGGTTCTCTGATCTCGATACTCTCTTCAGTGAACACATCCCCTTCGAATTCTTGTCGGATTCCGCTCATAAACAATTTTTCATCGGTAAAAGTTATTCATCCACTAAGCAAAAAACACCTATTTTCGGGACATTCTTCGCTCACTCAATTTCAACCAAATATTTCGAAAGGTTGCAATTTGATTGTTTGAAAATCCGAATTGTCCTTTCAATAAGAGATTATCTGTATATTCCAATACAGGTAGAATATTATTCTTCCGTACGAAATTGTCAATATAATCAACATCAAGCGCGATCTCAGAAGCAAATGGAACAGGAAAACTTTCGGCCTCCGACGGCTCGAATGTTAACACGCCTCCGCCGTAACTTCTGCCAATCACTTCTGAAAATGCAAAGGTCATTGAATTTAAAAACGATGCAACGAAATTCTTTCGATCAATCCCAGACTTGAATTTCACTCGGTGGAGCGTATCCGTATTGGCGGCATTGCATTCGTTCAAGACGAGTTTCGGATATTGATACACCTGCCGGAGCATAAAGGCGTCTGGCGTCCAAAGAGATGGAACGATCCACCATTTTTTCCGATTACGGCATTTATATCCTGTATGAAATAGTTGCTCCTCACCATAATGAAGATAGGCTCGCAATTCGTCGGAAAGCTCTTCTTCTGGAACATTCGGGACACACAAAAAAAAGACGTTTGCGTCCGAGTCAACAAGCGATTCGAAGTGTTGCTCTGAAAGACATATTCCTTTCAATTGGTTGGCTTTCCCAATAATTTTCTGGGTATAGCGTTCAAGATTTTTCGTTGTGACGAGCGTTTTATTTAATAAAAAAAACTTATTTTGACCGGTGACAATACCGACATCAACCTCAAGGCATTCCCCGCTTACCGGAATAGAAAGATTTTTTTTGACATCACGCAACGCCGCGATTTCCTTGTTCGATAAAAAATATTGCGTCCATTTTTCCGAGGAGTGATTGATTCGTTTAATATCAGGAAGATACGGATCTAATGAGATCGCCTTCAATGTCGAAATATCGTCGGTTTCGATGACCGTTATCCCATGCGAATCCGAACCATTCTTTTCCCCTAAAAACAGCACGACTTCTTGTTGAACGTTTTCAAAAACAAGCTTTCTGAAAGTAATCAAAAAAATTTTGCTGAATGCCTCGCTGAGAAATAAACGGGTATGAGCAGCATAATTGACTTGAAAGAGTTCGGCAGGAATCACCATGCCAATGCGTCCGCCCGGCTTAAGAAGCAATGTCGAAGCGATAAGAAAAGGAATCCACGTATTGATTAACCGCGATGGCTTGAGACCTGCGCGAACCATAATGCTAAATGCAATATCTTTTTGCTCATCTGGAAAGTCCTGATACCTGATAAACGGAGGATTTCCGACGATACAGTCAAACGAAGTTTTATTCGCAAGAAATGTTTTACAACTCTGGAAAAAATCGGCGACGCTCACGCTTTCTTCCCGATAAATACCTAATTGATGGAGTTTTACTCGAACCTTACCGGCTTCTCCCTCATCCGATTCGATAAATTTCAAATTTTCGTAATCCGAACCGACTTGCCGTAACTGTTGGAAAATCGCCTCAACAAACGCTCCATCCCCGCAGCTTGGTTCAAGGACAGACACATTCGGCTTCTTAATTGCCCAATGGCAAAGAAATTGACAGATTTCGGATGGGGTATAATATCCGCCACGCAATTTTTTCGATGACGATGTTTCGAGATGATCACGCTTTGTCATGAGGAGGAAGCCCTTTATATCGTTCAAGATATCTTTCAGACACAATGTTCGGAAAACGTTCTATTCGTAAAACACTTTCTGGAGCAGGAATATTCGGATCAATCATGCCGGTTGCAGGTTCCCACACAAGAAAGGTAATCGCTTCGGCGAGATGATTCTGATTTTGAACGCCTTTTCTGGCGGCAAGTCGTTCTAAGGTTCGGGTAATGTCGTATTCTTGAGATGTGTCTAAGGCGGGTCTCGGAATAACAACCACAAAACAAACGATTGCATACGGAAATCGCGTATGAACAGTCGTCGCTTCGGTCGCCAAATCATTGATCATGTTTTGCCAATTCTTCTTGATGCTATCGAAATCGTTCAATGTTTTGCTATCATACGCAATTCGCAAACCATCAGGACGATAAGCAATATCAAAATTTTGAGGGCGAACGCCGCCAATAACACGAGTATCTCCAATTTCAATACAATCGGGAGCAGGCGGAAGCAAGGATTTACTATTCTGTGGTTCAGCGACAGGAATGCCGCCTAACATTTCGGCAAACGCAGACGCAAAAGCCGGATCAATGACTTGCTTGCCAAAATCCATGCTTTGCTTTTTATCAAAGCGGTTAGGTTGCTTGGAAGATGCATTAGAACCAATCATTCCCAGCCAAATCGCTCCCCATTTTGCCAATTCATGCGCATCTATGGAAATAGAAGGCATTGCTTTTAACGAAGCCATATTCACTCCTTCATAAAGAATCAAATTGCTGACACGTTTCAATGTTCACGTTATGCGTACCATTCGGATTTGTCAAGCCTTCTATTGAAATTCTGCGAAGAGGAACGGGCGGGCGTTCAAATCCGTCCGAAGCGCTTTTCCAAATCCTGCAAGGTAATTTTGATGACGGTGGGGCGGCCATGCGGGCAGGTGTAAGGGAGTTCGAGGGCGTCCATCTGTTGCAGCAGCGCGAAAATCTGGGAATCTTGCAAGCGGTGATGCGCCCGGATCGCGCCGTGACACGCCATCAGTTTCAAGATGCCGTCGAATTTCAGTTCGATGGTCGCGGTCTTCGTGTCGCCAAGTTGGTCTAACATGTCATACAATAATTTTTTATAATCGGCTTTCGCCAACAGCGCTGGCACGGCTTTGATCAGCCATGTTGTCCCGCCGAACGCTTCGATTTCGAAGCCGTATTGCCGCAGCGCGGCGAGGTGTTCTTCCAGAATCGCCTGTTCGCGGTGCGAGAGTTCTAACGACACGGGGAAGAGGAGCGGCTGCACGTCCAGCGTGTTCTGTTGAAATTGCGCTTTGAATTTTTCATAAAACACGCGCTCATGCGCGGCGTGCTGGTCAATAATGAACAGGTCTTCGCCATCCTGCGCCAAAATGTAGGTCTCTTGAAACTGTCCAATCGGCAGCATCCGCGAGAAAACCGCGCTGCTGCCTTGAATCGAACGCGCAAGCTGTGCGTCGGACGACAGCGCGTTGTTTTGCTCTCTCCGATACCTCAATTGAAATGAGCCAGATTGTCCGGTCATCTCCGGTTCAGGCAAAAATCCGTCTGACGGCCTGAAACGCGGCGTCGGCGCATTCGACGAAAACGGCAGCGCGGGCGGATCGATGTCGCGCTGCGTCATGCCGAACGAGTCGAACGGCACTTCGTCTTGCGGCGTGTCGCCATCGGCTTTGGCAATTCGCTGCGCTGCATAAGACGGTAACGCGCCAACGCCGAGCGTCTGGCTCAACGTTCTACGAATGCCTCGCGCTACGATGTCATGAATAGCTTGTGAATTAATAAACCTGATTTCCGCTTTCGTCGGATGGACGTTCACGTCCACCAATTCCACCGGCAGCGACAGGAACAGAAACGCCACCGGATGGCGGCCTTTCGGAATCAGCGTGTCATACGCCTGTTGAATGGCGTGGCTGATGGTTTTATCTTTGACCGGGCGATTGTTGACGAACGCTTTCTGATAATTGCGGTTCGCGCGATTGCAGGACGGCAGGCCGATCAATCCACGCAGTTCGATGGTCGCCGCAGTTTCGTGAATTTCGACAAGCTCGCGGACGATTTCGCGCCCGAACAGCCCGGCGATGCGTTGCAACAGCGTACTGTCGGAGGGAAGATGGAGTTGATTGTTGCCGTTGTTATTGACGCTGAAGCCGACGAGAGGATTGGCGAGCGCAATATCAGTGATAACGTTATTGATGTAGCTGGTTTCGGTAGCGGGGGATTTGAGAAATTTCAGCCGAGCCGGAGTTTTGTAAAAAAGATCGCCGACTTCGATGAACGTGCCGGGGCTTGCGCCGCTTTCGACATTCGCCACCATCTCGCCGCCATGAATTTCGATGCGCGTGCCGATCATTTCATCCGGCGGCTGCGTCAGGAGTTTTAATTTCGACACCGAGGCGATGCTGGGCAACGCTTCGCCGCGAAAGCCGAGCGTCGTGATGCTGGAAATATCT
>CAZRSF010000074.1:0-31297 GCA_964602655.1 uncultured Candidatus Moduliflexus sp.
TCACCATCAGCAGAACGAATCTGCTGCGTAACACCAGCTATTTATATGTATTTTGTTGATATTGCAAAGCTGTCAGACACTTTAAAAGTGTCTGATAGCTCCGATCTTTGCGCTATTTCGGCGCGTCGAAATTCTTCACGTCGAAATCTGCGTTGCGCAAAAATCGCGCAAGCATCTCAGCGATCAGCAGAAAAACGGGAAGCGTGATCAGGGTGCGCAGCAACGAAAATTTCCATCCTAAAAAGCCGACTTCAAAGGTCAGCATCGGGATTTTCATGCTGGAAAATGCCCCAAGATAAATAAAAATGTTTCTGATGCTGCTCCCTTTTTTCCAGAGAATCGCAGCCACCGGAAACGCGCCGTACAACGGCCCGCCCTGAAGCATGGCGAACAGAATGACCATCGCCGCGCCTTTGACGCCGGAGTCCTCGCCGATATGCCGTTGCAGCGCTTCTTTCGGCACCCACACATCGAACAGGCCTATCAGCACGAACATGCAAGGCAGAAAGGCGAGCGCCTCAAGACTGAAATCGAAAAAGCTGGCGACAATCTTGTCGCCGCCGTCGAAATCGAGTATTCTGGAAGCGACGATAAACAGGGCGAACGCAATGACCACCGCATACGCTTTCAGCAACGCGAACGCTTTTTTCATAACAGCGCCCCCATGATGACGCCGATCAGCAGCGCCCCAATCAGACTGAGGGCGTTTCGCAGCAGGCTGACTTTAACGCCGAAATACTTGATTTCGAGCGGCAGCGTCAAGACGCCGACCATCATCAATGTTGTGATAAACACTGCGATCACGCTGTATGAGGCTCCGTTGCGAAGCAGCATCGCGCCCAGCGGATAGGAAATAAAACCGGGAATCAGCGCAATCGAGCCTAAGACCGCCGCAATCGCCATACCGGAGACGCCAGACTCTTTGCCAAGATATTCGATCAGCGTTTCCTGCGGAACGATGCCGAGAAAGATGCTTACCAGGATGATAATTGTGAGAAACGACGGCAGAAGTTTCAACAGCATCTTCACGCCTTTTTGCACACCCTGCCAGGTTTTCTGTCTATTCGCCAGCGCCGAAACCGCCACGATAACAAGCGTGATCAGTATAGTCAAAAAGCTTTTTTCCATGCGTCTCCATTTCGTTCTTGAGATAGCTGTCAGACACCTTGAAGGTGTCTGACAGCTTTACCCTCCAACATTTGCCCTACCCTTTTAATTTTTGGTATAATCCTGTCAACTTTGTCTGATACAGGTTTTTGATCGCCGCCTCATCTTCGCCTAATGGCTTAACCGGCACTAAATCCATCACCTGCGCAGGCATCAGGCCGGATTCGAACATCGTCGCCGCTGCGCCGTTGACCATCGCGGCGATGCCATTTTGCGCGTCCTGCGCGGATAAGCCGAAAGCGTTGGCGAGTTCCAGCAATTCATACAACTGAAACCACAAATAGGTCGGCCCCATCGCCGTCAGAATCGCATACGCTTCCAAATGCGCTTCCGGAATTTCCGGGCATTGTCCGAGAACGGTCAAAAACGCCAATAATTCCGCTTTTTCCGCTGCCGGAAGCGCCGGGGAGAAAATTACCGGATTGTAGCCGCGATTCACGATGGACGGCGCGTTCGGGTTCATGCGGACAATCCGCTGAAAGCCGCCGAGCATGGCCGTCAGCGCGGCAAGCGAAACTTTCGGCGACAGCGAAATCACGATGGCATTGAGTTTTAAAACCGTTGCTAATGGCGCGAGCGTCTCTTTCATCACCGGCGGATGCAACGCCGCAAAGACGAGATCGCAGGCCGCTGCTTGCGCGTTATCGTTGTGCGCAATGGTAATACCTGGAAATTCGTTTTTAAGTTTTTGCAACGCCTCCTGATTTGGGTCGCTGACAATAATCTGCTGCGGTAATTTGCCCGCCTTGTTCCATCCGCCCAACATAATTCGAGTCACTCGTCCACTTCCGATAAAACCGATTGATTTGTTCATATTTTTTTCAGGAAAAGCTGTCAGACACCTTCAAGGTGTCTGACAGCGATTTCCATACATTTAGGCAATTGCTCCATACAACATGCCTGCTAACGTTGATAAGATCACGACTAACGATACGAATACGACAGTCTTTTTTGTCCCCATGATACTGCGAATGACTAACATGCTCGGCAATGACAGCGCCGGCCCTGCCAACAGCAGCGCCAACGCCGGCCCCTGTCCCATGCCGCTGCCGATCAGTCCTTGCAGAATCGGCACTTCAGTCAAGGTCGCGAAGTACATAAACGCCCCGAACACCGACGCGAACAGATTCGCGCCGAGGGAATTGCCGCCCACTAATTGACTGACCCAGGCAGATGGAATCAGCCCCTCTGCGTTGGGACGGCCCAACAGAATCCCGGCCACGAGGATTCCGCCGAGCAACAGCGGCAAAATTTGTTTGGCAAAGCCCCAGCTTGACGCGAACCATTCTCCGGCTTCGCCTTGATCGGGACTGATTAAGACAGAGAGTCCGATGATCGCCGCTGAAAATGGCAGCAATGGCTCATGCGGAAACAGCAGCGCGATGATGCCCGTCACAATCGCGGTCGCGGCCATTTTCCACCAGGCAATCCCGAACCAGAGCACGAGCAACCCGGCGAAAACCAGCGCGGTCAGGCTGGTAATAATCCATTTCGCCGAATAGATTGCAAACCATGGCCCACTTGTTTCTACCGGCTTGCCCCAGTTGGCGAACACGAGAATAATCACCATTGTCGCGAAATAGACAGCGGTTTGCCAGAGCGGACGTTTGACCTCCGGTTCGGGCATCGTCATCTGCGCGGTCGCTTTGGCGATATCTTCTTTGCGAAAGATCAGGTGCATCAGCAGTCCGATCACCACGCTGAACACAATCGCGCCGACCGCCCGCGCCACACCGAGTTTCAGCCCTAAAATCCGCGCGGTCAACGCAATCGCCAGCACGTTGATCGCCGGACCGGAATAGAGAAACGCCGTCGCCGGGCCGAGTCCCGCGCCCATGCGATAAATTCCGGCAAAGAGCGGCAGCACGGTGCAGGAACAGACCGCCAGAATCGTGCCGGAGACCGACGCGACGCCATACGCCAACACTTTGTTCGCTCTCGCGCCAAGATATTTCATGACTGACGCCTGGCTGACGAAGACGCCGATTGCTCCGGCGATAAAAAACGCGGGAACGAGGCAGAGCAGCACATGCTCTTGCGCGTACCATTTGACAAGATGAAACGCCTCCAACACGGCGTTATCGAAGCGCGGCGCACCTACCGGAAGATAAAACGCGAGCAGAAATATTCCGACAATCACTAACAACGCTTTCCATTCATTTTTCCATTCCATATTTCACCTATCTATTATGTGAATATTTGGCAAAATTGCCAAATATTATTATAAAAAAATATCACCATAACATTTCGCGTAACCCGCAAGTCCGGCCCGAGGGGAACGGCGTGAAAATTGCCGAGCGAAACGAAAGCAATTCTCACGCCAAAAAAAAGACAAGTTGAATCAGTTATTGGCAATTTCTTGATTCCAATTATTATAACCCCTTACTTGATAATTCGACTAAACACTAATGCAGTATGGCTAAAATGGAATACTACAAAAAGAACAGTGATGCATAAAAATATACTCCTATGCCAACGCAAAGGCAGCCAGGTACGCAAACAAACAAGACCTATGCCAAAAAAGTATATCAAGGTAGTCCAGGCAGGTGCCGTAAATCCGATAAGACTTTGACTCCAGCCGCTATCGGGAAAAAAAATCTGCATCAGGTAACTCGCAAGATATAAACACAAACCTATTATATATAAATACCAACCTTTCATTTGGTGTTTTTCATTTTTACCAAAGTATAAAAAAACAGGAACAGTAAACACGAGAATTCTAAAAATATTTTCGCAAAGGCCGAGCCACTTTGGAGTATCTTTCCAGAAGTTCTCAATAGAATACATCTTCGGTAAAAAGACCCAAAGTCCAAAACTTATAAGCATTGGAGGTATAGTTAGTATAACCCCATTTCGTAAAATTATCCGCGAAAGCTTTGAATCAAACCGTCCCATTAATTTACCCCCTATAATATGCATTAAATTTACTATACGCTTATGATTACTAATTTTTAGTTAACTGTATATATTCGTTATAGCTAATTAAGATATGACTTATAGCGAATATAAAGACAAATATTGAAAACAAAACTGATTTAATTAATAAGGCATAAAATATAAAACACAAAACAGGAAAAACAGCTAAAGGCACTGGAATAAAATAGTATGGAGTAAAAAGAAGTGAAAATTCACGTTTATTCATGAAATATTTAAGGTACAAAAAATAGTAAAAAAACAAGGATATTAACATTAAACTGCTGATAATAATATTTACGTTAGAATGGATTTCGATTTTACAAAATATTGGTAATATCAAAACGGCAAATCGGCTTATATTTTCGATAAATTCCAACACTTTCCAAAATTTCGATTTTGTTACTTGCTTTTCCGTACTGTTTTTTGGTGGAAAAAGAAAAAACACCAAGTTCGGAAGCAAAATTGATACGATAAGAAGTACCCCTGAATAGCTCATAAAAAACATACTCATTTTATTTTTCTTCCATAGTAGATAATACTTCAAGAGCTTCATCCGCCCATGTTTGATATGCTCTATATAAATGTTCGCCAAAAAGAACCGTTAAATAATAATATTGATGATCCCTACTTTCATGTAATACTTGTTGTAAACTATTCTTAAATATGTCCATTTGATTTAAACTACTAGTACTTCGTTCACGGAAATCGCGAATTCTTTGTTTATTCTCATCTATAGATATAATATTACCAAAAAAAAGTTTTACCAGTATATCGAGTTTCACATTTTCTTTCTCTGTGTACTTAAGTAGCCAAGATGATAATGATTTTTTACCTTTGGCTGTGATTGAATAAATATATTTTTCAGGCCCTTTTGAGTCGTTTGCGCATTGTTTGATAACTTGTTTGTTTTTTTCTAATTGTTTAAGTGATGGATAAATTTGTCCATATCCGGCATTCCAAAAATTATTGATTATGTTATCTATTCTTTTTTTTATATCATAGCCAGACATGCTTTCATGAGTTAATAGTCCAAGTATAACATAACGTGTAATATTTTCTTTTGCCATAATTACTTCCTTGATTATCTATATCATTTTGTCATAAACAATCTATATCAACATGATATAGAAGTCAAGGAAAATATCAACTTTAAAAATAAATTAATAATCCGATTACTTCTTAATCCGCCACCCGCAGAGTCTTGCTAACAATACGCGGAGACGCAACCTTGCGCTACCGGGTCAGGAGCCGACTTCGCTCCTGCATGGTCGTTTGTATAACCGTTTCGATGCAGCCGAAAAAATTCAGGATGCACGGACAGCGCAGTTGATAATAGACTGTCGTGCCGCGTTTATCATCTTTCACGATTCCGGCCTGCTTCAGAATGGAAAGATGCTTGGACACGGTGGACGTATCCGCGCCGATCATCTCGGTCAATTCGCACACGCAATATTCCTGTTTTGACAATTCTTCGACAATAAACAGCCGCGTGGGGTGCGCTAACGCCTTGACGACCTGCGCCCGCATTTCGAATCGTGCTTTGGTATCCGTATCCATAAAATTTGCTCTCCTTTTGATTTGCTATTTGGTAATATAGCCAAATAAGAAAATTTGTCAAGAAAAATCTACAGTACCACATAAAATTTTTTCGGAGTTTTAATTCACAATCTTTTTATTGACATTTTTAGATTTGGAGGCAACCCTACCCTAAGCTCAGAAAGAACGGGAAATTATTCTACAACATTCGTATCTGGAAGCATTATGAACGGCTTTGAGCGTTACATGAATATGATGAAAGGAAGCCCGGTGGATATGCTGCCGCGCATTCCGATTTTAATGCAGTTTGCCGCTGAATTCATCGGCTCGAATTATGGCAAGTTTGCCGCCGATTACCGCGTATTGGTCGAAGCGAATGCGCGTTGCGCTACAGAATTCGGCATGGATCAGGTCAGCGCGATTTCAGACCCCTACCGCGAAACGCAGGGCTTCGGCGCGGAAATCGAATATGTCGCAGACGGCGTGCCGAAGTGCAAACATTATCCGCTGCAAGACACGAAAGACCTGACCATGCTCGCGCAGCCCGATCCGTATCATTCGACGCGCATGTTAGATCGCCTCAACGCGATCCGCGAGTATTCACGCCAGTTTGCGCAGCAATATTCAATCTTAGGCTGGATTGAAGGTCCGGCAGCAGAAGCCGCTGATTTACGCGGCGTATCGAATTTTTTCATAGATTTGCTGGAAGATAAACCGTTTGCCGCTGCGTTGATGGATCGCTGCGTGGAAGTCGGCATCGCGTTTGCGCGGGCGCAGATTGAGGCGGGCGCGGACACGATCGGCATCGGCGACGCGGTCGCCAGTCAGGTATCTCCAAGAGCCTATACGCAACTGATTTTGCCGCGTCAAAAAGCGTTGATTCATGCTATCAAAGAGATGGGCGCGCTGGCGCGACTGCATATTTGCGGTAACATCACGCATTTGCTGCCGGGCATTGCTCAGTTGGAGATTGATATTCTCGATGTTGACCATGTCGTGGATATGGTGGTTGTCCGCAAGACTGTCGGAACGTCGGTCGTGTTGGCGGGCAACATCGATCCGGTCAGCGGCGTATTGCAGGGAACGCCCGCTTCGATTCGACAGAACATTTTGGAGACGTACCGCCTTGTCGGCAATCCCTTCATGGTGAATGCCGGCTGCGAAATTCCGCATGGAACGCCGCTGGAAAATTTGCACGCGCTATGTGAACCGATTCCGTGTATTAAATAGATACGAAAGGCGTATTTAGACGCAATAATATAAGATATTTCTTGAAATTTTAGGCAAGATTTGCTTGACAGGAATCATATTCTCAATAGACGGTTTTTTTGTTTTTGTCTCGTAATATAAGGAAATTGCGCTGTTTATACCCACAAAAAAGGTGAAAGATGAAAAAAATTGTTTATCTGTATGTCTTTGATACGCTGGCGGACTGGGAACCGGCTTACGTCACCGCTGAATTACAGTCAGGACGATATTTTAAGGATAAAACGCTTGAATATGAAGTGCAGACTGTCGGTTTGACGACCGCGCCGATTACGACGATGGGCGGAGTGAAAATTCTGCCAGACCTGACGCTTCGCGATTTGAACGTTCATGACGCTGGCCTGTTCATTTTGCCCGGTGGCGACACCTGGTTAGAACCGTTCCACGCGCCTGTGTTCGAGGAAGTGACCGCCTGTTTGGACGCGCATGTCCCTGTGGCGGCGATTTGCGGCGCGACGATGGGGTTGGCGGCCAATGGTTTTCTGGATCATCGCAAGCATACCAGCAATGATCTCGCCTATTTGAAAGCGATCTGCCCTGCGTATCGGGGCGAAGCGCTTTATCAGCAGGTTCCGGCAGCCGTTGACGGCGATTTGATTACCGCGCCAGGCGTTGCGCCGCTCGAATTTGCGCATGAAATCTTTAAAAGACTTGATGTCTTTTTGCCGGAAACGCTTGATGCCTGGTATAAGCTTTATCAAACCCAAAAAGCCGAATATTTTTTCGCGCTGATGAATTCGTTGCCAAAGGCGCAATCGTGATATGGAGCGCATTCTTTTGACCAAACAGGAAGCGCGGCGCTTTCTCCTCACACATCAGCATCTCTGGCCGCCGTACGCCCTTGAAGGAAAAGCCGGTATCGTAAAGTATATCCGCCATGTCGGCTGCATTCAGTTCGATCCGCTGAATATCGTCGGGCATAATCACGACTTGACGCTGCAAGCGCGGATTGCCGATTTTCGACCGGCGATGATGCAGGAGTTGCTCTATTCCGACCGCCAATTGCTGGATGGCTGGGACAAAAACATGTCCATTTATCACGTGGATGATTGGCCGTACTTTCAACGGTATCGCGAGCAAAACCGCAAACGGCCGCGCCGCAGCGGCGAACAGGTCGAAGCAGCGCTCCATCAGGTGCGCCGCGCCATCGAGGAACGTGGGCCGTTGTCGTCGCTCGATTTAGAAATGAAGCAGGTGGTTGATTGGTGGTGGTCGCCGACGACGTTAGCGCGGGCGGCGCTGGAAAGTATGTATCTCTGGGGTGAATTGGTGATTCATCACAAAGTGCATACCCGCCGCGTGTTCGATTTTTCCAGCCGCCATCTGCCGCAGGAATTGTTGACTGCCACTGACACGAACGAAAGCGACGAGCAGTTTTATGAATGGTATGCGCTGCGGCGGATCGGAAGCATGGGATTACTCTGGAATAAATCCGGCGACGGCTGGCTCGGCATTCCCGACTTCAAAAGCGCAAAACGGCAGACCACGCTCGCCTCGCTGCTTAAGCAGAAAAAGATTGTTGAGGCGCAGGTTGAAGGCATTAACGTGCCGCTCTATTTGCGAAGCAGCGATCTCCCGTTTTTACAAGCGATCCGAGATATTGGCGAGACGCCGCTGCATGCCGCGATTCTCGCACCGTTGGATAACCTCCTCTGGGAACGGCGATTACTTGAAGCCATTTTTGATTTCAAATATCGCTGGGAAGTCTATAAGCCCGTCCATGAGCGCGAATACGGTTATTACGTGCTGCCGGTGCTGTATGGCGACCGCTTTGTGGCGCGTTTCGAGCCGGGGCGCGACAAAGAACGCGGCGCATTGCTGATCAAACAGTGGTGGTGGGAGCCTGGAGTCGAGCAGAACGAAATGCTGCAATCAGAATTGTATCAATGTTTTCAACGTTTTTTGCGTTATCTTGATTGCGAGAAGATCGCGATTGAGCGCAAAATCGCCAAACTAAACGCGATTGAATGGCTGGCGTCGTCATGATGGTTAGACATCTTCAATGAAATTGACAGCCTATTCGCGTGTTAAAGCTTATTGCAAAACTGCATTGAACGACACGATATCGAGTCCATTCTATTAAGGTACATTTAGCATTTAGATTGAAACGCTGATGATTCCTCTTAGTGATTCGTCCCACTTGATTCTATTAAAGAAACTGGACTAATAGAAAACCACTATTCAGGGAAAATATGAAGAAATTTTTGATGCTTTGTATGCTCGTTATACTCGTAATTAGCTTTTCGATGTATGATGAGTTTATCAAATCCACTCCTCATCAAGAAGTCATTTTGAATCGGATTCGGCATCTTGGTCTCCAGGAAATTCAAGTCAGAGAGATATTAAAAGCCAATAACAAGAAAGGGCAAGTTGAACGAAAACGCCTCACGCCAAACGAGATCGCCTTTGTTCAAGAACGTCTGAAACAGGCTGATGAACAACCAATTGGTGGCCATAATTATATCGTTTATGGTAATTATTTAGGAGTGTCAAAGCTTGCTTTGGCACTTCTGAAGTGTGTGTCTCTCGAATTTATTTTTACATTTTACACATTCAATTGCGTTGAAATTGCCTCGATTTGAGTTGCTGGCGCAAGCACGAATACAATATCGTGAGCGCGAATCACGGTGTCTCCTTTCGGCGCAAAAAGATGATGTTCGCGGACAATCGCGCTGATTAACACCTCTTTTGGCAGCTTGAGTTCTATCAGGGAGCATCCGACGCTGTGCGCCGTTTCCTCGATTTGGATTTCGAACATGTCAACATCGCTCTGTTGCTTGGTGAGCAGTTCAATCGAATACAGCGATTTCGGGCGCGTTGGCGTCAACAGGCGCAGTTTTCCGGCGATCCGACTCAGGGTCGTCCCCTGCAATAAACAGGACATCACCACCGCAAAAAAAACGATATGAAAGATAAAATGGCCTTGATCAAGGCCATAGACGGCGGGGTACGTCGCTAAAACGATCGGCACGGCGCCTTTGATTCCTCCCCACATGATAAACAGCCGCTCTTTGCGCTCAAAGCGAAACAGGCCGGTGCACAGAAGCACGGCGATGGGACGCGCAATAAAAATCAGGCTGAACGCGATCAGCGCGCCTTCTTTCCAGGCCGACAGCAAATCTTTCGGGAAGACAAGCAAGCCCAATAATAAAAAGAGCGCCACATTGCTGAAATTGGCAATGCCTTCGATAAAATGACTTGCTCCGCGTTTGTAGCTGAATTCGGCATTCCCCAGCCAATACCCGCCAAAAAAGACGGCCAATATCCCGTTCGCATGAATGACATCGGCCAGGCCAAACGCAAAGAGGCTGAAGCCGACGCTTAACACATGATAATCGCTGCGATTATCGGAATCTAACGCATTAAAAAGCCAGACCCCGATGTGGCTGACGAGGTAGCCGATCCCGATTCCTCCGCCCAACTGCCAAAGAAATTTCAGGAGAAACGCCCCTAAATGCTGCGTCTCGCCCGTTAAGATTTGAATGAACAGCACTGTGAGCAGAATCGCCGCAGGATCATTGGCCGCCGATTCGACTTCTAACGTGGCCGCCACCGTCGGGCGGATCGAATGCTGGCGCAGCATCATAAACACGGCGGCGGCATCGGTGGACGAGATAATCGCGCCAATCATGAGGGCATACGTCAGGCTAAAATCAGTCAGCCAATAAATCACCGCGCCCAGCGTCAGCGCCGTGATCGCGATGCCCACTGTGGCGAGGGTTAACGCCGGGCCAAGCACCATTTGCAAGGTACTGCGCCGGGTTTTGAATCCGCCTTCGAACAGAATAAAAATGAGCGCGATATTGGCAACTTGCTGCGCGAGCGCGGCATCGTCAAAATAAATCAGATTCAGGACATCGCTGCCCACTAACATCCCCAGCCCTAAAAACAGCAGGAGAATCGGGATGCCGAAACGGCTTGTGATTTTGGTCGAAAAGACGGCGGCAATAATGAGCAGGGCGATTAACAGGAGCATAATTCTACCGGTGATAATCGCCTGCGGCTTCGGGCTGATACAGAATCTCTTTAATCTCCAGTCGGCGCACCTTGCCGGGCATCGGCCATTCCACCACGTCGCCGAGCCGGTAGCCGATGAGCGCCACGCCGACAGGCGCAAGAATGGAGACCTTATTCTGCTGAATATTGGCCTCATGCGGGAAGACAATCGTATAGACCATTTCTTCGCCGGAATCCAAATCATGCAGGCGCACTTGCGAATTCATGGTGATCACGTCTGCCGGAATCTCTTGTGGAGAGACGATTTCAGCGCGATCCAATTCTGTTTTTAATTCAAGCAAATGCTGTTTGTCCAATTTGCCTAAGCTGCTTGTGCTGATCAGCGAATCTAAACGGTCTGAATCGAATTCGGTAATATAGATGGTTCGTTTTTCCATAATAGCGCGAGTTAATCGCCTTGAAAACACCTGTGCAAAGGCATCTTCAACGCAATCCTATCCTTTCTTCGTTTCCGGTCTATATCGGAGCATTTCACCAAGCCACAACGCAATGATATTCAACAGCGTTTGTTCCTCATGTAACATCGTCAATGGTTGACCTTGCGCCAATTCCGGCAGCACGCAAACTTCTATTTTTCCTTCGGTTCGGTCGTCAATGCGAATGCTTGCGCGTTGTCGCGTTTCAGTGCGTCGAAAATTTCGAGAGGCAAATTCTCTATCACCCACAACAATGCGAACGCAGGTCGCTTTCGGATATTGCCAGCCGCGCGGCATTTCCTTGATAAGCGCATTCATCATCTGTCCGAAAGAGAGGCGATGATTCATCAGGCATGACGAAACGGCATAGAGGCATTCGAGTTCCTTCATCCGCTCGTTTAGCTCGTGCGTCCGTTCACGCAACGCCTCTTCAAGCCACTTATATTCCGCAAGCCGTCCCCGCAGCAGGAGAATCTCTTCATGCGCGTCTTTGATGGATTGGAGGAGCAATTGCGGCGATAACTCCTCTGAAGGCGCATCGGTCAAGCGTATCTTATGCTCTTCCCGTAACAATTTCATGTGTATTTCATCCGTTCAGATGGCGACATTGCGCTTTTTGAAGGATTTGCGGGAGATCGCGACTTCCAGTCCTTCCCGCACGTAGAGATGTTCAATCATGCGATAGAAATGTTCGCGCTCGTTGCCGCGAATCACGGCCTGTTCGTGCGCTTCGGCCAGACTGACCGGATAGCCCTGCCCTTTCTGCGCCTGATCGTAGGCAATCGCATGGGCGAGATGCAGCAACTCCGGCGTATAAGCCACCCATTTCGGAATCTCGATTCTGACAATTTCCGCGCCGACGTTCAGATAAAAAAAGTACACCGTATGCTGCTTGTATTCTGAAAGAATTTCCGAGCGGCTTTTGAACGTGGTGGAGCGTTCGCCGCGCCGCAGGATCGTCGCGAATAAAATCGCATCGTTGACTCCGGCAATCGGCTCGCACGGCAATTCAGCATCAGTGTTTTTGTAGGGGCATTGATCGCAGTTCGTGACTTCTTCCGGGCAAAGCGCGACGCGCAGCGTATGAATGACATCCGCGCTGGTCGGCTGGCTGATATAGCCCATAATCGGCGTCTGAAACAGGCGGAACTGCTCGAAGCTGGTCAGATAGAAATTCAAAATTTCCCGCTGAAACTCTTTCGGTTTGCCTTCCAGCGTCCATAAAATCAGCGTGCCATCCGTCAAACCGGCGACGGCGCGGCGCTGCCGAACCGCTTCCTCGGCGTATTGCGTCAATTCCTGAATTTCGAACGCGCCGCGCAGCGCGGAAATGACGTCGGCGTTGACCGGAATCCGGTTGCCGTTCCATTGCCGGTAGGTGTCCTGGTCGCGATAGAAAAGCAGCGGGTGGTTGGTCAGCGTCGGGCGCTCGCCGCTGCCGTAATGCAGCACGATCATGCCGATATTGATGAGATGACACGCGCTGAGTTCGTGCCGATCCGGAAAAATTTGCGACCCGTCGGCAGCGATGACGGTATGCGCTTTCGGCGGCGACGGCGCGGCATGGCGCGTATTCAGCGGCTCGCGGATGTCATCTGCTAAAAGCCAGGAGGTGCGGCAGCTATCCAATTTCTCTAACAACTCCTGCGAGCGGACAGACCACGCCGACAGCGTGTCTCGCGCAATCGCGACTTTTTCGTCATATTTGCGCCGCGCGGACTTCTGCTCGAACACCATCTCATTCAATTGCTTCTGTAACAGGGTAAAATCGAGCATATAAAAGAAAGATAATTATTTAGCTATTTTCGCCGTAGGCGATATGCCCCCACAACCGCTACGCGATAGAATTAGGTGCTGAATTCGCCTGCTGCAATACCCAAAGCCCTACGGGCTAAATAGTTACAACTCACGTCATGCGGCCAGGGATGCTGAAATTACGGAGCGTGGTTATGGGGCTGTTACGTTGCCGTCCCGCCGCCCATCATCACGGAGTCACCTGGCCACTCCTGGCAGTCCGTACGACATTCATTCCCTGAGAGCGTTTTCGAAATTAGCGATGATGTCATGCAGCGCATCTCCATACACGATGCTGGCATGTTCATAGGTTTGGTTTGTCAGCAATATGAGAAACTGTTCTCTTCCGTATTCTTGAATGATGTATTCAACAAATGCGCCTGCGATGGAGTATAAAATGGCTTCATCATACTCGCCTCCGTGTTCCCACAGTTTTTGAATGATGCCCGTAAATTGCGACGGATCAGCAAACACACGTTTGGCGCGTTCAAGGTGACTGCCAGTTTGATCAAAACACACGGCGATGCCTTCCTCAATAAATCTGGTCGTTGTGTTTCGGGCCGTTCCAGAATAATGCGCGATCACATGGGTAAGCTCATGTCCGGGCGATTGATTCAGGCGTGAGTGAATCACCAGGGACTCAGGCTGTGCGAATCCTAACGGAGGAAGCCCGGCGGCTTGGGCACTCTCGGCAGAGTCCCAGATATAGAAGGTGATCTTTTTCGGTAACGCCGCATGAAAAAAAGTATCGATCTCCTCAAACGCCTTCTCTCGTGATGTGACAAATGTTGTGATGGCTGCATCTGTAATGGGGGGAGCGAAATAAAACATACAATGTTCGGTTTCCTGGACATTCCAGGTGGCATAAAAATCATCTAACCCCATGATCCGTGAAAATTTCTGGGCGGCTTGCGTGACTTTTTTCGTGGCATTCATGGCCTGACATTGTTCTAAATAGCGTTGGGCTTGTTGCCGATCTCCTTCACGATAGTAACAGCGACCAAGATAATATAACGCCCATGCTTCCCGCCATCCCCCAACATTATTGCGAGTAACGCGTTCCAGATAGGGGATCGCTTCAGCGCACTTTCCAGTGCCGGCCAGCGATTGTCCCAACAATCCCAAGATATCCGCATTATTGGGGTTCTGTTCTAAGAGTTGCTGGGATGCGGTGATAACTTCATCATACCGTTCCTGCTTGTAGAGGTCGTATAAATTCTCAATGGGCAGGGTCGCTCCGCATCCCGTCATGAACATCAATCCGACCAAACACCATGCCATCAATTCGTTTTGTTTTCTCATCGTCTCTCCAGTGGCGGAGTGCGTAACGTGAGTTACAAAGAAAGGAACTATTCTTTTTCGGCAACTTTATGGATTTGCTGCTGCGCTGCGATGAGGCCGTCATGTTTTTTCTGAAGCAAGTCGGAGACATCGGCGTTCTCCCCCTGCTCGGTCTGACGCATCACGATCTGACAATCCCAGTATTCCCCTTCCATCAGCGGCTCATACTTGCCGGAATCCCAGAGTTGCGCCTTTGTCGCTTCAATCTCTTTCATGCGATCTGCCAATTCTTTCATCAATTCCTCTTTGCTCAATTCGTCGCTCATGATTCCTCTCCTCTTCCGTACGTGTCTCTTCCCGTGCTGTTTGCCCGACTCGGCGTTTACGCAACTATCTGACGGTGATTACGATTGGAAATTTCAGCAAATTTGTCAACCACTTTCCGTTATTGTTGAGCAAATAATCGGTGAGAATACACTATTTCGTGATTCGATCATGCGATCAATGAACTTGATTATTTTTCGACCAGCACAAGCTCGATCCGTTTCTCTTTTCCGTCAAGTGACGCGGTCGCGATGGCCACGCGGAGATGTTCACCCTGTTTGAAGCGTGTCGGGAAATCATTGACTAACGTGGATTTATCAATGATGCCTTCTGTTCCAGGCTCTAAGGCAAACGCAACAACGATCCCTTCTTTCGGGCGAATCGCCTTGACAATCCCCTCAACAATCCGCGCCTGTTTCGGCGGCATGGCCGTCGAGCGTTTTCCTGTAGATGGCTTGACAGGAACAGACGGCGTTTCGTTCCTCTTGACAACGCGTTGCAGCGTTTTGCCCGTCCAATGCGTGATCGCGGCGGCTTTTTCGGCGGCGGCCTGCTGATAGGGATGGATGTGATCGGGATGCGTCAGGGCATAATACCAGAAGCCGCCATGCCCCGCGACGATGAGCCAGAAGACGAGTTGATACGAAATCTTTCGGATTTTATGGCGGTATGTCCATTGCGCAAGCAGGCCGCCCGGCCAGCCTCCAAGCAATTCCAGCAGATGCAAGCGAAATTCGGACGCGCGCCATTCGCCCGCTTGAGCCGCGCGTTTATCCTTGCCATACGCCCAGACCGTCAACAGACTCATGACCGCATAGATTGCCAACGGATGAAATGGGAGCGTTTGCCGGACAAGAAGATAGAAATAAACGCCAGACAGAACGACTGTCGCCGCTAACAGCAGCGTAAACCACGACCACGCCAATCCCTTGATTTTCGCGTCGCAGGCATAATAACGGTTTTTTTCGTCCACTTCGATGGCATAGATCAATTTGTCGTTCAGCTTTGGACGGCGTTGAGAATACGGCAATGACCTGATATGTAAGAAAATGTCCTCTTTCCCATTCTGAGGGCGAATAAACCCATAGCCTTTCTCTTGATTCCACCTGATGAGCGTGCCTGTTTCCTTCATAAAAATTCCAAGAGATGTCAGACATTTTTAAAATGTCCGACAGATCTACTGTTTATCATGATAATGTCGCCGCGACCTGATGCAGGGCGCGAGTAAGCTGCGAAAGTTCGTCGGGCGTAATGATGTAGGGCGGCATGATGTACAGCAGGCGTCCGAACGGGCGAATCCAGACGCCGAGTTCGACGAATTGCGCCTGAATTTCGGCCATGTTGACCGGTTCTTTAAGTTCGACCACGCCGATTGCGCCGAGTACGCGCACATCGGCGACGGCGGGCAGCGTGCGGCAGGGCGCGAGTTCGGCATTCAATTGCGTTTCGATCTGCTGAATTCTGGCCTGCCAGGGAGACGCGAGCAGCAGCTTGATACTGGCCGACGCGACCGCGCAGGCGAGCGGATTCGCCATAAAGGTCGGGCCGTGCATGAAGACGCCCGGTTCGCCGTTCGAAATCGTCTGCGCGACATGATCGGTCGTTAAGGTTGCCGCAAGCGTCATATATCCGCCGGTCAACGCTTTGCCGAGACAGAGAATATCCGGTTCGATTCCGGCATGTTCGCAGGCGAACAGCTTGCCGGAGCGCCCGAAGCCGGTCGCGATCTCATCGAGAATCAGCAGAATGCCGTAGTCGTCGCACACTTCCCGTACGCGGCGCAGATACTGCGGCGAATAAAAGCGCATTCCGCCTGCGCCCTGCGCAATCGGCTCAAGAATCACGGCGGCAATCTGCTGCTGCTGCGTCTCTAACAAGGCGTGAAATTCGGTGAGATAGCGTTCGTCCCAGTCGTCGTCGAAACGGCATTCCGGCGCAGGCGCGAACAGATGCTCCATTAAGACGCCGTTGAACATCTGGTGCATTCCGGTGACAGGATCGCAGACTGACATCGCGCCGAATGTGTCGCCGTGATAGCCTGAACGGACGGTCAGGAGTTTCGTTTTTTGGGTGTTGCGCTGCGCCCGCCAGTATTGCACCGCCATTTTGATGGCGACTTCGACCGCGACCGAACCGGAATCGCAGAAAAAGACTTTTTGCAGCGACGGCGGCGTCAATTCGACAAGCTGCCGCGCCAATTCGATTGCCGGGGCATGCGTTATTCCGCCGAACATGACGTGCGCCATTGCCTCAAGCTGATCGGTCACGGCTTGATTCAAGACCGGATGATTATAGCCGTGAATCGCCGCCCACCAGGATGACATGCCGTCAATCAGTTTCCGTCCGTCTGCCAATTCAAGATAGACGCCGGAAGCAGACACTACCGGATAAACCGGCAGCGGGTTGCGCATAGAAGTGTATGGATGCCAGATGTGGTCGCGATCAAAGGCGAGTGCGGCAGCGTCAATCGTCATCATGTGTATCATGAAGCAACCCTGCCAGGGTTCGAAACCCTGACAGGGTTCTTGCGTTTATTGTCGAAGAATCAAATCGTCACATTCCACTGTCATATTGAGGTTCAGCGCAAAGCCGATATTATTGCCGAAAAATGGCTCGAATAACGCCTCATCAATCCATTGTTCATTGATAAAAAACAACAGTCGGTCGCCCGCTTTTCTTACCGCAAGCGTGTTCGCGGCATCGCGCGTATTGATATACGCAGACGGCGTCCAGGGAATCAATTCCTGCCATTCGTTCTTCACAAGTTTTTCATATTTATAGAATCCGTCGCCGGCGACTAAAAATTGATACAGATTCCCGGCGTCTTGTAAGCCCCAGATCAGCCCATAGCCATGATCGTTGACACCGCTGACCTTTCGAATGGTCGCGCTTATCGCAAAATCGCGAGTCTGATCGAGAGGAATCTCGTTCCACAAGAGCCAACTGTCACTGTCGCGTTTATGCGCAATCACCAGCTTGCCGTCACGAATGCGCGCAACCGCTTCCGGTTGTTCCAGTTCATTCCAGGAATTGACGTTTGAGTCGAATGATTCTTCAAATACGACGAACAAATCGTCCAATCCGATATATTGCCGCTCAGAGGACGTTCCTTCGCCATATCCCTTGAAATAGAGCGCGAGGATTTCATAGCCGCAGCCCTGGCCTGAACATGATGCGCTTTGGTCATGCCACCGGAATGTCGCGGTGAACGTATTTTCTCCCGCCTTGATATCTTTGGGCTTGATCTTCACGACTTGAATCTGACTGGATTGCGACGGTTCAATCGGGATCGCATACATCTTCGAATTGATTTTGAGGTAGGGACTGAAGGAGTCGAAGTTGGGCGCTTTCGTCTGTTTGCTTAACGTCCGGCTTTGCAATTCGATGACCAGTGCGATGGGCTCGTCTCGTTCGACAAACTCTTGCGGCAGCGTCACGTGGATTTCAGCGGATTCCAGGCGATGTTCGCCATACTGGAAGATATGGATCGGCTGCTGGAAGGGGTGGCGGTAGTCGTCCCAGGAGACGACTGTTTTGGCGCGCGCCGCCGGGCTTGTCAGAAGCAGAAGTCCGCACACGCCGACCATCCACCACATTTTCCGGCTCAAGTAAGCGCTGTATCGCATCATTGCGCAGCCTCCTTTTGTGTTGAAGGGATATTGCCGCAGAAACGCTTTATTATGGCGGTTCTGCGATGAAAACAACGGTGACTGCATTGATGGGGGAACGACTGAAATTTTGTCAAGTTTATACATGCCGGACGTATGTCTGGCATGTTCGGTCGGGATGTGATGACGGGGGGCAGAGTCGGTTGGGGGAAGCGATTGAATGCCCCCTGCCAGGGTTTTGATCCCTGACAGGGTTTGCTGCATCATGATTATGGTTGTTTGTTGGCGTCGTTATCGTCGCTCTCTTCGCGCACGATTTCGACTTTGAATTGCGCGAGCAAGGCCGCCATCGCGCCAATCGCGGCGATGATCGGGAGAAACAGCGTGATCGCGCCGCCGACGGCTGCGCCAGTGACAATCGGCACTTCCATCAGCACGTCGCCGCTCGGTTTACGGATAATCAGGCGGGTCGCGCTGCTATCCTGAATCAATTCCTTCACCTTTTCGACTAATTCATTGCCAGCCACCTCGATTTCTTCTGTCCAGGTGCGTTTGGCTTTCTTCTGTTCATCGCTCATATTTGTTGCTCCTTTTCGAAAGAGTTACGTGTTCATGTTCATTCTTTCCCTGCGACATCTTCATCATAGCATGATATGTATGGCAAAGACAATAGGTAAAGAATGGCAGATTCTCCTGCGCAAAACAAATAATTTTTTACGACGTTCTCTGGAAGAACGGCATGATGTCAAGCTGAAAAACGGCGGCGGACGAATATTGTCTTGATGGAAGGAAAACGCTGTCAAATACTTCGAACGTGTCCGACAGTTCTGCCTGCCGAGAACCTTGCGTGTCAATCTCACAGCACATTTTTGTTTTTTTTACACCTTTTCTCTTTCCATTTTCCGCCGATGGGAAGAGGTGTATTATAAGATGTGATAGGTTGTGATGAATAATGCTTACAGTCAAGGTAATACCAATTGTGTTCGAACGGAGCATAAATTTCAGAATTCCGAAGGAGGGGAAATCATCATGGCGAATACGGCAAATTATAAAGCGGATTTGGTCGGGGTGTTCGGCCATCCTGTCGCGGAAAATCCGACGATTGTCATGCAAGAAGCGGGCTTTCGCGCCTGCAATTTGAACTGGCGCTATCTCACCATCGAAGTCCTGCCGGAAGACCTGGAGGCGGCGATGCAAGGGCTGCGCGCGATGAATTTTCAGGGGATCAACCTGACGATTCCGCATAAAGTCGAAGTCCTGAAATATGTGGATGAGATCGCGCCTGACGCCGCGCTGATCGGCGCGGTCAACACCGTGCGCCTCGACGGAGAGCGCTTGATCGGAGAAAATACCGATGGAAAAGGCTTTTTGCGCTCGCTGCGGAAAGATGCCAAAATCGATCCTGCCGGACGACGCGCCGTTGTGTTCGGCGCTGGCGGGGCGGCGCGCGCCATTACCGTCGAATTAGCGTTAGCCGGAGCGACTCGCATTACAGTCGTGAATCGCAACCGAGATCGCGGCGAAGAATTAGTCAATCTGTTGAACTCGAAGACCAACACCGCCGCGAACTATGTCGAATGGAACGCGCCCTACGCCATTCCCAAAGATACGCAGATTGTCGTCAATGCGACGTCTATCGGCCTGTTCCCGGATGTAGATGAGAAGCCGGACATCGTGTACGACACCATCACCGCCGGGATGGTCGTCTGCGACGTGATTCCGAATCCGCCGAAGACGCCATTCCTGAAAGAAGCGGCGGCGCGCGGGGCGAAAACCCTTGACGGATTAGGCATGTTAGTCTATCAGGGCGCGATTGGATTTACGATGTGGACGGGTCTTGATGCGCCGGTGCAGGCAATGTACGACGCCTTAACGCGCGAATTCAGCAATTAAGTATTTGTAAGTCGAAACTGGAACGTGAATTTTTTGTACCCCCGACGTCCTCGTCGGGCTTGCGAACGGGAACATTCGCGGTACGAGTCAAAGGAGTTTCCTATGGCAAAAGTCAAATGGGGTATTATCAGCACGGCGAAAATCGCCAGGGAACACGTCATTCCTGGCATTCAGGCGGGGCAGTACACTGAAATGTACGCGATAGCATCCAGAGATCGCGACGTTGCGGCGCGCGTGGCAGAGCAGTTGTCCATTCCGACCGTGTACGGATCGTATGAGGAGTTATTGGCCGATCCAGCAGTGCAGGCGGTGTACAATCCGCTGCCGAATCATCTGCATGTCGAGTGGTCAATGAAAGCTGCCGAAGCGGGCAAACATATTTTGTGCGAAAAGCCGTTAGGCGTTAACGCGCAGGACGCTGAAAAATTGGTCAACTACTGCCGCGAACGCGGCGTACTCCTGATGGAAGCGTTTATGTATCGGACGCATCCGCAGTGGGTGATGGCGAAAGAATATGTGAAAAACGGCAAAATCGGCGATTTGAAGGCGATTCAGGTCTTTTTCTCGTACATGAACCGCGATCCGAATAATATCCGCAATCGCGGCGATTTGGCGGGAAGCGGTGGATTGATGGACATCGGCTGCTATCCGGTATCGTTGTCGCGCTTTATCTTCGACGCCGAGCCGAAACGGGTCATGGCGCTTGTCAATCGCGACCCGGAGATGAAGATTGATATTCTCAGTTCCGCAATTCTCGAATTTGAGCGCGGACACGCGACCTTCACCTGCTCGACGCAGATGACGCCCTATCAGCGCGTCAACATTTTAGGCACGGAAGGGCGTTTCGAAATCGAAATTCCGTTTAACGCGCCGGAAAATCGGTCCACCAATATCTACTATTTCAGTAACGATGGCGCGGAAACCCGTACACTTGCGCCGTGCCACCAGTATCAGATCGAAGTTGACCTTTTTTCCAAAGCGATTCTCAATGGAACGCCGCTGCCGACGCCGCCAGGCGACGCCGTCGCAAACATGCGAACGTTGGACGCCCTGTTCCGTTCAGAAAAAAGCCAGAATTGGGAAACGGTGTAGTGTTTTTTTATTGAATTTACGAGAGATTCAGATAACCGGATTCCCCTCCTGGGATGGGCAAGGGGGTGGGTTGTTTCAAAATGACAGTACTTCCGACCTACCCACTCCCAAGAGGAGAATTGCGGGGAAACACATGCCATCGTCAGACACATCATCGCATCACAATCCGCCACAGGTCTTCGAATACGTGTTGGCCGGGGATTGGGTCGTTCTGGCCGGGAAAACCGAGACTGATAATGACCGCTTGAGCTTGAAAGAAGCCCGCCCGAACGACTGGTGGTTTCATGTGCGCGGAATGCCGGGGAGTCACGTCATTTTACGCGCCAAAGACGGCGAAGAACCGGATAAAGACACGCTCAAAAAAGCCGCCGCGATTGCCGCCTATCACAGCAAAGCCCGCAACGGCGGGGTTGTCGCGGTCTCCTGTACCCTCGCCCGATTCGTCAGCAAACCGAAAGGCGCCAAGCCGGGCACGGTGACAATCAAAAAAGAAACCGTCTTACAGGTGCGCCCTGCGATTGGGTAAGGCGAACCACCCCTGCCAGGGTTTCGAACCCTGGCAGGGGTTTTCGTATTATTTTTCCTGCATATACATCGTCGGAAACGCGGCGTAAAATGCGGCAGACTGGACAAGTTGCTCCACGGCGACCTGATCATTGACGCTGTGGGCGTGAACTTCTTTGCCCGGTCCAAAGCCGACGCAGGGAATGCCGAACATACCCGCCACGCTGACAGCATTAGTGCTGAAGACCCAACTGCCGACTTTTCCGACTTTGGCATCAAACAGCGTTTCGTAGGTTGCGACAGCGGCGCGAATCAGGGGATGATTTTCCTCGACCATCCAGGTCGGATAATATTTTTCGGTTGTATAAACCAATCCCTTGTAGCCCGGCGTATCGTAGAGCGGCACGACGACGTCCGCCTCAACTCCGGCGCGGCGAATGGCGTCTTTCACTTCTTCCACTGCCGATTCTTTGGTATCGCCGACTGTCAGCCGCCGGTCGAGATGAATGTAGCAGCGATCCGGCACGGCGTTGAACGACGGCGTTTTGCAATCAATATACGTCACCGCGATTGTCCCTTTTCCTAAGAAATCATGGCTTTTTAACCGGGGATTCAACTGCTCGATTTCCGCGATAATGCGGTTCATTTTGTAAATCGCGTTGTCGCCCCGTTCCGGCGCAGAGGCATGACAGGAAACGCCGGTCGTCGTGACGCCGATTTCCATGCGCCCGCGATGCCCTCGTCGCACCTGACAATCGGTCGAATCGGTAATCACCACGCATTCGGGGCGAATGCCGTCTTCGTTGATGATATATTGCCAGCAAAGGCCGTCGCAATCTTCTTCCTGTACGGAGCCGACGATATACAACGTGTAATCGCCTTCCAGTCCGAGGTCTTTGATGATCTTCGCGCCGTAAATCATGCCGGGCAGCGCGCCTTCCTGGTCTGCCGCGCCGCGTCCGTAAATGATGCCGTTCTCGAATTTGCCTTCGAACGGATCATGCTGCCATTGCGCCGGATTGCCGACGCCGACAGTATCCACATGGGCGTCAATCGCCAAAATCGTCTTGCCGGAGCCGATTCGCCCTAAAATGTTCCCCATCGGGTCAATCGTCACTTCGTCGAAGCCGACCCTCAGCATTTCCTGCTTGATATGCTGAATCACGCGACCTTCCTGGCAGCTTTCGGAGGGAATCGCAATCAATTCCCGTAAAAATCGAATCATCTCGGCTTCATATTTTTTCGCGTGGGCTAAAATCTGTTCTTTTCGAATCATCATCTCACCTCTTGTTAGAATGTAAACGGGGGAATAGCTGTCAGATACCTTTAAGGTGTCTGACAGCTATTCCACGACGTATTGTATCAATGCTCGTCAATGATTGAACCGTTATTTCATCCAAAGATCATCCTGTACGCATCATACACCACAAACATCAGTACCGCCGCCCATATTGCAATCGCAATTCCGGCAGCCCCCGCCGCCATGTCCTTGATCAAAGCGATTTTGGGATCATGCCGAGGATTGATATAATCGCAGATTGTTTCAATCACGGTATTCATGATTTCCGCAATCAGCATCACGCCGGTCACGGTCAAAATGAACAGAAAATCGAATAACGATTTGATATAGGCCGCAACCCCTAAAAACAGCACGGCAACCACGACTTTATATTGAACGCTGAAATCAAGAAGAATCGCGGCGCGAATCCCTTTCAGCGCAATCGTGATCTTTCGCCAGGGATGATACCCTTGTTTCCATGTTTTAACAGGATTGTTCGTAGATCGTTGCATCGAATACCGCCTACCTCGTCGCTTCGATGAAGCTGCCAGGCACGTTCAAGGTGTCTGGCAGCTTCTTGTTCGTTTCCATCGCTGTTCAAAAATCGCTATTGCGCGCGCAAATATTGATCAGGAATAAGAGCCTGAGATTCAAGAAATTGTCGTATTTCCCAGGCGATCACTCCATTGGCTGATTCATTGTAATGGGCATCGTTCGGTATGACAAATCGTTCGTTCGATACCGCGCGCGCGATATTGAGAGAGTATTTTCCTTGTTGCAAAAAGGCATCATGCAATTCGTCTATTTTGGTAATTAACACAAACGTTGCTCCATGCAAATTGGACGCTTTCTCCATTTCGCGCACCAGGATTTCTCCTAATTCATACGCCTCTTTTCGAATGCGATCTTCGTCGGATTTGCTGACGACATTGGATTCTTTGGGTTGCGAAGGCCGCGTAACGAGAGAAGAGAGCAATGTAAGAAAAAACGGAATATTGGCGCGAAGGATTTCATACGATTTTATCGAGCGAATACACCAGTAGTGCAAGGGTTTCAGCATCTCAGGGATTGGCGCATCGTCCTTTACGGGAGAATTGATCAGCACAAGCTGCCCTGTTTCGAACGTAAATCTCGGTTTCTCCCGTCCGAAACGTTTGGTGTGCAGATGGCGGTTGTCGGCGTAATGAGGCACATACGCCATGACAATGTCCGGCTGATAACGAAATCCTTCTTCGCGTAAAAATAGCAATTCCTGATCCACGCCAAAACCGCTGACGCCCATATTGATCACTTCTACATTTCGAAAATACCCTTCTAATAATACGGAAAAATGTTTTTCAATCGGCACGCCATAGCCGAACGTATTCGAATCTCCCATCAACACAATTCGAAAAACATTCTCCGGTTTTTCATAGGGAGTCTCATCATCGCGCAATCCTTGAGAATTGATGCGATACGCTATTTTATACCCTGTTCGGTGGGATGTTCCTCTTGAAAACGGTCTTAACGACCATCCGAATCGTTCATCGAATCGGCCTATGCCTAAAGGGACCATAGGCTCCAGTGTATGATTGAAAAGGATCGCCACGCGTGTTGTGAATTCTATAACGGATAACCCTAATATGATACAGACAATAATAAAGCCTATTTTTTTTCGAATCGTTACTTTTTTTGACATGAGTGATATTCCGAACCGACGAGCATGGTCATTGCGCGTTGCCAGCAGCGACGTTCTTCGCCGATCTCTTCGTGTTGGAAACGGTAATCATGCTTGCGAGCGAATTCTTTCAATTCGGCAAGAATCTGCGTCAATTGCGCTTTGGCCTGATTCAGGAGAAATTCGCGAGCAGCCGCATCTTTTCCCAATGCCAGCGCCCGTTGCAGATGGAGCAGGCACAGGCCGTCAGACGCGCTGAGCGCCTGCCTCATGCGCGATTCCTGTTTGGCAAGGGCTGACAGCAGGATATTGATCGCATTGGTTTCGACCTGTTCTCCCAGTGCGCACGCCGGGCATGGGGTATGCTGCGGGATCAAGCCTGATAGCGTTTCCTGATCTTGTTTGCCGAACAATCGGCGCAGCCCTCCGCCTCCTGCCCGCATTGCGACGTTCTGCCGTTCGAACACGGGCTTCACTTCTCGCTCAAGAATATCCTGATACATAATGGCAACCGTCAGCAAATTGCCGCGTTCAAGCGTGGAAAGACTCCAGGCGTGAGTATGGCAATAACCCCACGCATGGCAGAATTCCTCGCGCAGGTCTGGCGCATCCACATAGTCATGCAGCACAAGCACGAGATATTTGCGCTCTGACTCGTTTTTCAAGCTGCAGATCGGGCAACCCGGCTGCGCACATGCTTCTAATACGGCGACATCGCCAAGATGCGGAACGTAATCTTTCATTATTGACCATGTGAACTGTCAAACACTTTCAACGTGTCTGGCAATTATTGAAGGATATTCATAACTTGACAGGAACAATCGCGTTAAAATAAATGAACAACATTGCATTTCCCATCATTTGTCAAGAAAATATCTTGAAAATCGCCGCATGAAAGAAAAGACTGCATTACGACGACATATCAAGGCAAGGCTGCGCCAATTTGCGCCGGAGACGTTGCGTGAAAAAAGCGAGCGCGTCACGCAGCGCCTGATGAGTTTACCTGCATGGCGTGGCGCGGATGTGATTTTGGGATTCTGCTCACTGCCGGATGAAGTGGACACGACCGCTCTGCTTACTGCCGCGCTGCAAACGGGGAAAACGGTTGCGATTCCGCGCATTGTCGAGGATGAGCTTGTATTTCATCTGCTGCCGGAGATTGACGCGCCGTATGTCGTTAATGCGTTCGGCATCCGCGAACCTGCTCGGGATTGGCCGCGGTTTCGACCAGAAGCGCATCTGGATCGGCCTCTCCTTGTCTTAACGCCGGGACTCGCCTTTGACCGTCGCTGTTACCGACTTGGACGCGGCAAGGGATTTTATGACCGCTTTTTCTCTCAAATCAGGGCAACTCGGAATATTCACGCGGTAACGGCAGGCATCTGCTTTGCGGAACAACTTGTCGAGCGCGTCCCTGTCTCAGAACACGATCTGCCGGTTGATACGGTCGTCGCCGAACATGGAATATTCGAACGAATACATGACTAAAACCCCTGACAGGGCATTATCATTAAACATGGCTATGATCTTGTGAGTGATTGTCAATTCATACAGATCGCAGTCATCAAGACCCGCCGTGAACATATCCTCGTTCGTGCCTGATTGAACAGGCGTCTTCGGGATAAGCGCAGCAGCAAACGCGCCAGTTGACGCGATTGCATCAGATTCTCGCAGACAACGCGACTATGTATGTGTTACGATAAATCGAAAAAGAGACGTGCGAGCGTATTGCTCGACTTATAGGCAGAATCCCCCGCTTCGGGGGACGAGAAGAGAAAGAGGCAGACTCAGGAAATAGCATCGCGCATAAAGGGGTCAGGCACTTTAACTGTGCCTGACCCCTTATCAGCATCTTTCTACAACGGCAGACGTTCCCAGAAGTCCGGCGTCGGATGCTCGATGGGGAGCGTGACGGCAAACTCGCCGGGGGCGGCTGGATGCAGCGGATCAAACGTGTGCCAGGCGTTGACATGCGGCGAGCCGAAACAGATGTCCGCCACGCCGGTCGTCACATCCAGAATCATCGAATGCAGCGTGCCGAAGAACTCTTCGTAATAATGGGCGCAGAGTCCCGCCGGATAGACATCCGAAAGCAGGCTGCGCATCGTCTCCGGCGTGATGTTCGGCGCAGTCTGGCGCAACCGAGTTGTCATCGTTTCATAGCGCGTCTTCGAATGCCGCATCTGATACGGCGCAAACGGAACGATTTCCGGCAGCGTGAAATGATTCGTGGCGCAGATAAACTGTTCCGCGCTCGCCGCATTGATCTGTTTGACGGCATGATTCCCGCCCCAGATTTCCACGACCGCCGCCGTGCCCTGTCGATCCGCCAGAATCAAAATCGGATTGCCGCAACAGGGGAAGTCGTCAATCAGTTTCAGCGCGTCGTTCACTGTCTTGCACTGATCCAGCAGCGTCCGCACGAATGCCCAGAACATGAAACCGTCCTGGATCGGCGGCGTCATGCCGGGATAGCGTCCAACCGGCATTCCACCAGCAGACATCGTGACGGCGAACCCATGCTCGTTGATGCCGTCGTTCCGACCGAACCAGAGCGACGATGTGCCGACATGCGCGGCCTTGCCAGCGACGCGCGTGGTGAAGACGGTCATATCGTCTCTCGTGTCATTGAAATCGTAGTTGCGTCCAATCAATAGATGATGGTTCGCCGTGATAGATGGCAGCGCGGCAAAGTGGCTGCAATGCGTGGAGCGCAAAAAAGTTTCCAGATAATATATGATCTGCGCGGCTGACACGCCGAGCGTGTCGGCGCAGCCCTGAAGCTCGTCGTTCAGGCCGGGGCAGAAGCGGTCGAATTGCTTCATAACAGCAGTTACGTCGCCAGTCGGCGCGTGTTCTGCCTGAGAACACATCCACTGTTTCAGCGGCGGAATCTGTTTGATGATTTCCCCCTGCATCTGACCAACTTCATAAGCAGAACCTTCGAATACGGCATGAATGAACTTTGTTTGTTTGGATTGTTGGGTCATTGTGTTGTTAAAGCTGTTCAGGAGTGCCAAAGCTTGCTTTGGCTGTCAAAGCAGAGCGTTGACACTCCTGTAACAGTCCAATTTTTACCACATCTGCAACGGCTCGACCGGTAAGTAGATGTCCATGATCATGTTCTCTGTTCGCGGATCATCGGGGGCAAACCGGCAAATTTCGTAACATGGCCGGTCTGAAAGCTGAAACCCGCTGTCTGGCAGCCATTCCGAATACAAACCATGATACGCAGCTTGCAATTCGGACTGCGTGCCTTCGAACCGATAGACAGCGTACTTTCCGCCCGCAATGTCCATCACTCCGACGAACTGATCGCCGGACACCGCTTCCGGCACCGGAATGCAGACGTAATAGCGGCACTTGTCCGCTGAAGTTATTCCCGGATCGTCGAGCGAGATGCCGATTGGCAGCGTCTCCGCTGTCCAGAGGTCTCGCGCCGACGCCCATTGCCACAACTGGTTCCAGGCCGCGCGAATCTTCTCCACGCGGTAGCCCTGGAGGTTGGCGACATACGCGACATGAAAACGCGGCATCTGCGTCATCGTCACATTCCACTGACGCGCCTGCTGCTGCGGTTCTTCGCGTAAGACAAGACCAATATCATTCTTTGCTTCGAATTTGTCTTTCCAATCCTTGCGATCTGTTTTGCAAATCTTGCGATCTTTGCTGCGCCGCCATTCCGTTGCCGACACGCCGAACGCTTGTTTGAAGGCGCGGGAAAATGCCGCAGAGGATGAAAAGCCGCAATCAAGGGCGATCTGCGTAATGGATTTCGCGCCGGGGTGGATAAGCATCCAGGCGGCGCGTTCGACTCGCAGGCGATTGACGAAGACATTCGGCGTTTCGCCCAGAAGCGCCGTGAAAATCCGGTGAAAATGAAACGGCGAAAAATACGCTTCTTTGGCAAGCGTTTCCAATGATAACTCTTCGTCCAAATGTTCGGTAATAAAGGTGATAACGCGATGAATGCGCGTGGCATAGACTGAGCGTGAGGCCGCGTCGTTCATAACAGCAATCGTCCTCTCAAATGGTGTGTGTCGAGAATAAAATCCGTCCGAAAATGGCCTGTTTCTTCAAGTTCGGGATACGATTGTCAAGAAAAATAGCCTGCCGCATTCGCTCACGACGACATGAAAAGTCACGACGCGCGGACGTTTTGTCTTGACGCTGAAACACCCCTTCGTATCATCGCCGCGTTATGGATATACATGTGCTGTGGAAAGGTCTATTGATTGGCTTCTCAATCGCTGCGCCTGTCGGGCCGATTGGGTTGCTTTGCATTCAGCGTTCGATTTCAGGCGGATGGCTGCTCGGCCTGATTTCAGGTCTCGGCGCGGCGTCGGCAGATGCGATTTACGGCATCATCGCTGCCTTCGGCGTCACCGCGGTTTCGTCGCTGTTAGTCGAGCAGCAGTTCTGGTTTCGACTGATTGGCGGCGCGTTTTTATGCTACCTCGGCGTCAGGACGTTTCTCTCAAAACCGGCGGAACAGAGCGCGTCCGCTGCGAAATCCGCCCAACCGCTCCGTGCGTACGGCTCAATCTTATTCCTCACATTAACCAATCCCATCACGATTCTGGCCTTTGCCGCCATTTTTGCCGGAGTCGGTTTCGGCAGCGCGTCTGGCAGCTATGCCTCGGCGGCGCTGATGGTGTTTGGCGTGTTTAGCGGCTCAATGCTCTGGTGGACGCTGTTGAGCGGCACAATCGGCCTGCTGCATGGCAAACTGCGTCCGCAGCATCTTGTCTGGATCAACCGATTATCAGGCGTGGTGCTGGTCGGATTCGGGATTGTCGCAATACTGACACGCTAAGCATCATTTCCGTGTTCGCCTTGACAATTCCTTGTTCACAAACTCGGGATTATCCCACGCGCCAAGATGTCCCGCATGGGGAATAATTTTCGTCGTCACATTTGGAAGAGTCTTTTTGGCGCGATTCATCACATCATCTGCTGATTGATAAATATATTCTGAATCCCCGATCAACAATAGCACGTTTCCCCCTGTTCTGGCAAGTTGAGCATCACTAAATGTTGTGGGCATACCCATTTTTGCACTGTTCGGATCATCAGAAGCTCGTGCCATATATTCGCTCCAATCATGTGATGCCTGGTAAGGACCTAACAATTTCCGACTCACGTCTTGTAATTTTCTTTTATCATTCGTAAACAGCATGTTGAGAAGGATTCCCATCCATTTTGTTTTTTTTATGGGATGCCGGCCGCAGGATAATTGATTGCATAACTATGGGCGATCCATCCCCCCATGGAGCAACTGAAAAGATTCACTTCTTGTAATTCCAGGGAATCAATAATATCATTCAGCCATTGGCTGTATTCAACCGCAATGACTTTGTACTGTTTCGAGAGTGCTTCAACATTTGGAGCCCATGAAGTTAAGTTCAGCCCCATTGCATGTAAAAGAATAATTGGCCGGTCATGAGTTTCTCCTGAAATGACGACTTGCGTATGACCGAATCTGGTTAACACTCTGACAATTCTGTTCACTGTCTCGCCCAGAACTATCGGCATTTTGAAAAAAAATGGTCGGTATGTAGGAAGGGTTTCAGGCACTCTACCTTGCGTGTGGCGTTATCTTTCCAATTTTCGGTTGAATAGAGGCAGATGGCGTTCGGTATAGATTGAACCTTCGGAGGATTATGGCGGTTTGTGGAGGCGCGTAGGCGTTATTGATAGGCATACTGATTTTCATTCCGCGCATGTGTATTGTAGAACAATACATGGTCGGCTTCTCACCAGACAAAAAAAATACGCATGAGATAAACCCGATTCACCTTCTAATAAGGGGGGAAGAGTCCTAATGCCGCGCTTCAGGCTGCGAGCAGAGCGTGCGGCCACGTAAACTCGATGAAACGCCACCCAAATTTGATCCGCGCCCTCTGCGAAATCGCCTGCAAACGCATTGTTCGGCATTATTCCTTCGGGAAGTACCGATAAATATCTTTTCGATGTAAACATCGAGTAAAAAATCACGGTATCGTCAATGATTTCAACGCCAATGCGATAGCGGCTGCATCGAATTCGATAGTAGGTCTCATATCCTTTTAATTTCTTCACATTCGCAATATCACGGATTGTTTTGGCCTGCTTCACCTCAAGAATGCTCTCTTTGATCGTCTGTAAAATCGTGCGATCTCTGACCTTTTTCACATCTTTTTCAAAGCTGGCTTCGAATTTGGTATTCACAATGATCCCTCTAATATGGCGAAAATTCGTTCTTCGCTGACAAATTGATTCTGTCGTCCCCTTTGAATCGCACTTCCTAAGGCAACATCTTCCAACGCTTCGATGAGAATCTCATAAAAGACATTGCGTTTTTCTTGGATCATTTTTATAAACACCTCTTCAAGTAATGGTTTTAATGTCTCATCACCAATCGTCAGTTCCATGATGATTTTCTCCGTTATCGTTGTTATTCTTTTCGTCTTGCGAGTACGCTTTTTATTGATATTCAGGATTCAATCGTCTCCCTGTCAAGACAAAACAAGGAAAAATATACTTTTCCTGGGAGATATACGCGTCA
>CAZRSF010000075.1:0-31265 GCA_964602655.1 uncultured Candidatus Moduliflexus sp.
CACCACCGGCAGCGGCAAAACCCTGACCTCCTTCAAAGCGTCCACCTTGCTCAAAGATAACCCCGACATCGAAAAATGCCTGTTCGTGGTTGACCGGAAGGATTTGGATCGACAAACCCGCGAAGAATTCAACAAATTTCAGGAAGGGTGCGTCGAGGAAAACACGAATACGGAAACCCTCGTCCGGCGGCTGCTTTCGACGGATTACGCCGATAAGGTGATTGTCGCCACCATCCAAAAACTCGGCTTAGCGCTGGATGGCAACAATAAGCGCAAATACAAGGAACGCCTCGAACCGCTCCGCCACAAGCGCATGGTCTTTATTTTCGACGAGTGCCACCGTTCCCAATTCGGCGACAATCACAAGGCGATCAAAGAATTTTTCCCCAACTCGCAGTTGTTCGGATTTACCGGCACGCCGATTTTCGAGGACAACGCCACCTATCAGCAATTCGAAGGCAAAGACGGGTCGTGGAAAACGACAGCGGACATCTTCGAAAAGCAGCTTCACGCCTACACCATCACCCACGCCATCGAAGACCGCAACGTGCTGCGGTTTCATGTGGAGTACTTCAAGGCCGAAGGGAGCGCACAGCCCAAAGCCGGGGAAACGTTCACGCAGGAAGCGATTGTCAGAGCGATTTTGGACAAGCACGACGCCGTGACCGCCGGGCGCAAGTTCAACGCCATTTTGGCGACCGCCTCAATCAATCACGCCATCGAATATCACCGATTGTTCAAGAGCATTCAGGCCGAACGCCAGGCGGCTGATCCGGCGTTCTGGCCGTTGAACGTGGCCTGCGTCTTTTCGCCTCCGGCGGAAGGGAACAAGGACGTGCAGCAGATTCAGGAGGATTTGCCGCAAGAGCGCCAGGATAACGAGGATGCCCCGGACGAGAAAAAAGCCGCGCTGAAAGCCATCATCGCCGCGTATAACGCGCAGTACGGCGCGAATCACGATCTCAACAACTTCGATCTCTATTATCAGGATGTGCAAACCCGCATCAAAGACCAGCAATATTCCAATCAGGATTATCCCCACCGCCAGAAGATCGACCTGATGATTGTCGTGGATATGCTGCTGACGGGGTTCGACTCGAAATATCTCAACACCTTGTACGTGGATAAAAACTTGAAGCATCACGGCTTGATTCAGGCGTTTTCCCGGACGAATCGGGTCTTGAACGATACGAAACCCTACGGCAGCGTGCTGGATTTTCGCCAGCAGCAGGGCGCGGTGGATGAGGCGATTGCGCTCTTTTCCGGCGAGCAGACCGACCGCGCGAAGGAAATCTGGCTGGTGGACGCTGCGCCGGTGGTGATCGGAAAACTGGAAAACGCCATGACCGCCCTGAACGCCTTCATGACCTCGCAAGGGCTGGCCTGCGAGCCGCATGACGTGCCGAACCTCAAAGGGGATGAGGCGCGGGGGCAATTCATCAACCTGTTCAAAGAAGTCCAGCGGCTCAAGACGCAGCTCGACCAGTACACCGATCTCAGCCCGGAAGAGGCCGCCGTTATCGAACAGGCGCTGCCGAACGATCGATTGTCAGGCTTCCGGGGCGTCTATTTGGAAACCGCGCAACGCCTGAAAGCCAAACAGACGAAGGACGGCGACGAGTCCGGCGCCGCGCCGCAATTGGATTTCGAATTCGTGCTGTTCGCCTCCGCCATGATTGATTACGACTATATCATGCGCCTGATCGCGGACTACACCCACGCCGCGCCGGGCAAAGCGACCATGACGCGGGAGGAATTGATCGGCCTGATTATGGCGGACGCCAAATTCATGGGGGAGCGCGAAGAGATTGCGGCCTACATTGACACGCTGAAAACCGGCAAAGGATTGAGCGAGCAGGAAATCCGCCGGGGCTACGACGCCTTCAAAGCCGCGAAACACGCCCGCCATGTCGCGGAAATCGCCGCCAAACACGGGCTGGAAGCCGAGGCACTGCGCGGCTTTATTGACAGCATTCTGCGGCGCATGATTTTTGACGGCGACGCCTTGAGCGACCTGTTCGCCCCGCTGGAATTGGGCTGGAAAGCACGAGCGCAGAAGGAATCGGCATTGATGGAAGATGTGATCCCCATGCTGCACAAGTTAGCGCAGGGGCGCGACATTTCGGGGTTGGCGGCGTATGAAAAATAGGAATGAATCGAAGACTCGCGGGCGGATTCCCAAACTGCGCTTTCCAGAGTTTCAGGATGCGTCGGAGTGGGAAGAAAGTAAGTTATCAGATGTTTCAATGTTTGTTAAAGAAAGAATATCATTAGAACAACTTACATTATCAAATTATATAAGCACTGAAAATATCTTACCCGATTATTCTGGAGTGACAATCATATCAAAATTACCGCAATCGGGGACGGCAATACGATTTAGAAAGTACGATATTTTAATTTCGAATATCCGTCCTTATTTAAAGAAAATTTGGTATTCAGATAAGGAAGGTGGAGCATCGAATGATGTGCTTGTTATTCGACCAAATACAAGGGTTAAAAGTGTTTACCTATCATGTTTGCTCAAGAGCGACGATTTTATTCATTATGTAATGAAAGGGGCGAAGGGCTTAAAAATGCCGAGAGGTGATATATCCCTTATCAAGGATTATCCTATAGCAGTCCCTTCTACCGCTGAACAACACAAAATCGCCGACTGTCTGACTTCCCTCGACACCCTCATTGCCGCCCACGCCCGCAAACTCGACGCGCTCAAGGCGCATAAACACGGGCTGATGCAGCAGCTTTTTCCGGCAGACGGCGACACCGCGCCCCGGCTGCGCTTCCCGGAGTTTCGGGATGCGGGGGAGTGGGAGGAGAAGTTAATAGAAGATTTTTTTTTAGTTGGCTCAAGTAAACGTGTATTACAAGAAAACTGGACTACTCATGGTGTCCCATTTTATCGCACTAGAGAATTGGTTTCTTTAAGTAAAAATGAACCGTTTAGTAGTGAGATTTTTATATCAGAAGAACTTTTCTCTGAAATCTCTCAACAATACGGATTACCGACTGAGGGTGATTTCTTGGTGAGTGGTGTAGGCACTCTTGGGATATCTTATCAAGTACAAGCAGGCGATAAATTCTACTTTAAGGATGGGAATGTTCTTTGGTTCAAATCAAAAAAAGGCATTGTCTCAACATATTTTAAATACTGCTTCGAATCAGATGGAATACAAAGTCAAATATTAGCTCAAGCTTCTATATCTACTGTTGGAACTTATACAATACAGAATGCTAAAAAGACTAAGTTTTGGTATCCACCTGATATTAAGGAACAACAAAAAATCGCCGATTGCCTGTCTGCCCTCGATGACCTGATTGCCTTGCAGACGCGCGCCGTCGCAACGCTCAACACCCACAAACAGGGCTTGCTGCAACAGCTTTTCCCCGCTGCCGACGAGGCGGCGGGGTGAGCCGTTAGGGCTGTGCGTCACAGGGCAAACGCATCGAAATGCCTGATTCGAAGGCCTGTTCAGTCAACACCCCGATTCATCGGGGTGTTCCGACAGCCTCAACGCTCCCGGAGAACCGCTTCAGCGGTTTCCCTCAGGAGCGCAAACCGCTGAAGCGGTTCAGGGAGGAACGCGAACACGTTCTCAACACCCCGATGAATCGGGGTGTTGGCTCAACATCGCTGTCACGACCGGCTCGTTCTGCGACGCGCTGCGTCAGGCCCCTGACGAGGCCGATTTTGATCGCGACGGTTGGGAAGATTGGAAAACTCCGATACTGTAGAATCGAAGACAAGGACAACCGCTATGACCGACACCACCCAGAAAGAACTCGGCAAAACCCTGTGGGCGATTGCCGACGATTTGCGCGGCGCGATGAACGCCGACGATTTCCGCGACTACATGCTCGCCTTCCTGTTTTTGCGCTATCTCTCGGATAACTACGAGGCCGCCGCCAAAAAAGAATTGGGATCGGATTACCCTGCCCCCGCCGACGCAACCGAGCGCCCGCCCCTGAGCCTCTGGTACGCAAACAATCCGGCGGACGCGCCGCAATTCGAGACCCAGATGCGGCGCAAGGTGCATTATGTCATCAAGCCGGAATTTCTCTGGAACAGCATCGCCGAGATGTCGCGAACGCAGCACGGGGAACTGCTGCACCGGCTGGAAGATGGCTTCCGCTATATCGAGAACGAATCCTTTGCCAGCGCCTTTCAAGGCTTATTCTCGGAAATCAATTTAACGTCGGACAAGTTAGGAAAGAATTACGAGGCGCGTAACGCCAAACTCTGCACCATCATCGCCAAGATCGCCGAAGGCATCGCCAAATTTTCCACCTCAAGCGATCTGCTGGGAGATGCGTATGAATATCTGATCGGGCAGTTTGCCGCCGGTTCCGGCAAAAAAGCCGGGGAGTTTTACACGCCGCAGCAGATTTCCAGCATTCTCTCCGCCATCGTCACCCTCGACAGTCAGGAACCGGCCACCGGCAAACGAACGCGCCTGAACAACATTCTGGATTTTGCCTGCGGCTCCGGGTCGCTGCTGCTGAATGTGCGCAACCGGCTTGGCGCGCATGGCATCGGCAAGATTTACGGTCAGGAGAAAAACATCACCACCTACAACTTAGCGCGGATGAACATGCTGCTGCACGGCGTCAAAGATTCGGAATTCGAGATTTATCACGGCGATTCGCTGCTGAATGAGTGGGAGATTCTCAGAGAAATGAACCCCGCCAAAAAGCTGCACTTCGACGCGGTGGTCGCCAATCCGCCTTTCAGCTATCGCTGGGAGCCGACTGAGGCGCTTGGCGAAGATTTCCGGTTCAAAAATTAAGGCCTCGCGCCCAAATCGGCGGCAGATTTCGCGTTCCTGCTGCACGGCTTTCATTTTCTGGCGCCCGAAGGCGTCATGGCGATCATTCTGCCGCATGGCGTGCTGTTTCGGGGCGGCGCGGAAGAGCGCATCCGGCGCAAGCTGCTGGATGATGGCAACATTGACACGGTGATCGGCCTCCCCGCCAATCTGTTTTTCTCCACCGGCATCCCGGTCTGCATCCTCGTGCTGAAAAAGTGCAAGAAGCCCGATGACGTGCTGTTTATCAACGCCAGTGAGCATTTCGAAAAGGGCAAGCGCCAGAACCAATTAACGCCGGAACATATCGAGCGGATTGTCTCGACCTACCAATTCCGCACCGAGGCCGACCGCTTTTCCCGCCGGGTTGCGCTCGCTGAAATTATCGCCAATGACTATAACCTGAACATCTCGCGCTATATCAGCACGGCCATGCAAGAGGAAGAAATCGACCTGCACGCCGTCAATGCGGAATTGGTCGAGATCGAGCAGAAGATTGTTGACGCCGCCCGCAAACACAATGCGTATCTTCAGGAATTAGGCTTGCCGCCGCTGCCGGGGAACGTTTGATTGACAGGTTCGTACCGCCGACGTCCTCGTCGGCCTCTGTTCACAAAGCCGACGAGGACGTCGGCGGTACGGCATACTCACTAAAAATTAGTGACTCAATGTACTATTCTCAATCGCTGGCTTTTTCGGTTGGAATGGCCACCGCAAGCTCCGCCGACGGATGCGCGGCAAGCCAGGCCTGCGCCGCGTCGCGCAGCCGCGTCATCTCTTCCGCGCTGATGCCTGCCGGATCGAAACGATAACGATAATGCAGGTCTAACAGCGGTGCGAGCGTTTCGAGCGGCAGCGCGGCGGACTGCCCCAGAATGCGCGTCATCCAAGCCGACAGCGTTTCCCACTCATTCCGCACGAATCCGGCTTCCTGCAAGCGGCGTTCGATGTCATAAAAGGCAGAATCGATCCCCTGCCGCAGCGCGGCGATTTCGACCGCCTCCACTGGTTGCTCGGCGGCAGATTTGCGGCGTCTGAGTTTATACAAACGCCAGCCTAACAACAGCAGCAACACGACCAACGCGCCGATCAAATACGGCTCGTTGCCCCCCTGACGTTCTCCCCAGCGCAGCGCCGACAGCGCGAAACGAATCCGCGCCCAGAGATTCGAGAGCCAGACGAACGGCGATTCCGATTGTTCCTGAAACGAGCGCCATGAGGCGGGCGTGGTGTCAATATCGCGCCACGCGCCGTTGAGATAGACCAGCGTCCAGGCGTGGCCGTCGCTGCCGCGCACGATTGTCCAGCGTCCCGGTCTGAGTTCTTCCGTCGAATAACCAACGGCGTATCGCGCCGGAATTCCGGCGGCTCGCAGCAGCAGCACGGTAGCGGTGGCGAAATATTCGCAATGCCCGCTGCGGGAATAACGCAGAAAATCGGTCAGCGGCGACACGTCGTTATTCTGCCGCTGCAAATCGAGGGAATACGTAAAATGCTCCTGAAAAAAGACGGACGCCCGCGCCACCGCCTCTTGCGGCGACACAGACGCTAAACCCAATTCCGACGCAAGTGCGCGGAATTCGGCGGCTTCTTCTTCCGGCAGCGCGAAATCGGCCTGATTCGGCGGGCTGTCTAAGGAATGATCAAGATTGAATGTGACGTCATACGAAATCAAGCCCGGCCCTTGCTGCACCTTGATCGCGCCGAACGGATTTTGGAGCATATCTCCGACGAGCAGCCGTTCGATCAGAAACGTGCCGTTCGGGATTTTCAGGATGCTCTTGCCTCTGACCATGTATTGCGCCACTGTCACGCGCTCGGCAGGCGTTTGCGGGCTGCTGATTTTCCATGTCGTGTCGTCGGCTTCGACCTGAATCGGCTTGAATTCCGCCTCCGGCGCAAACCATTTCGTCGAGCGATAGACCGGATAACTCGCTTCCCGCAACAGCAGCGAATCACGCGGTTTGTCGGCAATGCGCACGCGGCAGATCACCTCGTTCGAGAGCTTGACCGCGCCGATACGCCCGATGGCGGTCGTGCTTTCGTAGGGATCGACATCCTGTCGCAGGTTGCGCAGCCAATCAATCAGAAACGTGCTTTCTTCCAGCGAACGCTGCAACGCCACGATTGCATAGAGACCGAGAAAGCTGGATGCCGCCACCGCGATCAACAGACTTCCCCACAGCCAGGGAGAATAGCGGCGCGAACGCAGCGTAAACAAGCCCCAGCCTGAAATCAGGAGAAAGCCCGCATAAAATCCGATGGTTTCTTTATTTCCGGCAGCTGCCGCCATCAGGCAGATCGCGCAATACGGGAACGAGATCGACATCATCATCGGCTCAGGGAATTGCGCCATCTGCCGTTTGCTGCGCACGATGCCGATCAGGCCGCGCGCATCAAGCTGGCCGCTCGCATCATACGCTTGCGCGATCATCAGCGGCAGCAGCGAAATCGGCAGCCATTTCAGCGGGAAAAAACTGCCGCGCATGATACTTTCCGCGAGAAAGCGATAGACCAGCGTACCGACAAAAATCAGCAGACTCGCTTCTCCGATTCGGAGCGTATCCGAAACCGAAAGCTCCCAGCGAAAGCTGACCACGCGGGCGGCTTCGACGACCAGCGCCATGCCTGCCGCAAACAACAGCATGTCGGTCTGCCAGCCCCAGAACAGGAGCACGGCAGCAATGAAGAATGGGGGAATCGCCACCCTGCCAGGGTTTGAAACCCTGGCAGGGTTGTCCTGTTGACCATCATTCGATAGTGTATGCCTTAATCGTTTCGAAATGCTGCTTTTGTTCATGACAATGCTTGAAATTCTCCAGATTTTGAAACCATGCAATCACGTCCGCGCGTTTCAATTTGGTTTCTTTTGATGAAATGATCGTATGATACGACGTCCAGAGATAATCGCGGAATGATTTCACGATGCGATGATGCACTGGATTCGTATGGATATAGCAGACTAACGCCTGAAAATAACGGTCGCTATCAATCTCTTTGCGTGCGAAAGGCTTCTCAAACAGATTTCCAGTACGATGATAACGCTTATTTATCGCTTGAGCATAGGCATTGAACAGATTGGAAAACGGTTTCGATGGAGAAGCTGGAAAATTTAGGCTGGAAGACGAGGCAAGAATTTCTTGTTCGCTTTTAATTCGCACAAGCAGATGAAAATGATTTTTCATCAAACACCATGCAAAGGTATTCGTGAGAGGTTCGACATATTTCGCGTATAATGTGAGGAAATACCGGCAATTTTCATCCTCATAAAATAATGTGTCGCCATTCACGCCGCGATTATAGATATGGTAGAATTTTCCGTACTCGATCTGTGCAAGATTTTCCATTTGCCATAGATGAACCCTGCCAGGGTTCGGAACCCTGGCAGGGTATCGCATTCATTCGACTTTTCTGATCTTATCCGCCGGAGCGCCGCAGATCGGACAATGTTTCGGATGTTCCGCGCCGGTAAACGTATAACCGCATGACGTGCAAGTGTGATAGGTTGCGTTGGTCATATCCTCGCCGCGCTGATACGCGCCGATGGCCTGAACGAGCAGCTTTTCATGCACTTTTTCGGCCTCATGCGAATCATAAAAGCTGTAGCGCGCCAATCCGTAATTTTTTTCGTCGCACACGGCTAAATGTTCCTTGTACATGACCGTGATTTCGTGGTGTTCCTGTTCCTGCGAGCGTTGTAAATTCTCCGCAATCGTTCCCATGTTGTTCAGCACGAAAAAGTGATTTCTGGCATGAAAAAACTCGGAATCGGCAAAGGCGCGAAACATCTTCGCAAGACCGGGAAAGCCTTTTTCTTCGGCGTCAACCGCCAATAAGCGATATTTTATGTGCGCCACCGCTTCGTTTTCCAGCGATTCTTCGAGCCGCGCTTTCAGGTCGTCATCTTCTAATTCCCGCGTATAATTGGTCGAATGCAGCGGAACATGTTCGTACTGCAAAATGTCGTTTGCGTCGAAATAGAGCCGGATGATATGGTGATGCGCTTTCGTCGGATCGATCTTGTCGTTGACATGCTCGATCCGCGCCCCGCCGCCGCCCGTCACGAGCAATTTGACGCCATCCACGACATCTTCATAATAGGAATGCACGTGGCCGGCGATCAAAAAGCGCAGCCGGTCGCGATATGGCGAGATGATTTGGGCGATTTTCTCCCATTCCGGTGGATTGATGGTGTTCGTCGCAATCGTGTTCGGCGCGGGGTAATGGAACAGCAGAACGATATTCTGCCTTGCATACGAGTTAAGGCCGGTTTCCAGCAATTGCAGCGCCGCCGGGGAAAAATCCCGCGTGGAGTTATCCAGCGCGATCAGCAGCAGTTTGTCATTGTACAGCAGATAATTTCTCAACCCGAAATACTCGTCGTAAAAGGCGGTGTCATGATTGCCGCAGACCATGTACACCGGATTCGGCGAGACGCTGTCCACGAAATTCCGCACGGTCGCATAGAGCGGCTTGATGCCGCGATGCACGATGTCGCCGACGATCAGCGTCAATTCGGACGGCACAGCAGTCAGGGCGCGGGCAAAGATGCTCATCGTGCCCGCCCCCAATCCGTCGCAGCCGGGGTCGCCGATAATCGTGATGGCATTCACATCGTCAATCCGATTGATTGCTTGCGTGACGTTGACTATCCCTGTGTTCATCAATAACCTCCTTCATCCTGTCAAAATCAATGTACAGCGTTATTCATCAACATCGAACATAACCCTGCCAGGGTTCGTCTTGTGGCATCAACGCAACTGTCCTCATCATCATGCAGCAACGCACAACGCCTCCAACTCTTCTCTGGCTTTTTGCACAGCGTCCCAGGCATCCGGCCCGTTCTCAGGCAGGCTCGCCACGCTGCATGTCACGGACACCTGTACGCGTTCGCCCTGAAACAGAATGATCTCGGTCTCAATTTGCATTTGCAACGCTTTCGCGCGCAATCGTCCGACATTTCCCGGCATGTCCTGCAAAATGAGCAGAAAGCGCTGGTCGTCATCTCGGCAGGCAATATCTTGAAAATGAATATTCCCGCGCAGCAGTCGGCTGACCTCGCGCAGCAGATGCTCACCGACATTCTGTCCGCGCGTGCTGATGATCTCAGGCAGATTATTGAGATGGACGAATAAAAAGGTAATCGGCGCATTCCGATTCTCCAACCGACGGCATTCTTCCTCCAAGAACCGATCCAAAAACCGCCGGGAGAGCATTCTGGTCACATCGTCGCGCACATTTTCCCTGCCGAACGAATCGCGGACTTTCTGCGCGATGCGATTCAGGCTGCTGGCTTCGCGTTCATGCGCTTCGTGCTCTTTCAAACGATGTTGAATATCCTCGCCCAACCGGCGATTGACGGCGAGCAAGTCGGCTAAGAACGCCGTAATTACCGTTTGAAAGCCGAACCCTAAAAAGACGCTCGCCAGGATAACCGATTGAATATGTCCGGTGCCCTGTCCCTGTAGGTAGAAATATAAAAACCGCAATCCAAGCAGCAAGCCGATGGAAAACAACGCCAGCCCCACCATCATAAAGGACTTGAACGGGCGATACACAATAAAAATACGCAGAATCGTCACGATGGAATTCATGACATACGAGGAGATGCTTTTGACCAATTTGGATGGGCGCAAATCGCGATTCACACGAATCGGCACGGAGGTCGTCACGATATTTTTATTTCCCGCCTGGATAATCGTTTCCAGCGTGTACGTGTAACTATTGAAGACATTCAGTTTCATCGCCGCGTCCGCGCTGATAGCGCGAAAGCCGCTCGGCGCGTCCGGCACAGGCGTATAGCTCAATCGCCGCACTACCCAGCTTCCCAATTTTTGCAGCATCTTTTTGACCGGAGAAAAATGTTCGATGTCCGAAATCGGCCTGGCTCCAATCACGATTTCTGCCGTGCCATCCAGGATCGGTTGGACGAGTTTGGGAATATCGGCGGCGTTATATTGATTGTCGGCGTCGGTATTCACGATGACGTCCGCGCCTAATTTGACGCACGCATCAATTCCGCGCAAGAAGACTTCGGCTAATCCTTTGTTCTGATTCATTCTGACGATGTGGTCAACGCCATGCGCTTTGGCGACCTCAATCGAACGGTCTTTGCTGCCATCGTCAATGAGCAGCCATTCCACCGTATCGAACCCGTCTAACTGGCGTGGAAGTTCTTTGAGTGTAATCGGAAGCGTATGCTCTTCATTATAACAGGGAATCTGAATAATCAGTTTCATGGTGTACCCTCCTTGATGTCGAGTGGATTGGGTTCGGCCTGCGATGATGTTCATCTCGAATATGCCGAGGTTGTGATGAAAAACATCCTTTGTTATAAATTTTATTGACATTCTGCCTGCATTTTTCTATATCATGGCAGTGTTGTTTCTTTCCTGAGATGTCAATATTTTTTACGGCACATTATTGGAAAGACGATGTTTCTGTCCGAGCATCCCATCTATACAGGGGAAAACGATGGGGGCATCCTAATTTTTCGACTCTGTCTGATGTGCATGATTCTTTCGAATGAATAACGCGATATCATGAGGTGAAGGGGGACGTTTTCATGAAGAGTACAACAGGAACTCGCGCGCGCGCGCTGCTTCCGACGGTTGGGGTGTTGCTTGCCTGTCTTCTCGGGGGGATGTTGGCGGCGGTCGGCATCACGGACGAATCGGTCGTCGCCATGAACGGCGACATGCCGAAATATCTGATGAATGGAGCATTTTTCTATGATTTTTTGCGCGATCTGCTCAGCGGACGCGCCTCACTCGACATTTTCGAGTATGCCACGCTCTATTTCGCTCGGTATCCGGCCTTATCGTTAGGGCATCATCCATTATTGCTCGGCGTCACCGTCGTCCCGTTCTATGCGATCTTCGGTATCTCCGTGTTTGCCGCCCGCATCCACATGATCGTCATGTTTCTGACGGCCATCGTCGCGATTTACCTGATGACGCGCAAACTTTACGATGACACGGTCGCGGCGTTGGCGGCGTTGGTCTTTGCCACCACGCCGTTCATCGTCATCTTTGCGCGCATCGTCATGTCCGAACTGCCGACGATCACGTTCATGCTGCTGTCGGCGTATCTGTTCCTGCGCTATTGCGAGACCGACCGCCCGCGCGACGCGTATCTGACCTCGTTGTGTTTCGTAATCGGCTTATACAGCAAACATTTGGCCATCTTTTTAGCCCCGGCGATTTTCGTCATCTTAGTGCATAAAAAGGGCATTCGCGCCCTCTTTCGCAAAGAAGTGATTCTGTCGGTCATCGTCAGTGTCGTGTTGATTATTCCATTAGCCATCATTACGATGAAATTTTCCCGCGTCAATGTGGAATGGGTCGCGCAGGCGTCCATAGAAAAGCGGTTGTCGCCGTCGAACATGCTCTTTTATCTGCGCATGATCTGGACGGATCATCTGACGCTGCCCATCGTCGTCCTCAGCGGACTGGGCATCCTTTTCAGCCTGATTCGCCGCGATATTCGCGCCCTGCTGCCGGCGCTCTGGATTCTCTGCTGCTATCTGTTTCTCACGGCGCTCGGCATTCAGAAAAACGCCCGCTACGCGATTTTCTGGATTCCGGCGTTTTGCGTCTTCGCGGCTTCGACCGTCAGCGCTTTCCGTCAACGCTGGTGGACGCTCGCTGTGTCTGCGCTGCTACTGATCTGTGTCGGCTATCAAACGATGATGACCGCCGCCATCGCGCCGGAAGTCACGAAGGGCTACGAACAGGCCGCGCAATACGTGATCGCGCATCCGAAAGGAGAGACCGTCCTCTATAGCGGCGCGATAGATACCAGTTATTTTATTTTTTACGTTCGAAAATACGATGTGAATCGGCAGTTTATCATTCTGCGCAGCGATAAAATTTTTGCCACGTCGAAACTCAATCGCATCATTGCGGATCGAATCGGCTCCAAAGAAGAAATGTACGCCTTGCTGCAACGATACGGCGTCGGATACGTCGTGCTGGAAGATACGCCGTCCACATCGCAAGCGTTAGAATGGGTGCGCGAGGAAGTGCACTCGGATCGGTTTCTGCTGCATCAACAGATTCCCATACACGCCGATTTCCCCCCGTTGAAGCAGGTCAATCTCAATATTTACGAGTATAAAGACGCGCGCCCGCTCGACCCGGAGCAGACCCTTGAGATGGATATTCCGCTGATGGGCGAGTCGCTGCAAATCAAATTCGACATGCTGTTGAAAAAATAGGTCGGAGAACGACATGAAAGACAACGCCAGCGGATTACAAAAATTTTTACGGTCGTCCAGGAAACTGGAAGACACGCAGGTTATGCGCCGCGTCAAAGACATCGAAGACATCGAAAAATTCGATGAACAAAAAGAGGCGCAAAAAACGCGGCAATTACAGCAGCAAACCGCACTCGACCGCCATGCCGAGAAATATAAGGCGAACCTGTTTGCGCATCCCGAATACGCCGACGGCGAATGGCTGCAAACCAGAGAGAACGAATTGAACGATCTGTTCGCGCTCGAAGGGCTGGCCGCTGACGCCAGAATGGCCGCATCTGCCGACGAACTCGGACAAGTTCAGGAACTTCAGCGCATCGGGGAACGCGAAGACGTTCGGCAGATGGAGGAGCTTGAGTTGCTTCAACACATCGGAGACCATGAAGAACTCCAACAGCTTGAGGAACTTGAAGCATTTCAGCGCCCCCGCGCCGAAGACCAGCGCGAGACCGAATCGAAACAGCTTCCCGCCGCCTCAGCAGATGCCTTTACCGGCAAATTTGCCGAAGTTGTTGACGCTGAAATGCAACGCGAAATCGAAGATAATCGCCGCGCGCTCAAGGAATTCGAACCACCGCGCCTCGACCTGACGCCGAAAAAAGATACGGAGATCGCCAACGTCGCTTCGACTGAGGAAGATGCGCCGTTGATGCTCGTGAACGACGACGAACTGCAACAATTCGACGCAACGGAAACTGCCGAAGACGACACCCTGCCTTCGCCGAAACGCAAAAGCGAAACCGTCTTCTATTTTCGCCCCACTCCGAATCTGCCGAAAGAATGACCACGCATCGTAGGGACGTTCCGCCGAGAGGTCTATTAAGTTGTATTTCAGTACCTAACATTTTTTATTCACCCCCCCCCAACCCCTCCCAGGAAGGACTGTTAAGTTCTATTGAATCCCCCGCCCCAGCCCAGCGATAAATCGCCAGTCTCAAAGCTTAAGGACGCTGAAGCGCCCTGTCCGGCTTTTCAGTGGGCTTCAGCCTACTTCAGTTTTGATCCCGGCCATTTATGGCTGGGCTGGACGGCATATTTTAGGACTTAACAGCCCTGCCCTCTTGAGGGGTTGGTGGGTGAACAAGAAACTGAACAGGCTGCGTAAAAATAGTGTTACAGGTAGGGAAGCGTTTGCTGGCAGCCTTGGCATACCGTTCCCTCTGAGAGGGGATAGGCTTCATGGCACTGCGGACAGACGACGATCTGCTTTTTTTGACGCTGTTGAAGGAATTGCGGCTGGATTGTCACCGATTTGATGCTGAAAATGCTGGCTTCTGCGTCTTTGATCTGAGTCAGCAGCCGTTGTTTGTCTTGCGCCTGCTTTGGGATAAGACTAAAAAACCAGTTATTGATTTCAGGCCACGCTTTTAATTTCTCTACATCAACAAACACCCGCACGCCAGCGCCATTCTGCTTGTCATACAAGACGGCGGCGAACCGCCCGACATCAATCACTTTGAGCCAGCCGTTGCCGATGGTGCAGGGCGTCAGGAGTTGAATGGCATCCGGCAGGCATTTCCGCGTTTCGCTGATAGCGTCATACAAGCCCGACGTCGGGAAATGTTGCTGTGCAAGGCTGACCAGGAAGCCCCCAATAAGAGTTCCTGGCGCTGGATAACTATGAAAGGCCGCCACTTTGTCACAATATTCTTCGAATGTATATGAGCCAATGAGCATGTATTCAGCCTCAAAACCTCACAGGTGTTTGAAACCTGTGAGGTTTCTTAGGTCAAGACGTTAATTGATTTTCCCGATATTCACCGCACACGCTTTATATTCTGCGGTCTGCGTGACCGGATCATACGCGGCATTGGTCAACCAGTTCGCGCAGGCGTCGCGGAAATGGAACGCCATCCAGACCATGCCGGGCGGCACTTGTTCCGTGACGCGGGCTTTGACCTTTACTTCGCCGCGCCGCGACCAGACCCGGATATATTCGCCGTCGGCGATGTTCAATCGCGCCGCATCTGTCAACGCAATATCGGCGGTTTCCTCTGACAGCAGTTGATTCAAGCCAGACCGTCCGGTCTGCGTCCGCGTATGATAATGATACAACCGACGACCGGTGCTCAAGACAAACGGGAATTCGGCGTCGGCGACTTCCGCAGGCGGCGTCCAATCTACCACGGTAAACATCCCTTTGCCCTGCGTGAACTTGCCATCGCGGTGCAAGAAACTCGTCCCCGGATGTTCCACCGTCGGACACGGCCATTGCAACCCATCCTTTTCGATTCGGCGATATTTGATGCCGCCGAGCGCCGGGGCTAAGACCGAAATTTCGTTGTCCCAAAGCTCCTGCCCGCTATTCGACGTCCACTCGACTCCGAACCGTTTGGCGAGTTCTTTGAAAATCCACCAATTCGGTTTGGCCTGTCCCGGAGGCGTTTTAATCTTCCGAACGCGGCTGACGCGCCGTTCGCTGTTAGTAAACGTGCCGTCATCTTCGCACCAGGCCGCCGCTGGGAAAATCACATCCGCGAACCGGGTCGTTTCGGTCTGAAAAATGTCCTGACAGATGACAAATTCCGCGGATTCCAGTTCATGTTCGACCTGGGTGATATTCGGCTCGGTATTCGCCAGATTTTCCCCAAAGATGTAAAATACTTTGACCTTGCCTTTGGTCAAGCCTTCCATCATTTGCGGAATCATCAAACCGACCTTATCGGGCAAGTCACTTACGCCCCAGGCTTTCTCGAATTTCGCCCGCGCAGCATCATCCGTCACGCGCTGATAGCCCGGAAACACGTTCGGCAGCGCGCCCATATCGCATGCGCCCTGCACGTTGTTTTGCCCGCGCAGCGGATTCACCCCGCCGTATTCCATGCCCAAATTGCCGAGCAGCATCTGCAAATTCGCCGTTGACATGACGTTGTTGCGTCCGCACGTATGTTCCGTAATGCCGAGCGTATAGCAGAGCATCGAGGGCTTGACCGACGCTAACAGATGCGCGATCTCGCGAATTTGTTCCACGCTCACGCCTGAGATGTCCGCCGCTTTTTCCGGCGGATAGTTCATGATTCCAGCCTTGAACTCCTCGAAATTGGTGCAATTTTTACTCACAAACTCTTGATCATACAGATTTTCCGTGATCAAGACATGCATAATGCCATTCAAGAAGGCAATATCCGACCCGACTTTGAGTTGGGCAAAGATGTCCGCAAAATCAACCAACGGTTGTCTGCGGGGGTCAGCCACAATCAGTTTCGCGCCGTTCTCCACGGCGTTTTTCAAGAACGTCGCCGCCACCGGATGGGCTTCGATCATATTCGTCCCGATACAGAAAAACATTTTCGCTTTGCTGAATTCCGCAAACGAATTCGTCATCGCGCCTGAACCAAAAGATGTTGCCAGACCGGCAACAGTAGGAGCGTGTCAGGTACGGGCGCAGTGATCGAGGTTATTGGTCTTGAAGACCGCCCGGAAGAGCTTCTGCATCTGGTACGAATCTTCATTGATGCTCCGGGCGCAACTGACGCCAGCAATCGCATCCGGGCCGTCCGTCGCAATGACCGCTTTGATTTTGTTCGCGACTAAATCCAACGCTTCATCCCAGGACGCCTCATGGAATACGCCGTCCTTTTTGATCAATGGCGTCTTCAAGCGATCTTCGGCATAGATAAAATCGTAGCCATAGCGCCCTTTCACGCATAACCGCCCTTGATTCGGAGCGCCATTTTCCACGCCGGCCACTTGCACGATCTGCTCGCCATTGACATGGAGTTCCTGTTGACAGCCGACGCCGCAATACGGGCAGGTTGTGCGCACCTTTTTCGTGTCCCACGCGCGCCCCTTCCGAATCGCCTTTTTATCAATAATCGCGCCGACCGGGCAGCTTTGCGAACATTCCCCGCATTGGACGCAGGTAGATTCCCCCATCGCGGCATCAATATCAAACCCGATCTCCGTCGCAAAGCCTCTGGACTGGAAACCAAGCACGCGATTCACCACGCCATGTTGGCACGCTTCGACACAGCGCCCGCACAAGATGCATTTCGAACGGTCGATCTGAATAAACGCCGAACTCGCGTCTTTGCGCCGATCAGTCCCTTCGAATGTCATCGTTGGCGTCTCAATCCCCAAATAATAGGCGGCCTCCTGCAATTCACACGCGCCGTTCTGTTCGCAGGCCAAACACTCGTGATGGCCGGAAGACAACAATAAATCAACAGTAAATTTTTGCGATTGCAACACGGCGGGAGAGTCCGTCGTGATGACCATCCCTTCTTGCACCGGGGTGTTACACGACGTGCATAATCCGCGAACGCCCTGCACTTCCACCGCGCAGACGCGGCATCTGGCCATCGCGCCCAATTTCTCGAGATAACACAGCGAGGGGATATACACGCCATTTGCCCGCGCAGCCTGCAAAATGGTTTGACCAGATTCGGCAGCGCATACGCGCCCATTAATCGTTACTTGCATAGGTTCCTCCTTTGTTGAAAAAGCCGACGTTAACCTCTTGTGTAAATGCCGAGTATGGCCGACTCCGATATGACATCTCAAACAAACCCCTTCATTGATTCACCTCAACCCAATCCTGTCAAAAGATTGTTGAATAGCGATATAATATGTCATTTATTTTCCTGTTATAAATTGCAAGTTATTTTTCAGAAAAAATACGTAATAAAATAACGTAAAATAACATATTATAACAATATGGCTCGTTAGACGCATTCAATCTGCGCCCGAATCATTCCGGAGTTTTTCTTGCTCCGAGTCTTGACAAAAACACGACGTCTTCTTTCATCAGTGTGTTATGTCGAAAACTCGTCTTGATACCTTGCTGACAGACCTCGGCCTTGTGCCGAGCCGCGAACAGGCCAAACGCTTGATCCTTGCCGGATTGGTGTTGGTGAACGAACAGAAGATTGATAAAGCCGGAACAAGCGTGCCGGACGACGCGGAGATTCGCCTGCTCGGTCAGGAACATCCGTTTGTCGGGCGCGGCGGAATGAAATTGGACAAGGCGCTGCAAGAATTTGGCGTTGATGTGACTGAGAAGGTTGCAATTGATGTGGGCGCATCTACCGGCGGCTTTACCGATTGTTTGCTGCAACGCGGCGCGAAAAAGGTGTATGCGGTGGATGTCGGCTACGGCCAGCTTGCCTGGAAACTCATCAGTGATCCGCGTGTCATCAATCGGGAGCGGGTGAACGTGCGCAATCTGTCGCCCGCCGATTTCGACGAACCGTTCGACATCGCCGTGATTGACCTGTCGTTTATTTCCCTGAACAAAGTGTTGACGCCGATCTGTTCGTTGCTGAAACCAGGCGCAACAATGATTGCGCTCGTCAAGCCGCAATTCGAAGTGGGCAAAGGGGAAGTCGGCAAAGGCGGCGTGGTGAAATCCGCCGAGCAGCATCAGCGCGTGCTTCAGGATGTGCAGGATTACGCCGTCTCAATCGGCCTGAACGTGCAAGGCGTGATCGAATCGCCGATCAAAGGCGCAAAAGGCAATACGGAATTTTTGCTGTATGCAATTTGGCAAGAGCAAGAGTAGGGGCGAGGTCTCCTCGCCCTGTCAAAATCCCAGAAGTTGAGCATCTGGTGCTTTACCTGATTACCGTAGGGGCGTTCGATTGAACGCCCCTACGTTTTTTGTCGCCCATGCCGAAACAGTCCCATAAACGCGATATTCGCCCGCGCTGCAAGCTGTCGCGCATGAAATTCGAGGGCGTCCCAATACTGGTCGTCGCGCACTAATCGGAAACATTGCTCGGTCGAATGCGGCGCGTAGGCGTTCAAGGCGTCCTTCACGCCATCCATTCCGCCGCCGCGCGGATTCAACGCTTCGATGCCGACTTCGTCAACTGCGCCGGACAAACGCTCGAATAACAAATCAATACCGGAAATCGTCGGCAGATACGGGCTGAGAAACGCATACGTGCGGATGCCGTTGGCGTGTAACGTCTGCAACGCATGAATGCGGCGCGACGGCGGCGCGGCATGGTGTTCGAACGCCTGCGCGGCAGCGTCGTCAACGGTCATCATGCTCAATCCCACCGAACAGCGCCGAAACTGCTTCAACAGGTCAATATCCCGCGTCACGAGGTCGGATTTGGTGAGGATCGAAATGGCGGCCTGATGGTTCAGTAGAACTTCCAACACGCGCCGCGTCAGTTGATATTTCCGTTCGGCGGGCAAATACGGATCGGTCACGCTGGACAAAAAAATCGTGCCTTCCAGCGGCGTTTTGCGGTGGGACAACTGGCGTTCCAACAATTCCGGCGCATTGATTTTCACATCGAGAAACGCGCCCCACGCATCTGTGTGGCCGGTGAATCGCTTCATGAAGCGGGCGTAACAATAGACGCAGCCATGTACGCAGCCGGTGTACGGATTGATGACGTAATCCGCGCCCGGAATGCCGCTGCGCTGCAAAATGCTTTTGACCTGAATTTCCCGAATCGCCATCGCAGTCTCCGCTTATTGGTTCAATTGCGATACCTTTTCGAATGTGGAAAAGCCGTTTTTGAGCAATTCTTTCGCCGCGCGATTTCGATCTATTTTCGTCGGCGATCCCATAATCACGGCGATCAATCGGCGGTCGCCGCGTTTCGCCGTCACGCAGACATTGAACCCCGATTTGCGATGATACCCGGTTTTCAGCCCATCAACGCCTTCCACATTGCGCAGCAGATAGCGGTTGCTATTGGCAATCGGCAGCGTGTCGTTTCGAAACGTGATTTTGACGGTTGACGTCCAGTTCAGCACTTGCGGAAAATGCTGCAATAACGCGCGCCCTAACAACGCGATATCATACGCGGACGTAACATTATCCACTTGCCCTTTCGACGGCGGCAGACCATGCACATTGGCAAACACCGTCTCCGTCATGCCCAATTCTTTCGCTTTGGCGTTCATCAGCGCGACACAAGCGTCCGTACTTCCGGCGAGATATTCCGCCACCGCCACCGCCGCGTCGTTCGCAGAACCGATCACCATCGCTTCCAGCAATTCTTCCAGCGTAAACATCTCCCCTTTGGAGAGATAGACTTGCTGTCCGCCCATTTTGCTCGCCCATTCGGAGATGGTCACAATATCTGAAAAATGGAGCTTGTCTGCTTGAATTTGCTCCATCGTCAGGTATAATACCATCATTTTCACAAGCGAGGCCGGAATCACGGCGTCATGCGCGTGCTCCTGCTCTAAAATCTCGCCGGAATCATAATCCATCAGCAAGACCGATTTATACGACGCATTCGCCGCCGCCGCCATGCCTGGTGCAGCCGCGAGCAGCAAGATCAATACCGCAGCAATATATACGCAATGGGTCATTCGAAAAGGTAAACGTTTCATATATGTTTATATATTCGTTCGTTTTAGGAGAGGATAAAAAAGGGATTTCCTGTCATCCTGTCCTAAAACGAGATCGCTATAAAAAATCAGCGCATCTCCGTCCGTTCAGCGTCATATCACATTATTCGCATCAGTTGACGTATCAAGAGGAGTTAAGCTTTGACGGCCAAAGCTTCGCTTTGGCACTCCTGAAACGGATCCCATGCTTATGAATACTGCGATATCATGATGTTCTCGCGTGACGCTATCAGCGAGGCTGGGCTGATTTGTCAATAGACTTCTTTGAGGAAAGATATTCATTCGCCGATCCGCCATTGATTCGGGTCCAGCAGGGCGTTGGGTACGATGGTCTCGGCGCGCTGCTCGTTATCGCGGAAGAAATCTACAGTGGCGCGGTCGGCGTGTTTCGCTTTCGTGTATTTGACGATTATCTGAGCGATTTGCTTGAATTGAGCGTCGTCCGGTTCGCCGACAATCACGACGAGCGGCCCGGCGATGTCCCGCGCGGTCGCCGTCCAACGTCCGGCGGCATGCTGCGCGAGAAAATCGTTATCCACTTCATGGCGTCCGACAATGATTTTCAGGTTGTCCGCCAGTCGAAAATGCCGCCCAAGTTTCAGCAGCATCACGTCATTCGTCGTGAGCAGCGCTTCGGGCGTATGCGCGAACAATTCTTGTAACCGGATCGAAAAATGCGGGTCGTTCAACAAACATCCGCCCGCCGGCTGCTGGAAACTGAGATCGTATTGACGCGCCAACGCCAACTGGGGATGACGACCTCGCCCGGAAATCGCCAGTAATCGTTCGCGATCCACCCAGCCTTGCTGTTCGGGAATCGTGGGCTCAAGAATTTTGGCCGAGAGCGGACGGAGCAAATAACCGCGCAAACCGGAGCGCTGCTCGATCAAGCGCATGGTCGGCAATTGCTGTGACATTGGCCGCTGCCCCACGACTTCGCCGGTGAAAATAAACTGCGCCTGATGCGCGTCCATATACGCTTTGGCCTGTTGCAAAATAAAAATTTTACAGTCAATGCAGGGGTTCATTTCCGAGCCATAGCCGTGTTTCGGATGCAACACCACATTCAAAAACGCGTCGGTCACGTCAATATCTTGAATCACGACGCCTAATTTGTGTTCGATGTCGGCGAGATCGATCTCGGCGGCCTTGTGCTTGATTTGCCGGTCGAGATGCAGCGATTCGAAGCCGATATTGTAGTGCAGCACGTCAACGTCAATGCCCTGATCTTTGATCAATTTAATCGCCAGCAGACTGTCTAAACCGCCAGAAAACATACCAATCGCTTTTATCATAATAACGATTCTCCCAATACACGTCTGTCATTCCATTTGGTCTTTATCCCGGATATTGCCTGTAACCTTGCGTAAAAAAGTCAAGTTCCAATTGCACCGCTTCCAGGATTTTGCGCGGACGAAGGGCGCGATGTTTTCGAAGGCGCGTCGTGTTAACCGGCGCGTACTCTTTCGGAAACAGGAGCGGTGCTGATTCCGATCTCTGCGTGGCCGGGCGCGGCGGTTCGGGCGGCTGTGATGTTTTCGTCGCCTCGCTGCGCCATTCTTGAAATGTCGCTCCAATCAATGTCCGGCAGTTTGGGCACTTAATCAGATGCGTTGCGTCAAATACGAGCAGGCAGCTCGGGCAGCGCAACGTTCCCTTTTTCGCCCGCGCTTCATGCAGCCTGGCGGATAAGAGTTTCCCGACTTCCGCATATTTGGCGTCCTCTTGCGTCTTGACGGCGTTCGACATGATACAAGACTCCCCGTATATACAGATTTATGGCAGGAGGGGTTTTTTTTCGTTTTTTTTCCTTTACAAAAGGACGGGGGAGAGTGTACTATTGTATCATCAGAGAAACGCAGACAGGTTCGTACACAGACTCTTCGATGACAGGGAACAACTGACAGAACAGCCTCGATAGACGCAGAATAACCGATTTTCAGACGCACACGACTCGGCGCGCAGCAGGGCGTACACGTGAGCCACCTTCCAGGAAAGCTCGAATCTCCCCGTTTGCCGCTGTTGGAAGCTGCGAGGAGTACCAGTCCTTGCAGCTTTCGTTTTTTGCGGCAACCGTCACATTTTTACAAACGCGTTCTCCTCCTTCATAACGTCTGCATACGCTGTAGGTGATATTTCAGAGGCTTGCGCTTATATGGCGGTTGCCTCATGAACGTTCATCTGACAGATTCCGATAACATACATTTTTTCACAATTCAAATATAGCGTAAAAAGAAAAGTTTTGTCAAGCAGAAATTATCAGTAACTATAAATATTTTAAGAAGATAGCCCGTGTTGTGAAATTTTTCCACTTATTTTTTCCTTAAACGTGTAAATTTTTTTTGCTCCGGCAGCAGCAGTAAAAAAATGTAACTATAATAAAAATAAGGAGTAATAAGAAAAAGACCTGTCAGGAAAAGATCGATGGGTTGAGAAAAGAAATACTTGACGCCAATCTGCATGTTTTCTATTGTTTTTTGGTCACGATTCAGCGCGTTGTCTCGCGAATGCCCTTTGTCCTTGGTCGCAGTCAGCATGATCAACAAACTGGACGTTCGCGGGACGGTGAAATAATTGCGAAAATTTTTAACTTTCATCATCGCGCGCTTTTCTGAATAGACACAACCGAATAAAGGAGGGATACTGGCGACATCGTCAGCATATACACGCGCTGTCCGCCAGTCCGAAGAACTCATGAATGCTGCCATCAGCCAGGAATTAGTCATATACAACGAGTATGATGGCAATGGGAATGGAATCATCAATCTGCCGAACGATATGATGGAGTTCGATTCGATAGACGATGAGTCTGAAAATGGCGTCTTGACAGCCGCCACGCTGGTCAGAACGCTCCCGTCCGACGTGACGCTGATTGTCCAGAATTCGGCCTATACGTTGAGCGTGTTGGAATCCTATCGCCGAATTGTCGCGGATGAATTGCGTCTCATTCTTCAGAAAGAGGGGCATCGTTCTCACAATTTCCGCCGCTATGGCGAGGTCTTGCGGAATATTACGTCCGCAATCAAACTCAAAACCGAATTCGTCCGAGACCTCTTCCGCAAATTACGCGATGCCGCGCCGGAAAATATCGCCAAAGCATCCTATGCGACCATTGTCCATTATCAGCGTTCGTTGGACGATTATCAAACAATTTTAGCCAAAAAACAGCAACGGATACACCAGGAACTCCGCGCGATCAAAGATATTCTCGGTAAAATCGGCCAAACATTCCATCTGCTGAGGGAACGCGCCAAAGAGATCAGCGAACTCCTGTTTTCAATGACCGCAGAGGCGTTGACGTCCTCGCCGCCACAAGAATTGGAAGAATTCCGCGTCATCCTGGAAAGCTCGCTCGACAAAGAAGCGCAAGCGCCGGCAGACGCGCAGAAAATCTGGCGGCAGGCGTTGATTAAAGTGTTGGAAGGGATCGGCATTCAGGCGTTAAGCGTCAAAGAAAATCGAAAATATCAGCAGATTTTGAGCGACATCGAAACCTATCTCGGCCATGAAAAACCGGCGTTCGTGCTGGAAATCTTGCAGCGGTTTGCCAATATCAGTCCGCGCGAAATTGCCAGAAAGTACGACGCCACGCTGATCAAACATCATCTCTTCCTTCTCTCCCATTTCACGCTGCTGCTGGAAGGGCATGACGAAAATCTGCACATTATCGAACAATACAACGAAACCTACAAACGCATCTCCGACGCGCTCAACATCAAACTCAACCCCTATAAAGAACAACTCGGCATGAAGATTTGCGACGATCTGAGCGGCGTCTATCCCGATGAACTCGCCGCCTACCAGACGTATGAACGCATCCGGGAATATCACAAAATCCTTGACGCCTCCATTTCGTCCGCTGAAGAATACGACAGCGACGCCGATGTCATGGTGCGCCGCAAAACGCTGGTGAAAGTGCTGGAAGCCGAGGGGATTCAAATCCTGATGTGGGACGACCCGGAAAAACATCGCAAATATCAGGAGATTCTGGCGCAAATCGAGCAACATCTGATGCCGTTCAAAGATGAATTCCTCAAAGAGCGTTTAGAGCGCTTCAATGGACTGAGCGCGCAGACGATTGCCCAGAAATACCGCGTCAGCACGGTCAAACACAATGTCCTGCTGTTGGCGCGGCTGTCGCTGTTGCTGAATATGCAGGAAAATACGGATTTGATGTTCGAGTATTACACCATTTCCAAAAATATTTTCGAAGCGCTGAATTTGAAACTGGAAGAAGGCCGCAATTTGCAAGAAGAAGAGGACGCCTCCCGCGCCGAGGCGAAAAACACGCTATTAGAGAGCGATCTGTTTCGCACGCTGTCCACCAATGCCATCGAACGCATTGTTGATCGGTTCGAATTAGCGGCGTATCCGAAAGAGACTGTGATTATTCAAAAAGGGCAGAAAGGCGATTCGTTTTACGTCATCAAAAAAGGCGGCGTACGTGTCGGTCTGCCGATGAAAAACGGGAAAGAAATTCAATTGGCAGTCTTGACGCGCAGCGATTGTTTCGGCGAGATGTCGTTATTGACCGGCAATCCGGCGGCGGCTACGATTACCAGCGTTGAAGATGTCGAATTGATGCGGCTCAGCGAGGAATATTTCAACGACATCCTTTTGGAATATCCGGTGTTGAATCGTTATTTCCACCGTATTCTCTCGGAACGTCTGCGCTCCGCCAGCGAAAAGAATAGCGAGAGCGAGCCTGATAAAGGATTGGCGGGCAAACTCAGCACGATCAGCCTGGAGGAATTGATTCAAACCCTGTACACGGCCAATAAAACCGGCGTGTTGACGATTGATAATCACGGCGACAAAGGCAAGATTTTTATCAAAAACGGTTTGGTGATTCACGCCATGACGAAGAATTTGAAAGGAGAACAGGCGTTTTTTCGTCTGATGACTTGGCACGAAGCCGGATTCCGTTTTATGCCCGGCGATGTGGATGTCGAACGCACTGTCACCATGAACGTGCATGGGTTGTTGTTAGAGGCGATGAAACGGATTGACGACATGCGCCAGATCAAGCATCTGTAACAGAGCGCTGGACAAATGCCCTAATTCCAAAGTTTGCCGCAGCAGTCTTTATATTTCAAACCGCTGCCGCAGGGGCAGAGATCGTCCATTGTTTTCGGCGAGGGAATAAACGGGCCGATATTGCGGGTTTTATGCAGCTTTTTCAGAAATTCGTTCAATTCGGCGTCATCAATCGGGTCTTCTTCCTGTTCCTCGTCATATTCGCCGCCTTCCTCGCCCTCTTCGTCGAACTGCATCAGGGAAAAGCTTTCGGTAGATTTCTGAATATTTCGCGCTAAGAGCACAATCGGAATCCCCAATCCTGCGGCGCAGGCGACCGCTAATACGATTAACACGAACTGAAACATCCCTATCGTTTCGCCGGGCAGCAGCACGGAAAAAATATAGGACAACGCATACCCCACCCCGATCACTCCCGTCGAAATGAGAAACAACGACAGCCCGATCAACAGCAGTGTGGCCATGCCCGAAAACATCAGCGCAAGATAATGTTTGAAGATGTCGAACAGTTTCATAAATGCGAGGCGTAACTTTACAGCCCGGCCAGGACGTTAAATCCTGGACGGGCTGATACGAAGTTCTGATACGAAATAATGCGTGAAATAATTAGGTAAATTAACCACAGCGAGTCGGATTGTCAAGAACCAAATACGCAAAAGAGAAAAAAGTTCGAACGGGTTATGGCGTGTTCTCCCTGTCAGGGTTTCGAAACCCTGGCAAGGGTGGTGACTCGTCACTCTATCAATAAGCACGCCTCTTGTCACGTCGAGAAAAATAGGTGATTCTGGCTGCCTATCAGTTGACTCAGAACAATGCTTTTCGAGATGGATGCTGAAGGTTTTTTAACAAAGCGCAAGGCGTTTATCGAGAATTTTTCTTGCGCGAAATGGCCGCGTTCGGTATGATGAATTCTTCTATTGATTATTTGCAGAGACGCTCCGGCGGGGCGTCTTCCGTCACAATAGACGTCCTGCCGGAGCGTCTTTACGGGACATCATACAGGAGGCGGCACGATGACGCGCGAGGAACTGCGCCGGGAGACGGCGTTCGAATTATTGACAGAATACACGAAATCGGAATCGTTAATCAAACATGCGCTGGCGGTGGAAGCGCTGATGCAGGCGTATGCCCGCAAATTCGGCGAAGATGAGACGGTCTGGGGGATTGTCGGATTGCTGCACGATTTCGATTACGAGCAATACCCGACATTGGGCGATCATCCGCTGAAAGGCGCGGCGATTTTAGCGGAACGCGGCTATCCTGATGACGTGATTTACGCCATCAAAACGCACGCTGATTTTCTGAATCTGCCGCGCAATTCGCCGATGGATAAAGCCCTGTTCGCGGTGGATGAACTGGCCGGAATGCTGACGGCGGCGGCGCTGGTACAGCCGCAGAAAACGATTCGGACGGTGGAAGTGGCGTCGGTGAAAAAAAAGATGAAAGACAAAGCGTTTGCCCGGTCGGTCAATCGGGATGATATCCGCAAAGGCGCGGAGGAATTAGGCGTGGCGCTGGACGAGCATATCGCCTTCTGTCTCGACGCGATGAAGCAAGCGGCAGAGATGTTGGGGCTGTAATTGCCAGCATCTCTCGTTCCACGCGGAGCGAATTACGAACAACTCAACCGGGTGGCGGTCGAAAGAGAATAACATGAAAAAACATCCGATTGGCATTTATCTGCTGGCAGGCGTCGTGCTGATTCTGTTTATTTTCGGCATTGTCCGCCTGTTTATTCTGCGTTACGAAGCCGGAGACATGTATCCGCCGTACTCGTCGCTGCGCACCGATCCGCTCGGCGCAAAAGCGATTTACGAAGGGCTTGACCGCCTCAGCGATTTCTCGTGTTCACGCAATTACCTGCCGTTTACGAAATTGACCGAACTCAAGCAAACGACGATTTTTTATCTCGGCCTCAACCCTGCTCAGTTTCAATATTCGGCGGACAAAGATTCCGTGATCGCGGCGGAGCAGATTCTCACCAACGGTGGGCGGCTGGTCGTCTCGTTTTTCCCTGTCGCGCAAAAATCGAAGATCGAGCGCCCGGAAAAAGACGAGGATCAGGAAAGCGAAGACGGCGAAGAACAGACATCGAAGGAGGACGCTAAAAACGGGCAACAAGAGCAGCAGCACGATAAACAGCCTGCGGATGAAAAAACGTCCGAGAAAAAAGAGGAACTTTTTATCAATCTTGCCAAACGCTGGGGCGTGACATTCGATGTTGCTGAATTGCCGGAGATTTCAAAGAACAAAAGCGACATTCCGATTTTCGTTCATCGCGCCGACCGTCAGGGAAGTGCGCTGCCGGAAAAACTCTCCTGGCATACCGGCCTATATTTTACGCCGACGAATGACGCCTGGCGCGTTATCTATCGCCAGGGCGCGTATCCGGTCGTGATCGAGCGGGATTACGGCAAAGGCACAATCGTGTTGTCGGCAGATTCCTATTTCCTGAGCAACGAAGCGATGCGCAACGAACGCTACGCCGATTTGCTGGCGTGGCTCGTGGGCGGCAATCCGCATGTCATGTTCGACGAAACGCATTTCGGCGTGATGCAATCGCCGGGCGTATCGTCGCTGATTCGAAAATACGGATTAACCGGATTCTTCGCCAGTCTGTTCGTGTTGGCGCTGTTGTTCGTCTGGAAAAATAGCGCAAGCTTCGTGCCGCAGCCGGAAGAACGTTTTGCGGAAGGCGGCGCATTAGGAAAAGACATGATGGCGGGCTTTGTCAATTTATTGCGCCGCAATATCGCTCCTCACGATATTCTCCCGGCCTGTGTGACGGAGTGGGAGAAAACGTTTGCCCATTTGCAGCAAGACGATCCGGTGGTCTGGGCGCAGATCGCCGCCGCCATTCGAACAGAAGAGGCGCGCCCGTCCAAAGAGCGTCAGCCAATGAAGCTATATCGCACAATTTCTCGCATCCTTGCAGAGAGATAGAATACGAATGCAGTCATTTTGAGGAGCATAAACGGCAGGAGTGTCAACGCTCTGCTTTGACGGCCAACGCAAGCGTTGGCACTCCTGATGAAATAATATGGAAAGCAATATCGAACGAGTCAAAGAGACGCTGGCGCGCGCCAAACAGGAAGTCGCCAAAGTGATTATCGGGCAGGAAGACGTGATTGAAAAGTCGCTGATCGCCATTTTCACGAATCATCATGTGCTGATCGAAGGCGTGCCAGGCATCGCCAAAACGCTGCTGGTCAGAACCCTTGCGCAGGCGCTCGGCTGCGAATTCAACCGGATTCAATTCACGCCGGATTTGATGCCGGCGGATATTACCGGCACGAATGTGTTTTTGATGGATCAAAACAAATTCGCGTTAGTCAGAGGGCCGGTGTTTACCTCATTTCTGTTAGCTGACGAGATCAACCGCGCTCCCGCCAAAACGCAATCCGCGCTGTTGCAGGCGATGCAGGAACGCGCCGTCACGATTGACCGCAAAACATACGCGCTGCCGCCGAATTTTACGGTCTTTGCGACGCAAAACCCGATTGAATACGAGGGCACGTATCCGCTGCCGGAAGCCCAGAAAGACCGGTTTCTGCTGAAAATTACGATGAATTATCCGACGCAGGATGAAGAAACGATGTTAGCGCGGCGGATGCTCGGCAGCGAGTCGCCGGAAGCGATGCTGCAAAGCGGCGCAGTCAAGCCGGTGATTCAAGGCGACCAATTGAATGCGCTGCGTCAAGACATGGAAGGGATCGTCATGCGCGAGGAATTGATCGGCTATTTGGTGAATATCGTCCGCAAAACGCGGGCGCATAAAAGCGTGTTAGTCGGCGCGGGGCCGCGCGCGTCGCAAGCGCTCTTGCTCGCATCGCGGGCGTATGCCGCGATTGACGGGCGTGATTTCGTGACGCCCGACGACATCAAACAGATGGCCGTTCCTGCATTAGAACATCGTTTGATTCTGCGCCCCGAATTCGAAATCGAAGGGATGACTGTCCCGGAAGTGATCCAACAAATTTTACAGGAAGTGACTGTGCCGCGTTAAAATTTTTCCAGGGGTTGAAACCCCCGTCTTTACAACATCGCCCTTTCAGGGCGGGTATATGCTGCGAAGCGGCAACGGAATATAGATGGGGGTTTCAACCCCCGAATGACATTTTGGATGATGATTTCATGCTTGTTCCACGTACACGCTTATTAGTCTGGTTCGCGCTGATTACACTGCCGTTGTCGCTCATTGGCGCGATGTCGTCGTCGGCATTGCTGTCATTTGCCGGGACGCTGGCGTTCTTCCTGATCGCCTTTATTGACGCGGCTTTAGCCTTCGACGCTTTGCAAGGGATTCGCGTCGAACTGCCGGAGATCATTCGCTTTTCGAAAAACCGCGAAGGCGCAATCGAGTTGAATGTCACGCATTCCGGCGCGGCCAATCGAGAAGTGCGTTTTGGTTTAGCGCTGCCGGCGGAGTTCGATTCGCCACGCGAAGATCTCAACGCAATCTTACCGCAAGATCAGGAACGCTTCCGTTTGATGTGGCCGTGCATACCGCTGAAACGCGGGCAGTTTCGGCTGGAAAGATGCTATCTCGAAACAGCTTCGCCGCTCGGACTCTGGGCGCGGCGCGGCAGCGTGCCGGTGAGCAGCGAACTCCGCGTCTATCCTGATTTATCGCGGGAGCGCAACAATCTCGCGGCGCTCTTTCTGAATCGCGGCAGTTTCGGCGTTCACGCGCAGCGGCAGATCGGCAAAGGGCGGGAATTCGAGAAACTGCGCGAATACATGCCGGGCGACAGTTTCGAGGATATTCACTGGAAAGCGACCGCCAAACGAGGCCGCCCGATTACGAAAGTCTTCCAAATCGAACGAACGCAGGAAGTGTATGTGCTGATTGATACGTCGCGTTTGAGCGCGCGTCCGGCGCGAAGCGTCGAGACCGCTTCCGAGGAACCTCAGACGAGCGACACGATTTTGGAACGCTTTATCACCGCCGCGATGATTCTCGGACTCGCCGCGCAAAAGCAGGGGGATATGTTCGGCGTGGCGGCGTTCGACAGTCAGATACGCACATTCGTTCGGGCAAAAACCGGCAAAACGCACTACGGCGCATGTCGCGACGCGCTCTACCGGCTTGAGCCTGAACGCGGCAATCCCGATTTCGACGAACTCTGTTCGTTTCTCCGCTTGCGGCTGCGGCGGCGGGCGTTGTTGGTCGTGTTGACGAATTTGGACGATCCGATACTTTCGGAAAGTTTCGTCAAAAACATCAGCCTGATTCACCGCCAGCACCTTGTCCTGGTCAATATGCTGCGTCCGCCTGTCGCGCAACCGTTGTTCTCGAATCCGAACGTCTCGTCGCTGGATGATTTGTACCACAAACTCGGCGGGCATACGCTCTGGCGCGATTTGCGGGAATTGGAGCGGGCGTTGCAGCATCGCGGCGTCAATTTCTCGCTGCTGAACGACGAAAAGATGTGCGTTGACCTGGTGTCCCAGTATATCGCCGTCAAACGGCGGCAATTGTTATGATTTGCAGGGCGAAACTACAGTTTCGCCCTACAATGCGAGCATTCTATGATTCTCGACCTGCAAAAATTTATTTCCGAAGAGAAGCCCTACTGGAGCGAACTGGACGCGCTCCTGACGCAGTTGGAGCGCGACGCATTCGGCACAATGGATGTGGCGCAGATTCAGCGTTTTCATTATCTGTATCAACGCGCGTCGGCGGATTTGGCGAAAGTGACGGGCTTTTCGGCTGAGACGGACATTCGGCGTTATTTGGAATCGTTAGTGGCGCGTTCTTACGCTGAAGTGCATGAAGTCCGCCAGAAATCGTCGCGGTTCAATCCGATAGCGTGGTTCTTTGTCACCTTTCCACAAACCTTTCGGCG
>CAZRSF010000076.1:0-31080 GCA_964602655.1 uncultured Candidatus Moduliflexus sp.
ACGTTTGATCTCGGATGGTGACGCCGCTTCTAAAAATCCTTCAACGGCTTCGACCAAATTGACACGCGCATCCTCAATCGTCTTTCCCTGACTGACAACGTCAAGTTCTTGACACGTTGACACGTATCCATCCCCTTCTCTTTCTATAACGGCCGTAAGTTGTAAATTTTTTTTCATAATTGCTAACCGACGCGATATGCAAGATACTTACAATGCGTCTCTTGGAATCAGAAGCGCTCATTTTCTAACACTCTTATTCTTATTTGTGGAGGATAACGTTGTTGTCAATCTTTTATTCTTGATGATGCGTATTTTCTGGCGAACACACGAATTCTTGCGCCGCTTCTTCGCCGCGCAGGACGCGCAACGCGCCGAGCGCGAGGGCGTCGAGTTCGTTCTCGCCCGGCAGCATCTCCACCGGCGCGATCCATTCCACCCGCTCCCGAATCCAGCCGGTCAGCATGGCGGAATGCGCGATCCCGCCGGTCAACACGATCCGATCCGCTTTGCCGCGCAGCACGGTCGCCAATTCGCCGATGCCTTTGGCGATCTGATACGCGAGCGCCTGATAAATCAACGCGGCCTGCTGATCGCCCTTTCGAATCCGCGCTTCAACGTCTTGCGTGTTGTTCGTGCCGAGATACGCCACGCAGCCGCCTTGCCCGCGAAACGTGTTGATGACCTCTTGCAAGGTATATTTCCCGCTGAAACAGAGCTTCGCCAGCGCGATACACGGAACGCGCCCGGCGCGTTCCGGCGCGAACGTTCCTTCATCGTCCGAGACAATGTCAATCATGCGGCCATCCTGATGCGCGCTCATGCTGATGCCGCCGCCGAGATGCGCGACAATCAGGCGCAATTCGCGGTACGGGCGCTGAAGCCGCTGCGCGATGTTCATCGCTGCCGCCCGCATGTTCAGCGCATGAATCAGGCTGCGGCGCGGGAGTTCCGGCCAGCCGCTGATTCGGGCGATTTCCTGAAGTTCGTCCACCGCGACCGAATCGTAGATATATGCCGGAATGCCGAGCGGCGCGGCGATGTCGTGGGCGATGAACGCGCCGAGATTCGAGGCGTGTTCCGCGACAGGATGATGACGCAGGCAGTCCAGCATCGCCTGATTGACGCGATACGCGCCGGATTGCACCGGAGTGAGCAAGCCGCCGCGCCCAACGACAGCAGAAAGCGACGCGAATGGAATCTGATGCGTATCCAGGAACGCCAGCACAGCGGTTTTCCGCATCTGATATTGATCGGAAATCCGCGCATACCGGCTGAGTTCTTCGTGGGAATGCGCTACTGATTCGCGCACACGCTCTTCTTCATTGTCGTACAGCGCGATTTTGGTCGAAGTCGAACCGGGATTGATGGCTAAAATGCGATAGGTCGTCATAATATCGAATCTGCGACATTTCATGTTATTGCCCTGAAAGGGCAGAACAGTACAGCCTGGGGTGACAACCCCAGGAAGGCAACATCATGAATTATCCAGCCCTGAAAGGGCAGCGGTATTTCCGGCGCCCCCTCAGGGCACTGGGACAAGATGAATTCACGTTCCTGGGGTTGTCACCCCAGGCTCTATTCTTCTGCCCCTTCAGGGCGCATCCACTAATATTGATATCATACCGCCGACGCGGCGAGGACGAGGGAATAGAATTTTTCTTCGGCGGTCGAGCCGCGCGAGGTCAGGACGACCGGCGCGGCAGCGCCGACCACGACGCCCGCCATTTTCGCGCCGCCGGAATAGACCAGACTTTTCGCCATCAAATTGCCGGCGGCGATGTTCGGCGCGACCATCAGATCAACCTCGCCTGTCACCGGGCTGTCATACGCTTTGATTGTCGCAGAAGCGCGACTCATCGCGAGATCGTAGGAGATTGGCCCTTCGACAAGGCAGCGCGCAATTTTCCCGGTCTGATTCATCTGCTTGAGCCGCGCTGCGTCAACGGTTTCCTGCATTTTCGAATTGATGGTTTCGACGGCTGCCAGCACCGCGACGTTCGGCCTGACATAGCCCATCTTCAGCATGAACGACACGGCATTTTCGAGAATCTCCCGTTTTTCTTCGAGATCGGGATATAAGACGATGCCGCCATCGGTAATCGCAAGGAGTTTGTGATACGTGGGGATTTCCAAAAAAGCGACATGCGACATCAGCCGCCGGGCGCGCAAACCGTGCGCCCGGTCAACGACGACGCGCATCAATTCGGCGGTGTGCAGGCGGCCTTTCATCAGAAAATCGGCGTCGCCGGAGCGAATGAGACTGACGGCGATCATGGCGGATTCGTTGACGGAAGCGGCAGGCCGAATCGCGGTGGCGGGAATCGCCGATCCCGATTGCGCAAGGTATTCGGCAATTCTCGCAGCGTCGCCAATCAGAATCGGCGCGACGATCTGCTCGCGATAGGCGCGATCCACCGCTTCCAGCACATGCTCTTCGGCGGCGGCCACGACCGCGACGCGCTTGCGGCGTGGAAAATGGCGCACTTTTTGCTGCAATTCGTCGAACGAATGAAACATATCAAATAATCGTGCCATCCGGGATGACGGCGTTTTTCAGGATGATCACCAGTCCATCGCGGGCGACCCAGGAATCGGTCTCGGAATCGGGGCGATTCGCAATATGCCGAATATGCACATGACGACCGATGCGCGCGTTTTTATCAATCAGCGCCGATTCGATCACCGTGCCCTCTCCGATGCCGATTGGCGGTCGGTTAGGGTCGCTGTTCTGCGCGAGTTCCGAGCCGCTTTCATAATAATCCGCCCCCATGATGATGGACGAATCAATCGTTACCTTCGAGCGGACAAGACTGCGCAGGCCGATGACCGATTTGGTAATTTCCGCATCGTAAATCCGGCTGCCATCCGTCAGAATCACGTCGTTGAGTTTTGCGCCATAGACTTCGCAAGGCGGCAGAAAACGGGCGTGCGTATAAATCGGCAGGCGCTGATTATTGAAATCGAAGGGGCTATCGGGAGACACCAATTCCAGATTCACCTCGTAATAGCGTCGGATCGTGCCGATGTCCGCCCAATAATTCCGAAACACGTAGCCCATCACGCGATATTTCGAAATCGTCGGCGGGGTAATGTCTTTCGCCAAATCGTTGCCGGGCGACGCAAGCAACTCGGCCAATAAGGAGGCGCGGATCAGATAAATCCCCATAGACGCCATATACGGTTTGCCGGTGTCCGCCAGACTTTCCAGACCGTCCAATTCCTCTAATTTGGGTTTCTCCTTATACACGACGATGCGTCCGTCGCTATCGCATTTCAGAATGCCCAATCCGGTCGCTAAACGCCGCTCGGTCGGCTGCACGGCCAGCGTAATATCGGCGTCGGTATCGAGATGATGCTGGAGAAAATCGCGATAATCCATTTGATACAAATGATCGCCCGGCAAAATCAGCACGAACTCTGTTTTGGCCGAGCGGATTTCATGAAGCTGCTGCCGAATCGCGTCGGCTGTGCCTTGATACCACGCCTGACCGCTGGTCGTTTGCTGCGCGGCGAGCAGATCGACCCAGCCATGCGCGAACATGTCGCGACCGTAGGCGCGTTGGATATGGCGATGCAGCGACACGGAATTGAATTGCGTGAGAATCGCAATTTTATCAATGCCCGCGTGGAGACAATTACTGAGCGGAATGTCAATCAGACGGTATTTTCCGGCCAATGGCACCGCCGGTTTCGAACGCATTTTCGTCAGCGGGTAGAGGCGCGTTCCATGCCCTCCGCCTAAAATCAACGCCAGCACATTATGCATATCCATACGCGCTCCTTTGATCAGCGTACCGCGAACGTCCTCGTTCGCAGACCCGACGAGGACGTCGGGGGTACGAAGAATTTACCGCATCAACAGCGTGGTCGGGTCTTGTAAATATATCTGATCTCTTTCGACAAGTCCCTCTTCGATAATGATAAAATCTCGGTTGAATTTTCCGACCTTGACCGGACGTTCTTCAGCCTGTTTTCCTTGTACGACATAACAAACTTTTTGTCCAGCTTTTTCGAAGACGCCCTCCAATGGGACGTACAGAACCTGCTCGAACCGCTCGATCAGAATTTCGACGCGCGCCGTCATGCCCGGACGCAGACGGGCATCCGATTCGGTCAGCGCGATGTGGACTTGAAAATATTTGGTCGCGGTCGGCTGATTTTGTTCGGCGGTCGCCAATGAGCCGATCAAATGCACGGTGCCGGTATAGGCCGCGTCAGGGTAGGCGTCGATCCGAATCTGCGCCTGCTGGCCTAAGGCGACTTTGTGAATATCCACTTCCCGCACGTTCGTTTCCACCATCATGCGCGAAATATCCGGCAGGCTGATGAGTCCCTGATGACTCCAGACAGCGTCGCCGACCTGGATTTTGCGGGCTTTGCCCGACGCGGGAATGTCGTTATAAATCACGAGGCCGGGAATCGGCGCGTAAATCGTGGTTTTTCGCAGTTCGTCCAGCGCGGTTTTGTATTTTTCCTGCAAGCCTTGCAGATTGGCCTGCTCTTTTTGCAGATTGGCCTGTTGCAGGCTGATCAGGCGCTCCGCCATTTCGCGAAGCTGCTGCAAACGTTCGGTGCTTTCACGGGCGGCGCGGCGGGCTTTTTCGATCTCAGTGGGGCGCGTAAAATCCACGAAAATCTGATGCTTCTGTTTGGCGAATTGATATTTTGAGGCGATTTCTTTGAGTTCGGCTTCGGCGTTGGTCAGTTCGTTCTGGGTGATAAAGCCGGATTTGAGCATGTCTTTGAGGTCAACGACTTTTTGCTCGGCCTGTTCGAAGGCGGCGGCGGCGCGTTCCACCTCCATTTCCAACTCGCGCAAGCGGATGACGCCTTCCCCTTCTTCGATGTTTTTGCGGTCAGCTTCCGCCGCGAGAATATTGGCTTCGGCTTCTTTCAAATCGGTGTCATTTTTCGCCTGCTGTAACTTGAGATTTTCGCTCGCCGCGACAATCGCCGCCTCGGCCTGAGTGATTTCGAAGCGCAGCTTGCGTAATTCGTCTTCGAACGGAGCTTTATCGAATTCGATGACGAGTTCGCCCTCTTGCACATACGCGCCTTCGGGCGCGATTTTGGCGATTTTGGCGCGGTCGCTTTTGATTTCCGAAGCGAGCGTGACGGACTGCACCGCCTGAAGCGTGCCGCTTTCGACAATGTTCTGGGTCAGCGTTCCGCGCTGCGCGGTCGCAATCGGAATGGCGCTCAACGACACGTCACTGCGCAGGTAACTCCGCGCAATGAACCCGATAAGCGCGAGCAGGGCGATGATTCCTGCACCCAACAACAATCTTCTTTTCATCCCGCTTCGAATTCAACCCTGGCAGGGTTCGAAACCCTGCCAGGGTTGGTTCTATATCCGATATTCCCCCGCCCCATCGCTCTTCAAGACGCAGACATACGGCAGATGACGATAGAATTGCTTGTAATCCAGGCCGTACCCGACGACGAATTTATCCGGGATTTCGTAGCCGAGATATTTGATTGGCGGATGCGCCCGCCGTCGCGACGGCTTGCTGAGCAGCGAACAGATTTCCAGACTGGCGGGGGAGCGCGTTTGCAAATATTTCAGCAGATAATCCAGTGTCAACCCGCTGTCAATAATGTCCTCGACTAACAATACATGCCGGTCATGAATGTTTTCCTTCAAGTCTTTGACGATGCGCACGACGCCGGAGGTTTCCTGCGAGTCGCCGTAGCTCGACACGACCATAAAATCAATTTCATGCGGCGCGGTGACCTGGCGGCTCAAATCGGCGAGAAAATAGACGCCGCCTTTCAAAATGCTGACGAGAATCGGGGTTTTGCCCTCGTAATCGCGCGAAATCTCTGCGCCGAGTTCGTGGACGCGCTGGCGAATCATCTCTTCTGAGACCAGAATTTCCTCAACGGATTGATCGATCATGGCTGATACGGTTGAGAGATGCGGTTTCTCGCGAACAGAAGCGGCATCTCATGTTCGATATGCAAGGGATAATGACGATGCCTGTCTCTTTGTCCGAACCGGCCTCCGCTGTCAATAGACATTCGCGGAAATAAAAAAGAATCTCTGGATATGGAGCGTGGATGAGTAAATCTCGGATTCGGGCTGATCGAATTAAAGGCAATTGGTATTATGAGGAGAGGTTTGCAGCAGACCAACCATAAAAAAAACCGGGTTGCTTTTTTTGAAGGCAACCCGGCAACCGTATCAACGTCTTTCAACTTCTTGACCAGCCCTTACGGTGTATTCTCCGGGCGTCGCATGAGCTTCCAAAGCGTCACTTGATCGGGAAATCCGGTAGATTCAAGGCCAATTGATGCTTGAAATGCCGCGAGCGCCGCGTGCTCGTTTTCACCGAAGGTGCCGGTAATCTCGCCGGTATAGTAACCGTCTTCTTTCAAGCGGGTTTGGAGGCGGCGCAAGACATCTTCATACAGTCGTACGGAACGGGAGTCAATTGTCACATCAATATAGGACGAGGCTTGTTGAATACGATCATCCTGAAGCTTGATGAACATGGAATTGAGCACGGCGAAGATCAAGTCTTGAGGATGCGCTTTGCAATGCGCGCTGAGTAGTTCGGTAATCAGTTCCGAGGATTCGAATGACAGGATATCGAATGTTTCCGGCGCATATTGGTTTACGCCAGTGATATAGCCGTCAATCCAGCCACCGAAGATCTGATAGCTCGCCGATTTGGCCGCGCGTTCATTTTCATAAATCTCACAGGTCAATAAGCCCACGCCCCGGATAGAGAATCGGTTGTGAGCATCAGCCGCCAACGTTGCCGAGGCATGGAACACAACGCAGAGCAGCAGCATAAAAATTGCCGCGCGGATCGTTCCAGGCGTATCGTGAACTGAGCCGTGAGATACTGTTGCATGAAATGTCCACCCCTTCATGATTTCCCTCCACGTCATCAAAAAATTTTTAATAATCGCGATATTGTGAGGCCGGAGGCTCTTACGCGCGGTCTCCGGCCTCACGCCTGATCATTTTGCGCACACCCTTATTTTCGTCTGCGGAAAATCTCGCCGAACACAACCAAACCTATCCCCATGAGCACCAGCGTGCCGGGTTCCGGGACGGGTTCGGAATCTGATACATAAAGTGTAAACGCATTCCCGACGATACTGTTGAATCCAGTAAATGCAAAGGAATTGTTATACAGGTCCAACGCCCCGAAGCGCTCGCCCAGAGGGAACGAATCGCTCCAGAGCGGGCCAAAGGATGCCTCGTCCAGCAGGGTGAGCCCTCCGAGTTGGGCGGTGATATTGCCACTCAAGGCTGCCAAATCCAACATGAAGCCAAAATCCACACCGATCATGTTCGTGAGGGTCGCATCAAGCCAAAATGTCGGCGTGATGGTGGTGGTCTCCAGAAGCGCCATGAACGGCAGCCGATCCCAGGCGCCGGTGTACGAAGTCACCCAGTCGTCGAATTCTTTAACAGGTTCAGAACCACAGCCCCCGCCCAATGGTTCCCATATTTCCTTGCAAGTCTTCCACGCCTCCCATACAGGATTATTTCCGACGAGATGAACCGATTTGTCGAACTCAAGATCGACCATCAGCGTCGGCGTAAGTTCGAAGTTCTGGAACATATCAACGGTAGGCCCCACATCAACGTCTATGATGTCGATGGACGCTTCGAGCTTGATACTGTCTGTATCTATGAGGCTGAAATCCACGCTCAAGGGGATCGGGACACCAGCCATCGTGCTTGCAAGCGCGACGGCGCCATCAATATCCAGGTTTGCGTCAATGACCGTAACACTGCCCGTAGAGGTTATTTTATCTCCATTTCGGACGCCGGTCGTGGAGATATTCGGAAAGGCAAAGCTGATGTCACCAAGAGAAGTCGTTGGACTGCCCGGAACAATACTGTCATACAGCGTGAAGTCCTCCGTCGAGACCTTCACTCCCCACGGAGGTACGAGAGCGACATCAAAACCGAGGTTTTGCGCCGCCAGGTCAGTTTCCCATAAACCGCCAGCCAGACTGAATTGGTCAAGATCAATGGACGCGATCTCCGGGTGGGAATTAATTTCTATGGGAAGCGTGGTTTCATCAGTACAGACGCCGACGAGGCAAGCTTGCGCCGTGACCGAACCCGACAGTTCCACGACGCCGTTGATGGAGGCCTCGATCCATGGCGATTGCGTGTCAATCGTGCCACTTGCAAAGGTACTGGAGGGGCTGAGGTTGAAAAACGTGCCAGCCTCGACGGTCAGATCATCGGGCAGTTCGGCCGTGACTGCAAAGTCCGCCGTCGCATTTATCGTACCGCTGTTCAGGGTAAAACCCGCTTCGATGCCGACTTTGCCACTCGTCGTAATGTCAACGCTTGCTCCAGTAGTGAGGTCGATCATCGTGTATTGAGGTTGCGGTGGCGGCCCTGGATTTAACGCGTTATACGCCTGATACGCAGTCCACCAGATCGCATACGCAGGGTTAGGAACGTCCCAGCAAGTATTGTTCAAGGGCCAGGGAAGGCAGGCTCTTCCGAGTGTCTGACTCGGCGCTGGGCCTGGATTCGCTGCTTGATACACCCCATACTGAATCAACCAGAACGCATAAGCACTCGTTGGAACCCATTCAACGTCACCGGTAGAAGCACTTATTGAACTGGTCGCATTTGTCCACTCGGTTCCTAAAAACATGTATTTGTCGCTGGAGAACCCGCTGCCCTCGTTCCACATGCTCTGGTTCAACGCGCTGAACTCAAGCACGCCCTGGTCATATTCAATCGCGTGCGTTTGACCGCACAGCCCCACTACGAACAGCGCCCCCAGCAACCAAAGCCAACCGTTCATTCCTTGTCTGCCATTGTTTCTATCGTATTGTTTTTGCATGGCATCGCTCCCTCGCCCACGATCATCTATAATCCCGGTGCCTTCTCTATCGTAGACATCATGGGGATAGGATCCTCAGGAACTTTACCGTTTATAATACCAATTGGGGTAAAACGAGCATGCATTCAGAATTTCGAGATCGTAAAGACCTCGAAGTACTGAATGTCTGCTCGTTTCAAACACAATTGACAACAGCATAATTCAATGGTCGTGAAGAATGCTGTCACGTGAACAATTTGTTCACACATCAATCATAATGCAAGAATCATGTCAATTTTATAATATTGACTAAAAATCTTGCAAAAACTCATCTAACTCATTGTATTTTAAGTAGAAAAAATGTACGATTATCGAAGGGGGGCACATACAAAATTGTGAGCGTCTGATGTAAAAATGTAAAAATATTCGACAGCATCGGTGTCAAATAAAGTCATAACTTCTTATAAAATAATGAGATGATCTCATATACACTCGCTGTAAAGATAACCGACATCCATGCCAAATAATTCCGATTCTGAAACCTACGATTCAGAATCGGTTCACCTGAATCAGGCACGGCCAATCATGCGGCATAAACGCCTGATGGGATCGTTCATGATGATAAAACTCAAAATACGCAGGCAAGCCTCTTCTGCCTCTGTGACGTGATGCCAGTCGTTCACATAGACCGTTTCATACGTCACGGATCGCCAGAGTCGTTCCACAAAATATTTATTTAATGGCTATTGGAATCTGATTCTGCTCAATATCAAAGGCGGGGCGCTTTTCACGACCTGACTGGAAGAGGAAAACCGTCAGGTCTTTTTCTGTTCGACGTCTTTAACGTTCTTCCAAATTGAGATCGCCATTGTTTCGAACTTTCATCGAATTCAAACAGTTCAAAGTTATATCACATATCCCTTCGCAACCAAGTCTTCAACCTCATAATTGTTGGCGGGCATGTTGGGGAGGGCGGTGAGAATTTTGTATAACCCTTCGACGTAGGGGATAAAGCCCTCAATCTTTGTCATGATTTTGAGGTGAGATTGCGGCCCTCCAATCACAATTTCATGATAGGCATGCTGATTCAAGGTCGTAATATTCAGTGTCTGCTGGATCGCGGGGTCTCGAATACTTCGAATATCTTTCGTATCAATACCTAAAAGATGGCACATTTTATAGGCTGTTCCCGGCGCTGATGTCTTGGTCGCTTGATGACTTTCGGTCATCGTCATGGTGTCATGCTGAAATAATTTCGCCCCTAACGACAGCCAATACAGGAGTTTCATCAGATGAATCGCCATATTGGGCGCATGAATATACACGATATTTCCGGGTTCTGGGGGAACCATTAGCATTGCTTTCTCGGTTGCCGCTTGAATAAACGCGGCGTGATGGCGTACCGCCCATGCAAGACTGTCATGATACTGACGACCAGAACCCACATGAATGAGCATTGTCGCGGTATCCTTGTCCGTAACCTCATCGTAATTCCGAATGCTCCGAATAGAGCCGTTAGTCCGATCAAGTTCCGGCAGATGGTCGCTGATGGCATTCGCTAACTTGCCATGTCCAACAATCACGACTGCGATACGTTGTATTTCATGTTTCATTGTGGTTTGACTGTCTCCGGTATGTTATCCTGCGTGATTCTACGATACGCTTTTTTCTGCGACGATTCCGAGTAAGACGCCTTCAGGTTCCCCTTCTTTTCCTCCTAATGAAGAGTAAAATACGGGATTGATGAATCCGCACTCTGACAAGAGCGTGCGATATTCTTGATTGGTATAGGCCTGGGTGCTTGATGAATGACATGCAACCCTCCCTGTTTCCGCGTCGATAATATAATGACGAATGATGGCAACCCGGGCGTCATCATCCCAAATATTTTCTTGAAAATACACATGCGGGGCTGCTGAAAACAAGCCTGTTTGCGCTGAATCCCACGTTTTCGGCTCATGCCCTATGTTTTTTATGGCGTCAAAGGTATGAGGCTCTATTAACAAGAATCCACCCGGAAGTAATGCCGCATGGGCTTTGTTTAGTATCCTGTGGATGTCGGTTGGTTTAAACACATTGAATTCTCCAAAAATAGACATGACCAGCCCAAAACCATCCCCATAATCAGCGATTCGAATATCTTCATCCTTATACAGACAGGGGAGTTGCTCATGATTCGCTTGCTCTTTTGCGTATGCAATCGATGCGGGAGAATAATCAATCCCAACACAGTTATGCCCCAGTTTCGCCAGCCGGTGGACATATAATCCGGGACCACACCCGAGATCTAAAATCTTTGTGACCGTCTCTTTCAGTAAAACATGATGTATCCACCTTACATGCTGATCGATTTTTTCTATACGACGGCTTGCTGCATCATGAGCTTGTGATAAATGCTCGTTTAGCATTCTCTTGCTAAATTCGAGATCATTCCATGGAATTTTTTCGCCTTCTTCCCAGGGTCGTGGATGTGGTTGTCGTTGAATAATATCCAATATATTCATCACAGCAATTTCCTTTCCCCGTCAGATGTTTGAAAAATAATCTTTCCTTTTGATAATCCCATTTTAAAGAGATCACAAAAAGGATTAATATTCGTTTTATCCATAACTTTCATCTCCTGATAATTCAAATAAAATAATACTATTTAATTTCAAAGTTTTTGTCCGTTGAATTGAATCCTTTAATAATCAACCATACTGCCAAAACTACTTCATTCAATGTTATTGGTGTAAGTAAAATAGTCGCAAACATTGATGTTAAACTAAGTCCAAATATACAAAATAGACCTCCTAGTAAATGCATTGGAGCTCCAATAAGTCCCCAGATTGATAAAAATCGTGGAATTAGTTTTGATTGATACAAAATATAGTAAAATAATATTGCACCCATACTAAAAATGATAATAGAAAACAATTGACTCCAGTCACCAATACCATGTAATATTGTACCCAAAATTTGAAAATTGGAAGTCTCAGTAGATTGCACTTTTATATATTCCCGACTCAATGTTAAAATTGATAGTGAACTTATTGCAATAATGATAAGCGAAATAGACTCAATAATTCTAGCAGCAATATATCCAAAAGCTATAGTTTCATTATGTTTTCTTAAAATTGGGAATAATACAATTGGTATAGCTGCAGTTGTTAAAGCAGAAAATAACACAAATATTCCTCCAATTATCAATTTTTTTTCATTCGCAGAAATTTTTAAAAAATAATCTTGAGAATTTAAGATAGATTCTGTAAAAATAACATTTAATATATACAAAGCTAATCCGGTTACAAATAATATTCCTGTAATTATTGCGATTCTATTCTGTGATAATTCATTGGTTTGATTAGTCATTTAAATTCCTCCTAATTTTCTATATTATTATTCAATTAAATTTTCTATTCAACAGGAGTGTTACATTTCGGACATACAACTTTTCTTATGCTTTTCATATTTTACCCTACTTCTATAAGCTTGGTGTAAGTTGTGGTTTTTCTAACGCGGCGTTTCAGCCGCGAGAGAAGGGCGCGGCCACGTAAACTCCAGGAAACACCACCCAATTTTAACCCGCGCCCTCTGCGAAGTCGCCTGCAAGCGCATCGTTAGAATTACTCTATCAAGACTTTCAAGTAAGTTATTTCATTCGTCAGCAGTTTCTTCATACTCAAGGACGAAACGTCTCGATCATGGCAATGCGGTAATTTCCAGCCAAGTAAATATATGATGTCTCGTCAATTCCTCTTGGAGAAGTTTTATACACTCTCCAAACACTATCAAGTGTCAGCTTTTCAAAAGTTCTATCATACGGGGCTATTTCGTAAAAAGATTTGATGTGACTCCATCCCCCTATACCTGGTCCCTCTTGATGTCCAAGCTCTTCTGCTCATTGACGTAACGACGATTCAGAGGCGATTAACCAATTAAAATTGGAACCATCAACTAACGAGAACAGATGAGCCTCTATTTTTATTATTTGAGCATTTTCAGGGATCCTATACCCAACTTCTTGGTAAATACCTTCTGGATTATTGATCCGCCACGTCACCACGTTGGAGTAAATAACTATGGAGAGAACAAAGCTGGCAATCATTCCACACACCCACAATAGAATCATACGCCCCTTGTTATATTTCATATATATTTTATCAATCCCCTTATTGAACGCTTCGCCCATAATTATATTCATTACTATGGGGATATTACGGTAAATTCTAACGATCGTATTATGATCATAAAATCAGGTAAGTCAACGCGACGATTTGCGACGAATTCCCCAACAAAGTCAAGCAATAAATCCCGATTTCGTCGTCATAATTTTTCGAAAAAATCTGACACACATTCTTCCCACAAAATTATCCTGATAACATCACGTAATTCTTTTGGTGTTATCTATCATAACTCATTGAAAAATAACATAATAATCGTTTTTTCTATCATAATTGATATGCCAAAACAGTTGAATGATTTCACCACAGGAGATGTTGGCTTGAAAGATGCCGAACAAGTGATTATCATGACATAAAATGCGTAAACATCGTTTCGTCAATATTTTTTCTGCGCGCTCCCCGTCATCTTCTTGACATGCGCGACATACCGAGATGCCTTTTTCAACGTTCATCTGTTATGAGGATATGCTCAACCAATTTGTCTTCAGGAGTCAACGTGCTTGTCGTTTCAACACCACCAATGTCACATCATCATAGACTTGCGCCCGACCAATAAAGGCGCGCAAATCCTTAACAATTGCCTCTTTCACGGCTTCGGCGGTTGCCGTTCGCCAGTGCGCGCTGATGACCTCGCAGAGGCGATCCAGACCGTAGAAGTTGTTCATCGCATCCTGCGCCTCAGTAATGCCATCCGTATAGAGCACGACGCCGTCGCCAGGAGCGAGCGAAATTGTCGCCTCAGCGATCCATTGACGGATATCGTCCACCATGCCAAGCGGAAAACCGAGATCAATCGTATTCGTGCGCTCGATGCGTCCATCGCTGCGCACCACCAGCGCTTCTTCATGCTGGCCGACAATCCGAATCTGACCGTTCTGATAATTCACCATCGCGAGCGTCAGACTGCGATCCACCCCCATGCGCTGAATATTGTGGTACAGGACACGATTGATCGTGTTCAAAAAGACCACCGGATCAGTTTCGCCCCGATCCACCAGAGTGCGAATCGCGGTCTGCGTCATCAGCATCAGGATGCCGCTTTCCAGGCCATGCCCCGTCACATCACCGATGCCGATGTGGATCGTGTCATTCTCTTTCAGCACATCGTAGTAATCGCCGCCGACTTCATTCGCGGGGTCCATATACCCGACAATATCCAATCCGTCAATCTGCTGGAGTTCCGCAGAACTGGGGAGTACCATCTGCTGAATGCGGCGGGACACATTGAGTTCGGCGCCCAGCCGCATGTTTTCTTCTTGCAATCGCCCATTCAGCGCACTGATTTCGGAATTCGCCTGCGCTAATGCCTGTTGCACTTTCTTCAACTCCGTAATATCGCGAGAAATCCCAAACGTGCCAATAATCGTCCCATGTTCATCTCGCAAAGGCATTTTGGTCGTCAACGCCCAGCGTCCGCCGGCTTCCGGTTCCTCCCGGTCTAAAAGCGCCTGCCCGGTACGAATAATCTCCTGCTCCGCGTCATATTTCGGTCGCGCTTGCTCGGGTGGGAAAAAATCAAAATCGTTCTTGCCGAGTAACGTTTGGGGACCATCCACCCCAAAACAGCGAGCGAGCGCGGCATTCACATGGGTAAAGCAACTATCGCAATCCTTAAAGTAAATGTTATCGGGCACATTCGCCATGAAGGTATCCAGGACGTATTTTTGTCGGGTGATTTCCGCCGCATGTTCATGAACCCTCTGCACTAAGAGCGCCCCTTGCAACGCGCTGCTGATCTGGCCGCGCAACGCTTCATAGACATACCCATCGCGCGGGCCGGGTTCGAACAGCACAACGCCAATCTGATGTTCCTTAAAATACAGCGCTTGCGCGACGAGATGGACGAGCGCCGTAGGGGCCAGTATGTCGGGCGGCGTGAACTGCCAGGAGGGAAACCGCAGTCCCTCCGGCGGCAAATCCCGGCGACCGTGTTCATCGTACGCCAGCCACAAACGCGCCCATTCCGGGGCGGGCGCCGGATAGTGATAGGTCTGCGGCTGTTCGAATAGCGCTAAATAACAGCGTGGAATCCCAAACAGCGGAAGCTGACTGGCCAGGATATTCATGATCTCCATGACATCGAAGGTGGTGATCAGCGCTTGCCCAATGTCTCGCAGCTGGCTGGCCAATTGTTCGGTATGCAGCCGCCGAGTGGTTTCTTCCCGAACGGCGCTGTTGCCGATGAGCACCCGTGCCTGATGCCAGAGATTGTCCGCCCGCGCCACAGCGTCGGGATTGGTAAGCGCAGGCGCAATCTGTTCGCGAAATACCGATAGGGCGTCATGCCAGGCCGAAACCTCCTTCCCGGCGTCAATGCTCGCCTGGATCAGGGCGTCCAACTCAAAGAGAAACTGCCCGGCTGATTCGCTTGCCAGTTCACGCTGAAACGCGCGGATCAAGGATTCTATTGTCACGGTCAGTTGGTCGAATCCTTCCTCCGCCAGTGCGCGCCGCATGTCCTGCGCTAATTGCGCGACTTCATCGCGCGTCAGGTTCGCGTCCGGGCGCGTCGGCCTCACCACAGGCCGCCGCGCAGCCTGCGTGATGGCGGGAGCCTCGCAGCCGCACGATTGGCGGATAACCACCCGTCCCGGCACGGTCACGCGCAGCGGCACAGGCGCGCCAGCGAGCATCTGAACCATCGTGGTCATAGATTGATAGCCCAACTGATACCAACCAGGGTCCACCGTCGTAAGGGGTGGAACCGTGATGCGTCCTTCGGTAAAACCATCAAACCCAACCACGGCCACATCATGCGGCACGCGGATATGTAAGGCGCGTAAGCTTCTCAACACCTGTCCAGCAATACTATCCGTCACGCACACCAGCGCGTCGGCTCCTGCCGCCAACGCCTGACGCAAATGCGCATCAAGCAACGCCTCCTCAATCAGCCCATCCCGGATCGCCTCATCCGGAAACCACCGCTGGCTCAGCTCGGTATATTCAGTGAGGCCATACGTCCGCAAGGCATCGCCATATCCTCGGTAGCGCTCTTGAAACCCAAGATGATGTTGAAACATCCCGATAAATCCGATGCGCTGGTATCTATGCGCCTCGATCAAATGCGCCATCAAGCGTTGCACGCCGCCATGATTGCTATACGTGACACACGGCGTCCCGGATAACTCGCCCTCAATCGTCACGACCGGTAGTCCGAATCGCCGACAAAACGCATCGCTCTCCTGCTCCGAGAGCAATGTCACTAACCCGGCTTTCCAAATAATCAGCCCATCCAGACGTCTGGCATCCGCGAGCGCATAGAGCACGTTCGCCTGTTCGTTGAAATCTTGCGGCAGGGCGATGATTTGCCCGATCAAGCTCACTAAATTGACCTGATGGGCAGCAGCGGCATCCATGATTCCTTGCCAGGGCCATACCGCCCATTCATGATGCAGATCTATATTCACAAATCCGATGGTTGGTCGGCCAGCGTACAGAGAAGACCTTTGCATTGCCTCAATACGCAGAATATCATCCATATTGTGTGAGCCTCCTCATGAACATCGGCTTCTAATAAAACAACGACAAGAACATATCGCAGTCTCCAAAACGATGCAACTGCACGTTTATTGTTACGAGCATTCAATTCCTGACATAATTTTTCAACCCACCCCTTGCCCCTCCCAGGTCTGTTAAGTTCTCAATGATCCGGAGTGTCAAAGCTCTGCTTTGACGGCCAAAGCAAGCTTTGGCACTCCAGTATTTTCGTAGAACTTAACAGTCCTGCTCCTGAAAGGGGATCAAAAAAATGTTAGCGTGAAGTTACGAGCATAAAATCGGCTCTTAAAATTGGGCTATTTATCATAACCATACCCACAATATGCGCCGTTTCGTCAATATTTTTGCTGGATGGCGACAGAAGAATTTCTGTTCTTCTCTTTCAATATTCTTGACACGTGTCACCTACCGATGAATAATACTGTAACCTCAAAGCGTTTCGACTGCGCTCCGCGCGACTGGTTATGGTCAGCGGAGTCGAACCATGAATCATTCCTGCGAAATCAGAAAATTTTCATCTCGGTAAGCCCTCATTCTCTTCAGTTTGTTGTCAAAATTATTGACTTTCCATGCCAACGAAACTATTGTAATAGAGAAAATGATCGAGGCGATTCACGCCGATTTCAATGAACATCGAACCCAAAGAGCTGGCAAATATATGAGCGACCAGACAACAGAACAACTTCAAGAAACTATCGAACGTCAACAACGGCAGCTTCAGTTAATGCATGCCGTTGACGACATTCGCGATACGCTGCCCGAACCGACCGATATGATGCAGGCCTTAGCCACTACGCTCGCAGATCATCTTTGCGCGGATTTGTGCCTGATTTGCCTGTTGGATCAAGAGACTGGCGAGTTGAATTCGAAGGCGGTCAAAGATCGCAGCGGTTGTTTCGGACAGTTCGACAGGGAGGGCGTTCAGGAGTTCGAAACCCGTACGCTCGGCCTGTTCGATGTAACCGTCTGGGAAGGCGACGCTGTGCCGTCCGCCTTATCCGCAAAGGAATGTCCCGGTCAGGTGGCGGCGGCTGTCATCCCGATCTTTCTGAAAGACGAGCGTTTAGGCATATTACTGATCGCTCGCCTGAATGCCGCATTCGACAGGCACGATCTCGAATTGTTGACCATTGCTGAAAATCTGGTGGATTCCGCCGTGATTCAGGCGTATGAATACAATGCGCTGCAATTGCGCAATAAAGAGCTTGAAACGGTGTACCGCATAGATAACATCCGCGACCAGCATCTTCCGTTCGATCAGATGCTCAACGCCGTACTCGCCGAACTGCGTAAGGTTATCAAGGCGGAAGCCGGCTTTATCATGCTGTACAATCAAGCCGAACGCCTGCTGGAATTGCGCGCCACCACCAACGACGATTTGTTTCCGCTTGCGCCGCATTATGAAGAATTAAATCGGTTGGCGACAAAGTCGCTCCATCATGCGAAAATGATTTGTGAAAATCTTCCTGGTGCCGTTCTCCGTTCCGCGATGTGCATTCCGTTGATTTTGGAACATCGGATTATCGGCGTGCTTGGCGTGATTAACCGGTATGGTCAGGGGGGATTCGATGCGGAAGATCGCCGGTTGTTGAACGCGATTGCCAGTCAGATGGATACTGCGATTTTCGAAAGCTTAGAACAACGCCATTTACGCGAAATTCTTGGACGTTCGCTCGATCCGCATATCATGGAACGCCTGTTGTCGTCGCAAGGTGAGAATATTGTCAACTGCGACCGTTCCGTCGTGACCGTGCTGTACGCCGATGTGCGCGGCTCGACAGCGCTGGCAGAGAGCATCGCGCCGGATTTGCTGCTCGGCTTTATCAACGATTATCTCGGACGCATGACCGACGTGATTTTTGCGCACGAAGGAACGCTCGATAAATTCGTCGGCGATGAAGTGATGGCGTTGTTCAATGCGCCGTTTTCTCAGACGGATCATGCGCTGCGAGCGATTCGCGCGGCGCTGGATATGCAGAAAATTCATCACACCGCGATGGATCGCTGGGAAACGCAGGGCGTACCCCGCTGCCCGATTGGCGTAGGCATTGCGACTGGCGAATTGACCGTCGGCGAAGTCGGCTGCCGCAAACGGACGGATTATACGGTCATCGGGCGGGCGGCGAATCTTGGCGCGCGGTTATGCAGCGTGGCGCAGGGCGATGAAATCATCATCAGCCAGGAAACGTACAACCTTGTGAAAGAGTGCGTCGAAGCAAAACCGATTGTTGGCATCAAGCTCAAAGGCGTACCGGAAGGGATTGTGGTTTATCAGGTCATTCGCGTTACAGCAGAGGGTGGCCAAGCGGAGTGATTACGTTTATCGGTCTCTCAAAATCTGCCAGACACATCTGAAGTGTCTGGCAGATATTCAGGCACAGACTTACATCCCCCACAGGTTTCCCGTATGAACCGATTTCCCCTGCAATTTCAGATAATAGAATAATTGTCCTTTGTGCTGTTTCAGGTGTTCGAGCATCTGAAGCAAACGATGCCCTAATGCCATTGGGGTCGGGTCCCACGGTACCGGTGCGGGCTGTGTCGCAAGTTGCTCCTCGCGGCATTGCGCCAGCAGGTCAAGCGTGATGCGCAAATCCTCTGATAACAGTTGTTTCGCTTGCGCGACACTCGACACGGCAGGATATTTTTCCGCAGGCGGCAATCCTTCTTCCGGCGGGGTATCCGAAGCGTTTGCGTCTTGCGGCATTCCCCAATTTCCGGTAATACATCCCTTAAACGCCCCTCCGCAGCCATCAGTGATGTGCTTCAGCAATTGACCCGTGGTCATCCAATTGGTACCTGTCGCTGGTTTCCAATTTAGCTGTTGGTTCTCGACCAAATCCATCAGCCTGTCTGTGACTTTATAGGTGGATTCGATTTCGGTTTGCAATAACTCTTTCCAATTCATTGTATGCCTCCTTGCTTCACGTTTCGAAAGGTCAACCTCAAAATATGTAACACGCTCTGACAATCAAGACGATAAAAGCGTTCTTGTCAATGTCAAGATAAAAAGGCTTCTTGCATTCTGATAAGTTTTATTCGACGGATACACATCTGCAAACAACCTCTTCGCAGCATGTACGAATCCGTCAATCATAGATTGCCGAAACACCTGGAAACGACACGAATCGAATTCATGTATGTTTCTGAAATCATTGCGCATACATCGCCTGATAACATGTATTTTTCCATGCTGCTGTCACAAATCAGACACATGCGTCCTATTTTAGACAGAACGGTTCTTTTACCGTATCAAATAGTATTATCAGACTTTACATAACAAACATAATGTCGCAAATCGGACACATCCTGTCCGAATATTCGACACGTTGCAATTGCCTTTTCCTGCATTCTCCTTGCTGCAAAGACGTTTCTCCCTTATAAAAGCCAATGGCACACATTTCGCGTAAGAGCATTCCGTAAGTGTTGTCTGTCGTTGTCGTCCGGCGTCAACCAGAACCGTGACAAGCCGCTTGCAAGGGGGCTTTGCGCTGGACGCTCAAAATTTATCCACACACGAATGAGGGAGGAATTACATAAAGATGAGGAAAACGCGTGTTTTATGGGGAATGCTTGTTGTTCTTGTCGTATCGTTACCAGGGATCGTCCTGGGAGCAGGATTTCAAATTCCTGAGCAAGGCGCCAGATCAATGGGGCTGGGGATGGGGGGAATCGGGCTGGTTGACGACGCTTCCGCCATTTACCACAATCCGGCGGGCTTAACGCAGATCGAAGGGACTGAAATTAACGCGAATGTCGCAGCCATCGCTCCGACAGCGACGTACACGCGCACCGGCTATCGCGCGCAGGATAATAAAAGCGATGTTATCCCGGTGCCAATGTTGGCGGTCGCGTCGGATTTGGGCGGACGATTCGAAAATTTTGTGGTTGCGTTCGGCATCAATGCCCCATTCGGGCTTCGTAACGAATATGACGCCGCAGGCCCGCAACGGTATCTGAGCACCGATATTTCGTTAACCACGATTTATGTCGGCCCGTATGTCGGCTGGCAGATTTCTCCGCAGTTTTCGATTGGCGGCGGCGTCCAATACGTCCACGCCACGGCGAATATCGGGCAAAAAATCAATTACGGCGGCGCATTATACGCGCAAGCCTTGCAACAAAACCCCAGCGCCGCCAACCCGGCCTGGAATGAAAACCCGATGTTCGACGGCACACTTGATATTCAAGACGCGACCGACAGCACATTTGCCGGAAACATCGGCGTGATGTGGCGTCCAATGGAAAAATTTCAACTCGGCTTCACATGGCGCAGCGGCGTTGACTTGGATGTCGAAGGCGACGTGAAACTCGATATTCCAGCCGCCCTCACGCAAGCCAGCGGCGGCGCAATGCAGTCATTGAGCACCACAGGCCAAACGACGGTGTCTCTGCCCCAGGTGTTTGGCGTCGGCGTTTCCGTGAAACCCCAGCCCAAATTGACGCTTATCGGCGATGTGAATCGGATCAATTGGAGCGTCTATAAAAATATTGATTTCCAGTTCGAGAAGAATACGCCATACTTCCCGGACACCAAAAATCAGCGTGATTGGGAAGATAGCTGGGCGTTCCGCCTCGGCGCGGAGTACATGGTCACAGACCGGGCGGCCGTCCGCGCAGGATATTTGCATGATCAAACGCCGATTCCCGATAAATCGCTTGGCCCGGAACTGCCGACCGGCACGCGCAATGGCGTCAGCGTCGGATTCGGCTATGATTGGGACAACGTGAGCGTTGACGTCGCGTACGCGCATCTGTTTATCGAAGACCGCGAGGTCAATGACAGTATCCGCAGCCCGAAACCGTTAGGAGAATACGAATCTGCGGCCAATATCTTCGGCCTCAGCGTAGGCTATACATTCTAAGACAAGCCCGTGATATCGCTGTCAGACACGTCGAACGTGTCTGACAGCCTGTGTATAATCTTCTGCCGCCCTGCCCTCTTTTCTCCTGAAACTCCCATTCTTATCGGTTGAAACAGCCTTGTGGATAACATTGTGGAAAAATCTGTAAAACCCTGTGAATACGTGAAGATCATTGTGGATAAACGTTTAATAGCGCGAAAAAAGGTTGTGAATAAACTTCTGGACAACTTATGAATATCTTGTGGATATCTGTGCGTCGAAATGAATAAAGATCGCACATTCGAAAAGTATTCAGAGCCATCCCCAAAACATCCGCCCTTGTTCCCCAACGATCAACTGTTCTGAAACCATGATGAAACAGGGAGAATGCGGATCCGTCCACACTATCCACGCCAACTACTACTACGACTATAAAAAAATCTTTTTTTTCTTTGTTTTTTAGAAGCAGTAATAGCATTTGTAGATTGGGGATAACTCTGAAAAATCGGCGGCGCGAGGATCGGTGAGAAAATTTTGAGAAAATGATCGTATCTTGAAAAAATAGTTGCCTGAACAACAGGCTTATGGTAGGGAGTTCATAATTGTTTGTGTGGTTACAGGAAGAACATCTCGCAACGTATACAAATTTCGTGAACAATATGGTATATGATGGCATGGTCGCGAATTGCATGGATCGTATGAGGAGTCAGGTTTGATGAACCCCTTGAAATATGAGGAAGGAAAAACGTATGCAAATCAGAATTGAAAAACAGAATTTACTTGATGGAGTTCAACGCGTCCAGAATGTCGTGGACAAGAAAAACACGATTCCAGTGTTATCCAACATTTTATTCGAAGCCTCAGAGGAAAATAATTCGCTGAAATTGATTGCCACGAATTTGGAAGTCGGAATGTCAACGGTTCTTCCCGTCAGCGAGACCACCGGCGGAAACATTACCGTTCCGGCGCAGAAAATCTTCGAAATTTTACGGGAACTCCCGGAAGCGACCGTGACCTTGACCGTTGACGAAAAAAATTGGATTACTATCGAATGTCTCAAATCGAATTTCAGACTGGCCGGATTATCGAAATCCGATTTTCCCGAATTGCCCTCCCTGCCGACGCAGGATATCGTGATGCTGCCGCAGGCGGTGTTGCGCGAGATGATTGGAAAAACGGCCTTTGCCGTCTCGCATGACGAATCGCGCTATGCTCTGACCGGCGTCCTGTTTTCTATCGGAAATCAGGAGCTTTCGATGGTTGCGACTGACGGCCACCGGCTCGCGCTGATCAAACGTCCGTATCAGCTTGAATTAACGGGCGAAGAAGCGAAAGATGTTATCATTCCGTTGAAGGCGATGACAGAAGTGAAAAAATTGTGTGAGACGGACGGCTCGATGTCCATCAATTTGGGGGACAATCAGATCGCGTTCCGCAAAGAAGGCACGATGTTGGTGTCGCGCCTGATTGAAGCGCAATTCCCGGATTACCGCCAGGTTGTTCCGTCCGAATCGCGTTATTCGATTGTGGCGAATCGCGAAGAATTTTCGCGGGCGCTGCGCCGCGTGGCGTTGTTGTGCAGCGATACGCGCCTCGTCAAATTCCATGTCAACGAAGGCCAGCTTGCCCTGACCTCGAATGACCCGAATTTAGGAGAAGCGCGGGAAGTGATGCCTGTCGAATATAGCGGCGAAGAGATGACTATCGGCTTCAACGCCCGCTATATCATGGACTTTTTAGGTGTCATCAGCGGCAACGAAGTGCGGATCGGCGTCAACGATTCCCTCAGCCCCGGCCTCTTTTCTTCGAATGGCGAGGATGACGCTGGTTTTGCCTGCGTCGTCATGCCGATGCGGGTGTAGCGCATTGAAAAATGTCCGCGCCCTCAGAGTTCCGAGGTCTGCAAGACCTCGGAACTCTTGATTGAACGTGATAGATCAGGGCGAACGGAGTTTCATCGTCACATTGCATTAAACCCCATGCAGTTCACGCCTTTTGCGTTCCAGAGGAATTTCGAGAGTGTTTCTGACATCGCTTGACATCACGAACGTCCGGAGTTTTCAGACGAAACACTGCGAGTTTTCGCCGGGCATTACGCTATTTATCGGGCCGAACGCATCCGGGAAGACCAATCTGCTCGAAGCGATTCACCTGCTGTCGAACCTGCGTTCGTTTCGGACGCACGCGCTGCGCGAAGCGATCCGATGGGACGAGCGTGAAGCGTATATACGCGGCGTGGTTCAGCCCAGCGGACACGATCAGGACGCCGGGCATCCGAAGACGCTGGGCGTCGGTTTGAAAGCGAATACGCGCATTCCAGCCGTCAATTCCAAAGTCTGCAAATCGTCGAAAGATTATCTACGGATTCTGCCGTCTGCGACGTTCGTGCCGGACGATTTGAGTTTGGTCAAAGGCGCGCCCGCCTTCCGCCGCTATTTTTTAGATCGCGGCACGTTTCAGTTTTCCCCGGCATACTGGTCGCTACTGACCGATTATAACCGCGTTTTACAGCAGAAAAACGCCCTCCTGAAAGACGTGCAGAAGAAACCAGCGCGAGACGCCGACGCGCAATTCGCCGCCGCCTGCGATGTCTGGGACGCGCAATTGCATGTTCTCGGCAGCAAAATCATCTTTGCGCGGTTGATCTTTCTTCATCGCCTCCGGCGACTGCTGCAAGACGTCTATGCTTGCTGGCTCGGCACGGACGAAACGACGACGCTGCGCTATGATTGCAGTCTTGGCCTTTCTGCCGACGAAATCGAGACGTTTCGCCTTGATGATCGCGAGCAGGAACAGGGGGCGCTGCAACGGATTTCAGCGCACTACGAACAGGCGATTGCGCGTCATCGTGACCGCGAACGGCGGTTGGGCGTCACGCTCGTCGGCCCGCATCGCGACGATCTGGACGTGCTGCTGGACGGTCGTCCGCTCCGTTCCTATGGCTCGCAAGGGCAGCAGCGCACCGCCGTGTTAGCGATCAAATTGGCGGAAATTCAGGTCTATTACGAGCAATATGGCGAATACCCGATTTTGCTGTTGGATGATGTCACCTCGGAATTGGACATGCGGCGAAATACGAAACTCTTCGAGTATTTGCAGCAAGGAATGCAGGTGTTTCTGACGGCGACCGACCGGTTTGCGCTCGGCAGCCTGCCGTGCGATGTGGTGGACGTATCGCGCAGCGGCTTGTAGAGAAGGGGGTTAACTGGATAACAGTTTGTTGATAATCTCAATCGCGCTGATAAAGCAGAGATCGCATTTCGATTGATTCAGGAGTTCTTCTTCGCGGAGTTCTTTGCCGGGATGGATGAAATTCCGGTAAAGGCGGGAAATGTTGCCGACCTGCACCATCACATCGCCTAACATCTTCTTTTCTTTCAAATAGTTGAGAATTTCGGCCAAATCGCATTCATACAGATCGCGTTTTTCCGTTTTGTCGTTTTTCCGCGGCAGGTATAAGGCCGTAATCTCTTTTTTCTCGCAATAGTGCAGTAACACGACTTCCACTAACGAACCGGCCAGCACGATGACCGATTTTTCATTTTTCAGCAGATAGTTCAAAAATAACTCATTCAAATCGCGTTCGGCAATGTCGCGATATTTCTTTTCCATTTTCCGAATTCGGTGCAGTAGAGTATAATACGAGTATTTCTCTAATTGCTCGATGGTGAGGAGGCCAAGTCCGGCGACCCATTTCGGCGGGAGTTGTTTGGGCTCGATCTGTTCCAATTCGCGTTCGAGAAACGGATTGATTTCGTAAATCGGGACAAGTTGACTGCCGCGGCGTTTGGTGTCCCGCACGTATCCTTTGTTCAGCCAGTCATCGCGTAACAACAACGCATACTGCGGATCTGTTTCCATCAGGACGCTGAATTTCCAATCCGGAATTGCCATGCGGTTGTGCTGATATTCTTCTTCGCGCGTCAGATTGCTGAGAAAGGTTTGAAGTTTCGCCATGGACATATCGTCTTCATTTTCAATGAAATTCAGGGCATCCCAATATTTTTTTTTAATCAGTTGGTGCTCCTGAACGATGGCCGAGATTTGGCGATAGTTTTGGGAAATGACTTCATCGTTCGGCACGATGTCGTAGGCGCGGCGAATGAGTTCGAAGGCTTCCTGAAATTGATTTTTCGCGCGTTTGATATGGGACAGATTGTTGAGGATAACGGAGTTCTCGGATTCGTACACCAGAAGGTGTTCGTAAATCCGTTCCGCCTCGTCAATAAACCCTAATTCATTGAGGGAATAGGCGACTTCGAACATGTAAAACGTTTCCGGCGGGGCGCAGGCATCGGAATGAAATAATTCGACGATTCGGTCGAATTTGCGTTCCTGAAAGAGTTTTTCAATCAAAATCAGCGTGAGCGTTCGCGCCTGATCTACATGAGAAAAGGAACGTAACTCTTCGATTTTGGCTTTTTCTACTTTGAATTCTTTCCCGGTCATAGTCAACCTGTCGAAATGTCCACGCGCGCATGAGTCGAATTATGTAATCTATTGCAAAGACACGCAATAGATCGAAAAAGTTGACGAAGAGCGCGGGGATTTTTATTCAGGAGGGCTTGCAATCGTAATGGTGACTGTTTTCGGATAATAGACCTTTACCGTCATGGCGTCCGGCAATCGAAATTCCGGTTGGACTGCCGATTGGCCTATCGGAAGCTGCGTCGCGCGAATCACGACGGGAATATCCTTGGGCGTCAACGCGGAAATTTGCAGTTTGGGGCCGTGAATCAGCGCGGTGACAGTATCAGGAAAGACCGTCAAGACCTCAGAATGGCCTTCGATCCGTAACGGAATATTTTCGAAAAATCGGCTCATCATTTCAGGCACAATGGCGACCGTGACTTCGACGATCTCCTCGTCTTTTTTTTCAAGACTGAGAGAGGCATCAGGAAGTTTCACCTTGACCTTCTGCGTGATGCTTTCGGTCAGATTGTCGAGATTGATCACTTCAGTCTCGATCCTCGTCAGATTTTTCAGCACATTCTGCGCGCCGACCACCGAGAGCACGTTCGGTTTCACGGTAATCTCGCTGACGACATACCCATTCGCCGGCTTTCCGCGCGTGATGGCTTCGACAGGCACAGGTCTGATCGTCGTGACATCCAAAAACACTTCAAGTTGAGATGGGCTGACCTGCGTGACGATAGCGCCGACCGGGACGCGAATTTCTTCGGGAGAAAGGACGAATGAATTGATGCCGCGCACCACATTGCTCAAGTCAACATACACGTCAATATCGGCTGGCGTCAAGCGTTTGACAAACGTCGAAAAGCCGCGCAGCGTGACTTCGACTTGGCTGATGCTCCTGACGATTTCCAGATCGGTCGGAAGATTGCGCAATTCTACCGGCACAGTCAAACGCACTTCGGACTTTTGCTCGCCGACAACCATGAACCAGATGATAATGGCTAATCCGAGCGCGACTGATTTGAGTGTCATATTCTCGAAAATCTTCATCGTCATTCCTGTGTCTTATTTGACGGCTTCGGCAATTTCTGGGGCTTGGGCAGACGCGCGGTTTTGCGAGGCTGCGGGTCGGACGGGCCGCCAAGCAGGTTCTTTAAGACGCGCTTGAGTTCGGACGAGGTCAAATGTCGTGTAATCTCGCCGCCGACCGCAATCGAAACCGTGCCGGTTTCTTCGGATACGATCACCACGACCGCGTCGGTTTCTTCGGTGACGCCGATGGCTGCGCGATGCCGTGTCCCCAATTCTTTGCTGATATCGCTCGATAAGGTCAACGGTAAAAAGCAGGCTGCGGCAATCAGGCGATTGTCTTTGATGATGGCTGCGCCGTCATGCAGCGGCGCGCCAGAGATAAAAATGCTGCTGAGCAGTTCCTTCGAAATTTCCGCTTCAAGCGTCACGCCGGAATTGATGAATGGCTTCAGGCCGATGCCGCGTTCAATCACCATCAATGCGCCGATTCGGCGACTGGACAGCCATTCTGTCGAACGCACGATTTCGTCTATGACTTGCGATTTTTCGATGCCGTAGAAGTGGCGAAAAAACGTATTCTGCCCGACCTGCGCCAGCATTCGACGAATTTCCGGGTGAAAAATCACTAAAATCGTCAAAAACAAATAGCCGAGTAAATTGCGGATGACCCAACTCAGAATATAGAGTTCGAAACGTTGTGCGACAAAGTATCCGCCGGCAATCACGAACAACCCGATCAACATTTGCGCGGTTCGCGTTCCCCTGATCATCAGCAGCAAGCGGTAGATCAGATAGGCGACGATCAGGATGTCCACAATATCCTGCCATCGTAAAATTTCGAACCACTCCAGGGGATTCAGTAACACGTTCATGGCGCGTGATTGCCCGCGTCGCACTGCGCGCCGGCAAAACTCCTCTCAGGCAGAGGGTTTTGTTGCATTCACTATCCGATCAATATCCGGCCCATCTAACACCTCTTTTTCTAACAAGGCTTGCGCAATCGCATGAAGCGACTCGACATGCTCGCGCAAAATTTTTCTGTCCGCTTCAAGCGCATCAAAGATAAATTTGTGAACTTCCTTATCTATTTTAACGGCAGTCTCTTCGCTGTAATCCTGCCGCCGCGAGATTTCCCTCCCGAGAAAAATCTGCTCTTCCTTTTCGCCATAGACGAGCGGCCCCATTGTTTCGCTCATGCCCCATTCGCAGACCATTTTGCGGGCAAGCTCGGTCGCCCGTTTCAAATCGTCGGATGCGCCGGTGGCAATGTCGTCTAAGGCGATTTCTTCGGCGACGCGACCGCCGAGCATAATCGCAATTCGTCCTAAACAAAAGCGTTTCGTGACCTGGTTGCGGTCGCCTTCGGGAAGCTGCTGCATCAGTCCGAGCGCGTACCCGCGCGGAATAATCGTCACTTTATGCACGGGATCGGTATGCGGCATCAGTTTGCTGATCAGCGCATGACCGGCTTCGTGGTAGGCGGTGACGCGCTTTTCCTCGTCCGTGATAATGACGCTGCGCCGTTCTTTTCCCATCAGCACTTTATCTTTGGCCTCTTCCATGTCTTTCATATCTACGACGACTTTGTCGAAGCGGGCAGCCAGCAGCGCGGCTTCATTCACAAGATTGGCAAGGTCTGCGCCTGAAAATCCCGGAGTGCCACGCGCCACGACCGAGAGATCGACATCGTCGGCTAACGGAATGTTGCGGGTATGCACATCGAGAATCCCTTGTCGTCCGCGAACATCCGGGCGCGCCACGACGACTTGCCGGTCGAAACGTCCGGGGCGAAGCAAGGCCGGATCAAGCACGTCCGGGCGGTTGGTGGCGGCGATCATGATGACGCCTTCGTTCGACTCGAACCCGTCCATTTCCACGAGTAATTGGTTCAGCGTCTGTTCGCGCTCGTCATGTCCGCCGCCGAGTCCTGCGCCGCGATGCCGTCCGACGGCGTCCATTTCATCAATAAAGATGATGCAGGGCGCGTTTTTTTTGCCTTGCTCGAACAAGTCGCGCACGCGCGATGCGCCGACGCCGACAAACATTTCCACAAAATCCGAGCCGCTGATGCTGAGAAACGGGACATCGGCTTCTCCGGCAATCGCTTTGGCGAGGAGCGTTTTTCCCGTGCCGGGCGGGCCGACTAACAACACGCCTTTGGGAATTTTCCCGCCGAGTTTTTGAAATTTTTGCGGGTCTTTTAAAAATTCGATAATTTCTTGAAGCTCTTCCCGCGCTTCGTCCACGCCCGCCACGTCTTTGAAGGTGAATTTCCGATGATCTTCGGTCAGGAGTTTCGCCCGGCTTTTGCCGAATGACAGCGCTTTATTGCCGCCCATCTGCATCTGCCGCATGAAAAAAATCCAGATGCCGATGAAAATCACCATCGGCAGCCATGTCAGCACATACGCATACCAGGCTTCGTGTTCTTTGGGGTCAACGGAAATCCGAATCCCTTTCGCCTGAAATTGGGCGAGCATGGCAGAATCAAGCGCGTCGAGAATGATAAACGTTTTGAATTCCTTATTATCCATCGTGACGACATGAACCGCCTGTTCGCCTTTGACGACGGCAAGTTCGCGAATTTCTCCGCGCTCGACCTTTTTCATAAATTCGCTGAACGGAACTTCTTCTACCGTATTTTGGGTATTGTTGCTAATTACATCGAATGCCAAAAACAATAAGGCGGCAAGCACTCCCCACAAAAGAATATTTTTATAAAACGGATTCAAGACCGAACCTCCTCTTCTGGTGGAGCAGACATTCTTGTCTGCCGGTCACAGGCAGGAATGCCTGCGCTACCAAATCGCAAAAGAATATATGTATTTTATTCGATTTTCCGAATATGACAGCGCAACAGCCGTGTTGTCTGCGTTGTCACTTTGACTCGCTCATCAATTGCATAGCCAGCCACCCAAAGAATCCCTGATTGATCGACCAGCAAAGGAATGATATGTCGTGTATGTTGAGGAACTTTTCTGTCAATAAAAAAATTTTTCAGGCGTTTCTTTCCTGTCATGCCTAATGGACAGAACCAATCCCCCGGTTCTCGAAAACGGACGCGCACCGGCAAGCGCAACCGGTCGTAATCCATCTCTTGAACAGCGGCCTCTTCAGATGACCAATGATTCAGCGCATTGTCTCGATCTATCACGGTGGCTTCAATCTGCCATTGGCCAATCGTCGTGATGCCCGGAAGCATGAGCGGCACAACGTTTTCTGCCACAGACTGAATCGCGTGTGTTGCCTTGTCGCCGCGTTGAAATGTCCCCCATTCCTCCTGACAAGATGCCACAATTCCCGCCGGAAGGCAGTACCGCTGTCCCGGCTTGGCGTGTCCGAATAATTCAACAACGGCGCGGACATGCCGCATGTTGAGCGCATACGCCGCGTTAGTCAATTCGTGAAACGCCTGGACAATGATGGCGCGTCGAAGACTGACAGGAAGTTCTGAAAACTGCGCAATATGAATTTTTATCGTCGTATCTTCCCGCTTGCAGACGTTATGATAGTGCGTTTGCGCAATTTTGTCAATAAAGAAAGCGTCTTCCTGAAACATTTGGGCGTAAGCGGTGAGTCGTTCGAGAATCGCAGGAGAGAAGTGTTGTTGCAGCAAGGGAATCAGATCGAGCCGGATCGCATTTCGCAGGTATTTGCGGCTGAGGTTCGAACTGTCCGTCACGTATGCAAGCTGCTCCGCTTCGGCAAACTGCTCGATCTGCGCCCGCGTTGTCGTGAGCAGCGGGCGAATAATCGTCCCGTTCGACACGGGCTGAATTCCGCCCAATCCATGCAGACCGACGCCGCGAATCAGCCCGGCGAGGACGGTCTCCGCCTGATCGTTCGCGTGATGCGCGGTGGCGATTTTCTGCGCCCCGATCTGCGCGGCGACCGCGTGAAAAAACTGGTACCGCACGGAACGAGCGGCATCCTGCGGCGAAAGCTTCTTGGCGCGGATTAGTGCCGGAACATCGGCGCTTTCGATCGTGCAGGGTAAGCCGTAATTCTCGGCAAGTTGACGCACGAATTCCGCATCCCGCGCCGCTTCATCGCCGCGAAATCGGTGATTCAAATGGGCGACATGCAGCCGAATGCCGAAACGGCGCGATAAGCGATGCAACAGATGCAGCAATATGACAGAATCAACGCCTCCGGACACGCCCACGACGACGACATCGCCGGATGTCAACATCTGATGTTCGCGGATGCACAGAATCACCTGCTCGACTATCTGCTTGTGGAGTGCGCTCATGTTGAGTTTGATATGGAATAGAAAGAAACACGCGGTTGAATCAGGAAGGAAAAGCAATTTAAATG
>CAZRSF010000077.1:0-30788 GCA_964602655.1 uncultured Candidatus Moduliflexus sp.
TAGAGACGCCCCGGCGGGGCGTCTCTACGGAATGTAAACACACGCGATCTTATTTTTTATCGTTGTCAGATGACTCTTTCTTTTCCGATTCAGCCTTTTCAAACAATTTCTTGAATTCGCCGTAGCCTTCTTCTTCCAGTTTTTCCACCGGAATGAACCGCAGCGAGGCGGAATTCATGCAGTAGCGCAGGCCGGTCGGTTTCGGACCATCCGGGAAGACATGCCCTAAATGCGAATCTGCGTTTTTGCTGCGCACTTCCGTCCGCGTCATCAATAAGCTGCGATCCGTCTTTTCCACGATATTTTCCGGGATGAGCGGACGCGTAAAACTCGGCCAGCCCGTGCCGGAATCGAATTTGTCGAGCGAGCTGAACAGCGGCTCGCCGGAGACAATATCCACATAAATTCCAGGCGTTTTGTTGTCCCAATATTCGTTATCGAACGGGCGCTCCGTGCCGCATTCCTGCGTGACATGATATTGGAGCGGCGTCAGTTTTTTCTTGCTGTCTTCTTTGCTCATACGCTGTTCTCCTTTGTCCGTGTTCGTATTTTCGCTCATCGCCTGATAGGTCAGCAGATTGAAGCCGACGACGACGGCTGTCGTGATCAAGATACGCATGATTTTCATGAGATGACCCTCCGCGCCAGAGATAATGTGTGTGCGCACACACGACCGATGACGCCATGATGTGACAATCTACCCATAGAGTCGCGATGTTTTGTTGTCAAGAGCCGGAAACTTTTTCTAACCTCAGATAATTCCTTGACAAGACTCCCCTGTTCTTTTGTAAAAGAATCTCAACAAAATCCTGACGAATGTGTCAATGTTAACAAACCCGTAACTATTGGAAATAAGAAGGAATTATGCGTGTACCATTACTTGATTTACAGGCGCAATATGCCACGATTCGGGATGAAATCCGCCCGGTCGTCGAGCGCGTGATTGAAAGCCAGCATTTTATTCTCGGCCCGGAAGTCGAGGCATTCGAACAAGAAGTTGCCGCCTACTGCGGCGCAAAATATGCCGTTGGCGTCTCGTCCGGGACGGATGCGCTGCTGTTAGCGTTAATGGCCGCCGGAATCGGCGAAGGCGATGAAGTCATCACGACGCCGTATTCATTTATTGCCACCGCGACCGCGATTTCCAGAGTCGGCGCGATTCCGGTGTTTGTGGATATTGACCCGGTCACGTATAACATTGATCCGGCTGCTATCGAAGATGAAATTACGAATTCCACGAAAGCGATTATTCCGGTGCATCTGTTCGGGCAATGCGCGAATATGAAGCCGATTCTCGATTTGGCAAAGCAGTATAAGATTCTGGTGATCGAAGACGCGGCGCAAGCGATTGGCGCGGAATACACCGGTTTAGGCGGCAAAAAGCCGCACAAAGCTGGAACGATGGGCGATTTTGGCTGCTTCAGCTTTTTCCCGTCCAAAAACCTCGGCGGATTCGGCGACGGCGGATTGGTGACGACGAACGACGACGCGCTGGCAACGTGTGTGAAACAACTCCGACAGCATGGCGGCGCGGACAAATATCGTAATACGCGGATCGGCATCAATGGCCGTCTGGATGCGCTTCAAGCCGCGATTTTGCGCGTCAAACTGAAACATTTGGACGCCTGGAGCGCGGCGCGGCGCGAACATGCCGACTATTACGCGAACGCCTTGCAACAGGTTGCAGATGTCCAGACGCCGGTCACTGCGCAGGGCAATCTGCATATTTACAATCAGTACGTCATACGCGCGCAAAAACGGGACGAACTGCAAGCGCATTTGAATCAACAAGAAATCGGCAATGCCATTTATTACCCGATTCCGCTGCATCTTCAGGAATGTTACCGCGATTTGAAATATCAGGACGGCGATTTCCCCGTTGCCGAACAAGCCGCGAAGGAAACGATTGCCCTGCCGGTCTATCCTGAATTTCCGCAAGCGCAGCAGGATTATGTCATTGAAACGATTCAGGCTTTTTACCGTTAAGGAGTCCCGCGTATCGCAACCCTGTCAGTCGTACCGGCTGCGATACGCGCTATACAGGCTATGACAGAATGGATAGGTTATGTTGGAGCGTTTACCGGTTCCTTGCTGCTCTCCTTCTTGCTCGTGCCGGTCATGATTCGACTGGCGTTCCGCTTCGATATTCTCGATCATCCCGGTTATCATAAAACTCATAAAAATGTGCATCCGCTTTTAGGCGGCGGCGCGATTTTTCTCGCATTCATGACGGCCGTTTTCATCGGCTTTGTTGTCATCGCGCTGGCCAAAACAGGCCAGTTGTCGCTTTTGCCGAAATATCAACGCCATTTACAAGTCCAACTTCATACCATCGCGAACGTGCTGCCCCAATTTCTCGGACTGATTGTCAGCGCAGCGATGGTGTTTATTTTAGGCTTGGTGGACGACATTCGCGGTGTCGGCTTTTCGTACAAATGGAAATTCGCCGTGCAGGCGGTTGCGGCGGCGGTTGTCGTTGCCAGCGGTATCCGCCTTGAATTTCTGCCGCATCCCGCGTTGAACATTCTTGTCACGATGTTGTGGATTATCGGCATCACGAACTCGTTCAATTTATTAGACAATATGGATGGCCTCAGCAGCGGAGTGGCGGCGATTATTTCGCTGATTCTGAGCGCGTTGACCATTCGGCAAGGGCAGTATTTTTCCGCGCTGCTGTTTTTGGCATTAGCAGGGAGTATTTTGGGATTTTTGCGCTATAATTTCAACCCGTCGAAAATCTTTATGGGCGACGCTGGCAGCTTGTTTATCGGCTTTATGATCGCGACGCTGACCGTCTCGAACTCGTATGTTACGACGCGCAGCGTGTCGCAATTGCCGATTGTCGTGCCGATCCTCGTGCTCGGCGTGCCGTTGTTCGATACGTTTTCCGTAATCGTGATTCGTTGGAAAGAGAAACGCCCGCTGTTTGTCGGCGATACCTGTCATTTCTCGCACCGGTTGGTGAAAATCGGCATGTCGGTGCGCCAGACCGTCATTTTTATCTATCTTGTCACGCTCTGCGTCGGCGTCAGCGCGATTCTCATCCCGGATTTGAGTTTAGCCGAATGCGTCATCGTCTTTGTGCAAGAATGCCTGATTTTCGGTTTAATCACCTTGTTGATGATCAAAGGCAATCATCTCCATATTTTGCATCAATCCCTGAAAGCCGATTTGGAGCAACTCCGCGCCGTCGGCGGTCACGGCAATAACGGCAACGTCAACGTCAAATAATTCGGGCGCGTCGTCGAATTTGCAGTATGATAGGGCGAGGAAATCCTCGCCCTTTTTTAGTGGACGAAATACAATTTCGTCCTCCATGTAGAAGGGAGATAAATATCATGGAATACAGAACACTTGGCAGAACAGGGCTTGACGTGAGCGTCATCAGCCTCGGAACGGAGTACCTCATCAACATTCCGCAAAAAAACGCCGTTGATGTGATTCATCGAGCGATCTCACAGGGCGTCAACTACTTCGATCTGTTTTTCGCGCAACCGGAATTTCGGGATAATATGGATGCCGCGTTTCAAGGACACCGGCAGAAGGTGATTTTAGCGGCGCATTTAGGAGCGGCGATTGACAGCAACGGGCAATATACAAGAATTCGCGATCCGCAGCAATGCGAATATTTTTTCCTGGACTTTCTGGCGCGCTATCATGTCGAATCCGCCGACATTTTGTACCTGCATAACAGCGATTCGCAGGAAGATTACGACGAATTGATGAAACCCGGCGGCTTGTTGGAGATGGCGAAACGGTTTCAAGCGGAAGGGAAAACCCGATTTATCGGATTCAGCGGTCATAATACCGTCACCTCAAGGCAGGCCGTCGAAAGCGGCCAGATTGACGTATTGATGTTTCCGGTCAATTTTACCAACCATGTCATGCCGGGACGGCAGGCATTGTTCGACGCTTGCGTCGCCCGCCAGGTCGGGCTGGTCGCCATGAAACCGTATGCCGGAGGAAATTTATTGCGAGAAGAACGCGAGTTCGAAGTGAACAGTTTTGTGTCCGGCAGCGCACAGGTGGCGAATGCCTCGGTCAAATTTACCAAATCCGCGACAATTACGCCGGTGCAATGCCTGGCGTATATCCTTGAGCAAACAGGCGTTTCATGCGTCGTGCCGGGATGCGCGAATATCGAACAACTGGATGCCGCGCTCGCGTATCTTGATGCAAGCGAACAGAGCAAAGCGTATGCTGCACTGCTGCCGGATTTCAAACAATACAAAACCGGACGATGCGTCCACTGCAATCATTGTCTGCCCTGCCCGTCGAACATTGATATTGGCGAAACGTTGCGGCTGTGGCAATTAGCGCAGCAAGAACTCAGTGTCGAGGTACGAGCCGCGTATCGCGCCCTTCCTGTAAACGCTTCCGATTGCATCGAATGCGGTGTCTGCATGGAACGCTGCCCGTTCGGCGTAGATGTGATTGCCCAAATGAAAGACGCGAGCAGCCTGTTTGCATAATTTCAGAACTCCGACTGCTTTTATTGATGCGAGCGTTGATTCTTGATAAGCCCTGTCAGGGTTTTAAACCCTGACAGGGCTGAAATCGAATGATTATTCATTTTCTATGCTCGCATCAATAATACAATATGATCCCTATCGCTCGCTTGATTGCCCGCCTGAATGTCGGCGGGCCAGCCATTCACACGATTTTGCTGACGCAGTTGTTGAATCCGGCGCGATTTGCCTCGACGCTGATTACCGGCACGGTATCGCCGTCCGAAGGAGATATGCGCTATCTCGCGGATGAGCGCGGCGTCACGCCCCGTTTTATTGCTGAACTTGGCCGCGAAATCCGCTGGCAGGACGACCCGATTGCGTTCTGGAAAATCTTCCGGCTGCTGCGCCAACTCCGCCCGACCATCGTGCATACGCACACGGCCAAAGCCGGGATGTTAGGCCGCGTCGCCGCCAAACTCGCCGGCGTGCCGATTGTGGTGCATACTTTTCACGGCCATGTCTTCCACAGCTATTTCAGCCCGCGCAAAACGCAGATATTCCTCGGTATCGAACGAACGCTCGCGAAATTCACGGATGCGATTATCACCATCAGCCCGAAACAGCGCCAGGAAATTCTGGGCTATGGCATCGGCACGCCGGAAAAAGTACGCCAGATCGGATTAGGGCTTGAATTGCAGCCGTTCGTGGAATGCGACCGGCTGCGCGGGACGTTGCGCCGGGAATTGCAGGTCGGCGACGATGTGCCACTTATCGGAATCGTGGCGCGACTTGTGCCGGTGAAAGGGCATACCTATTTTCTTGACGCCGCGCAGATCGTCGCGCAGTCGTTCCCGAACGCCCGCTTTTTGATTATCGGCGACGGCGAACTGCGGCAGGAATTGGAAGCCTATACCGATAAATCGAACATTCGTCAGAACGTGATTTTTTTGGGCTTCCGGCGCGATTTGCCCGAAATTTACGCCGATCTCGATGTGATTGCGCTTTCGTCGCTCAACGAAGGCTTGCCGGTCACGCTGATCGAAGGATTATCCGCCGGAAAACCGGCAGTCGCCTCGAATGTCGGCGGCGTCGGCGATCTCCTACAGCATGGGCGTTCCGGTCTGTTAGTTCCCTCGAAAGACAGCCGCGCACTTGCGGACGCGCTCTGCGATCTGCTGCGGCGGTCGCCGGAAGAACGCCGCCAAATGGGACGTATTGGCCGCGAACATGTGTATCCGAAATATCACATCACCACATTAGCGCAGCAGATCGAGCGACTCTATGACGAATTGCTCGTCAATCGCGGCATTTCAACCATATAAACCTCACAGGTTTTTAAAACCAGTGAGGTTTCTACACCTTATGGCAATCCGCAACCGTCTTCTCGCGATAGTCAAAGAATGCCGTCAGGCGTTGGAGCAGGACGCGCGGCGGATGCTCGGCGATGAGCAGGCCGCCGCGCGTGCAGCGAAAGCGTGGTTTTTAGAACTCGCGATCCTGCGTTGCGTCGAAGTCGCAGAGCAGCGCCCGTCTTTGCTATGGCAAGAGACTGATCCGGATAGGTTTCGCGCGGCGTTGATGGCTTCGCGGCAGGAACTCCCCTCCTGGGAGGGGTTGGGGGTGGGTTGTCAGAGTGGGCAGTCTCTCAATTTCCAACCCACCCCTTGCCCCTCCCAGGAGGGGAATACTACCCTTGTCGGTTGTTTGGGCGAATATTGCGCCACCGATGCGTTTGTCCCTTCCTCCGCCACGTTCAACCTGCTGCGCCGTCACCTGACCGAAACGATCACGCCCGATCAATGGCGCGAAGACCACCTGCTCGGCTGGCTGTATCAATATTTCGAAAAGCCGCCGGAACAAAAACGGCAGGGGCGATTCTACACGCCTGAGCCGATTACCGCGTTTATCGTCGCGCAGACCTTCGAACTGTTGCGCGACCGCCCGTCACCCTCTTTTCGACTGCTCGATTTGGCCTGCGGCGCGGGCGCGTTTGCGTTGCAAGCGTTCGACCGCTTGTATGACTTCTGGCTGAGTCAGCCCGAACAGGCGCGACCGGCATCCATCGCGACGCAGATTCTCGAACAGCAGCTTTTTTTGATCGATCTCGATCCGTTGGCCTGCGAATTAGCCCGCGTCAACCTCTTGCTCAAAGCGCAACGCCGCGAACCGGGCTGCCGCGTCGAGCGGATGAACGTCTTTTGCGCCGATGCGCTGATTCGCTGGGAACACGAACCGGCGTCGCCATATTTCGAACTGTTTGCCCGGCGGTACGACGCGGTTGTCGGCAATCCGCCGTACATCGTCGTCAATCGGCTGCGCACTCCGCCGGAACGCCTCGCGCTGTATGCAACGTATCGAACGGCGGCCTACAAACCGAATACGTTCGCGCTCTTTCTCGAACGCGGCCTCGACCTGCTGACGCCAGACGGCGCGTTGGGCATGATTATCCCGAACACCGCGCTGACGCAGTTGTATTTCGAGCCGCTGCGGGCATATTTGCTGGAACGCGCCGCCATGACGCATATTTTCGACACGAAACGGCTCTTTCCCAAAGCGTTCGTGGAAAATTGCATCTTGCTGCTGCGACGCGAGCATGACGCCGCGACACGCCAGCGGCAGATGATCGAATGCCGTTTCGAAACGCCCGCCGCAACCGAAACCATCGTTCGCATTCCGCAGCGCCGCTTCGAACACGCCCCATTTCATCGGTTTGCGGTCTCGATTGACGCGCAGACGTTCGCGCTGTTGGAGAAAATCGCGGCGGATTGCCTGAAATTAGGGGACATTTGCGAGTGTCACGACGGAATCAATCCCGGCAATGCGAAACGGAAGTTGATCGTGCGCGACGCGCTGAACGAACATTGCCGGAAAGTGTTGAACGGCAAAGACATCGGGCGTTACCGGCTGAACTGGGGCGGGCTGTTTGCGCGGTACGACCGCTCGCTTGCAGCGCAAGGGGACGTGATTCGCTGGGGACATCTGCCGTCGCTGAACGCGCCGAAAATCTTGACGCGGCAGACGGCGGATCGCCTCATCGCTGCGTTCGACAATGGCGAGCATTACGCGACCAATTCGCTGCATACGACCGTGCTGCGGGCGGGCGTCGTGGATTTCGACCTGAAATATCTGTTGGGGCTGCTGAATTCGACGCTGCTGTCGTTTTATTATCGCAAATTGGTATTCGAAACGGGGCAGGTTTTTTCGCAGGTCAAGCTGATGAATCTGCGCCAGCTTCCCATCAAACCGGCCACGCGGGAACAGCAGCGCGACGTGGCAGCCCTTGTGGAACAACTGCTTGACGCGCATCGAAGCGGCGAGCAGTCCGCAGCGCGTCATCCTGCCGACGCGCGGTTGGATGAGTTCGTGTATGCGCTCTATCGCCTCTCTGCCGCTGACGCGCGCGTGATCGAAGCGAACATGGGGCGCGGAGCGCAAGCTGTCAGACACCTTCGAGGTGTCTGACAGCTATTTCAGTACACTTCCTCATGCGTGCCAATATCAATCAACACAATCGCTTCTGCCCCTGTTTTCTTGTCTTTTTCGAGAGCGAAGACGATGCGGCAATCATAGCCGCATCCACACGCCCATAGACCGTCAAGTTTCCCGCTGAGTTTATGCGTTTCTAAAGCAGGCGCAAAGACATCCATCGCCATTTGGCGTAGTGCCTGATCAAGTTTTTGCTGACACCAGGAATGTTTACGGACGAACTTGCGATACGCCTTCTCGAATTTAGGGGTTGAGTGCAGAGTTCTCATTCATTTTCGGCCTCTTCGACCGACGCATGTAACCGGGCGAGCAATTCCTCGACAGGTTCCGCGCGTAATTCCCCGGATTCGAACGTTCGAATTGCTTGACGAGCATTGGCCGCAATTTCGTCGCGGCGTTCTTCGATTTGACGCCGCCATAACAGATCGAGCAAGGTTTGTTTTTGTTGAGAGGGTAATTGCATGACCACCTCAAGCGCGTAATCCAATGTGACCATAATGACGCCTCCTTTTGTAATGTCCTCCGACTTATATCAACGGCGGATCGTGAGAAATCCTATCCGTAGATGCTCTCAAACGATGGATCGCTCTTCGTTGTTCCGCAATGATTTCAATAACATTGCGAATACGCTCTACGCAGCGCCACGCATCGGCATATCCGTTTTCTTTCAATTCCGCAATGCGTTTCGGGCTGAAATCAATAATGCTTTGCACTAATCCGATACCAGGAATATCATTGGTTATCATCGGTTTTTCTGGCCTGATTTCAATAATGGTCTGTTCAGGGAAATCATGGCGATTCCAACTCACGCCATTGAGCAAGTGAATGACGATGACATGCGTACAACCTTGTCGAGCTAACGCGCCGAACGGAATATTATCCGCTAATCCGCCGTCAACATACGGTTGCCCTTCTATCGTTTGTTTCGGGAACGCTAACGGAATCGCCGCGCTGGCTAAGAGCAATGTATAAATTGACTCATCATGCTGACAATCTTGCACCCGCAGCCATTCTGATTTTACGCCCGCCAACGCCCGCATACAATCGAGCGCGGCGCTGAACAACACATCATATTCGATCTTTGGAAGATGCAATGATGGAAAGACGGTTGCCCAGAGTTCGATGCCTTGTCTTATTTCGGAAGGCTTGATCATCTTCCGTAAAATGCGGTCAATCGGCGCAATATCGAAAAGAGAGTCAGGCGAGGTCAACATGCCTTGCATTCGCAGAAATTTATTGATCCAATCATTGTATTGTGCGGCAAAATATCCGGCAGCTTTCGTGGCGATTGTCCCAATCAGGCCGGGATGAAGTCGTAAAATATTCGACTGCCCTAATTCGAACCATAACGAATTCAATTCATTTACTGCTGCTGTGAATGGCTGATATGAAGCTAATACCGCTCCATTCAATGCGCCGATGCTTGTGCCTGCGATGATATGCGGGACAAAGCCGATTTCTGCGAGATACCGAAGAGCGCCAGCCTGATACGCGCCTTTCGCGCCGCCGCCCGCCAAGACTAATCCGAATTTTGCGTTCTTATCGTCCATCATTGGCAAGCGTCTCCTTTCTCGCTGACATAATTCTTAAGCAGTCGTCGGAGGTTTCATTGATAACAGCCTTGACGAAATTTTCGGTATTGCTTGTGCGATATATTCCCGGAAGTTGCTGTTGGCAGATTTCGAACGCAAACTCCCCGACTTTGGACGGGCGAATTTCACTGGGAAGAATCGCTGTTTCTAAGGCCGTTCCAATCATGAACGTATGCGGCAATTCTATGAGTCTTTTCGGAACAATAGAACGTATATCCAGCAAGCTGTTCGAAAGCGATACATCGTCTTTTTGCATGATAGAACAAGCTTCATCAATCTCGTCTGCCAAACTTAACAATGCTTTTCTCTCCGGCAGTCCCCTTTTGGAATTGGCAAAGATATTTCCGCACAACTTCTCGCGGTATGTCTTACTATCTCCGGTTTCCAATTCATACAAGGCAACAGAACTGCTGAACATCTCTCGCGTTAATAACATGACTTGCATGATCCAGGGTAGTTCCACATACGTTTGATTCGACATCCATGCCGTGATAATTCGTTCGAAATCCTCCTTCGCCGCTAATTTCAACTCGATATGACGCAAGCGTTGTTCATGATCATCAAGGCAAGAGACAATTTTTTCAATCTGTTCCTGAATCATGCGAAGTTCTTGCGAATGATTGCGGATCGCCTGCCGCGCCTCCAATAACGATTGCTGCGTGGTTTCTAAGGCGACATGACTCACGCGCAACGAGTCGGTCAACTCCGTGACAAGTTTCAGCATGTTTTCCTGCCCGACCAGCATGTTTTCATCGAGCAGCAATTGCTGTTTTTCCTCATCACGAGAAAATTGATCGAACAGCCAGTCCCAAAATTTACGCCGTTTTCGATATTGGAGAATATCACGATTGACATCGAAGCCGTTTACCAGATCAATCAACGCCTTATCGCTGACAAGCGGAATACGTTCTTCCAAATGCTTGATTTCTTGAATAACAGAGTGGTTGCTTGAAAGTCTATTTTCCATGTTGCTGTCTCATGATCTCCGACACAGAAGCAAGATGTCTCTCTGCATCTTGAATTTGCGCCTTGATTTGTGGAATAAATGTGTCAAGGTCTCTGGATAAACGCGCTTTTTTCTCCCCTTCCAGTTTGTGATCGTTCAACGCGCTTTCAAGGGTATTATAGTAGGCTTCGAAATATTTCCGAACCGAATCGAAAAATTCGCGCATCCGCGCTTCGAAATTTTGGTCAAGATAGATTCGAAGAGATGCCTCAATTTTTTCAAAATTCGACGCCACTGATTCATTGATTTTATCATACAAATTATTCAAAGAAACCATGTAAAACATCTTGATTTTCGTTACCCATAATGGAATTCTAAAGGGAATTTTCCAGACATACACCCATTTCCAAATATTTTCATTGTGTTGTTTCGATTCGACAATATCTTCGATGTCCGGTTTTACGCTTGGCCATTCTGGTTTCGGCATCTTGATTCCGATATGAATCGTTTTATGCAAACGCTCTTCTGCTTGCTTGATAAGTTGGCCTGTTTTGCTTAAAAAGTTCTGACGAAGTCGATCATTCGTTGATTGAATCTCACGCATCGTTGTCAAGCGCAAATCCGCAATTTCGGCTTTGACATAGCCTTCGAAAAATCTAATAATCCGATTAGAAAATTCCTGAGCGTGGTATTTACTCAAAAATTGAAACGATGTGTTTTCTTCCCCTACCTCAAATTCTTCACATAACTTATGAAAAAAACGCCGAAATTCTGTCATTTCCTCGGATTTCATATCTTGAATTTTCGCCTGTTTTTTGGCACTTTTGATCTGTTTTCGGAGACGTGTTTGTAATTCTTCTTTGTATTCCATAATATCCGCTTCCCATGGCTTTTGGAGTTCTTGCAATTGTTTCAAATCCTCTTCAAGCGCCTGTAATTGTTCTTGAATTTTTCCTTGTTCAACAGGGAGCATTTCTTTTCGCTCTTCAAGATCGTGTAATAATAAAGAAAGCGAATTATTTGCAAAATTCAACGCAGATTGCAGGCATTTCGGAGCGACTTGTAACATCAGCGTATAAATTGCTTTTTCTAAAAACATTTTAAAACCCGAATCGTCCCAGAGATAGCCAGCTTCTTCGGAAAGTTCTCCGATACTGCTTTGAGCGAGCTTGCTTTCCCATCTGCCTCTCAACACCTCTTTTGCCAAAGCTCTGGATGTGTTCATTTCAGTCACGTCAAGATTTGGGCATTCTCGAACTTCCAGCAAAAAATTCGTCGCGCAAAACGCCTGTTTCGCAGCAACTTCAAACACGCGATCTTCATCGTCTTTGATGCCGAATTGAACAGTAACAAATTGTCTAACCTCTTCAGGGGTCATGTCTTTCTCTTCGTTGCGTTGGTCAATCTTATTTACCAACACGTAAAGATGCTCTTTCCCGCGTTCATTCCCTCGATGATTAACAATATTTTGAACCTTTTGCCGGATGTTTTCTGCCGCCTGATTATTTAACTGTGTAAAATCAAGCACAAGCAGCACGATAGAGCTTTTTTCAAGCTGTACCTGAACTACGTCAGAAAGATTTAGGTTCGCAGATTCATTTTCCCCCGGCGTATCAATTACAATCAAATTTCCCATCTTTTCAGATGTTTTTGCGTTTTTCAGGTGCAATACTGGGGCGTGAATGCGAGGGATCGTATCGAATTTTTTAAAGACATCAACCTCAGAATCAGGGGCGACAATTCCATATAAACGAACGATGTCGTTCATGGTCTCTAACGTCTTGTAAATATCCTGCCGTTCCGTGATTTTATTTTGACGCGGAAATGTATATTGTCCTGTTCGGATCCTTTCAGCCAGCGTTTTCAAATAATCCATCTTCTCCAATTCATCAAGAGGCTCGTTATTTGTTTTGAGTTCTTGAAGACGCTTCTGAAGGATATCAAGAATATTTTCGAAAACGGCAAGAATATCATTGTTTAATTCCAAATAGGGTTTATCAAGATTAGGGTTGAATGTAATTTCGGTTGGCAGCACGGTCATTGCCGTATTGCGGCTCGGCAAGAGTTCTTGGCCGGCAATCGCATTAATAATCGTGGACTTTCCCGCTTTCATCGGCGCAACCACCGCCATGCGCAATTGTAAATGCGTAATTTTTTCGATTTCTTCATTGATGCGGGTTTTTATGGCAGTACATTTGCCATTCTTTGCCTCATTGAAATCAACCATATTCCCAATATGCGTAACAAACGAACTGACACCATTCAAAAAACGGAGCACGTCTTGTTGAAGTTGCTCAATCGGTAACTGCTTCATATAAAATTCTCCATTGTACACGACGTATTCATTCGAACATCAACATGCGAGATTTTTTTATGATGTCCCAAAAACCCGAAAAAAGTCAAGAGAAAAGCCGGGCGCGTTACAACACGCCTCGCGCTGCTTGCGTGATTTGCCATTGGAAACGGAGGCGTTGCGCGGCGGTCTTCCAGTCGCGACGTTTGAGGGCGGTGACGCCGTATAGCAGGGCGTTGACGCCGAACGCGGCGCACATTGAGGCGAAAACCGCGCTTCTGCGCCAGAGGGGATAATGTTTGCGGATAAATTGAAAACGGGCGCGCCAGCCTTGCAGATGCTTTCTTTCGGTTTCCGCGCCGAGCAGATGCTGCGTGCTGGCGCCGGCGTAATGAATGACGGCGTGTTCGGTGGGGAAATAATAGATTTCCCAGCCCGCTTGCCGCATCCGGTAGCAGAGATCGCTGTCTTCGCCGTAGAGAAAAAAGGCCGAATCCATCCCCTGACATTGCCGCAGCACGTCGCGCCGCGCTAAGAAGCACGCGCCGACGACAAAATCCACCGGGCGAGGCGTCTCGACTTCATGCGGCGCATAATTGCCGGAAAGCGGCGTTTCCCAGTAAAACCGGGCAAACGTTGACAGATAAAACAGGTTGAGCGCGGACGGGAAACGAAAGCAGGAATCCTGAAACGTACCGTCGGCATAAACCAACCGCCCGCCGACGCCGCCGACCTGCGGATAACGATCCAAAAATCCGCAGAGTTCCGCCAGCGTATTCCCTTGCAGCAGCGTATCGCTGTTCAGATAGAGGACATAGCGCCCCTGCGCTGCCTCAAGTCCCTGATTATTCGCAATCGCGTAGCGGTTATTTGTCGCGTTTTCGATGCGGCGCACATACGGAAAACGGCGTTTCAGCATCGCCATGCTATCGTCGGCGGAAGCGTTATCCACCACGATGACTTCGAACGACACGCCGCGCGTCTGGTCGTAAATCGAAGCGAGACACGCTTCCAGCAATTGCCGGGTGTTGAAATTCACGATGACGACGGATAGATCGAGACTCATACGGGATGATTCGGCAGAATTTCGATGTCTGGCAATTGCTCCCACGCTTCTTCCACCGGAATCTGCTGCTGCAAAAACCGGACAATCAACGGCAGCGGTTCCGGCCAGATTTCCTGAAATAACGCCTCGCCGTCGAATTTGACGGAAAAGGCCAACTGTTCGCGGGGCGGCGTGAATTGCGCGTTGACGCCCGGTTTATTACCACGCGGATCGATGCGATACCAGCCGATTTCCGGCAAAAACACCACGACTAATCCATGCAGGCAGAACGGCGCGCCATCGTCGTTGAGGCTGAGGCGCTGATAGCATAATCCGACGGGAATCCGATTGGCGCGGAGCAGCGCGGCTAACAGATGGCTTTTCGCGTAGCAAAAGCCCGTGCCATGTTGTAAGACTTCCGACGCCGCGCAGGTCAGCGGATTCATGCGGTAATCGTAACTATGTTTGATTTCGTCCCGCACCCATTCAAAGCAGCGTTTGGCAATCGCGGTGACATTGTGGTCGTCTCCGGCGAGTTGTTGGGCTAATTGCAAAACATCAGGATGCGTCCAATTTAGAATATCCGTTTCAGCTAAATAGTGTTGCATAGCATCTCGTTTTCTATCGTTGTCAGGCACTTCGAAAGTGTCTGACAGCGTGCCATATCATATTATGTTCCGTGTCTGTACATATCTGCGATTCTGACGATGTCGGAAGAAATTCGTCAACAAATTTTTGGTACGAAAGAGATTTCGATAAACGCATATTTTGACACAAAACAGATTGACATGATTTAAATGTTCTGAACAACATGGATTCAGTAATTTCTGAGAACATACACGGAGTGCCAGAGCTTGCTCTGGCCGCCAAAGCAAGCTTTGGCACTCCTAAACGAAAGGAAAACACCATGAATAGACCGAATATTTATATTACCCGCCTGATTCCGCAGAGTGGCATTGAAATGTTAAAAGCGACCTGCGATGTTGAAATCAATCCGCATGATCGCCCGTTGACACGGCAGGAGTTGTTGGCGCAAATTAAAGGCCGTGATGGTATTGTTACTATGCTGACCGACAAAGTGGATGCCGAATTTTTGGACGCTGCCGCAGGCGTCAAAGGCGTGGCGAATTTCGCGGTCGGGTTCGACAATATGGATGTCAAAGAAGCGACGAAACGCGGCGTGCCGGTTTCCAACACGCCGGGCGTCTTGACGAACGCGACGGCGGAAATGGCCTGGGCGCTGCTCTTTGCGATCTGCCGCAGGGTCGTGGAATCTGACGCGGTGATGCGTTCCGGGCAGTGGCCGGGCTGGGCGCCGTTGCAATTCATCGGCGGCGACGTGACCGGCAAGACGCTCGGCATTGTCGGCGCAGGGCGGATCGGTACGGCAATGGCGATGAAATCGCGCGGTTTTGACATGCCGGTGCTTTACACGGGAGGCCGTCGAAATGAAAAATTGGAACAAGAGTTGGGCGCGAAAAAGGTCGAGTTTAACGAATTGTTAGCCGCGTCGGATTTCATCAGCCTGCATGTGCCGCTCTTGCCGGAAACTCGCCATCTGTTCGGCGCAGCGCAATTTAAGATGATGAAACAGACCGCCTATCTGATTAATACGTCACGCGGCCCGGTCATCAACGAGGCGGAACTGGTGGAAGCATTGAAAAATAACGTCATCGCGGGCGCAGGGCTGGATGTGTATGAATTCGAGCCGAAGATGGCAGACGGTTTGAACGATCTGAAAAATGTCGTGGTCGCGCCGCATACTGGCTCGGCGTCGGTCTCTTCCCGTGAGGATATGTCGCGGCTCGTGGCGGAAAATATGCTGGCAATGATCGCCGGAACGCCTGCGCCGACCTGCTTGAATCCTGAAATATATTGATTTCATATAAAATTTTTACGCCTGAACGATTTGCATTTTCATCGTTTTACGCAGGCCAACGCCGCGATTCTCGCCATGCTTAAAGCCAGTCGAGAACGCTGCCCGGCGCATCGGCTGATTATCACCGGCGGCGGCGAAGAGTCTTGTATGTCGAAATTGTATTTCGACACACGCGCTGTATGAACAGGCGGACGAGTGGACGAAAAAAAATTTCGTCCTACATGTACATGGGAGATAATACCAATTGCGCGTCAAGCGTTGTCATCAATATTGTTGCAGGTAGGGCGTACCGAACGTCGTTGACGGTTCGCGCCTGCCGCGGCAATTGGTATAACGGGAACATGGCGGAGGCCCAGGCCGTCGTGTTCCGCGGAAGTAAAAAGTGAGATAACGGCAGCGTTGCGCGTGTTCGACATGCTCTCACCCACCTGTATTTTGCCGATAGATGCTGTCGGCAATCCGTGTTGTCTCTTTGCGTTGCGCTGCCAGTCTTCTGTCGTATGGCGAAACGGTGTTTCGCTATGCCGAAACGCAGTTTCGGCCTACATTATTCATACAAATGTTCGCTCTGATATTTAGCGGCTTTTTTCTTGCGGCGACCGCCGGAATTCCGCATCACGCCGTTGACATAGCTCTGTTGCAATAACATGCCGATATTCTGCTGCGTATAGACGAACCCGGATGGCGAAACGGCTTTGCCGCGTTTGCCAAGCACCAACGACGCTAACCCATAATCTTTGGTGACGACAATATCGCCCTGAGAGACGCGATTATAAATTTCAATGTCCGCAGCCTGCGGCGATGCATCCACGACAACGGTTTCGCCGCGATAATGGCCGCCGGAATAATTTTCGATAGACACCACGCGCACCACTTCCGCCCCTCGTTTTGTCGTAAGTTTTCGACTGATCTGTTCTGAAGAACACGCATCGCCATCAATAAAAATTCGCATAGATTCATCGGCTGTCGAGCCGCGCGGCGTTGCGGTTTTTCATCGAACGCAGCGCGGCTTATCGCCTGTTCCGCTTAGTTACTTGCCTGTAAAAATCGTTCGAATAAGCCCATTCTGATGGAATATTTGTTTTCGCATTTTTCGATAATTTCATGCTCAATCAGGTTCGATACCGCCTTTCTCCGCTGACGTTTCGCGTCATAACTCAAGTCGTTGGCGATGATGTCTTCCAACGCGCAGCTATTATGATGCGTGGTCAGGATGAGTAAAATTTCCTGTTCGATATACGACAGCCGCTGCCAAATGCTGTCGAGGTAGTCGCTCTTCTGCTCCAGATAGTCGGAGATCGCCTGTTCGATGTCCTGAACCTCGACGATTTTTCCATTGTCGGGCGCGCAGCATTCGTCCGTATTATTCCCGTCATGTTGCGCAAGTAAGCTGCAAAACTGGCGCGTGACGTAGGGATGGCCGCCGGTTTCATAATAAATGCGCGACAATGCTTCTTCGTTGTAGCTCATCCCCATCTGTGCGCCGAGATTCTGAATCATCTGATTGCAGCCGGTTTCCGCCAGCGAAGAGAGAAAGACCTCTTTATAATAATGGAAGCCGGGGTTGCTCTGCCCGCGATACGTGTCGATCCGCGAGATTTCCGGGCGCGACGACACGATGATGGACACTAAAAATCCGTATTGCTGCGATACGCCGCGCACCACGCCCATAAATTCGTGAAAGCCTGAAAATCCTTCCTCATCTTCCGTCAAATTCGGGACAAAATGTTCGGCTTCGTCTAAAAGCAGCACGATTTTGATGTCGTGCCGATGGGCTTTCAAGGTCTCCCAGACGCGCACGAGATGCTGAATGAATTGCGTGCTGTAATTCGGCAGAATCGCGCCTTTTGGCCGTTCGAACGCCGGAAGTTTGATCTCAGGATATTTGAACGACGCGTCGCGCACGCACTCGTCGAGAATGATCTGATACAGATACGAACAATCCCGCGGCACATGCTGCAAATCAATATAGGCGACGATATGCTGCGCCATCTGTTCGCGCAATTGCCAGACCAGCGACGTTTTGCCGATTTTGCGCGGGCCGAACAGTCCGATGTGCTGCAAATGGCTCATCGAGTCGAGCAGGGTTGCGATCATTTTTTCCCGTCCGAAGAATTCCAGCGGATTATCCACCGAACCGGCTGTTTCATAGACATTTCGCGATGATAGCGCCGGAACGATCATTTTTTCAAGCGTCTGCGAGCAGTTTCCATTCCGAATCGCCTTTTCCAACAGTCGCAGGCTGATCGGAAGCAGCGTCGCGTTCCGTTCCGCTGCGTACTGGCAGATGCGCTGATAGGCACTGTAATGCGGCAATTCGTCCACAATCGCGAGAATGAGCGTCGGATTGGATACGCGCCCCTGCGTAGTGACAGCGTGATACACTGCCTGCACGGTCGCCTCGTTTAACGTCGTTTTTGTCAGCGTTGCGACTGGAATATCGCCATACTGTTCGTACTGTAGCGCCTTCGAACGGATAAGCGCGATGGTCGGCGTCACTTCGGTGAATTGACATTGACTCTGCGTGAAAAATGTTTTTATTTCCTTTTTCGTTTGGAGCGACGGCGCAGGCCAGACAACCTGAGCGGCAGGTTCTGATGGCATTTCAGTCGTTTCCAGGATCGGATAATCATATTCGCGCGGCACCGTCAAATCTTGAAGATTCATGACACCTTCCAAATCTTCAAGCTGTTGAAACGAACGTTCATGTTTTTTCGCGCGCGGAGCGGTCATGACTTGCGCCTGCGGCGCGGATTCTTTCGACGTTGCGCTCGTGGAAAGCGGCATGTCGGCGGTTACGCATTCCGGCGTTCTTCTGAGTCGGCGTTTATGCAGATTTGCCGCGTCGCGTTTTTTAGCGGTCGCGCGAGGCTTCGCATGTGCGCCGGACAGCGTCGGCATAAACGATGAGACGAATACCAACGCCAGCGTCAGCAATATCCCAACGGCCAGAATAAGCTGAAGTCGCTTGAATGAGCCTGCCAATGCCCCGCCTTTTTCAAGCTGAGGCTCGGATGCGTCGTTCGGCATGAACGGCGACAACGGCAGGCTCGTTTCTGGCGTCACGCTTTTTTTATCGCGATCCTGATTATACAGCATGTTGCTGAGCGTAATTTTGATTCTGCCGCCTTCTATCGGCGCGGGCATTGTCGCCGAGCAGAGCATGACATCGGTGATGAAGCTCCCTTGGAGCGGAATACTGACGACCAGCGCGAGGAGCAATAAACCGCCAAGTTTCCATAGCGTCTGCGACTTCAGGCGTTTGGTTGATTGTTGTACTGGAACCAGCCTTAGTGAACGCATGTATTTCAGCCTCCTTAAAATTGATTCATTTACGTAAGTTAGTCATAGTTAGAAAAAAAATGAACTCAGATCAGATACTCTCTACAGATACGGAGTGCATCCGCTTAAAACCATCAGAATGAGCGTCATTACGATAAGCATCCAGTAGTTAATCATGGTCGTCTCCATTGTTTCATTAACGTAAGTTAATTTCTATGATAAAAAAAAATATCAACCAACTTACGCTAACAGGTGTATGAATCGTTTTTCAAGAGTGTGTGGATACAATTCGTGAACTCAAGCTTATGCTACTATCTACATCAACGTTTATTAGCGATCTGATTGCTTAATTTTATTATAAACTAACGTTTGTGAATCAAATGAGCAAAAAAAATTAATCAGACACAACAAATGCGACTAACAGCAGAATCACAAACACCAAACCGGCATACAGCAGAATAACGCGCCCTTTTTTCAAGGCTTCTTTGGTCAGACTTTTCTTTAAATAGATGTGATATGAATACCAGAACATCCATGCCCACAGCAAAAACCCAAACAAATATTTAATCACAAATGCCGAGAATGGTAGCACCTGACCGGTGTGACTCAAAAAAAGACGCAGATAATTTATATAATCGGCAACGAGCAGCACCATCGTTCCCATTGCCATCAAATCCCTAACATAGAGTTGCTGGCGGTATTTGATTTTATAATATACCAGCCTGAGAACAATCGAGCTAAAATATACGATCGGAATGAGATAGAACAGATAGACTGCTTCGTTTCTTGTGAAAATGGTATATATTTTACCGGCAAACTCTAATAGTGCCATAACGAAGTTTTCCAGATGACGTACCGCGTATATGTTCGAAACACGATCAACAATCAATTACTGCATATACCAAATATTAACATACGTTAGATTTGTGTCAAGAAAAAAATGTGACGTTCATATTTTTTATGATATGCCTCGTCACATTCGCTCTGTTGAAGGGGTGTTTCAGGTTGAAATTTCTACACGCTGACATCTGCCGAGTGATCATCATCTGAAAAGAACGCAGACAGGAAGGCCGGAAAACCGTCTTCCTGCCAGGTTTATTGGATACTGAGGATATTGGTCAGCAAATCGCGCAGCGGGCTCTTTTGATCGTGCGTTTCGATAAATACCATCGCCATAATATAATCTTGCATTTTCTGGAGAAACTTCTCATCGCGATCTTTGATCTGATTCATGATTTTATACAAGGTGTGGTGCGGATCATAGATAATGCCTCGAAAAATAAGGCTGTCGGACAGCGAGCCATCTTGCATGAGGTGGAGGAGCGCATGCCGTTCATCTTCGTCCACTTTACGGAAGAGCGCGAGAATTTCTTTTTCTCTGGTTGACAGGCTGTCGGCCGTATTATAATCATCCCCATCGTTACGCGAATCGGTCACTTTTTGTTCATCAATATAGGAGGCGGCTTTTTGGTGATCGCGATTCAGATAGGCGAAATCTCGAAACCATTCCCGGTCTACTTGCAGGGCATCCGCGAGATTATACAGAATAATCATGTCTTTCGGAATGCGGATTCCATCCTCAATATGCTTGATATACGCGTCAGATATCTTGGCCTTCTTGGCCAGTTCTTTCTTGTTCAGATTGAGCTTAAGTCGTCGTGATGTGACAAATTCATGGAATCTCATGGTCGTCATCCTTTTACAAAGAAACGTTGATTGCGATATAGCTAACTACTGTTAGTTAGTCATTAAAGCAAAATTATACATGCTAACGTTTCTTTGTCAAGTTATTTTTAAAAAAGAATAATATTACTGATGTTTGTTACGGCGAACATTTTCGTTTCAACTATGTTAGACAGCGTAACGTTTCGAAGGTAAAATTTTCTTCAATTTTTTTGCCGTTTTCCGAGCCCAATCAATACAACGGGGTGCAGCCCGTTAATGCGCATAAAAGCGCTATCATGACAATCATCATCAGATAGATTCGATACATGCCTCGCATAAAGTAGTCCCTCCTTGTCAGGGTGTTGAGAGGATAGAGTGCCTGCTTTCCCGCATTTATGGAGTTAGAGTGTATGCCTGAAAAAAGGTTTAGTAGAAAATGACGCAGAAACGGAAAACTCTCGCAATCGAAGAAAATTTTGAGGAACTGGATGTGATGCAAAAAAAACGGACGCAGCGTCTCACATACTGAACGCTGCGCCCACAAGCTTCAAGGGTTATTTCGGCAACGTGCCTTCGACCCCTTCGATAAAATAATTCATGGTCAACAGGTCTTGATCGGTTTTGTCCGGCCACACATTGAACGTGCCGTCAATGATTTCCTGTTTCCGTTTCATCACCATGTCGGCCACATCTTGCGGCACCATTTTGCCAAGCGGCGCTAAATCAACGACGCCATCTTTCATGCCGCCCCAGTAGGCTTCGGCTTTCCATGTGCCATCCTGAATCGCCTTGATCGTGTTTTCATAATACATCGCCCAATTCCAGCTTGGAGCCGTCAGATGCGCATCCGGCGCAAACTTGCTCATATCCTGATTGTAGCCGACAGAATAAATTTTGTGTTCCTGCGCCGCTTCCTGCGCCGCCGGAGAATCCTGATGCTGCGCAATTACGTCCGCGCCCGCGTTAATTAAACTGACAGCCGCTTCTTTTTCTTTCGCCGGATCATACCATGATCCCGTCCAGACGACTTTCACGACCGCTGCCGGATTCACTTCCCGCGCGCCTTTCGCAAACGAGTTGATGCCGCGAATGACTTCCGGAATCGGGTGCGCAGCCACATAGCCGAGCACGTTCGATTTGGTCATTTTCCCGGCGACCATTCCTGACAGATAGCGCGGCTCTTCAATACGCCCGAAATAATTTCCGGCATTTTCAGCGGTTTTGAAACCGGAGCAATGTTCGAATTTGACATTCGGAAAATCTGCGGCGACTTCAATCGTCGGGTCCATATACTCGAAACTCGTCGTGAAAATCACATCATAGCCTTTTTGCGCATAACCGCGAATCACACGTTCGATATCCGGCCCGGCAACGCTTTCAGTATAGGCGGTTTCCACGCCCATTTTCTCAAGATGCTGGCGGCCTAAATCATGCGCGTATGTCCAGCCATGATCGCCAATCGGCGACACATACACAAATGCGGCTTTGATCTTCTTTTCTTCGGCAAAAGCCCCGACACATAAGGCTAACGACAACAGAACGACTAATGACAGCACGAACAATTTACGCATACGTCTTCTCCTTTTGATGCTGATGATTGTGGTTATTGTTACTCACGCTCTCCCCTGCGATAGGGTTTCATTAAAGCTTCTGGCGCGCCGATTTTTCGGCGGAATGTTTCCCGCGCCGAAAAGAGCAGCACCAGAATAGTTGCCGCATACGGCATCATCTGCAACAGATGATACGACACCCCGATCCCCGCGGCCTGAAGTCGGAGTTGAAGTCCTTCGATTCCCCCGAAAAAATACGCGCCGATGAGCGCCCGTTTCGGCGTCCAGCCCGAAAAAATGACTAAGGCGATGGCAATCCAGCCGCGTCCGGCGGTCATCTGGTCAACCCAGATGCGCGTGTAGGCTAAGGACAAAAAACAACCGCCAAGCCCAGCCAGCATCCCGCCCATAAAGACGCACAGATACCGAATTCGATTGACCGGAATGCCAAGCGTATCAGCCGTCGCCGGGTTTTCTCCGACGGCGATAATCTCTAAGCCGATACGGGTTCGGAACAGCAAAACCGTCAGAATCGGCACGAACGCAATCGAGACATACACCAAGATATTGTATTGAAACAACACCGGTCCAATAAACGGCAGATCGCTTAACACAGGAAAATGCAGCGAATCGAACCCGTACCCGCTTTTGCCTACCATCGAACTGCCAAGAAAACTTGTCAAGCCGATCCCCAACAAGACCAGCATAATGCCGCTCACGACCTGATCGCTTTTGAGCGTGATGCACAGAAATCCGTGTAACAGGCTTAATAGTCCGGCGCAAAGCATGGCGGTCAAGACGCCGATCCAGGGGCTATGCGTATAATACGCCCCCATAAAACCGGACAACGCGCCGACGATCATTAACCCTTCGATGCCGAGGTTCAGCACCCCGGCACGTTGCGTCAGAATTTCGCCCAACGTGGCAAACAACAGCGGCGTTCCGGCGCGTACCGCGCCGACCAATACGGAAATCAGTAAAGCAGAGGTAAAAAATTCAGTCATCGTTATAAAGAAAAATACATCAAAATGTTGTTAAAATTTCGGCTTCAATCCAGCCTGTTTACAAATTTCATTCGCAGTGATACGGTCGAATATTCGGTGACGTTTCACCGGAATTGTTCTTGTGCCATTGGTATAAATCGCATGGTTTCCACCTTCGCGTTGTAACCAAAAGCCATTTTCCTCCAAATATTTGACAAGATCGATACGTTTAACCGACATTCCCCACCTCAATTGGGATCGTTTCAAGCAAACTGTCGCCAAGAGGAGTCTCTTTTCCTAATTCCCGATATGCGAGGGTCATTTCTTTCAGTGCATCGCGCAAAGAAGTTCGGCAATCTTCGATATTTTTCCCCTCGGTGATAACTTCCGGCCATTCGACTAATTGCCCCATATAGCCGGAAGAAATCTTCGTATATTTCGCGGTATAATTTCGTAACATGTTATCTCCGATTGTCTTGTCATGAATGCCGAATAATCCGAATTCGATTACGCTGCAAGGTTTCTCCGGCGACGATGAACAGGACGACTAACGCTTGAATAATCGAAACCAATGCGGCAGGCACACCGACATCTTGTTGCATATTCGATCCGCCGACAAATAAGGCAGCAAACAACAAGGCCGACAGAATCACGCCGAGCGGATGACCTTTGCCGAGCATCGCAACCGGGATCGCCGTGTAGCCGTAGCCGATGGAAATATCCTGACGGAGTTGATGATGCAGCGCGGCCACTTCGCCAACACCGGCGAGCGCAGCCAATCCGCCCGCAACGCCCATCACGAGCATCACGACTTTCGAGGTATCGATCCCGCCATATTCCGCGGCTGCCGGATTCGCGCCGACAATGCGAATGTCGTAGCCGATACGGGTTTTTTTGATAATCAGGTATAAAATAATCGCCGCCGCCACTGCGATAATGATGCCGAAATGCAAACGCGTTCCCTCGATAAGTCGCGGAAACCAGGCATGGCGCGCGAATTTCGGCGACAGCGGAAAATTGGAATACCCCTCTCTGTCTCGCATCGGGCCATACACCATGAACGCAATCCAGTTAAATGCGATGTAATTCAGCATGAGACTGACAATGATTTCGCTGATTTTGAATTTCGCGTTCAAAAATCCCGGAATCCATCCCCAGAATGCTCCAGCGGCAAATCCAGCGAGCAACATCAGACACATCAGCAGCCAGCCCGGCCATTGCGGCAATGCGAGCGCAATCACGCTCGCGCCGAACGCGCCCATCAAGTATTGCCCTTCCGCGCCGATATTCCAGCGATTTGCGGCTAACGGAAACGCGACGGCGAGGCCGCATAACATCAATGGAATCGCCTTGACCAATGTTTCCGATAACGCATAGACATCGCCGCACGAACCGAGCAGGATCGAGCGGTAGGCGACAAGCGGATTGACGCGCAGATAGAGCAGCGGGATGGCGCTGACGACCAATGCCAGGAAGATCGTCAGAATCGGCGTCAAAAAACGAAATATGCGCGAGGTCTGCTCGCGTGGTTCGACCACGATGTGCATAAAATTCAATATTCCTTCGTGCAGTTTCTCAGGCGTGACTGTTCGATCCGCCTGCCATCATCAAGCCGATTTCACGGCGGTCAGTTTCCTTCGCATTGAGTATTCGAACGATCTTTCCCTCATACATCACGGCAATCCGGTCGCTCAAGTGCATGGTTTCATCCAGATTTTCGGAAATCAAAATCACCGCTTTGCCCTGTCGCCGCTGTTCAAGGAGCAGCGTTTGCACGTATTCGATGGCGCCGACATCCAGCCCGCGTGTCGGCTGGCTCGCAATCAGCAGTTTCGGATGACGAGAAATCTCTCTGGCAAGAATAATTTTCTGAATATTGCCGCCGGATAAATTTCCCACCGGAATCTCCGCCGACGGCGTTCGAACATCATATTCTCGAATGAGACGCTCGGCAGTCTGCCGAATCGCCGGTTGATTCAAGAACCCGCCGCGATTGAATTGCGGCGACGCCTGGCTTTTCAGCAGCAGATTTTCACTGATCGGCAGCCGCGTCGCCAAACCGACATGGATGCGGTCTTCCGGGATATAACCGACGCCGCGCCGGACAATCTCTCTCGGATGCGCGTTGGTGACGTCATGCCCATCAAGCGTGACCTGGCCGGATTCGATTCGCCGCAAGCCATTGATCGCGTCAATCAATTCGCGCTGACCATTGCCGGACACCCCGGCGACGCCGAAAATTTCCCCTTCGTGAACGGTAAACGAGACGTTATTGACCGCGCGCAACCCTTTATCGTTCAAGACCGTCAGACCGTCAACGCGTAGAATCTCGCGTCCTGGCGCGTGTTCCGGTTTTTCGACATGGAACAGCACTTCGCGCCCCACCATCATGCGAGCTAATTCTGGTTTCGTCATATCTGCCGAACGAACCGTCGCCACCCCTTTTCCCTGGCGCAGCACGGTAATTCGGTGACAGGCGTTCATCACTTCATTTAATTTATGCGTAATGAAAATGATGGTATAGCCGCGTTGCGCCATGCCGTTCAACATGTCGAACAGATGGTCAACTTCCTGCGGCGTCAGCACGGCGGTCGGCTCGTCGAGAATCAGCAATTTCGCGCGGCGATAGAGGGCTTTTAAAATTTCCACCCGCTGCTGTTCACCGACCGATAATTCCCAGATACGCGCATGAGGATGAATTTTTAAGCCGAACTGCTCGGCGAGTTCGACAATACGGCCTTCGGCGTCTTTGCGATTCAAACGAAAGCGCTCAAGCGTTTTGTCGCGTAACGTGGCGAGGAATCCCGCGCCGGAAGGCTGCGCAGGCATCTCGGCTTTTAAACCGAGAATGATATTTTCCAACACGGTCAGGCGAGGAATCAGGCGAAAATGTTGATGTACCATGCCGATGCCGAGGTCTAAGGCATGTTTCGGCGTTTCGATTGCGACAGGCTGGCCTTCGAAAAAAATCTCGCCGCTCTCCTGCTGATACAGGCCATACAGGATATTCATCAACGTCGTTTTTCCTGCGCCGTTTTCGCCGAGCAGACCGTGAATTTCTCCCTGCTGCGCCTCAAAATCTATATGATCGTTGGCGAGCAAGCCGGGAAACCGTTTCACAATTTGTCGCATTTCGACTAACGCGGGCATACGATATATCCTTTACAGAAGAACTACACGGATAGGTTGAAGAAAGGATAGCAGAAACAGACATCCTTTCTTCAACCTATCCGTGTAGTTTCTAAAAACCCTGACATTTTCGTCAATACATTTCTTGCATTCATGCGATTCTTCGCGGCACAAAGACCTGAATGTAGGTTTCCAGCGCCATATCATCAGTCATGCAGGCGATGTAATCGCAGACAAGCTGCGCAAGATCATCGTGGGGCTGTAAATCGAACAGTTTGACATCCATCTGATCGGGGTTTTTCAGAAAATATTCGTACAGTTCCGTCACGATCCGTTTGGATTTATCGGTTTCGCGGTTCACCGTCGGCGTCAGGTAAAAATTATCGAACAAATATTTCCGCAACGCCTCGGTTGGCTCTAACAGTTGCGAACTCATGGCGATGCGTTCGAGATTCAGGCGCGTTGTTTCGTTGATCACGTCTTCCACCATACGCCCGACACGCTCGCCAACGGTACGGCCAAGCGCGTCTATCAAAGGCTTCGGAATGTCTTCCAATTTGATAATCCCGACCTGTACGCCATCGTCAATATCATGATTGATGTAGGCGAGGCTATCGGCAATTCTGACGATCTGGCCTTCCAGCGTGCCAGGCATGGCATTCGGATCGTCGGCGATGATTTTCGTATAACTTTTGCTATGCTTCAAAATACCGTCGCGCACTTCGAAGGTCAGGTTCAGCCCTTCGCCCTGCCGTTCTAACGATTCGACTAAGCGGACACTCTGGCGCGAATGATAAAAACCGCCGGGATGAATCGAATTCAGCGCGTATTCGCCGGTATGGCCGAAGGGCGAATGACCGAGATCATGCCCCATCGCAATCGCTTCGACGAGGTCTTCGTTCAGCCGGAGCGCTCTGGCGATGGTGCGGGCGATCTGCGACACTTCCAGCGTATGCGTCAGGCGCGTGCGATAATGATCGCCGCGCGGGGAAATCAGCACTTGCGTTTTCCGGCGCAGCCTGGAAAATGCGCGGCAGTACGTAATTCGATCTCGATCTCGTTGAAATTCCGTGCGGAAATTGCATGGGGAAATCGGTTTCTCGCGGCCTTGTGTCGCGCTGCTCAAGGTCGCTTTCGGCGAGAGGAATTGCTGCTCGTTTTCTTCTAATTGTTGGCGGACTGAGGTCATAAAAACACTGATCGAAACCTCACAGGTTTTTAACACCTGTGAGGTTTTTCCATTTTATTCGATTTCATGAAGTCGCTGCAAAAACAGGCGATCAATCTGCGGTTGCACAGTGGCGACTGCCAAACCAGGATGCTCGGCGGCAAGCGTCGTCACGAAATCGCGATGCGGGCGTCCCTGCCGATAATCGGGCTCTTTGGGCGGATGTTTGAGATAGCGATCCAGCAGCGTCACGTCATTGGCGACCATGAGCGAGGCCGTATAAAACAGCAACGCTTTGCTGCGATACATCGAAGACCCTGAAATTTTACGGTCGCCAATGCAAATGTCGGAGATACCGCGTTGATTGGAACCGTTGACCCCTAATTCGCGCAAGGCGTCAATGACAATGCCATTGATCTGAAAAAAGTATTCGGTAAAATGATAGAGGTGTTTGACAGTCTTCACCAGCGAAATCACCAACACGCCGGGAGACAACACCACTGTCCCGCCGCCTCCGCGCCTCCGGAGAATGGGAATCTGTTCGGATCGACACCGTTCTTCATAGACTTCATCTCTCGCGACATTCCCGCGCCCTAACACCACGCACGGCGATTGCGGTTCCCAGGAACGATAACTCCAGGGCGCTCCAGCGCGAACTGTTTCAAGCAGATCATCATCAAGATTCATTGGCATCTTTTTTCGAGATCGCGCAACCTTTGCGCAATTAAGAGGTTCTAACCACACGAAAGATTTCGCATCGGGTCTTCACGGATTTTTCTCTTGACATCTCTTTACTGTCAGAACTATTGTTTCATAGAGAGAGTTTTGTCAATAGTATTTGTGTGGCGTGGGGTTTTTCATGCCGTTTTATGGATATAAGGAGTTGAGTTATGGGAATGGATGTGTTGCAGTTATTAGAATTTGCGGTCAAACAAGGGGCGTCTGACGTGCATCTCAGTTCCGGCGAGCCGCCGATGTTTCGCGTACATGGCAATATGAAAAAATTGAATGTGGCGGCCATCGAGAGAGAAGAACTTCACAAAATGATTTTTGACATCATGAATGATAATCAGCAGAAGAAGTTTACGGAAGAACTGGAGTCCGACTTCTCGATTGAACTACCTGGGGGCACCTCGCGATTCCGCGTCAATGCTTTTGTCCAGCGACGTGGAGAAAGCGCCGTATTTCGACAAATTCCGACTAAAATTCTTACCTTTGAGCAATTAGGACTGCCGAATATCTTGAAGCAGGTCTCGAAGGCGAGCAAGGGCTTGGTGCTTGTGACCGGGCCGACCGGCAGCGGGAAATCTACGACGCTGGCGGCGATGGTTGACTTAGTGAATAAAGAAGACTTCGGCCACATTCTCACCATCGAAGACCCGGTGGAATTCGTGCATAAATCCCAAAACTGCCTCGTGAATCAGCGCGAAGTCGGGCCGGATACGCACAGTTTCGCTCGCGCGTTGCGCGGGGCGCTGCGCCAGGACCCGGATATTATTCTCGTCGGCGAAATGCGCGATTTGGAAACCATTTCTCTCGCCTTAACAGCGGCAGAAACCGGCCACTTAGTCTTTGGCACCCTGCACACCAGCAGCGCCCCGAAAACAATTGACCGTATTATTGACGTGTTTCCGGCCAATGAGCAAAATAAGGTACGCGCCGGTCTATCGGAATCGCTGCGAGCCGTTGTGTCGCAGGCGTTGTGTAAAAAGGCGGATGGCTCTGGTCGCGTCGCCGCGCTGGAAATTATGATCGGCATCCCGGCCGTTCGCAACCTGATTCGTGAAGCCAAAATCCACCAGATTCCGTCAGTGATGCAGACCGGAAGCCAATACGGTATGCAGACAATGGATCAGATATTAGTGGACCTGGTCATGAAACGGATCATCACAATGGATGAAGCGATGTCGAAAACCATGAACCCGGATCTCTTTAAAGACTTTCAACAGAAATTTCCTGGCAAAAAACCGATTACCTCGAATAGACCGCAAGGAGCAGCGTCGCCGCGACCTGCAACGCCGCCTGCAAATGCGGGAAATAAATAACGCTGCCGTCAGGGAAAATCGCCGCGAACGGAATATGTACTTCAGAAAAATTGGGTAGGAGGCAACGGACATGGGATTAAAAGTTGAGCAATTGTTAGACTTTCTGATCAAAAACAATGCGTATGAAGTGGTACTGGCAATGGATGCTCCTCCAACATGCCGCATGGAGTTCAATGGCGCGTTCAAGCCGATGAACCAGACAAAACTCACCGTTGAAGACCTGAAAGATGTGGCAAGTCAAATACTCTCTCCGAAAGATAAAAAAGAGTTCGACGAAAGCGGCATAGTGGATATGTCGGTGGTTCGTCCGAATTTGGGACGTTTTTCAGGCACGATGTCTCGCAAAAACAACACCATCGCCATCACCATTCGAAACATCAATATCGAAATCTTGTTAGAATACATGGTCAAGCATAATGCGTCTGACGTCTATCTGACCTTCGACTATCCGCCAGCCTATCGAATCGAAGGCATCACTCAGGCTGTCGGCGACCATAAATTCACGATGGAAGATACCGAAGATTTGGTCGCCCAGATGACGAATGTCAAGCAGAAAAAAGAGTTCGAGGAAACGTATGAAGTCAACCTTGCCCTTTTTTACCCGAAACTTGGCCGATTCCGCGTCAATATCTTCCGCCAGAGAAACTGCGCGGGGGCGGTCATTCGACAAATCAAAGTGGATATTCTGACGACGGAGCAACTACAACTGCCGTCGAGTTTGAATGATATTGTCATGGCAAAACGCGGGCTGGTCATCGTCGTCGGCGCGACCGGTTCCGGTAAATCAACCTCGCTGGCGGCGATGATCGACTACCGCAACGCCAATTCCCCCGGCCACATCATCACGATCGAAGACCCGGTCGAGTATGTCCATCCGCATAAAAAATGCGTCATTACGCAGCGCGAAGTCGGCACGGACACGGTGTCATTCAAAGCCGCGTTGAAAAATACGCTGCGTCAAGCGCCGGACGTGATTCTGCTTGGAGAAATCCGCGATACGGAAACGATGGAACATGCCGTCGAATTCGCGGAAACCGGCCACCTTTCGATTGGCACGCTCCACGCCAACAACGCGAACCAGGCGATTGAGCGTATTATGAACTTTTTCCCGATTGAACGACATGAGCAAATCTATCAGCAATTGTCGTTGAATCTGCGCGCGATTGTCTCGCAGCGCTTAGTGCGGACGGTTGACGGTAAACGACGAGCGGCAGTCGAAATCATGCTCAATAAGCCGCGCGGTGTGGTTAGCTCGATGGCTGATGAGCAGGGTC
>CAZRSF010000078.1:0-14583 GCA_964602655.1 uncultured Candidatus Moduliflexus sp.
CGACATCGCTGACATGTTGAAAATATTCGGAGACGTGGTTGAAATTCGTCGCGAGCATAACAATTTCGTCGCCGGTTTTGGCTGCGCCTGGCACGGATACGAATTTTCCGGCGGCTAAATCCTGGCTGGCAGTGATTAACTGTTTCAATGGGGTCAACAGCACACGCCGCGCAAAGAAGGAAATGCCGATAAACGCTAACAATAACGAAATAATAAACAGCCGAAGCGTGTTCATCAACATCATTCTGGTCTCGGCGTCAATCATCTGTTTCGGAAACCCCACATCAATCGTGGCGACGTATTCCTGCGACTTGCCCATAAAGATCGGAATCAGCGTGTGGTAAATATCTTGTTCCAGCACTAATCGAAGGCTGCGCGTTTCGAAGGCCGCGCGCAATGTCGGGCTGACGACGGCTGTGCGCAGCAGTTGTTTGTCGTTATGCGCCACAATCTCAAGCGAGGGATTGACTATGCCGATATGCGCGACATTATCCTGTTTATTGGCCTCAAACAGTTGGATGCAGCGGAAGGTCTCTGTCTCTAACATGTCCTGAATATTCAAAACATAGCGTTGGTTCTGCGTAATATCAATGCTGATGTATTGCGCTAAGGCTTCCGAACGTTCCTGAAGCGCGCGCAAATAATTCCGTTTCGAATATTGGACATGAATAAACGCGCTCATCGCTAAGACGACGAGAATGATCAGGTTCACAGAAAGAATCAATTTGAACTGCAAGCCACGTTTTTTCATCGGTATTTTCCCTCTTCAAGCCAACGCGATCAGCAATCGTAGGGCGAAACGACAGTTTTGCCCTACGTCTGTGGGGTTGAATCATTCATACGCCCTTATGCAAAATCGGCAAAGAATGCAAGAAATATTTCTTGAACAAGAGGAAATTCATCGGAATGACTAAGAGGAGCGAAAGCCTGCATAGAACAGGCTTTCGCTGAGAGACGCGCAGTAATCATGAGGATTGCGGTTTGAGCACGACGACGCCTAACGGCGGCATGGTCAAATTCAACGAATATTGCAGCCCTTGCCACGGCAGTTCCTCGGCCATGAGACCGTCGCCGGTTCCCACGCCGCTGCCGCCGTATTTCCAGTCGTCGCTATTCATCAATTGACGGTAATAGCCGGGTAACGGCGCGCCGATCCGATAGCCGTGACGCGGAATCGGCGTAAAGTTGCAGACAAAAATCAGCGTCTCCTCTTCGCGCTCCAAATTTCTCCGCATAAACGAGACGACGCTGTTATCGGAATCGTGAAAATCAATCCACTCGAAACTCTGATAGCTCGAATCATTGAGAAACAGGGCGGATTCGGACTGATACAGATGATTCAAATCCTGCACGTATGCTTTCAATTGGCGATGCAGATCATAATCCAACAGATTCCAATCCAGACTTTTCGAGAAATCCCATTCGATCCATTGCCCGAACTCGCCGCCCATGAACAGCAGCTTTTTGCCGGGATGCCCATACATAAATCCGTAGAGCGTCCGCAAGTTCGCGAATTTCTGCCACATATCGCCCGGCATTTTATCAACGAGCGACCGCTTGCCATGCACGACTTCATCATGCGACAGCACGAGCATGAAATTTTCATGAAATGCGTACAGCAGGGCAAACGTAATCATGTTATGATGATAACGGCGATGAATCGGGTCTTTCGACATATAGACCAGCATGTCGTTCATCCAGCCCATATTCCATTTGAACATGAAACCGAGGCCGCCAAGATGCACCGGATGCGAGACGCCCGGCCAGGATGTGGATTCTTCGGCAATCGTCATGACACCGGGGAAATAGTGATAGACGACTGTGTTCAGTTCTTTCAAGAACTCGATGGCGTCGAGGTTTTCGCGTCCGCCGAATTTGTTCGGAATCCATTCACCCTGTTTGCGAGAATAGTCTAAGTACAGCATCGAAGCCACCGCATCCACACGAATGCCGTCAATATGGTATTTTTCGAACCAGAACAGCGCATTGGCGGTCAGAAAATTGCGGATTTCGTTGCGCCCGAAATTAAAAATGAGCGTGCCCCAGTCGCGATGTTCCCCCTGGCGCGGGTCGGCGTGTTCATAGAGGGCTGTGCCGTCGAAATAGGCCAGCGCGTGGCTGTCTTTGGGGAAATGCGCGGGAACCCAGTCCACAATAACGCCGATTCCGGCATGATGGCAGGCATTCACGAAAAACATGAACTCGTCCGGTTTGCCGAAGCGGCTGGTCGGCGCATAGTAGCCGGTCACTTGATAGCCCCATGAGCCGTCGAACGGATGTTCCGCCACCGGGAGCAATTCGATATGCGTGAACCCCATCTCTTTCACATACGGAATGAGTTTTTCGGCTAATTCGCGATACGTCAGGAAGCGGTTATTTTCTTCCGCCACGCGCATCCACGAACTGAGATGCACTTCATAGACCGACACCGGCTTTTGCTGCTGATTTTCGCGGGCGCGGCGCTCGATCCATGCCTGATCTTCCCACGGAAACCCCTCGATATTCGTCACGATACTGGACGTTTCAGGCCGTTTTTGAAACGCAAATCCGTAGGGATCGGTTTTCAGGTAGAGGTGGTTGATCTGGGTTTTGATTTCATATTTATAGAATTCGCCTTCTTTCAAGCCAGGAATAAAGAGTTCCCAGATGCCCGACAGTCCGCGCAGCCGCATGGGATGCTTGCGGCCGTCCCAGCCGTTGAAATCGCCGACCACGCTCACCCGTTTGGCATTCGGCGCCCAGACGGCGAATAATGCGCCTTCCACGCCGTCCAACGCCATGAGATGGCAGCCGAGTTTATCGTAAATACGATGGTGTTTGCCTTCGTTGAACAGATACATGTCATCTTCGCTTAACACCGGCAAGAACGAATACACATCGTAAAATCGCCGCCGTTCGCCGTCGGTGGTCACAATTTCCAACTGGTAGCGGAAAAATTCTTGATGCTCCGTGAACACCGCTTCGAAAAAATCGGTATTGGGAAGGCGTTCCATTGGGTGAAGCCGGTCTTCGGCCATCACATAGACGTACGCCTCGCGCACATCCAGAAAATGCGCTCGCACCGCGACAGCGCGATCCCCGTCATACTCCACACTGTGCATCCCAAGCACGGAAAACGGGTCTTGATGGTCTGATTTGGCAATCGCCGCGACTTCATTGGGTTGAACCGTCCATGTCATATTCCTACCTCCAATCGTGTTAAAACTGCGGTACAAGGGTCACTTCGAACAAAACAGGCCAATTTTTCCCTGTCAGGAAGAGCGTCCCTGCTGTTGAATTATACGCTATGCCGTTCAAAACGCTTTCCGCATCGAGCGGAGGAAGCGCCTGATATAACGGCGCGGCATCGATTACGCCGATGATTGCCCCATCAGATGGCGCGATCTGGACAATAAAATCCTCGCGCCAGATATTCGCATAAATCACGCCGTCAATCCATTCCAACTCGTTAATATCTTCTAACGGAACGCCGTCTTTCGTCACCTGGATCGTGCGTTCGGTTGCAAATGTGGCGGGATTGCGGAACGACAACGCGCTGCTCCCATCGCTCATAATCAGATGGCGCTCGTTTGCCGTTAAGCCCCATCCTTCGGTGTCATATCGAAACATGGCCTGCGGAACGAAATCCCGCATGTCATAGATGAGCGCCACATGCTCCTGCCAGGTCAGCTGAATCAGACGCGACTCCCACCGCGCCAACCCTTCGGCGAACACGCCAGGCACGGAAGTATTTTTCAGCACCTTGCCGGTCGCGGCGTCGATCTTCTGAAGCGTTGACGCGCCATACAAACCGGTGCTTTCGTATAAATAGCCGTCATGATACAGCAGCCCTTGCGTAAAACTTGTCGGATTATGCGGTAATGTCCTGAGAATGTTGACCGTGTAGTGTTTCACGACTTGCTCGCTTGCTGCCTGCGTCGCACAGGCAAAGACGCACACAATGGCGCACGCTGTCACTGTCCACATCATGCGCAAGCGCTCGACGCGCCTGACATGCAAGGTTTCCTGATGGTGTTGTGTCATTGTCCGTTTCGTTCGATAAGGGAATATGTCCGACCTGAGCATGACAAACCATCTCGCGATAAATCCGTATGAAAGTCAAGGATTATCTTGTCTGCCGCGCAGTTATGGCGTCGCGACACGCGAAAAGCGCGACGGTTGATGAAATGCGCGTATTCGCTCTTGACAAATCACGCAAGCCGCGTTTTTCTGTTTCTATTCAGAGGCAGATGCCGACGCTGTTCGGCATTCTCGACATGATGTTCGCGACGTGCGAACAGTTTATTGAAAAGGAGAAATGACTATGAGAGTCGAAGCGATGAAAGTTCGCGATGGATTTTTGCTCCCGTTCGTTGGCGGGTTGCAAACCATCACGCGCCCGAAAGTGTTATTGGAGATTACTGTCCTTGATCAAGAAGACGATGATGATGAGATTGAACGGTTTTTCAACCGGTATCATTTCGGCATGAATGATATGAGATTCGATCGGGAGGAAGCGAATGCCAGATAAACGCATCTTTCTGGATTCGAATGTCGTCATCTACGCATACAGCGACGATGGCCGGAAAAAGGACGTGTCAATCTCGTTGTTGAAAATGCGTCCGATCATCTCGCTCCAGGTCATTAATGAAGTGATGAACGTCGCTATGCGCAAACTCCACCTGTCATGCCGTGACGTTCGAGAATTATTCGCGCTGCTGAACAGAAAATGCGAGGTGAAAATCGTTGATTGCGCAACGGTCGAACGCGCCCTGACAATTGTCGAAACCTACCGATATTCGTATTTCGACAGCCTGATGATCGCGTCATCCCTTGAACATGACTGCCGCATATTATACAGCGAGGACTTGCAGCACGGCCAGATCATCGAAGGATTACAGATCATCAATCCGTTTCGAGATTAACGCTACGATAAGATGAAGGAAGAGGCAAAAACGTTCTTGATGTCCTGGAACGCAAACGACCGCTTTCGCTGTCTATGATTCGCCGTCTGCATGACCGGCTCGGTATGAGCGCGGATATTTTGATTCAGCCGTATAAGCTGCTGAAATCGGCGGCATAAACCATATAAACAATCAGCGTAAATCAGTCCAATCAGTGTTCTATTTTAAACGAGGAATATGGCAATTTATAACAAAGAATATGATGTGATTATCGTGGGGGCGGGGCATGCGGGCTGCGAGGCGGCGTTGGCGTGTGCCCGGATGGGATGCAAAACGTTGGTCTTTACCATCAACGCCGACAACATCGGCACGATGCCGTGCAATCCGTCGGTGGGCGGATTGGCGAAAAGCCATTTGGTCAAGGAAGTGGACGCGCTCGGCGGTGAAATCGCGAAAGCGACCGACAAAAACGGGATTCAATATCGCACGTTGAACACCAGCAAAGGCCCTGCCGTGCAGGCGACGCGGGTACAGGTGGATAAACATCTGTATCGCCTCACGATGAAAGAAATCCTTGAAAATCAGGAGAATCTCGACATCAAACAGGCCGTCGTCGAGGAAATTCTGGTCAAGCACGGCAAAGTTCAGGGCGTCGCGACCGACCTCGGCGTGCAATATCACGCGCAGGCCGTGATTCTGGCGACTGGCACGTTTTTGAACGGCCTGATCCATATCGGCACGAAACAGATTCCGGCAGGACGCAGCGGCGAAGCCCCGGCCATCGCGCTGACCGACAGCCTGCGAAAATTGGGCTTTCAAACCGGACGCCTGAAAACCGGCACGAATCCGCGTCTTGATGCGAAAACCATTCATTTCGTGAATTTGAAAGAACAGCCCGGCGATCCGATTCCTGAAGCGATGTCGCTCTTTACGAAGGAGATTCCGCTGCGGCAGATTTCGTGTCACATGACCAATACCAATCCGAAAACGCATGAGATCATTCGCGAGAGCCTGCGCCACAGTCCATTGTACAACGGCACGATCTCCGGTGTCAGCGCGCGCTATTGCCCGTCGTTGGAAGATAAGGTCGTGAAATTCGCGGAACGCGAGCAACATCGCATTTTTCTTGAGCCTGAAGGCTTGACAACCAAAGAAATTTACACTAATGGAACAGGGAACAGCCTTCCGCTCGAAATTCAGATCGAATTTCTCCGCACCATCGAAGGGCTGGAAGACGTGGAAATCATTCGCCCCGGCTACGCCATCGAATACGATTTCGTGCCGCCGACACAATTGAAGTTGACGCTGGAAACCAAACTTGTCGAAGGCTTGTATCACGCCGGGCAAATCAACGGCACTTCCGGTTATGAAGAAGCGGCGGGACAGGGCTTTGTGGCGGGCGTCAACGCGGCGCTGAAAATTCGCGGCGACGAGCCGTTTATTTTGGATCGGTCGGACGCCTACATCGGCGTGATGATTGACGATCTCGTCACGCTCGGCACGAAAGAGCCGTACCGCATGTTTACCTCTCGCGCCGAACATCGCTTGCTGCTGCGGCAGGATAACGCGGATTTGCGGCTGTTAGAAAAAGGCTACCGGCTCGGCCTGATTTCCGAGAAGCAATACGCGGCGTTTCAGGAGAAACAGGCGATGATCGCCGATGAAATCGCGCGACTGAAATCCGTATGGGTGAAACCGAATCCGACCGTCAACACGCTGTTGCAGGAACGCAACACACCGGAGTTGGAGCAGCCTGCGTCGTTGGAGCAATTGCTGAAACGCCCGGAATTGAGCTACGCCGATATTTTGATCATCAACGACACTGCGCCGATGCTGCCGCGAGGTGTGACGCAGCAGGTGGAAATACAGAGCAAATATGAGGGATATATCGTCCGCGAATTCGAGCAGGTTGCGAAGTTTAAGAAACTGGAGCATAAACAGATTCCCGATGATTTTGTCTATGACGATGTTCAGGGGCTTTCCCGCGAACTGCGCGAACGGCTGACCGAGGTGCGCCCGGCGTCGCTTGGTCAGGCGTCGCGTTTGCCGGGCATGACACCCGCTGCGCTTTCGATTATCGCAATCTTAATGGAAAAACGGAAAAAGGGGGCAGGGGATCATGGTGGAAATCGAACGAATGATGAACGACCGGGTGATGATGGTCTTGAACACCCATGAAGGCTTGAATAAAATCGGTATTTCAGACAATCATTTTTATGCGAAAATCGTTGGTTACGACCGGATCGGCGTCTGGATCGAGAATCCCGAATTCACGACGACGCGGGTGCGCGATGATGACGGCAATATTATTCCTCCTGAAAAACGCAAAAAAGAGATTTACTTAGCGAACGTGTTGATTCCCTGGGGAAATATTCGTTCGATGGTGCAATTCCCGCACCGCGAAGGGTTTTCTTACGAAGAGGATGGCATCGGCAATCTTGGGCATGGCGTCTATTTATAGGAAAGGGCTGCAATCATGGGCGAAGAAAAACGGAAATACCCCCGCGTTCCAGTGAACGCCTTTGTGCGGTTTTATGAAGAGATTCGCGTCTCGCGCAAGTATTTGCACGGCATCATCAAAAATTACAGTCGCGGCGGCATGTTTATCGGCACGAAACATCTCGTTCCGAAAGGGACGATTTTGACCGTCGAAATTCCGCTGGAAACCGAGGATGAACAGTTGGCAATTGTTCAGGTGCGCGGGTTTGTGCGGCGAATCGTTGATGTAGCAGGGGCAGAGGGATTAGGCATCGAATTTTTCGAGCTGCGGGATGGCGAACATACCGCATTTCAAAAATGGATGAACGGTTTGAGTTAGAGTGGCGCGCGCGTCCGTTCGAGACGCTCACCGCGAACGGAACGCTCATCTCAGTAATGCGTTATCGGCGACGTACATCCCTTCTTCGACTATCGAGGCGGGCAATTCGTGCGAAAAATCGCGAAGCGCATGCAGCGCATACGGGACTTCGCCGACATTGGCGGCTAAAAACGTGACCGTCGCGTCTCCGCAGACAATATTATTGGAAATCGTCCACGTCCCGATTGGTATCCATTCTTGCGGCAATACGTGTTCGAACCGACTGGCATAGACCACGATCAAGCGCGTTCGTTGCGCCTTCGACAGCCGCGACACGACTTCTTGCATCTCATCCTGTTTTCGTTTGGCGCGGATGATTTCGACAGACCCCAATCCCCACAGATCGAGAAGATTCTCAGGCGCTGAAAAAAAACTGGTCGCCCCGATATCATTGACCGCGAGCGACGCTCCGCGATAATATTTCGACAGAAACCGCCCGATCTGATATTGTTGGTCGTAAATATTTCTGGTCGCTGGCACGATACTCTCTAAGGCAGCATTTCCTCTGACCCAGATCGGCGAGGTGAACATGACCGTCAACAGCGCAACGACGGCGAGGATCGGGATTCGTTCGGATGGACGGCGAGATGCGCGTATCGCGTCGCAGGCCTGTCGCGCGATGTCGGGCAGCGCGATGCTGACCGCGACGATTCCCAATGCCATCAGATACGCCTCGTAGCGATAAAACCAGCCGACTGCGGCAAATTGCGCGTGCAGCGCGCTGGCATAGACGACGCCAAGCAACAGATATTGTCGCGACTCATTGAGGGACACCATGCGAGAACGCGCGACGTAAAGCGCTAACATCGCGACGATCACGACAAGCAGATGCGGCGTTTTCGAAAGCAGTTCAAGGGCGGCATAGCCGAATGAATACGCCAGATACCTCAGCGAAGTCAGATGCGGGAAATGTCCTTTGACCATCAACGTGTTCGGCAAAAAATAATGGCCGTTGACGAGCGAGACGAGGCCGAATGCAATCACCGGAGCGCATGAACACGCCGCCAGCCCGATTCCCAGGCGATAACGCTTGAATAGAAAGGCAAGGCCGATGATGAAGCTCACAAGAAACAGAGATTCATAGCGCGTCATAACCGCGAGCGACGCCGTCGCCAGAAACGCAATCGTCTTGAACGGAGGCGTTTTCGCGGCGGGTTGAGACAAGATGTCCAGCGCATGAAAGGTCAGCATGAGCATCAAAAACATGTGCGCGATGTGTTCCATTCCCGTGAACAGAACGGGCAGCAGCGGCACGAATAGCACGAACGCGATCTGCGTGGCAAGGTTGTGGAGCGGGTGAAGATGGAAGCGTTGGCCGAATCGGAACACGTACCAGAGACAGCCGATTGCGGCGAAACAATTGAGGAAAAGCGGAAAGAGTTCGGACACGCCGAACAGACGATAACAGGCCGCTAAGACGCATGTCCACAGCAGCGATGACGACGATGAACTGAACTGCGAAGGCGTGATTCCCCAATTCCCATGAAACGCGAGATTTTTGGCAATCGCCATGTGAATATACGGGTCGTCCAGCGCATAGACGAGATGCCGTTCGTTGGCGATATAACATGTTGAGGCAACAACAACGATGACGATCAAGAGGATCGTCATCGTAAGAAGAATCGTCCAGTACCGTTTCAAAGCGTAATGCCCAGAACTTCCTGGGCTTTTTGGATGATTTCGTCGGGATCGAACGGCTTGGTCATGTAGGTGTCCGCCCCGGATTCCAGCCCCTTTTTCTTGTCGAATTCCTGGCCTTTGGCGGTCAGCATGATAATGTAAATCCCGTCCATGTTGCGTTCGTGTTTGACGGCGTGGCAGACATCGAACCCGTTCAACTTCGGCATCATCACATCTAAAAAGACGAGATCAGGATGTTCTTCGTCAATGATGTCCAAGCCTTCCTGCCCGTCTTTCGCCGTAAAGATTTCAACATCTTCTTCTTCGAAATCTTCCAGCGTTTGCTCTAACAACGCGCGAATATGAGGTTCATCATCAACGATAAGAATTTTTTTCCCCATAATATTCCCTCAGTGTTGGCTATTCTTCGCCGCCGGAGCAAATCTCTCCGGCATCATTGATCATGCAAATCCGGCGCGGGAGACATTGCTCTGCCAGAATAATCGCTTCCAATTCTTTGACCGCTTCGTGAAAATCGTCATTAATCACCACATAATCGTAATCGTGATAATGCGTGACCTCTTCTTCGGCCTTTTTCAGGCGGCGTTCGATCTCCTCCGGCTTGTCGGTCTGTCGGTCGGTCAACCGTCCGCGTAATAACTCGAACGTCGGCGGCAGAATAAAGATAAAGACCCCTTCGTCGCCATAGCGGTCTTCAATCTGCTGCGCCCCCTGCACGTCAATATCAATCAACAGGTGTTTCCCTTGCGATAAGGTCTCAGCGATACTGGTCATGCTGGTGCCGTAATAATTGCCATGCACGTAAGCGTATTCGACGAATTCGTCGTTATCTACCATCTCCATGAATTTTTCTTCGGAGACAAAATGATAATCGCGGCCATCAATTTCATTCGGGCGGCACTCGCGCGTCGTAAATGAGATGCCATGCTCGAAATTCGGCAATCGTCTGATGACTTCTTTGCACAAGGATGTTTTTCCGCCGCCAGATGGGGCGGAGACGACAAAAAGAATGCCATGCGTATTTCTCGTAAATTTCATAATTCGATGTGATTCCTCCAGATGCGCTGCGAAAAGATTAGTAGATCGAATTACCCACCCCTTGCCCCCTCTTAGGAGGGGAAATCATGTTTATTCCACATTTTGAATCTGCTCGCGAATTTTTTCCAACATAGATTTGACATCAACGACCTGTTTGGCAATATCGAGATTATTCGCTTTCGAGCCGATGGTATTGATTTCGCGATTCATCTCTTGAATCAGAAAATCCAACTTGCGCCCGACAGGTTCCGCGCTCGCCATGAGATGCTTGAGATGCTCGATATGTCCGGTTAAGCGGGACGTTTCTTCGGAAATATCAATCCGGTCGGCAAACATCGCGACTTCCTGAGCTAAACGTTCCTGATTGATTTCGACCACATTTTCTGTTAAGCGTTTAATGCGCTCTTCCAACGCGGCCTTATACAGCATCGGCGTGTTTTCAGAGATGTTTGCCACCTGTCCGACGATCTGGCTGATGCGATCCAGATTTCCCAGCACATCCTGCGCTAAGGCCGCGCCTTCATGCGTCCGCATCTGTTCCAAATGTTCGAGCGCCTGCTGCAACACCTGTTCGACCGCTTGCCGGGCTTCTTCTTCATCAAGCTCCGCCGATTCCACCGTAATCACTTCCGGCATCCGGGTCAGCGAGAGCAGATCGACCTGCGGTTCAAGCTGAAGATGCGCGGCTAATTCCCGCAATTGCTCCAAATAGGCGGCAGCCAGATCGCGGTCGAAGCTGATTTTTTTCGATTCCCGTCCGAATTCATCCAGCGACAGATACAAATCGAAACGTCCGCGCTCGAAACGTTCTTTCACCAGCCGCTTCAAGTCGTGTTCGAGAAATGCCAGTTTGCCCGGCAATTTGGCGTGCACGTCGCAATAGCGATGGTTCACGGATTTGACTTCCAACGTAAAACTTCGGCCTGACGCCGTTTGAATCGTGGCAGTTCCATAGCCGGTCATACTTTTCATCATGACTGTCACCTCGTTGTGCGTAGATTGTCTGCGTTCATGCGTCGTATGCGCGGGAAATATCCGGGCTTGCGGAACGCGCCGACCTGATGAATTGTCACAGAGAAATTCTGGTTGCTGTGATGGAAATGATAAGGAAGATTGACAGGTTTTTGTCAATGAAATTTTCAAAAGACCTGCTGTCGGCGAGAAATAAAGAGGGCATCGAAATATCGCCGCTCAATAAAGGGTTGTTACGTTTTGTCATTGCGCGGAGCGTCAGCGACAACGCAGTCGCGCCAGTTTCACCGGATTGCTTCGTCGCAAATTCCGCGCAATGACAACGCATAACAGACCAGCGGCAAACATTCTTATTTCTTAGAAAAACCCCGTGTTGACTCTTTTTCCACCACCGCCGACTGCACTAACCCGGTTTCCCAATTCGTCGGCTGCTCGTCCGGCGGGAAATTGTTGATAAACCCGACAATCGTCGCATCCGCAAGATCGCGTTTGCCGATCTTCACGCGGTTGCTGGTATTGCCTTCGATGGTATTGATCGCCACCGCTTTGCCATCCTTGACTTCGACCCGCAGCACAAAACCGATATGCCCGGTTTTGCTTAATTTCCCATCCTTGTCGCGATAAAACATCATAAAGGCATCGCCGGGAATCGGCAGATACCCCTCTTTGGGCCGCGTCATGCCTAACGCTTTCGCCTTGTCCCATGCCGCCGAATTCAAGCCGTATTGCGCCTTGAGCGAATAGACGCCGAAACATTGCTTATTGCACCATGACCAGAAATAGCAGCACCAGGGATTTTTATTGCCGCCGTACTTGCTGACGCTGTCCCCTGAATTGCTGCCGTTCGGGTCTTCATGCACGCCCTGTTGATGCTCCCGCAGCGCGATTTCAAGCTGTTTGATCCGCAATGGCGTCAAGCCATCCGGGATTGACCCTATCAGATACGATTTTTGCGCCTCCCCCACCGGATTGCGCAACGCCCACCAGGTCGCCGCCCCCACAACCCCATCCGATGTCAGAAATTCCCCGTCCGGCCCGACATGTGTTTCCTGAAAATAGATCACCGCGTCTTTGACCCGTTTCAAGAATTTCTCATCAATATCCCCTTTCAAAAATCCTTGCTCCTGAAGAATCCGCTGAAGTTCTTTGACTTCAGCGCCTGTGTCGCCATATTTTAACGCATTCATTCTCATTGCCTCCATTCTTGTAGTTCGATAAGCGTTCTATTAAGGAGATGTTGCTGGTAAGAAAAGATTACTCGGATTCCCTCTGTTCCCTATCTTACAACGACAAGGATTTCACATAAACAGGGATACACAATCCTTGCTTATGAGTAATCCCTGTCGTTATGCGAATTGTGGTTGAAAGGATCATACATCGTAGGACGAAACGTGTTTCGTCAGCGTCAAAACGCTGTTTCGACATACATATCACGGACGCGGGCAGATATACGGGTTGTGAGTCTGTGATGGCGTCATAACGTTTCAAGCTTCCATTCTTCCAAATTACGGGTATCGGTATTGAAATTGATGCCCATCAAAATAAGCCTGTTACCACTGCCTTGAAACCGGTCGGCATAGCGTTTGTCGCGAATCTGCCGGAGGGCGGCGTCGGCGCTGTGATTGCACTTGAACTCGATAATGTAGATCGTGTCGGCGACGGCGACGACCATATCAATGCAGCCGTCGCAGGTCAACACGCTGCTTTGCGCCGCCATGCCGGAGGTTGACAATAGCAGATAAAACATCGTGTGATAGTACGCCTCTGCCCTGATATTGTTGTTACTCCTACCGCAACTGTTTCAGTACCTCCGGCGTAAACGGGTTTTTCTCAGCCTTCAATGCCTCAATCCATTGCTGGCGTTGCGCTTTTGCTTCTTCATTGTCGGGGTCGTTCACAAATGCCTGAAAATCTTCAATTGCACCTGCAATGTTGCCGGTTAATGCCCGCGCTAAACCGCGACTGTCACGATAGCCGCCATTTTCAGGCTCAAGTTTTATCGCCTGCTCGCAGGCAGCCAGCACGTCAGCCGCCGCGCCATTCAAGCTGCCGCTCCAACAGAGATTATTCCAGGATTGAGCGGGAATCTCCAGCACCGGATCGAGTTTCCGGGCTTCGGCGTAAGCGGTAAGCGCATCTTTGAATTTTCTTTGCTGAATAAATTGAACTCCGTCATCAACCAACCCCTTCGCCCTCCATTTATTGGCTTCTGAGGCCGGATCGAGCGTAATGTTCGGATCAATTTCCATCGCATTCTTGAAATTTGCCATCGCCTGATTGATCTTTCCTGCTCGTGCAAATTGCTGCCCCTCCTCAATATAGCCTTGTGCACGCCATTTGATGAGTTCTGTGGCTGGGTCAAGTGTGATGTTAGGATCAAGTTTCGTGACGAGTTGAAAAATCGCTTTCGCCTCGTCTATTTTGTTCGCTTTGGCTAAATTCTGTGCGATTTCCAGCACAGTAGGATGCACCGGCAGGTTAGAACAGGTACGCTCATAGGGAAGCGTCGGACTGACCAATTGTCGCCATTCGTCAAATGTCAGGTTGCGCTGGACAGTTTGACAGATACTGTCTGCTAATTGTGCGGTCGAACAGAGCCAGAGCCGCACGGTACTATCATTACTGCCGGAGGCGAGGGTCTGCCCGTCGGAGCTAAACGCAACTGCAAACACATCATCCTCATACCAGGTCAGGATGGCAGGCGCAGCGGTCGGATCACGCAGATTCCAGAGCCGCACGGTACTATCATTACTGCCGGAGGCGAGGGTCTGCCCGTCGGGGCTGAACGCCACCGCCCGCACACGATCCTCATGCCCGGTCAGGATGACAGGCGCGGCGGCCGGATCGGTCAGACCTGCGTTGAGCGCCGTCGAAACATTCCAGAGCCGCACGGTCTTATCAAAACTACCAGAGGCGAGAGTCTGCCCATCAGGACTGAACGCTAACGAGTGCACCATCCCTTCATGCCCGTTTAGGATCACAGGCGCGGCGTTCGGGTCGTGGAGATTCCAGAGCCGCACGGTATTATCAAAACTGCCAGAGGCGAGAGTTTGCCCATCGGGGCTGAACGCCACCGCCCTCACCAACCCCTCATGTCCACTCAGGATGACGGGCGCGGCGGCCGGATCACGCAGATTCCAGAGTCGCACGGTCTTATCATCGCTGCCGGAGGCGAGGGTCTGCCCATCGGGG
>CAZRSF010000078.1:14683-30497 GCA_964602655.1 uncultured Candidatus Moduliflexus sp.
CGCACGGTCTTATCATCGCTGCCGGAGGCGAGGGTCTGCCCATCGGGGCTGAACGTTACTGCCATCACTCCATACTTATGCCCAGTCAAGATGATAGGCACGGCAGTCGGGTCGCGCAAATTCCAGAGCAGCACGGTCTTATCATAACTGCCGGAGACCAGCGTCTGGCCGTCGTAGCTGAACGCCACTGCCGTCACAATCTCCTCATGGCCGGTTAGGATCGCGGGAGCGGCGGTCGGATCGGTCAGACCTCTGTTAAGTGACGTCGAAACATTCCAGAGCCGCACAGTCTTGTCCTTACTGCCGGAGGCGAGAGTCTGCCCGTCGGGACTGAACGCCACCGCATAAACTCCACCCTCATGCCCGTTTAGAATCACGGGCGCGGCGACCGGGTCGCGCAGACCTGCGTTGAGCGCCGTCGCAACATTCCAGAGCCGCACAGTTTTGTCCTCACCGCCGGAGGCGAGAGTCTGCCCATCAGGACTGAACGCCACCGAGTACACGGCCCTCTCATGCCCGGTCAGGATGACAGGCGCAGCGGCCGGGTCGCGGAGATTCCAGAGTCGGATGGTGTTATCTCCACTGCCGGAAGCGAGGGTCTGCCCGTCGGGGCTGAACGCCACTGCCCTCACTGTACGCTTATGTCCGGTCAGGATGATAGGTGAGGCGGCCGGATCACGCAGATTCCAGAGCCGCACGGTATTATCAACACTGCCAGAGGCGAGGGTTTGTCCGTCGGGGCTGAACGCCACTGTCTGCACCGCAAACTCATGCCCGCTCAGAGTTGTGTGAAAATACGGTTGACTTAGCACACTGCGTAAGGCGTCATCTACCAGACTCAACACCTCCCCGTGATAGCGTTGGTTGAACAGGTCGGCTTGCCGGGCGAGCAGCGCGGCGCGTTCATCCTCTCGAAATATGGTTTGCTGGCGCTGGGCTTGTGCGGCCAGCGATTGCGCCAAGGAGATTCCTGCGCGGCGGTCGGCTTCTTTGCTTTGTTCTTCAGCTTTTTGACGAGCGTCTTCAGCCTTTTGCGTTTGTTCCTGCGCCTTTTTTTCAGACTGCCGAGCCTGGAAAAAGAAATACCCGGCCACAACACTGATAATCAACGCCACAATTGCCAACCCCTGAATAAATCGGTTTTTGCGGCGTTCTTGCTGCGCCTGCAAGCGCGCTTTGCGGCAGGCCGCTAAAAACTCCTGTTCAGTGGGCGTAATGTCCGCCTGATGCGTGGCCGCCCACTGCTCCGCCTCATCCAGCGATTGGTCGTAAAACAGCAAAGCGTCGGGGCGATGCTGCTCATCCCACAAGGCGGCCTGCCGCTGCGCCATGCTGAGATGTTCTTGAAACCATGCCGCATTATCGGCGCGGATCGGCTCGATCAGGCGGTCGTGCGCGAGTTCGTACCATGTCGCGCCGCGCCGGTGTTCGGCGCGGACGAGATGCGCATCTACCAGCGGCGCAATCGCCGTGTTCTCCAGTCCCTGGCTCTGTTCGATCCCGCGCAAGACCTGGCCGCGAATCCCTTGCTCCGTAATCAACTGCGTGTCGAACCAGGCGCGAATCTGCCGCTGTCGGACGCCGCTCTGCTCTGCCGCTGTGTTGACGCGATCCGCATAATACCCGGCTAAGGCCGTATTGACATCCCCGGCAGCCTGAAGATGCGTCTCCTCGATTTGCGTGGCGTCGTCCGGCAGATGCTCCCACAAGCGATAACAGACGACCTGCAATTGCACCGGCTCGATGTACAGCCCCAACCGTTCTTCGGTCGTGCTGTCCGCTTGCTGAACGCGGACTGTGCGCAGGTCGTCAATCAGCGTATTCGCGGCCACGCTGGTAAACGGAATTCCCGCCTGTTGCGCCGGCGCTTGCATGGCCTGACATGCCGCCTCCACGCCGAGCAGTTCCAACCGGAAGGTCGTGTTCAGGCGCGTCGGGATCGGACGCAGATAGGGGTCGAGTCCCGCCGGAAACTCCTCGCGCATGGCGAACAGGGCGGACACATTCGACTGACGCAGCAGATCGCCGACCTGCGCGAAGAATTCGGTTTTGGCGGCGCGGTCGGTCGGGTCAATCGTCAGAATTTCCTCGAACTGGTCGAAGATGAAGACCACTCGTTTCTCCTCCTGGGTGGGTTGCGTCTGATGCTGAACGACACCCCCCCCTGCCCCTCCCAGGAGGGGAAACAGAGCGGTCGCTGCGCCGCGTAGTCTGCCAGCGTCAGTCGCGCTAACGCGGAGAGCGGCAATTGTTGGTCTTCCGGCAGGCCGTCTTCCAGCGACAGCAACGCGCTCAATACATAGCGATTCCAGCCGGAGGGCACATCCGCGACAACATCCGGCGGCGGCTCCGAACTGACGCGGATTACTGGCAAGACCCGAAAGGCTTCCCGCTCCAATTCCGGGATCAATCCGGCCTGAATCAGCGAGGTTTTGCCCGCGCCGGACGGCGAATAGAGCAGCACGATGCGCTCGGCGATGAGTAAATCGAGGAGTTCCAAAATTTCGCGGTTGCGGCCATGCAGCGTTTCCCCGGTTCGAAACGGACGCGGACCGATGTAGGGGTTGTGTGGGCGAACTGTTGTCATAGCTGTTTCCATGCGTTTATGAAACGTTGTTTCAGTCGGTTGGGCGATCCTTCAGAATATCATCGCACATTGCGCCGTCATCCGCGTTGACATTCGGATTATTCCGCAAATAATCTTGCAGGTATTCACAGCCCAAACGCAGGCTTTCATCAAGGTCGCCAACGCGCCAGCGCTTGAAGACTTCATCCTGACTGGCGGAGACGAGTTCCACTCCTCCGGTCGTCATATTCGTGAACTTGACGCCGATAACGGCGTCCGTATGTCCTTTGAGCGTCCCAAGCGGCACGAGTTCCGGCACGCTCCAAATGGTGATCATCGAATTGTCATTTCCTGATGCAAGAAAGCGGTCATCAGGGCTGAAACTGAGGCTGTTAACATCTCCCCGTACTTTTTTGGGGATTTTTTGATTACTCGTCATATTCCAGAACGTTATGCGGTTCCCGCCTCCCGATGCGAGCCATTGGCCATTATGGCTGAAATCGAGACTCCTGACCGTATTGTCATATCCGCTCAAGGTGCTGAATACTGCTTTATGGCGTACCTTCCAGAGCTTGACTTTCTTATCATCGCCGCCCGAGGCCAGCCACGTGCCATCATCGCTGAAATCAAGACTCCGAATCGCGCCAGCATGTCCGGTGAAGGTTCTGAAGAGCATACCGTCAGCGGCATTCCAGAGTTTGACCGTCCGATCTTGACTGCCTGACGCGAGGAAGCGTCCATCAGGACTGAAATCGAGGCTATCCACACTCTTCTCATGCGCAATAAACGTCTTGGACGGATTGCTAAACGGAGTCTTCCGAAACGTTATAGTTCCATTCGATTGCCCGGAAGCAAGCCGTTGTCCGTCTGGGCTGATACCGACGCTGGTAATTTCCTCCACATACTTCGGGGGAACCTGCGAGGAATCCTCTGCCAGATTTTCGAACAATAGATAATTGCCGGCGATCCAGGCGAATGCCTGACCGTCGGGAGTAACACTGGCGCTGTTGGCTCGCGCGAAGGTGTTCCCTTTGTACGTCTGACGCTCTTCCTCGCTCCGGATGTTCCAGAGCTTGACGGTGCGATCCTGGCCGCCCGACGCAATCAGCAGGCCGTCCGGGCTGACGCTGAGCGACCGCACCCAGCCGCGATGTCCGGCAAACGTTTTGAGCGCTCTGTGGCTGTTGACATCCCAGAAAGTCAAGGTTCCATCATCGCCGCCAGACGCTAATTGTGTGCCATCCGGCAGGAACGCCACGTCGCGAATGACACTCGAATGCGCGAGGGTGGCGCTCAGTTTCATCGTATCCATATTCCAAAGTTTGATGGTTCGATCCTCGCTACCGGATGCCAGAATGTTGCCGTCTGGGCTGAACGCGACGCTCCGCACTTGCGCGGCGTGTCCGCTCAATTTCTGGAATGTTCCATCTGTCACGTTCCAGATTCGAATATATTTGGAATGACTTGCGGCGAGACGCTCGCCATCCGGGCTGAAAGCGACGCTCCACGCGTTGCCCCCCAGTGTTGAAAACGTTCCGAATCTCGCGCCGTCCGGTACAGTCCAGACGATAACCTTTCCAGCAATATCGCTTGAGGCGAGCCGCGTTCCCTTGCGATTGAAACTGAGGCCATACACTGCGCTTTTATGTCCGGTGAAGTTAACGAACGTCCCGTCAGCGACATTCCAGAGTTTGACCGTCCGATCTTGACTGCCTGACGCGAGGCGCTTGCCATCCGGACTGAAACGAACGCTGTACACCGCCTTCGTATGTCCGGTGAAGAGATGAAAGACCTCGCCGTTCGGCACGCTCCAGAGGCGAATCCTTTTATCCATTCCTCCGGATGCGAGCAACGTCCCATCCCGGCTGAAAGCGACACTCATCACGCCTGCCGAAGAACGGCTTTCGAAGCGGTTTTTTTCATGAATGCCGGCGAGGATGTCACGGAGATGGAACGCCGCCTGCCATTGTAAGCCTTCATTCGCATAATCGGATTTCAAACGTTGACCGACATTCACGGCGGCGAATAATGCGCCCAATTCATCCTGCCTTGACAGAAACAGATTATGAGCAGAAGTCAGTGACGCCCTGAGTTCATTCTTTTGGGCTTTTCGAGCGGTTGAATCAACCAAGAAAAAAAAGATGATTGCCACGACGCCTGCTAAAATGGCAACCCACTTCAGACCGTCAATAATCGTCTGCGATTTTTCTTCTTTATCGGCTTGCTGCCGCGTTTTTCGACAGGCGTCCAGGAATTTTTGTTCGTGCTCGCTCAGGATGGGCTGCTGTTCCGCGACCCATTTTTCGGCATCCGCTAACGACTCGCCGGAAAACAATAAATCGGCGGATTCCCGATGTTGCTGCCACAACGCGGCCTGACGCTGCAAAAGGCTGAGATGCTGCTGAAACCAGGTCTCATTGTCTTTGCGAATCGGTTTGATCAGGCGGTCGTGCGCCAATTCATACCAGGTCGCGCCGCGCCGACGCTCCGCGCGGACGACATGCGCGTTCATCAGGTGCGTAATCGCCGCCGACTTGAGTTCCTGACTCTGTTCCGAGCCGCCCAAGACCTGCCCGCGAATGCCTTGCTTCGTGATCAAATGCGTGGCAACCCATTCCCGAATCTGCTTTTCTTGAACGCCGGTCTGCTCTGCCGCCGCGTTCACGCAATCCGCATAATACGCGGCCAAGGCGGCGTTCACATCTCCGGCGGCTTGAAGATGCGTTTCTTCGATGCGCGGCGTCCCTTCCGGCAGATGCTCCCAGAGCTGATAGCAGACCACCTGCAATTGCACGGGTTCCACATACGCCCCTTTCCGTTCTTCCAACGCGCCGTCGGCCTGCTGCACCTGAATGGAGCAGAGATCGTCCGCCAACTTCTGCGCGGCTGACGGCGCAAACGGAATGCCGCCAGCGTCCGCTGACTGCCGCATCACGTTACACGCCGCTTCTGTCGTGAGTAAATCGAGACGGAACGTATTTTTCAACCGGGTCGGCAGATGGCGCAGATACGGTTCCAAACCGGCTAAAAATTCTTCCCGCATCGCAAACAATGCCGACCAATTCGGCTGACGCAACGCTGCGCCAAGTTGTGTAAAAAATTCGGTTTTCCCTTCATGATCTACCGGATCGACCGTCAAAATTTCCTCGAATTGATCGAAAACCAACATCACGCTTTGTTCCTGCTCGGAGTTGTTCTCGAAAAATTGCCACCGTTCCAGATATTCGGCGAGCGAAATTCGGGCTAACTCCGGCAATGGAATTTGTTTCGCAGCCGGCCAGAGTTCCTCTAACGAGAGCAATGCGCTCAAGACATAACGGTTCTCATTCGAAGGCAGTTTGCCGCTTTGTTCCTGGTGCGGTTTCAGGCTGACGCGCATCGCCGGCAAGACCTGAAAGTTTTCGTCGGCAAGCTTCGGCAGCAAACCCGCCTGAATCAGCGACGTTTTGCCTGCGCCGGAGGGGGAATACAGCAGCACGATCCGCTCGGCGATGAGTAAATCGAGGAGTTCCAAAATTTCGCGGTCGCGGCCATACAGCGTCTCCCCTTTTTTGAATGGGCGTGGGCCGACGAAGGGATTGCGGCGAGATGGTGAATTCATGTTCGATAACCGCAGCAGAGACGAAGAAGATAAGTCGTTGTTCTCGCGTCTCGCGCGACGAGTGTTCCTTAAGAATGTTCCGTTCGTGGTGAGCTTGTCGAACCATGAACAGCCCTTCGAGAAGCTCAGGGCGAACGGGGGCGATCTCTTTTCGGGGAATGCCTTATTTCAATTGTTTCGCCAATTCGAGCGTGAAATCCTCGACGCTGCCCCAGTAGATGCTGATGGCTTCTTTTTGAAAATCGTTCTCGAAAAACTTGAGCGCGCGCATCAATTCCAGGACGCGCCCTTCTTCCGGCGAAATCTGCGCAGCGACATTGGCATGGCGGCGGCCTCCGGTTGCACGGCCTTCGATTTTGGTGATGCTGCGAAACAACACGCGGAAACTCCAATCATCGAGATGAAACCCGAACATCAGCCACGCCTGTTTTGCTAACTCGGCACGGACAAAGCCCGGAATCAGGTCTTTATTCAGCGTGGCGCCGATGAGATAGTCGAAATAATTATCTTCCGTCAGCACGAGCGATTCCGGCTGTTCCAGAATGCCGAACAGATGATAGACCAGCGGTTCTTTGACGCTCGGATAATAGGTTTTGTCGAGGAGCGGGACGGTTTCGATCTCTTTATTCCACGGGCAAAAATCTACATGCGGCGGCCTTCCGGCGGCGCGCAAGGCGTGTTCCAACAGATCGCTGGGGTCGGTCGTAATATAGATAGAGACCGGCAAGTTTGCCAGAATCGGCAGGGGATGCGCCGGATTCGGAAGGATACATCGCTCATAAACGAATTTCAACAGATCGCTTAAACTCGCTTGCTCAAGCTCAGGGGGCAGAATCTTTTGATAGCGCTGGCGAACCACCTTTTCCATATGAGGCTGTAAGGCGTTCTGGGGGAAGGTTTCCGCCTGATCTATCGCTAAAAATTGGGCGACTTGCGCTAAATCCTCGCGATGATACGGCGACAGCGGGAAATTGAATTCATCAGCCCATTGCTGCGCCAATTCCTGCGGCGAGCCGAAAATCTGCTCCGTGACGCCAGGGCCTAAAATCGGAAGGCATTGTTTGCTTTTGATCTGAGTGATGATCGCCGGCCATTTTCGCATCCCCTTCGGGTCTTCCGCAAAGCCTGGCGTGTACCAGATTTTGCCGCTTTTCAAGCGCATGAACAAGACCGGCATCCACCAATCCGGGCGTCCCTGCACCGCGCCGCGCGCCACCGCCATCGCCCGGTCGATCTGGCCGTCACGCTGCAATTCTTTGAAAAACGCGGCCATGAATTGGCGGGCTGTGTCAATCGAAATATTGCCTTGCATCGCCAGCACCGCCGGAATTCCGGCTTCCGCGAGACGCGGGCCTAAGGCGGCCAGGACGCCCTCCGCGCCGGTCGCCGTCTGTTTTCCCGTTCCGGCGCTCTGGCAGGACACCAACACGACCAAGCGCGGACGCTGTTCCACATCCCGCAAGGCGTTGACCAATTCGTTGCCCGATACCCGCTGCGTCGCGCCCGTCTCCTGTTCCAACCAGAGCAGCGGTTCGCTGCCGTCCAATTTACCGTGCGCGACGAGATAGAGAATGTCGCAGCCCTCGCGCAGATGCGCCATCAGATTGTTGAGCGTGACCGTTCCGCCCGACGCCAATTCGGTCACGGCTGTTTTCTCCAATCCGGCTTTGGCGCGGGAGAGTTCGTCGCCCACGTTCAATTTCGCCATGCCGTCGTACGTGTCAATATCCGTCGGGTTGGCGATGGCGATCAGGGCGCGCAGATCGGATTTCGGGCGCAAGAGCCGCCGCGCGTCGAAACTCGAACTGCTCAGGTATCTGGAAAACAGCAGGGTTTCATCGGTCAACAGACAGCGATCTTCTATGGGGTCGCGCAACGTTTCCCAGCGCAGACCGTGTAACTCCGGCGCGCTCGCGTCAATGTACAAGCGCAGGCGGAGCGCCGACTCGGAGGCTTGCGCCGCCGCGCGCGCCGTATCAAAGGCCGTTCGGACGGTCGGCGACCCGAACAGCGCGTCGCCGAGCAGCTTGCCATACGCGGCATCGTCGAAGGCCAGCGCCCGCAGCTTTTCCCATTCGAAATGGAGATATTGCGGTTCGCCGCGTCCGAAACGATTGTCAATGTCGCTATTCGGGTCGCTGAAGCGCAAATCCACTTGGTATTGATTTTCGTCCCGGCGATGTAAGCCGATTTCCAATTCCGCATATTTGGCCATAATGATGAGACGCGGCTGAACTGTCCGGCGTCTGCCATGACCGCAGCACAGTTTGCCGCATAAGGAAGATGGATTCAGCGCTTAACACGGTAGGGCGAAACTGTTGTTTCGCCCTCGTCGAAACAACAGTTTCGACGTACTATTCGGTATCATATCCCCAATTTCAGCACGTTCAACAACCCGCTGACGGTGGTTGTCAGGGTTTCGAAAAATTTCGCGCGCTGATCCTGCGCCTGCTTGACCATTTCTTTATGAATTTCCCAGATTTTTTGGTCAACTTCGCCTTGTTTCTCGGGAATGACAGTGATGATATCGCCGTCCAGCTTGATCAGCGTTCGGGCGCGTAAATTGGCAGTGCCAGGAATCTGAGTGGACGGAGTCTGGGCGACGCTCGTCAAATCCGGGCTGGCATACGTCGTGACTTCCAACGTGCCGATATCTTGCACGGCTTCGGAGATGGCCGCGCTGAGTTTCCCGGCGCATTGCTGGAGCGTGTCTCTCAATTTGGTTCTGGCGTCGTCGAAGAAACCGAAATCCACGTCAGACGGCGTTTGCCCGAACGCTGCGCGGAATTCGTTGGCTTTCGGCGGCGTGACATCGAGACGCGTCCGAATCGTCACGGTTTCGATTTCGGGACGGGGAGCGGACTTGGCGGCGTCTGCGGCAATCGGCAGGCGTACCGCCGGGTCGCCGATGATGACGTAACTGCGGGCATCGTTGTTGGCCGTCCATTTCTGGGCGACGTCCAGCGATTGCTCCGGCGACATCGTTTTTTTGAATTTCAGGTGTTCCAACTCCACGCTGAGATCGGAAGAAAGCTCGGCGTAGCGTTCATTGAAGAATTCCACCGCCGAGCCAATCGGATGACCTTCCAGCAGGCGTTTCAGCGTACTTTCGAAGACCGCGCGCTGCGCTCCGGCGCGTTCCCACATGAACGAACAGCCCCAAGCGCGTTCCACATGACCGACGACGGCGAGCGCTCCGCCTTTCGGATGGCTTAACATGCGCTGCGGCAAGGCGGCGATAAAGGATTGCGGCGCAATCTCTGCCTGATCTTTGAACACGCGATGCGCGAAATCGTCGAGGCGGGGCGTACCCGCGCCATAACAGGCGAAACAGAAGGCCATCAGCCCCAACAAGCGGGCGTCTGCGCCGAGATCGTCCGCGGAGAAATAGCTCTGCTCGGAGATCGGCGTTTGAGGCCCGTTCCAATCCTGACAAAGCAACGCTCCCTGCTGCCGCAACTGACGCGCATCGCCATGCGGAAAACCCATTCCATGACTGGCGGTGAAGAGCAGCGCCGGCGTCCGATCTCCGCCGATCAAACGACTGAGTTGCGCTTTAGTGGCCTGTTCGGCGAGCAAACTTTGCACGTTCCAGGTCGGTTGATCTTTCGCCAAATACTCTGCCAGCGGTTTGACAAGATGGTCGGCGCTCATCGCGGTGGCGCGGTCGTTCGGATTGCGCGTCCCGAAGAACGCGACCTGCCGCGCTAAAGAGACTTTGCCGGTTTCGGCGGCGACGACGCTGCGGGCATATTGCGCGTATTCTTCCGGGGTGTCGAAATGGATGCGCCCCACCGCGTATTGCACGTCGAGTTGATATTGGAATTTATACGGGATGCGCTCAGGGTCGCCCACAATCAAGAGGTAATACGGCACTTTTTCCGGGTCTGCCGGTCCCGGCCCCACGCCGTGCCGCGAGAGAAAGTCGTTTTTGGATTCTTCCGGGCGATACCCCGCTTCGCTCGTATATTCGCGGTAACGTTCGCCCGCCTGTGCCCGGCGGTGCGTCAATAATTCTTGCAACGCCTCGTAAATTGCCGGCTCCGTTTCTTGCGGAAAGATGACGCCCCAGCCGCTTTGCGCCAAATCTTTCGGATCGACTCCCTCTTTCGGCCCATGATGCTGGTTGGCAAAATACATCTGATAGTACGTACTCAACTCCTTCATATACGCCTTGTCGAGGGGTTCCCCTTTGATGACCTGAATCATCTGCTCCGGCGTCATTTCCGGCAACAGATAGTTGCCATCCGGTCCAATCCCATTGAATATCAATTTTTCGCTGCTCATAATGTCTCTTTTTGCGACGTTGTTCATTCTACGTTTTGCCCTGAAAGGGCAATGGAATATAGCCTGGGGTTTTAACCCCAGACACGAAACATCGGTTCGCCGCGCCCTGAAGTTCTGGGGTTAAAACCCCAGTCTGTATTCCGCTGCCCCTTCAGGGCAGGGCAATCCGACGTGTTGCAACCTGGGGTTGAACCCCAGGCTTTATTCCGTTGCCGCTTCGCGGCAGATGTCTGCCCTGAAAGGGCAGTGAGATACAGCCTGGGGTTTTAACCCCAGAAGCTCAAAAAAATTTTCGATGGGGGGACTCCCCTACCCCCAAATGGTCGAATCATCAAATGCTCAAACATCATTGTCAGGAACGAACTCCTCGTACAGAGCTCTGACTACTAAGGTAATGCCAGTAGACGCGCTCATTGCGGAAATAGACGACCCACACAGACCCTGTCGAATTCTCACCTTTTATTTGTTTAATATCGACACTCCATACCCACAGTTGCGTTTTATCAAATCGGGGATCAATATACAGGCTATCCGAATTTCGCTCTTTTTCCAAGAGCGAAAGCAACTCTTCTATGGTCGGCAGTCGCCAATCATTAAACCCCGCAAAATTCTGAGCGTTCAATTGTTCGATATACGCCTGCGCATCAGCATAGATTAACGGCTTGTCCGAACCCGACTGCTGCCAGGTTAAGCCGGTAGCAGTGTCGAAAATGACCACACCTCGGTCTTCGAACCGGTTGTCAATATGTCGAATCGGATACCCATAGCCGCTATCTTCACGCAGGTTCAGAGATAAAGCTTTCATCTCAGCAGCCACTATCTTTTCACGGCGCAGTTGCAGCGGATGGGGGTTCCGCAATTCCGGGCAGGCCGGTTCGTACGGGATGCCTGTCCCCGCCAATTGCGTCCATTCTTCCGGCGTCAACGCCGTCGTGAGCTTGACTTTCTGGCACACCTGATCAACCAACGGCATCTCACGGTTCGGTTCTTCAATAATTGATGCCGTCCGGAAAATCGTGCGCAGCGCGTTGTCAATCTGTTCCTGGACATTGCCGATATCACGCTCCTTCGGCAGGAGTAAATAGGCGTGCCGCGCTAACAACGCCGCCCGTTCGCGCTGATCCTGAAAATTGTCTTGCAGCGCGTAGGCGACTAATGAGCGGATGATCGCGAGCCGAGATTGCTGCTCGGCGGCTTTGCGTTGCGCATTGGCCTGGATAAAGAAATAGATCGCCACGCATAGACAGCCGAGCGCAACTACCGCCAACCCTTGAATAAACTGGTTTTTGCGACGTTCGCGCCGCGCCTGCGCTTTAGCATCGCGGCAGGCGGTCAGGAAGTCGCGCTCGATTGGCAGCAATTCGTCGGCATGTTCTGCCGCCCAATTTTCGGCTTCTGTCAGCGCATTCGCGCGCAGCAGCAGCCCGCTCGACCGGTTCTGGCTCGCCCATAACGCGGCCTGCCGCTGCAACACGCTCAAATGCTGCTCGAACCAATCGGCGTTATTCTGGCGCACCGGCTCGATCAGCCGGTCGTGCGCAAGCTCGTACCACGTCGCCCCGCCGCGTTTTTCGGCGCGCACCAGATGGGCGTTTTCCAATAAACGCACGGCGCGATTGTCCAGACCGGCGCTCTGTGCCCGTTCCATCAAGACCTGCCCGCGAATGCCGGATTCGGTAATCAGCTTGCGGTCGCACCATTCGCGGATGGCGCGTTCCCGCGTTCCGCTTTCAACGGCAATCACGGCGACGCGTCCGGCGTAATACTCGGCCAGCGCGTGACCGACATCCCCCAACGCCGCTAAATCGCCGCAATCAATCAGCCTATTGTCCGGCGTCAGGCTTTCCCAGAGGCGGTAGCAGACGACTTGCAACTGCACTGGCTCGATATGCTGCCCCAACTGCGGTTCGAACGCGCCGTCGGGACGCTGCACCTGCACCCGGCGCAGGTCGTCCGCCAACGTCTGCGCGGCAGCGTCGTCGAACTCCGCGCCTGCGGCCTGCGCCGGTTTCTGCATGGCCTGACACGCCGCCGCCACGCCGAGCAGATCGAGCCGGAAGGTGACGCTGAGGCGATTCGGCAGGGGAATCAGGTACGGGTCGAGCGCACCTAAAAAATCTTCGCGCATCGAAAAGAGCGCCCAACGGTCGCGGTCTTCCAGCAGTTCGCCGATCTGCGCGAAAAAAGCGCGTTTGGTCTGCTGGTCGGTCGGGTCGAGCGTCAAAATTTCTTCGAACTGGTCGAACACGAATAATTCGAAACTCGCGCTGGCCGGTTTGGGGCGGCGTTCAAGGTAGGCGGCGAGCGTCATGCCGGCCAATTCCGTTTCCGGGATTTGCTCCTGCTCCGGCCACGCGCTTTCCAGCGAACTCAGGACGCTGAAGATGTAGCGGTTGTAACCGACCGATTCCCCTCCTGGGAGGGCAGGGCTGTTACGTTCTGGCCGAAATGTTCCCTTCGACAAGCTCAGGGAACGGGCAGCGGCGTTCCCTGAGTGCGCGGCGTTCCCTGAGCTTGTCGAAGGGAACATGGGGGAATCAATCGAGACATCCCGGTTGACGCGCGCGATGTGGCGCACGTGGAATTTGCGCTTTTCCATTTGCGGAATGAGCGCGGCTTGAATCAGCGAGGTTTTGCCTGCGCCGGACGGGGAATGCAGCAGCACGATCCGTTCCGCGCCGAGCAGATTCGCTAATTTACGGGTTTCGGTGTCGCGGCCATAGAGCAGTTCGCCCTGCTCGAACGAGCGTGGGCCGATATAGGGATTCGGGCGCGGATTGCGGATGATCATTTTTGGGGTAATAGAACACTGATTGGGCTGATCCAGCTGATTAGCGCTGATTGATTTTTTATCAGTTGACATCAGTCTCATCAGTCCAATCAGTGTTCTATTCCTGTCGTTCTAAGCGCGGCGCATCTGCCGGGCGAGCGCAGTCAAAAAGTCTTCGCTGCGTCCCCAGTAGATGCCGATATTGTCACGATGAAACGCTTTTTCCAAGTAGCGCTGAGCGCGGCGGGTATCGAGCACGCGGCCTTCTTCCGGCTCGACCTGCGCCGTGACGTGCGTGTATTCCCGCAGTTGCGCGCTCCCTTCCTGCGCCATCAACATGCGGAACAGCACGCGATAGCCCCAATCATTGCTACGGAAACCCAAAAACAGCAGCGCGGAATTCGTAAGCGCGTTCACGACCGTGTCGGGGATCAGGTCTTTGTTGCGCATGATGCCGATCAGAAAATCGAAATAGTTATCCTCGCTGATGACGAGCGATTCCGGGACGCTGAGATGCCCGAACAGATGATACACCAGCGGTTTCTCGGCGGTCGGTTCGTCGTCGTAGCGCCATCTGTTTTCGGGAATGCGCTGACTCCACCAGGGACAGAGGCGAATTTGCGGATTTGCGCCGGCTTTCTTCAGCGCAAGCGCAAGGAAATCGGCGGGGCTGGCGGTGATGTAAATCGGCAGGCGCAACGCGGCTAATCGGCGGTGGGAGTCGTCAGTGTTACACGCCCAGCAGCGCTCCGCGTCCGCCGCTAATGTTTTGAGAATCGTCTCCGATTTCCAGCTTTCGGCGGCGCGCAAATCTTCCGGCAAGGCGTCGCCGCAGCGGCGGAGGATTTCCGCCCGGATCGCTTTATTGAACGCGGCCTGCACGTATTTCGTCCCTTCGCGCCGGGAGAGATACTGGGCAATGCGGGGTAAATCTTCCTGCTCATGCGCAGCGAACGGATAATTGTGCTTCCACGCCCAACGCCGCGCCAATTCAGTGGCCTGTCCCAACCAGGGTTCGTCCAGACCAGCGCCGAGAATCGGCGTGCAGCGCTGTTCCTGAATGAAGGTTTTCAGGCTTTCCCAGTGTTCGAAATCGTTCTGATCGCCGGCAAAACCGGGATTGTACCAGATGCGCCCGCTTTTCAGGCGCGTAAACAGCGCCGGCATCCACCAATCGGGACGCTCCCGCACGACGCCGCGCGCGACCGCCATAGCCCGGTCGATCTGGCCGTCCCGCTGCAATTCCCGGAAAAAGACCGGCATGAATTCCGCCGCTGTTTTGATGCTGATATTGCCCTGCATCGCGATGACCGCCGGAACGCCGGCTTCCGCCAGACGCGGGCCGAGCGCCGATAGCGCGCCTTCTGCGCTCGTGCCGGCGCTCTGGCACGACACCAGCACGATCAGGCGCGGACATTGCGCCAACTCCTCGATCCGCGTCACCAACTCCGCGCCCGCGACGCGCTGCGCCTTGCCGTTTTCCCGCTCTAACCAGAGCAGCGGCTCGCCTTTTTCCAATTGACCATGCGCGACGAGATACAGAATGTCGTACTCTTCCCGGAGATGCGCGAACAGATTCGGCAAGCTCGCCTTGCCTTCCGACGCTAACGCCGTGACCGGAACCGCGCCGAATCCGGCGTTTATCCGGCGCAGTTCGTCGGCGACATTCAGCGCGGTCATGCCGTATTCGGCGATGTCGGTCGGATTGGCGATGAGCGCTAAGGCGCGTAATTCGGATTGGGGGCGCAAACGCGCGGGACGCCCGTCCGCGCTGCTCAAATAGCGGGAAAAGGGGAGGGTTTCATTGGTCAGGAACGGTTCGCCGGTCTGCGGATTTCGCAGCGTTTCCCAGCGCAGGTCGTGCAATTCGGGCGCGCTGACGCCGAAATAGAGCCGAACGCGCAGCCCGGCTTCCAATGCTGAGGCGACAGCGGCGGCTTTCTCGAATTCGGACTTGACAGCGGGCGTGAACAGGCTTTGCCCTAATAGTTTGCCGTATTCGACATCGTTCAACGCGAACGTCCGCAGCCGTTCGGCGTCGAATCGCACCGCGCCCGGCTCCGCGCGTTCGTCCACCTCGCTATCGGGACGGGTAAAGCGCAATTCGACACGATACCAGCCTGCGACGAGGCAGTGTATGCCGATTTCCAATTCCGCATATTTCATCATGATCTTTCGACGCTCCTTTTGTCGGCAAGCTCAGAAGTCTCAGAGCGAAGCTCTGGGCGTCAACGCTGCGCGTTGAGACTCCTGATGATCTTTTCTGAAGGAGAACGAATGTCAACTAAATTTGTGAAAAATCCCTTGCAATAGACAGTCAGGCCGATCAGACAGCGGAATTCGTATGGCAAGATCGCCCCATGTTTTTGCCGCATCGCGTATCGTTTTACTCTTCCGAACATCTGGCCGCGCTCGTTATCCGCCTGAACAAAATACTTGACAGAACCTGCCTACGTTCCATAGATGCGTCGTCTGTCGCGACTGTTTACAATCATCATATCGGACATTTCGGAAGAATGATTTACCCACCCCTTGCCCCTCCCAGGAGGGGAATCGCGGAGAAATGATCTTCTTTCCCCTCCTGGGAGGG
>CAZRSF010000079.1:0-29337 GCA_964602655.1 uncultured Candidatus Moduliflexus sp.
CTGATGTTACGCAGCGTCTCCGCGATTCCCCTCCTGGGAGGGGCAAGGGGTGGGTTGCTGAAGATGGGCAATCTCTCACGCCAACGACCCACCCCCAACCCCTCCCAGGAGGGGAGTTCGCGGACATTGCTTCAAATCTGGCGCGTAACATCAGTTACTGATACAGCCAACATGCGACCTGACTGCCGTTCTTTTGGGCTGTCGGCGGCGTCTCCTGGCGACACTCATCCATGACTTTCGGGCAGCGCGGATGAAAGCGGCAGCCCTTCGGCGGATTGACTAAATCCGGCGTTTGCCCCGGCATCGTGCGTAATTTCGGTTGATCTAATTTGATATTCGGAATCGAGGCTAATAACCCTTGCGTGTAGGGATGCAGCGGATTGGCAAACAGCGTCTCGGTCGCGCCGATTTCGGCGATTGTTCCGGCGTACATCACGGTCACGCGGTCAGCTAATTGCGCGACAATGCCAAGATTATGCGTAATCAGCAAAATCGTCAGATGGAACTGCGCCCGCAATTCGTTCAGGAGGTCGAGAAATTGCGCTTCGACGATGACATCCAGCGCGGTCGTCGGCTCATCGGCAATCAGCAGATCGGGGTTCAGAATCAAGCCCATGCCGATCATGATGCGCTGCCGCATTCCGCCGGAAAGCTGATGCGGATATTCATACAGCCGATCAGGTGAAATGCCGAGCCGCTTTAATATGTCTTCCGAGCGTTGCAGCGCATCCTTTTTTTTGGTCTGTTTCTTGTGCGTTCGAATCGTTTCGACAAATTGTTGATCGATCCGAAACAACGGATTCAGCGAGGTCAGTGGGTCTTGAAAGATCATGGAAATGGTATTGCCTCGCAACGCCAACATCTCTTTTTCCGGCAGCGTGGCAAGGTCGCGACCGTGATACAAAATTTGCCCTTTCGAGATGCGTCCCGGCGGCTTCAACATGCGCAGGATCGAATAACCGAGCGTGGTTTTGCCGCAGCCCGATTCTCCGACCAATCCCATGACTTCGCCTGTATTGATGGTCAAATTGATATTGTCGCCGGCGCGGACAGTGCCAATATAAATAGGGTAGTCAATTTGTAGGCCTTTGATATCTAAAATAGGTTCTGGCGTAGCGTTCCTCATAATGACACGCAATAAAAAAGAAATGGAAAATTGTCAAGCGATAAACAGAACGATGCGATGACATCTTTCCGTAAAGACGCCCCGGCGCGGGAGGAGCGTCAGACACGCTGAACGTGTCTGACGCCGGGGAACGAATTATACGACGAGCGCCATGATGGCTTTCTGCGCGTGCATCCGGTTTTCGGCCTGATCGTAAATGACAGAGCGCGGATGTTTGGCGACCTCATACGTCACTTCCTCGCCATAATGCGCCGGGAGACAGTGCATAAAAATCGCGTCGGATTTGGCTTTGTCGAATAAGCCGAGGTTGACTTGATATTTTTTGAAATCCTGCCGCCGTTCGTCGCCTTCGCGTTCCTGCCCCATGCTGGTCCAGACATCGGTATAGACGACATCGGCATCGCGAACCGCTTCCAACGGATCGTTCGTCAATCGCAGTTCCGCGCCAGTGGAGGCAGCATCCGCGACCGCCAGATCGAAGACGGATTTCTCAACATCATATTCTTCCGGCGACGCGACGGTGACGTGCATCCCGACTTTGGCCGCGCCCAGTAGCAGCGAATTCGCCATATTATTGCCATCACCGATGTACGCGAGTTTCAAGCCGCTCAACCGTTGTTTTTTCTCGTAAATGGTGAGAAAATCCCCCAACGCCTGGCAGGGATGCGCGGCATCCGACAGGCCGTTAATCACTGGAACTGTCGCGTATTTCGCTAAATCTTCCACGATATTGTGCCCGAACACTCTCGCCATAATCAGATCGCAATAGCGCGAGGTCACGATGGCAATATCTTCGGTGGTTTCGCGTTTGCCGAGCGCAATATCATCCGGGCCGAGATAGATGGCGTGTCCGCCTAATTGCGTCATGCCGGTTTCGAACGATAACCGCGTGCGCAATGACGGTTTTTGGAAAATCATTGTCAGGGTTTTGCCTTGCAAGAGCGGATGCGGCGCTCCGATTTTTTGTTGTAATTTCAGATGTTCGGCGGTTTTGAGAATTTGCAACACTTCTTCTGTCGTGAGTTCATGCAGGGTTAAAATACTCTTGCCTTTCATGCTGATCATGATTGTGTGGTCCTCCATCCCCATATCTCGCGTGAGAATGAGCGGATGCGTGTGAATGCGTGTTCATATCAAATAAAAATTTGCAATAAACAGGCGTGTGTACACATCCTGACTTTCCCATTCAATCAGGGCTTTTTCAGGATAATTGTTCTAACGCGCAACATTTTCCGTCATTTTTTTGTTGCATGAAGAAGCCTATCATGCAAGCATCTGTTCTGCGTCAAATAAAATTTTCAGCAGAACAAACTTTTTAGATGGCGCATCGTCTATTCAATAAGCATCGAAACGATACTGGCATAAGGATGCCGCGATGCGTTTGTTTATGTTTACATTGTTCACAATATCATCTCTCGCGAAATGTGTGAGAAAATGGTTGTGCTTAACCTGGAGGGTTTTGATATGAAAATAACTCGTCTTGTCTTGTTGACATCGTTAACCGTGTTGATGTTTGTTGTGGCGTTGAATGGGTGTTATTCCGGCGGAAATCCGTATGGCCCTGGGAACCCGACCCCCACGCCGACGCCCGGAGCGGGAACCACGCCGACTCCTACGCCGACGCAATCGCCGTCTGCGCTGTCTCTTGACGCGAGAACGGATAAAATTGCGTATAATGTCGGCGAAGAGATGACCATCAGCGTATTAGTGGATAAAGCGTCGTACATTCACATCTTCGATATTACCGCCAATGGCGATGTGACGCGCATTTTCCCGAATGGGTACGCGATCAATAATTACGTGCAAGCCGGGCAAACCTATATTATCCCGTCAACAAACGATCTGAATGCATACCGCTTGAAAATCAGCGAGCCGAAAGGCACGGAACGCATTCGCGTCGTGGCGATGACCGATAATGGCAATCTTGTGCCGGAACGTGATTTCAGCGGTGGCGCATTTGCGAAATATAACGGCACAGCCGCGCAATTCGATCAAGCGATCGATCAGCAGTTAGCCACGATGTCAGCCGGTTCCTATGGGAGCGTCAATATCACATTTCAGGTGAAATAGCTCCTGTTTCTTTGCGTTGTCCAATCCGTCAAGGGGTTGGACAACGTATCTTTTTGTGTTCACGTCTTATGCCAAAATCACTTCGAGATTGAGCGCCCGCAATATATCAACCTCTTGAAAGTCTCTGTCAGTAATAAAAATATCGGCATCTTCCGCTTTTGCAAAAATCGCAAACGCAGGGCGATTATATTTACTATGATCGCTGATGATGATTCGCCGGTCTGATATTTTGAGTACCTCGCTTTTGAGTTGGGCTTCAATAATATTTTGCGAGGAAAAAATCCCTTTTGACGAAAACCCGGCTGCCCCGATAAAACAGGTCTGAATCTGAAAATGTTGAAGGTTTTCAAGCGCTAACTGGCCGATAAACGAACCGGCATCCTTTCGGTAATTGCCTCCCAAAGAAATCAACGAGATGTCAGGCGCATTAATCAATTCAAGCATGACATCAATCGAATGACAAATGACGCGAAGATTCATCTCTTTGATTTCTTTCGCAAGTAATGCATTCGTGCTACCGGAATCAAGATAGATCGTATCGCCTTCACGAATAAATTCTTTGGCTTTCCGGGCAATCGCCTGTTTTTCTGTGAGCAACTCCGTTTTGCGAAGCGTCAGCGGAATTTCGCGCGCGCGGTCTTCCGCAATAAGCGCCCCGCCATGCGTTCGCACCAAATATCCCATCTCTTCAAGGACATTCAGGTCTTTTCGAATCGTGACTTCCGACACGCCGAGGCGCTCCGTCAGATCGGCGATGGAAACTTTTCGAAGCCGGGTTAAAATTTTTAAGATATCATCATGTCGTGTAATATGCGCCATAAACGCTCCTTTTGTTATTTAGCACAAATCGAAATAAAACGTAACTATAAGATTGTCAATAATATTTTTGCGTAAACAGCGTAAATATGCGTATTATTAGAATAAATAGAGATAAACGACGATGCGTTCTTGATAAAAAAAGAAAATTTCTCTTGACATAATCTTACGAGGTAAACGATTACTGTCGAATAACGATACGAAACGAAACATAGAAAATGAAATTGAAGAGCGGACGCGAAGACGAAAAAATGCTGAAGCGGGTTTCAGCGTAGGTATATTCATTCCGTTTTTATGCGGCAGCAGTTTCTCTAAACATGGGTAGAACGATCTGGCGTGTTGAGAAGTTGTTGCGGCTGATGAAGGAGGGATGCCCGGCAGATTGTTTTTGGAAACGCATTAATTTATGAAGGCGACGAGTCGAGGGGGTTCGAACCGTAAACAATTAACAGATTATCAGGAGATTGCATCATGACAAGAAAATTTTTTGCATTTACAGCCGCAACGTTGATGTTATTCGCGCTATCCGCCCAGACAACTGTCGCGGCCAAATATACGCTGAAGCTTGGTTTTGTCGTCACAGACAAAGACCCTATGTATAATGGCGCTGAAGCCTTTAAAAAGGCTGTTGAAGCGCGAACGAACGGTGAAGTGAGTATTGAAATTTTCCCCAGCTCGCAGCTTGGCGATACGAAAGATATTCAGGAACAGGCTAAAATGGGCGCGAATGTGGGCACAATTACCGATCCGGGCTTGTTAGGGGAGTTAGTCCCTGAGTTAGGCATCATGCTTGCGCCATACGTGGCGAATAGCTATGATGAATTAAAAAAACTCTCCCTCTCCGAAACCTGGAAAGGATGGGAAGATCAACTTGCTCAAAAACATGGGCTGCGGATTTTAGCCTTTAACTGGTATCAGGGTGCGCGTCATGTCTTGACCAACTCGCCGGTAGCCGTGCCTGCCGATTTGAAAGGGGTTCGTATGAGAACGCCGGGCGCTCCGGTCTGGCAGGAAACTGTCAAGGCGCTTGGCGCGACTCCGGTCGCCCTGCCCTGGGCTGAAGTCTATCCTGGGTTGCAGCAAAAAGTTATTGACGGCGCAGAGGCGCAATATTCCGCGATCTACGGCGCATCGTTATTCGAAGTCATTAAACACATCACGAAAACCTCTCATTTTCTTCTGAATACCGCCGTCGTTGTGTCTGAAGACTGGTTTAAAGGGCTTCCTGCCGAATATCAGACGATTTTGCTGGAAGAGGCTGTGAATGCTGGCGATGTCGCTTCGAATGTGACGCTTGAAAAAGAAAAAGAATTCGAAGAAAAAATCAAAGCCGCAGGCGTGACCGTGACCGAAATTGATGTGACGCCATTTAAAGAAGCTACTGCGGCGGTGTACGAAAAACTTGGGTATGTCGAAACCAAAAAACAGGTAGATGCCGTTTTGGCTGAATAATTGCTGACTATGCCGTCAGGCAGCCAGGCGCTGCCTGACGGCATGTGACGAGGGATTCATCATGCAAAAATATTTAACGATGCTCCGAGTTTTCGAAAAAAACCTCAGCATGTTCTTTATGTTTTTGATTGTGGCGTTGGTCTTTGGCGCGTCACTCCTCAGAACATTAGGCTATCCATTAATCTGGTCAATTGATATTGCGCAACTCTTATTTGTCTGGGTTTGCTTTTTGGGGGCAGATATCGCTTTGCAGCAGGATAAACATATCGGCGTTGATATTCTGACACGCTTTTTCCCCGAAAAATTCAATCGTATTGTGACGATATGCAGCTATGCGATGATTTTTGGATTTTTAGCGATTGTGATTGTCTTTGGAACTCACTTAGCCCTTAACAACAGCCATCGCCAGTTTAATACGATGACCATCAGCTATTCCTGGGTGACGATGAGCGCCCCTGTCGGATGCCTCTTGCTCGCCATTACCGTGATAGAAAAAATGATCGGGCTTCTGAAGCCTGCCAAATCGGTCGCATCAGATGCTCTGTCTTCACGGAAAGGAGAAACGCAATGATTCTCGTTAGCGTGGTTTTTATGGTCTTATTGCTGCTTAATGTGCCGTTGGCCTTTACGATCGGCGTGTCAAGCATCCTGTTTTTTATTGCCAGCCCTGACTTGCCATTAACGATTCCCGTGCAGCGTATGGTCAGCAGTACGCAATCATTTCCGTTGTTAGCCGTTCCATTTTTTGTGTTAGCGGGAAACGTGATGAATGCTGCCGGAATTACAACGCGCCTGATGCGTTTTGCCACCGTGTTGACCGGACACATGCGTGGCGGATTGGCGCATGTCAGTATTGTTCTCAGTGCCCTGATGGGCGGCATTTCCGGCTCAGCGAACGCCGACGCAGCGATGGAATCTCGCATTCTCGGCCCGACGATGATTGCGCGAGGCTATTCGAAAGGCTATACCGCCGCGGTGATTGGACTGAGTTCATTGATTACCGCGACAATTCCGCCGAGTATCGGTCTGATTTTATATGGCTTCATCGGCGAAGTCTCTATTGGAAAACTCTTCGTCGCTGGGATTGTTCCCGGCCTGCTGATGACCGGAATTATGATGGTGGCGGCCACTATCGTGGCAAAAAAACGGCAATATGTCCCGGAACGCCCGCACCGCGCCACGCTGAAGGAATTTTGGACATGCATCAAGGAAACGATCTGGGCGCTGCTGTTTCCGCTGATCCTGATTGTTGGGATTCGCTTCGGCTTCTTCACGCCAACTGAAGCGGGCGCATTTGCGGTGGTGTATGCGATTATTGTCGGAAAATTTATCTATAAAGAACTGACACTCAAAGGATTTATCATGGTGTTAGAGCAGACCGTTATTGATAACGGCATTATTATGCTGATTATTATCTGTTCCGCGATCTTTGGCTACGCCATTATTTACGATCAAGTGCCACAGGGTATGGCGCAGTTTGTCGTCGGTATTTCAAGCAATCCGCATATTTTAATCTTTGTTATCTTAGCGTTCCTGTTTGTCGCAGGCATGTTTATGGAAGCGACCGTCAATACGCTGTTGCTCACGCCGATTTTTCTGCCGATAGCCAAATCCGCAGGCTTCGATCCTGTGCACTTCGGTATTTTAATGATGACGATCGTTACGATGGGCGGGATGACTCCGCCGGTCGGCGTGACCATGTACACCGTCTGTTCATTGTTAGATTGCCCGACTGAAAAATATACATCGGAATCAATAATTTTCGTGGCGGCGATTGTGATTGAAGTTGTCATTTTAGCGCTATTCCCGCAGGTCGTGATGTTTTTGCCGAATTTAGTGTTTGGACAATAAATTGCGTCGCAACGTCTGCAAAGAAGTCCGCCTGTTGTTCTGCTGAGAATGAACGCGGAGATTTGTGGATAGGATTGTCGTCGCAGTGTCTTTGAGTAAATATTATGATGAATGCAACCGCAAAACAGGCATTTGATTTATCGCAGGAACGAGTATTGATTACTGGCGGCGGAACGGGATTAGGGTTTGGCATGGCGCAGTGTTTCATCGGCGCGGGCGCGCAAGTGATTCTGACCGGGCGGCGCGAAGATGTCCTGCAAGACGCCGCTCGCGCACTTGATGGCAAGGTTTCCTATTACGTGCATGATGTCACCGATTTCGAGGCGGCCTCGCAGTTGATCGCCTCAATCGAAGCCGCCGAAGGGCATGTGACTACGCTGATTAATAATGCCGGACATCATGTGAAAAAATCAGTTGAGGAAACCAGCCTTGCGGACGTGCGCTCCATTCTCGATACGCATCTTCTGGGGGCGTTTGCCTTGACGCAAGCGGTGATTCCCGGCATGAAAACGATGGAAAGGGGGAATATTATTTTTATCGCTTCGATGGCGTCGCTGTTCGGCATTCCGAAAGTCGTGGCGTATGCCGCTGCGAAAGCCGGAGCGCTGGGCATGGTGAGAACATTGGCAACCGAATTGTCGCCAAAGGGGATCCGCGTCAATGCCATTGCGCCGGGGTGGATTCAAACCCCTATTTTTCTTCGAACCGTCGCCAACGATCCGGAGCGAAGAGACAAAATCCTCTCGCGTACGCCGCTAAACATGTTCGGAGAGGCTGAAGATGTCGGATGGGCGGCTGTCTATCTCTGTTCGCCCGCCGCGCGTTTCATGACTGGTGTCTGTTTGCCTGTGGACGGAGGGGTCTCTATCGGATTTTAAGGTGAAACTATGAAATTAGGGTTAGGTTTTTATCGCGATTCGTTGACGCAAGAAAATTTTTCATTTGCAAAACAGGCTGGAGCGTCCCATATAGTCGTTCATTTGACGAATTATTTTGCCGGGCGCGATCCGCATTTGAGCAGCGGAAGCGATGAATGGGGCTGGGGGATTGCCAGCGGAGCGCTGTGGACGTATGATGAATTGATGGACATCAAAAAGGCCGTCAATCATGCCGGGTTGGAATGGGAAGCGATTGAAAACTTTAACCCGCTTCATTGGCATGACGTGTTGTTGGATGGCCCGAAAAAAGCCGAACAGCTTGAGTATCTCAAGATAATGCTGCGCAATATCGGCAAAGCCGGCATTCCAATCATGGGCTATAATTTTAGTATTGCAGGCGTGTGGGGATGGACAACCGAACCGAAAGGGCGGGGCGGGGCTGTGACGCAGGTGTTTGACGCGGAAACGGTTGATCTGACGACGCCGATTCCAGCGGGCATGGTGTGGAATATGGTCTATGACCCGAAGGCGCCGCTTGGCCGCGTATCGCCTGTCAGCAGCGAAGAACTCTGGCAGCGCCTGGAATATTTTTTGCGCGTAATCGTGCCGGTTGCCGAAGAAAACGGCGTCACGCTCGCGCTGCATCCTGATGATCCGCCGGTCGAATCCCTGCGCGGCGCGGCGCGATTAGTGAACCAGCCGCACAAATATCAGCGCGTGTTCGATCTTGTGCCAAGCCCGGCAAATTGCGCCGAATTGTGCATGGGCTCGATTCAGGAAATGTCAGATGGCAATCTCTATGACACATTAGAGACGTTAAGCAAGCAGAAAAAAATCGCGTATGTACATTGCCGAAACGTTCGAGGACGGGTGCCGCGTTATCATGAAACCTTTATTGATGATGGCGATATTGACATGGTAAAAGCGCTGTCTATTCTCGCGAAGAATGGTTTTGACGGCGTGCTGATTCCGGATCACACGCCGGAAATGAGCACGGCAGCGCCCTGGCATACGGGAATGGCCTTTGCGTTAGGCTATCTTCGCGGAGTGCTTCAGGCGCTTGACACTGCGACAAGGAGCGTATCATGACAGAACAACAATGGGAATGTCTATTGGCCGTGATTCGAGGAGAAGCGGTTCAGCCGCTTCCTGCGGGATTTATTATTGACAGCCCCTGGCTGCCGAACTGGGCCGGCGTATCGCTGCTCGATTACTTCACCAACGAACAAGTCTGGTTTGACGCAAATATGAAAGCGTTGACGCAGTTTCCCGAAATGATCGCGCTGCCGGGCTTCTGGTCAGAGTTCGGCATGTGTACGGAGCCGTCCGCCTTCGGCGCGGTTTGCCAGTGGGAAGAAAATGAATTTCCATTTGCCAGGCCGATCATCAAAACCCTTGACGATGTGAAGCGAATCGAACCGCCGAACCCGAGAAAAGACGGGCTGCTGCCGTTTGTTATTAAGCGGCTTCAGCATTTTCAGCCAGACATCGAGCGTATTGGGCATCGCATTCGGTTTGCCGTTGCCAGAGGTCCGCTCAATATCGCCTCGTTTCTTATGGGAACAACGGAGTTTCTGACCGCCATCAAAACCGATCCGGATGTGATGCACCAGTTGTTGACGATCATTTCAGATTTTTTAATCGCCTGGATTCAGTATCAGCGAGAATGTTTTCCGACGATTGACGGCCTCTTGATGTTAGATGATATTGTGGGGTTCGTCAGTAAACGCGATTTTGAGCAGTTTGGACGTCCGTATCTTAAAAAAATTTACGCGGCTGATGTGTCTGTCAAATTTTTTCATAATGACGCGCCAGCGAAAGCCTCAGCGCCCTACCTCTCGGAAATCGGAATCAATATGTTCAATTTCGGCATTCAGCATACGCTGGCGGAGATGAAAGCCTGGACGGAGAACCGGGTCGTTTTAGTCGGCAACATCCCGCCGCGCGATGTGCTTGCCAAAGGGACGCCGGAACAAGTGGCTCGCGCCGTCACGGACATGCTCGCAGGACTAAGCGACACCACCCGATTGCTTTTCTCATGCGCTGGCGGTATGCCGCCTGGCGTCTCGACAGAAAATATTCAGAGCGTACTTCACGCAGTTTCTTCTTATCGTCAATAATGCGCACAGGCGGCATCTTCATGATGCCGCCCGCCTCGTTTCAAATATCGCTCAAGTTTACAATGGGAAACTCTTGACATATTCCTTTTTTTCTGCAATAGGTTTTTCTTTAGTAATATCAACTGTAATAAATACGATTCATTAGACATCTTTCCTAAATAAATTCTTTCAGGCAGGGAGAACTCAAAAGTGCGACATTCGCGTGTTGAAACAGAAACGCTCATATTTGACTTCAGAGCCATTTTTTTGAACCATCCCATGTAAATTCCCCTATTCGCCTGACGAAAATATGGGAATTATTTAGGAAAGATGTCTATTATAAAACACAACCAGGGCTTTCATTCGCCAGTGCGTTGGTGCTCAGCAGCAAGGAATTAAACGCCAGCGCAGAAGTGATGTCGCATGGGGCGTCGTTGCAGGCGGCGGCGAGCGAACAAGCCTCTTCTTCAATGGAACAGATGGCGACGAATATCCGGCAGAATGCGGAAAATTCGAAGCAGACCGAACACATCGCCCTGCAATCAGCCGACTATGCGGAGCAAGGAAATAAGGTGGTCGCCGAAACAGTCAGCGCCATGAAGCAGATATCCGAAAAAATCGCAATTATTGAAGAAATTGCCGGACAGACGCGGCTGTTATCATTGAATGCGACCATTGAAGCGGTGCGGGCGCAGGAACATGGCAAGCCGTTTTCTGTGGTGGCTGCCGAGGTGCGTAATTTATCTGACGTGACCAGATGCGCCGCCGAAGAAATCAATAAATTAGCGACCTCAAGCGTGGTCGTCTCTGAAAAAGCCGATCAAATGCTCTCAACGCTCGTTCCCAGTATTCACAAAACAGCGGAGTTAGTGCAGGAAATCAGCGCGGCAACCAGCGAACAAAGCATGGGAGCGGAACAAATCAATCTCTCCATTCAGCAATTGGATCAAGTCACGCAGCAAAATATGATGCAGGTTGATAAACTGATCTCCACTGCAGTTGCCTTGCAAAATCAGGCCGAATCATTGCAAACAACCATTGCCTTTTTTCACATCGCCCAAACGCCGTTAGAGCCGCCGAATAAAAAACACCACCTTTCGCTCAATCTCCCACGTAAACCTGTGAAACGTATCCAAGCCGATACGATGCTTTCATTCGAATCAGGTGTGGGAAAAGACAGGTATGATGATGAATTCGAACGGTATTGATTTCAAGGCGGTTGCCGATTTTTTCATTGACAAAAACCCCCATGCTCAATAGCGTCTCCGCCGTAAATAACGATGCTCTCCGTCATTTTTTCGTAGTCAATATTCTATTCTTTCATTGCGACCAGTTGCGCGGCGTGATAATGACCGCGCACCATCAGGGAACTCCATGAAACCACCATCATTCAGTGAATTTGCAGAACTCGCCACGCGCGGCAACGTCATTCCGATTGCCGAATCCATGCTCGCCGACTTGTTGACGCCGGTTTCCGCCTTTCTCAAATATTGCGGCGATGACGAGCAGGGCTTTTTGTTAGAATCAGTCGAAGGCGGCGAAAACGTTGCCCGTTACTCCTTTTTAGGCCGCCGACCGTCGGAATGGATTCGATACGACGGGCAGGCCGTGACAGTGACATCTCAACACAAAGAAGAGACGTTTGCCACCGACATTTTCAGTTATTTGCAGAGCCGCGTCCAGAAGTATCGCTTTGTCAAAAACCCCGATCTTCCCTATTTCTTAGGCGGGATCGTCGGCTATTTCGGCTACGATACCGTGCGTCTCCTTGAAAAAATCCCGGAAAAGAATGCGCCGCGCCCGGATGTTCCCTGGGCAAGCTTCGGCATTTACGAAACCGTGTTAGCGTTCGACCATGTGCAGCAGCGGATTTTGATTATTACCAATATCTTTTTGGATGAAAATTCCGATCTGCGGGAAGCGTATGACGCCGCGCTGCAACGCATTGCCGACGTGAAACAGACGTTGCGCGCGCCAGTGGCCTTCGCCGAACAGACTGCGCCGCAGCCCGCCACGCGCGGCATCACCTCGAACATGACGCGGGAAGCCTACTGTCAGGCGGTGGAACAGGCGAAAGAACATATTCGCGCCGGCGATATTTTTCAGGTCGTGCTGTCGCAGCGCTTTTCGCGTCCTGTGACCGTGCCGCCGTTCAACGTCTATCGCGCCTTGCGAATGCTGAATCCGTCGCCGTACCTCTTTTTCTTGCGGCACGGCGCGCAGACGATTATCGGCTCAAGCCCGGAATTGCTCGTCAATGTCTGGGGCGGCGAAGTCGTGATTCGTCCGATTGCCGGGACGCGGCCACGCGGCAAGACGCCGAAAGAAGACCGCGAATTGGAAATGGATTTGATCAGCGACGAAAAAGAATTGGCGGAACATGTGATGTTAGTTGATTTGGCGCGGAACGATGTGGGGCGCGTCTCGAATTACGGCGAAGTGCGCCTGACCGAGCAGATGATTGTCGAGCGCTACAGTCATGTCATGCACATTGCTTCTGAAGTGCGCGGCAAACTCCGTTCCAATATGGATTCGGTGGACGCCTTCAAAGCCTGTTTCCCGGCAGGCACGCTCTCCGGTGCGCCGAAAGTGCGAGCCATGGAAATCATCGAAGAATTGGAACCGGAACGCCGCGGCATTTATGGCGGCGGATTGGGATTTATTGATTTTTCCGGCAATTTGGAAACCTGCATCCTGATCCGCACCGTCGAAATCCGCGATGGCGTTGCCTATTTTCAGGCCGGCGCGGGAATTGTCGCCGATTCCGTGCCGGAGCGCGAATTCGAGGAAACTATTCACAAATCGAACGCGATCCGCGCCGCGATTACGCTGGCGGAAAACGGATTGGGGCAATAAAAAGCAATTAACCACGAAACACACAAAATACACGAAAATTTTCACGTTCATCTTGACTTCGCTCGATGTCTGGGCTGAACAGGAGTGCAAAAGCTTGCTTTTGCCGCGCATAGGGATCGTCTGACTTCGTCAGGCCGCAAAAGCAAGCTTTTGCACTCCCGTTTATGGTGTCAACGCGATTGAATAATGCTGTATTTCGTGTATTTTGTGTGTTTCGTGGTAGCATCTAAAAAAATGAATATTTCACTGATTCTCGCACACCCGAACCCAGGCAGTTTCAATCATGCGATTGCGGCGGCGGCGCATGAGACGTTGACGCAGCGCGGGCATGCGGTCTTTTTTCATGATTTGCATGCCGAACAGTTTCCAGCGCTGCTGCCGTTCGAAGAATTCGCGAAAGACGCTGACGTTCCGCCTGAAATTCAACGTTATTGCGACGAGTTGATCGCCTCGGACGGCATCATCATCGTGCATCCGAACTGGTGGGGACAGCCGCCCGCTGTGCTGAAAGGCTGGATTGATCGCGTCATCCGTCCCGGCGTCGCCTATCGCTTTTTAGATGGCGATAACGGCGAAGGCATCGCAGAAGGCTTGCTTCGCGCCAACGCAGCATTAGTGTTTAATACTGGCAATACGCCATTCGAGCGAGAAATGAATATCTTCGGCGATCCGCTGGAAGCGCTCTGGAAACGCTGCATTTTTGACTTCTGCGGCGTGAAGCAGTTTTATCGCCGCCTGTTTCAGGTTATCGTCACCAGTACGCCAGAAATGCGGCAAGCGTGGCTGAATGAAGTGCGGCAGGTTGTCGGCGAGTATTTTTGACGAAAAGCCCTGCCAGGGTTCGAACCCTGGCAGGGCTGGTTTCCTGGAAATATCATGAGCGGAAAATTACGATGGTTAGGTGTCGCGTTTATCGAATACGTCGCACAAGATGGCAAGCGCATTTTATTTGATCCCTGGACGAAATCGCAAGGCAATGATTTATGCCCGTATGCGAACGAAGCGTTTCAGAATACAGACCTGATTTTAGTCAGCCACGATCATTTCGACCATGTCGCTTCGGCAGCGGCGATTACGAAACTTTCCGGCGCAAAACTCGGCGGGCCGGACGAAACCATGAAACGCCTCTGCCGCGAAGAAGGGTTGACGCCGGAGATGATCGTCAATAATGGCGCAGGTTATTTAGTCGGCGGCGGTTTTGAGGAACACTGGATCAAAGTCGTGACCACTCCGGCGCATCACACGTCGAATACGTCCATGCCGCTCGGTACGATAGCGATCCTCGCCGACGGCACGACGCTCTATCATACCGGCGACACGTCAATCGTCGCGGAAATGGAGATTTTCGGCAGATTATACCCGATGGACATTGTCATGCTGCCGATTTTCGGGCAGGCCACGATGGACTATATTCAGGCGACCGAAGCCGTGCGGCTGCTTAAACCGAAAAAAGTGATGCCGATCCATTTCGATTTCTGCAAAGACCCGGCGTTCGAAGTTGCTCGATTCGCCCGCTATTGCCGCGACAAAAACCCGTATGTCGAGGTGATCGAGCCGCAAAAGGATGTGTTTTATGAGGTGTGAGGGAAATAATATCTCAGAGGTTGAAACCTCCGTCTATATTCCTTCGCCCTTTCAGGGCGGCGACTGCTAAGGTATCATAAACAAATGCTTGAGAAGAAGAATCTGGCAATTATTGATGACTTAAAACAGGAATTGGATGCATTCCGCCCGTTGACTGCCGAACAGACGCACAATTTAAAACGCCTGTTCGATATTGATTTTACCTATAATTCGACGGCCATCGAGGGCAATACGCTCACGCTGCAAGAAACGCGCGTGGTGCTGCTGGATGGCATCACGATTGGCGGAAAGACGACGCGGGAACATCTGGAAATTCTCAACCATAAAGAAGCGATTGATTACATCGAAGAATTAGCGCGAAAACCAATCGCCGAATATTCAAGAGCCGACATTACGAATATTCATTATTTGGTGCTAAAGGGGATTGACCCGGAGAATGCGGGAGCGTATCGAAACGTTCCGATGTATGTGCGCTTGCAAGACGATTCGATTCATAAGTTTTGCGATCCGTTAAATATTCACGATGAGATGGAGGCGTTTTATGCCTGGTTTTGCTCCGAACATGCAGAGCATCCCATCATCACCGCCGCCGAAGCGCACACGCGATTTGTCAGCATTCACCCGTTTATTGACGGGAACGGGCGAACGGCGCGTTTGATTATGAATTTGATCTTGCTGCATCACGGCTTTCCTCCGGCAATTATCAAAATGACGCAGCGCGCAACGTATTTGGACGCGATTGAAGCATGGCAGCAAAACAATCAGAAAGAACCGCTTTTTAAACTCGTCTGTGCCGCCGTAAAAGAAAGTTTAGAACTTTACATTGACACGCTGAAAAATGGCGTGGTCTGGAAATAATAACCGTTAAACCCTGCCAGGGTTCGAACCCTGGCAGGGTTAGTAACCCTCGCAAAAGCGCAGAGACGCAAAGACAGATATTTGTTTTGCGCCTCCGCGTCTTTGCGGTAAACACATTATGGTCACAGCAATTACACTGATGAATGTAGAACGCGACAAAATCAATGAAGTCGCCGAACGAATGGTTGAAATACAGGGGGTCTCCGAAGTCTATTCCATCGGCGGACGCTATGATTTGATTGCGATCATCCGCGTCAAACATACCGACGAGTTAGCCGAAGTCGTCACGGAGCATATCCGCAAAATCGAAGGCATCCAGAAAACCGAAACCATGTTAGCGTTCCGCGCCTATTCGCGCCATGCGCTGGACGAAATGTTCTCCATCGGCATGGAGGAGTAGGGGATTTTATGAAAATTTTGATGATTGATAATTTCGACAGTTTCACCTATAATCTCGTCCAGTACTTCGGCGATTTGGGCGCAGAGATTCAGGTCTTCCGCAATAACGCGATTTCAGTGGACGCAATTCAGGCCCATCATCCCGATGGGATCGTGATTTCTCCTGGCCCCGGTACGCCTGACGACTCCGGGATTACGCTCGACACGATCCGCACCTATGCCGGGAAAATTCCGATTTTTGGCGTTTGCTTGGGGCATCAGGCCATCGGGCAGGCGTTCGGCGGCAAGGTCGTCCGCGCCAAAGAATTGATGCACGGCAAAACGTCGCAGATTTACCATAAAGGAGTCGGCATTTTCGCCGATTTGCCCAGCCCGCTGATTGCGACGCGCTATCATTCGCTCGTCGTCGCGCCGGAAAGTTTACCGGAGTGCCTGACTGTCACGGCGAATACCATGGACGGCGTGATTATGGGCGTGCAGCACAAAACGCTGCCGGTGTATGGCGTGCAGTTCCATCCGGAATCATTTCTGACTGTGTCGGGCAGACCGATGCTTCAGAATTTCTTGAACCTGATTGCAGAGAGGAAAAAATCATGATTCGTATTGCGCTTGCGAAAGTGATTGAACGGCAGGATTTAACCCGTGACGAGGCGTTCCAGACGATGGAACAGATTATGAGCGGCGAGGCCACGCCCGCGCAGGTTGGCGCGTTTTTAGTCGCGTTGCGGATGAAAGGGGAAACGCCGTCGGAAATCGCCGGATTCGCCGAGTCCATGCGGAATAAAGCCACAAAAGTCCACACGACCCGCCGCGAACCGATGGTGGACATCGTCGGCACGGGCGGAGACAGCAAACATTCGATCAATGTCTCGACCATGTCGGCGTTTGTCGTGGCCGGAACGGGCGTGTTGGTGGCAAAACATGGCAACCGTTCCGTGTCGAGCAAATGCGGCGCGGCGGATGTGTTGGCGGCGCTCGGCGTGAATATCGAGATTGACGCGGAGCAGATGTCGCGCTGTCTCGACGAAGTCGGGATCGCATTCTTGTTTGCGCCGAAACTGCATGGCGCGATGAAGTTTGCCATCGGTCCGCGCCGGGAAATCGGCGTGCGCACGGTCTTCAATATTCTTGGCCCGATTACGAATCCGGCTGGCGCAAAACGTCAATTGATCGGTGTCTATGATGTCCGCTTGACGCGATTGTTAGCGGAGGTTTTGCAGCAATTGGATGCCGAGCATATCTGGCTTGTGCATAGCGAAGACGGCCTTGACGAGATTTCGCTGGCAGGCAAAACGCATGTCGCGGAATTGAAAGACGGGCAGATTCGCGAATTCGACATCACGCCCGCCGATTTTGGCCTGACCGCCTCTGCCGAAAGCATTGTTGGGGGCGAGGCAAACCAGAATGCCGAAATTGCGCGAGGTATTTTAAGCGGCAAGATCACTGGCGTAATGCGAGATGTCGTCTTAGCGAATTCCGCCGCCAGTCTGTATGTCGCCGGAAAAGTCGGCAGCATCAAAGATGGCGTCAAGCTTGCCGCCGATAGCATTGACAGCGGCGCCGCCCTGAAAAAATTGACCGCAATGGTCGCCTTCACGCAGACGTGCTGAATTGGAAATGAAACACTCGATAGCAAGACTCTCGAAGTTCGAACGCAACGAACAAACTTCGAGAGTCTTTTTTATGTTGTCGGCGTAATCGCGCGAGTTTCCTCTTGTCACGGCTTGCGCTGAAAGATTTCGATCTCCGGGTTCACCTTGTCAAGGTTGCTTGTGATGACGCGCTCCCCGTTTTTATACAGATCAGTCCGATCTATCAGCAGATATTGCGGCGACGAGCGATAGTCGAGGATTTGGGTATATGGCGAAGATTCCTGGTGTAATTCGTCATAGAACTGCCGATTCATTTTGAGTTGCAAATCCGTGTTGATGATTAAGTATTCGGGATTTTCCTGTTTCACGCCTTCTATTGAGATCATGCGAGACGTATAAACGCATTGTTCGCAGTTCCATTCCCAATCTCGCGGAAGAAACAACGGCTGGTCGGCGAGTATGAATGAGGCTTGCGGGGAAAGATGTTGTTTGATCCAGCGCTCAACGTAATAGCGCGAGTCATTGACCATCAAGCGGTCTATGGAAAAGGCGTATCCCGCGCTATATAGACCGATGATGCCGAGAAGCGTTATGCTGGCAACGCGCCAATTGCCCCGAAATCGAAGGAGGTCGGCAGCCAGCTTCCCGCCGAAAAACGTGAATATGACGCATATACCAAGAAAATAGCGGTCGAAATCATGCAAAATCACATTGAGAAAAAAGAGATAATAGGAGATCGCCGGAATCAGCAATGCAAGCTGAAGATAATGCTTCTTTTTTTGCAACAGCGCATACCCGATGCCCACGACGCAGAGCAGGAAACTCGGCCATCCGAACGAAAATCTGAGATGGTTGAGGCTTTGCCACGCCATGCTGACGCGACCGGCGAACGTGTGGGGATATTTGACGTAAATTTGCGCCGGGCCGGTGATAAACTTAATATGCGCGACAAAACCATCCCAGTTGAAAAGAAGATTGTGCGCAAGCACAAACACAACCGCTCCGACGCCAAGCGCGGCCAGGTTCTCTCGATTGAAAATGATCCCAATCAAAGATGCTGACGTGTTCCGGCGTTTTTCGAACGCATGGCGCGACCAGAGAATCGGAAGAGGCGTCAGCACATAAAATGCGTACGCCTGATCTTTCGTGCAGACTGCGAATGTCGCGGTGAGGGCGAAATAGAGATAGTCGCGAAAACGATGCCCCTTGAGAATGCGGAGATAACACAGCAGCGACCAGACGACCCAGAACAGATACGGCACGTCCACGTTCGCGATTTTGGCGTAATAGACGAACGGCGCGATGCAGGCGGTCAAGCCGCTGGCAAGCAATGCGGCGAGGTCATCAGCGATTTCTCGTCCGCATCTATACACCAACAGCACAATGCCGACTCCCATGATGATGCTCAAGAAGCGCCCCATAAAAAAGAACGCCGTATATTGCGCATCGTTCGATAATGGGTGGACTGCGCGAAACGCGAATATGGGTGAATACGCGGCTGTCAAAAGATAATAATGCCACGGAGGATAGGCATCCTCCCAGCCATGAGAAAAGCCTTGTCCGAGACCTTTCAGCGTCCGCGCCGGAATGATTTCATCCACCGCCCATCCGTCAAGGCTCGGAATGCCCCACCATACGCCATAGGCATTCACAAAAAGACTGAACAGGAGGATACCGATCAGAGCGATATTGTGCGTTTTAAGAGGTGTCATTTGTATTATTTTGCGACCGTTAATATGTCTGATAGCACGAGAAGACGACGCAAGTCGTTCTGTATGACGCCGCCTTTCAGGTCAAGGCAAAACATCGTCATTCATGTTTCATTGTGCTATCGGGTATCATTCTGCGAATTTTTTTCTTGCATTTCGCGGAGTTACGGCGCATAATACGTGTTTATGCGCGTCATAAAAGGCGGCGGCGTTCTCGGCGCTTCATGTCTCTCTGTCACTTTCAACTCAAAAGGAGTCAACGCTATGGCATTTCCAGGAAGAATCACGCGAAACGGCAATCGGCTGCAAGTTCAGAATTTCAGCGGAGAACCGCGATTTTTTTTCATCGAAGAATTTGCGCTGATCCATTACTTTAACGAAGAAGTCTTTTCGTGGATTGATAAAATCGTCGCCTGCGGCGCAAACGGGATGCGCACGATGGGCATTTATGTGTACGATAAAGGTCAGGAACAGCAGCCGTTCGTCAAATCCGGCGACCGTTTCCTGCTCGATCAATTCAATCAGCCGTTTTTCGATTACATGAAACGGTGGGTGAAATATGCCAACGACAAGGGCGTTGTCGTGCTGTTCGAATTCTTCGATAACTGCCTGTTCTGGGCGACGGAATACACGCAGTACGATCCGTTTTATCCTCATTATAAACATGCTGGCGACCATTATGCCAAAACGGGCGCGTTTACCGATTCGAATAATTCGCAGCTCATCCAGCTTCAAAAAAATTATATTCGGAAAGTCGTGGAAACGGTTCAGCCGTATGACAACGTGATGTTCGGCATTATGAACGAGTATATCGGCTCGCAGGAATGGCATTCCGCCATGTCGAAATATGTCAAAGAGGTATCGCAAAACCGCTGCTTGGTCGTGGGGTGCGATCATAATTCTCCGGCGACCGCTGACCCGTATGCGGATGCCTGGTTCGTGCATACCGGCAATCGCGATTTTCTGACCTCCGGCAATCCGCACGTCTCTGAGGATATTGACGCCTTGCGCCGCCTGACTGGCGAAGGGAAGGCACTCGGCTATTCGAATGATGGGTTCGGCGACGACGGTCCGCGCGAAACGCCGGAGGACATGGAGCGATTGGCGCGAAATGCGATGAATAAAGGGATTCAGTTGCTCGGATTCATGGATCACAAGTCCTGGATTCCGACGCCGGGCAAGTTAGGCCCGCTGAACGAGGCGACCTATAAGGCAATTGCCAGAGCCTTTCCCCCGGCGCCGCAAAAGCCTGTGGCGAGATTCGAACTGAATGCCCGTTCGTTTACCGACCTGAAGAAAAAAAATGTGCCCGATGATGTGCTCAAAAAATTGGAACGGCTGAAAGACAAGCAATACATGACGCAAGAGGAGTTTCTTTTAGCGGTTCAAGGCACGATCGGGCGCAACCAGACCGAACAATACAAAACGTTGCTGTTGAAATATGCCACGATTGGGCGGGCTGTCGAGGGCTTCGTGGATATTGCCGAGGTCGCGGCGCTCTTCTCGAATCATCCGAATGTGACCCCCGAACGCGGCGGAAAGGCGATTCATACGACGACCGTTCAGGGCTTTCTCGCGTTCGGTTATCATAAATCCGGACTGCCGACCGTTCCGCTGCAAGCCGTGTTCAGCATCATGATTGACAACAACACCCAGGACGACGCGAATATTTTGATTTTAGATGTGTATGATCAACAACGAGATCGCATTATTGCGAATGCGCTGATTACCCGGAAAGATTTCCCTAAAGCCGGCGATTTTGCTCTATTTAAGCTCAATTTCACGCCACCGAGTGCCTCGACCGACGTTGAAATCCGCATCTTCTATTTTGGCAATGCCTACGTCTGCGCGGATAGAATCGGCATCATGAACCCGGCGGAAACGACGGGACAAACCGACGCGGAATTGCTCGACACACTGCGGCGCGGTCAGGCAGGCGGCGGCAGCGGCAGCGATAATGGCAACGAAACGCAGGAATGGACATTGGTGATTGACGATAAACTGACCGATGGACAGACGAAAGCGCAACGCGGGGGGGATGGTCATTTTACACCGAATGAAGGCTATGCCATTACCAGTCGAGAGCAGAGCTACCTGTTATATACTCCGGGCATTACCAAATCCATCAAGGTGGAATTCGATGCCAAAGGGTATATTCCGGGAGAACCGATGCTTGGCGCGAATGATCAAATGTCACTCATCGTGATGCAGGATGTCCCGCACGGCACAAACTGGGTGAACTGGCAATCTATTGACGGCTTTCTGTTTCAATTGCAAAAGTTGGCAAAATTCGAAAACTCCACCGATGGCCTGAAATTGAAAGCCGGGGCTGCGCTGCGCACCTCATTCGACGGCGAATGGAAAACCTATATGGGAGATGGCATGGTCGGGCATCCGCTCTCGTGGGACTCATCGAAAATCTATCATTGGACGATTGTATTCCAGCCAGAAAAGTTGGAAATCTCGCGTGATAACCAGATGATTTTCAAATACTGGATTGACCCGAAAGTCTTTGGCAGCGCGACGCAGCCGATTATTGTCTATATCGGCGGCGATTTCGGCGCGAATAATGTCAGTCCGCAAAATGTGACGTATTCGAACGTGAAGATTTATCGATCATAAAAACAGAAACGCGAAATTATTCAAGGAAAACCTCACAGGTCTTAAAGACCTGTGAGGTTAAACACCATGAAATCACGTCTTTTGGGTAACCTGCTCGCCTTACTGCTCGCCGCCGCCCTCTGGCTACCGTGCCTGCATCTCTTTTTCCGTCCGAAGGTCGCCGATTTCTGGCAAGAAAATGGCGTGCCGCCTGTTGCGCGGCAGCTTGCCGCCCGTCATCTTGCGATCTGGACTGATCCGCAGCTTCGGCAGCAGGAATTACAAAAGATGCAGGAACGCAATCCCGAATGGGATTTTATGAGCCGGACGTACTTCGTGTTGGCGCTTGCGAATATGGCCTTGCGCGACCAGAGTTATCGCGCGCAGGCGCTTGAGATTATGGATGCGATTCTCGATAATACGCTGACGGTCGAGCGGGACACCGGATTTCAATCCTTTATGCTCGCTTACGGCAAAGGCGGCGGATGGAAGATGCAACCGCCGCGCAGCATTTTTATTGACGGCGAAATCGCGCTGATGATCGCAGCGCGGCGCATGATCGAAGAACGCGCAGATTATCAGCCGCTATTGGCGGAGCGCGTCGCCATCATGATCGAGCGCATGAAATTGAGTCCGGTGCTGTCAGCGGAAAGCTACCCGGACGAATGCTGGATTTTCTGCAATACGGTCGCATTAGCGGCAATTCGCCTTGCCGACCTGTTGGACGGCACGGATCACAACGCGTTTCTGCGCGACTGGATTGCGACGGCCAAACGCCGCTTGATTGAGCCACAGTCCGGCTTGCTGATTTCGACGTATGCGGTTGACGGGACGCCGCTGCCTGCGGGTTTTGGGCCGGAAGGCACAAGTATCTGGATGGCGTGTAATTTGCTGCAAGTCGTTGACGCAGAATTTGCGGCGGATCAATATCGTCGGGCGCGGAAAGAATTAGGCCGATCAGTCTTAGGATTCGGCTTCTCGCGGGAATGGCCACCATCGTCGGAAGGCACGATGGACATTGATTCCGGTCCGATTGTGCCGATTGTAGAAGCCAGCGCGAGCGCGAGCGGCCTGGCGTTTCTCGGCGCTGCCGCGTTTCAAGACGTGGATTATCTGACGCAATTGATGACCTCGTTGAATTTCGCCGGGTTTCCGGTCAAACGCGGCGATGCGCTGCATTATCAGGCGAGCAACCCGGTCGGCGACGCGGTGCTGCTGTATGCGCTGACGCAGGGGCCGCTCTGGGAAAAAGCAAAATAAAACCCTGCCAGGGTTTGAAACCCTGGCAGGGTTCATTTCAAGTTATGCGTATGCAAGATATGCTCAAAAATAATTTTCTACGCTGGGCTGCCGCATTGGCAGGCGTGTTTGCAGTGGTGTCGCTGCTCGGTTTCCGGCAGTATGTCAACGTCCTCTCCGGCACAGGCGCAATCGAGGCGTCGCATCTCTTTTTCGGCCTAGCGTATCTTCTCAGCTACGCCGCCGCCGTCGTCCTCGCGCCGATTCTGCTGTTAGCGGCGCTGTTCGAAAAAATCGTCACAAAAATAGCAAAATGAATTTCACACCTCTGAGGTGTTTTTCTTTTTTCAACGATATTCTGGATAAAAATCCCGGTAATTCACCTGATTGCGCAACACCTGTTTGACATAGCTTTTCGTGGCGCGGAAACTGATATTCTCTACGACTTCTTCGTTCTGGTACTTTCCTTGCGCCGGCCACCATTTGTCGGTTGATTGCGGCCCGGCGTTATAGGCGGCAATCGCCCGAAACCGATTCCCCTGAAATCGCTTCAATAATTCGGCAAGATAGGCCGTGCCGATTCGAATATTCACCGCCGGATCATAGAGTTGCGCGGTGGTGTAATTCTTTAGGCCAATCCGTTTCGCCACGCGCCTGCCGGTCTCTGGAATCACCTGCATCAAGCCGCGCGCATTGGCATACGAGAGCGCTTTAGGGTTAAACGCGCTTTCCTGACGAATCACTCCGGCCACAAAAAACGGATCGAGGCCGTATTGCGCCGCATACGTGGTAATCAATTCCCAATAAGCGAGCGGATAAAGCAGGCGTGTCAAATCATAAGGAAATTGTGATACCGCGTTTTGTTTCAACGCGGTTTCGATTTGCGTCGCAAGCTGAATGCCGGTAAGATAATCGCCGACTTGCGCGTATAAGCGGCTGAAGAGATAGAGCCGCATCAGGCGCGTTTCGTCGTTCTGCGGCGCAGTTTGGTCGGCTTTCGCCTGAATCCAGGCGATTTCCCGCCGAGCGTAATCTGGCAGATTCACCGCCCGCAATTCGATAGCGGTATTGACATGCGGCGGCAGCGCCTGCAAGGCATCCGGCGGGAGGAATGCCCCGGTTTGCTTGACGACTTCTGCTAATTTGGGGGATGTTCCCTGACGAGCCGGAGGCTGAGGCGCAGGCTGCCGCAACTGCGTGAGCCGTTCTTTTGCTTGCAGGGCGTAGTAGCCATACGGCGCATTTTGAAGCAGTTGTTGATACACGCGAACGGCCTCAGATTGGGCATTTAATCCTTCATGCGCCCGCCCCAGCCAATATTGCCCGTCTTCGGCGTATGCTCCGGCAGGAAACGCTGCCAGTCCTTGCGAAAATATCTGCGTGGCCTTCTGATAATCCCGCCCCTGATAATATGACCACCCCGCCCGCCAGAACGCCTCTTCCGCAAATGTTCCGTTCGGATACTGTTCCGCAAGAGCGCGATAGAGTTCTGCCGCTGCGAGATATGAAGGTTTCGACTGCACGATGCGGCCTGAGACATACAGCGCGTTTTCGTATGACGGAGTTGCCTTGAATTGATTGAGGATGCGTTCCAACACGCGTTGCGCGTCCTGATTGCGGTCGGCGTTCCAATGCGCCGCGCCGAGCGTGTAAAGCGCTTTGGCCGACATATCCGGGTTTGCCGTCTCAAACTGTTTGACCAATGCCTCAATCATGCTGATGCCCTCTTTCAGCTTTCCCGCCCGAAGCGTCGCATCCGCCAGGCCGATGTGACTTTCCGGCAGGCGCGGACTGGCGGGATAGCGCTGTTGAAACGCCTGATATTGCGTCATAGCTGCGGCATATAATTTTGCGGTAAGGAGCGTATTGGCATACGTCAGCAGCGCGTCTTCGTTCATGACCGGCGTGAGTTCGGGATGCGTGGACAGCAGGGTTTGCAAACGCTGCTGTGCGCCTTTGGCCTGGGCATGCGCCGGAAATGTGATCAACAATTCATGAAATGCCTTGACTGCTGCTTGAAATTGGTTTAGAGTCGTGGATGTTATGCCGATGTTATACAGTATATCGCCTTTTGCAATATTCGAAGGGCGTGAGGCCAGTTCGTAATACAGCGGCAGGGCGTCGGCCCCGCGCTTGAGTTTGACCAGCGCATCCGCCATAAGCCATAGCACGTCATCGTTGAGCGGATGCAATGGAAACGAGGCGCGAAATGCCTGCAATTCGGCCAGGGCATCTTGATATTGCGTCGCGCCGAGATAGGCTTTGGCAAGAAAAAATTGGGTATAATCCGGCAGTTCGCGATAATCCGACGCTAATGCGCGGAAGGTCTGCGCGGCTTGTTGATACGCTTTTTGATCGAGTTGCGCGATTCCTTCGGCAAAATGAGTTCGTTTGTCAGCAAGAGGACGCGGTTCGGCAGCCAGCGCAGACATTGGAAGAATGTTCAGCAGAAACAGCAGCAGAGAGAAACGCATAGTAGGAGTATAGATATTGTTCAGAATCATTATCACCTGTGTTCGATGGAATCTATTGAGTTGTTAAGAACAGGGGACGTGAAGGTTTTTTCGACGCTGCCTGTTTTCATGGATGCATGTTCATTATTTTCATGAGAAATAAAGGAATCTTGTCCTGTCAAGGATTAATGCGTGTAAAATATTTTTGAGATGTGAGAAGAAAAATGGGGAATATTGGTAACTTTTTCCTTGACAGTATCTCTAAGACTCAAAAACAAACAACGGTTCAGAATGATCTTCGTTCGTTCGTTAAAAGAACAAAGGTGTTCTGACGTTGGTTGTCGTATTATTCGCCGATATTTCATCTATTGGGGATGATGAAATATTGTTGTCGCCGTCACATATTACGCTATTTGCCCATTCTTCTTTGTGAATGGAAAACGCTATGATGTTCCGCATTTAGGGGGAGGCTGCCGAATGAACTCATTTGGGCTGCCATGCGGTCATGTATGCGAGCAGGCGCGTAATGACATCAAATCGTTTGTGCGAAAACATGTATAACGCGAGCGCCGTTTCATGCTGATGAGTGGTAGTAAGCCAATGTTTTTTTGTGATGAAAACCAAAAGAGTGTTGACATGCGTAACCCCGTTCTTCAGACAGGGCTTTCAAGAGTAAGATGTTGCGTACAAACCGTTTCTGAGGAGACGTGTTGTGGAGTATTTCACGATTAAACCTTTCGGTCAAAACCTTTCATGCCTTACAACGCTTAAATATGTGATTATTGCCTGTGTGAGTTTGTTTGGAGCATTCGGTTGCAGCAGTGCGTCGCGTGTTCAGGTGCGTCAGAATATCGTGCCGTCGTTAAAAAAACACGAACGCGATGCGAATTTAACCTGGTCTTCGCAGAAGACAATTTCGATGAATTACCGCCAGACGCTTTCCAAACATGTGCCTGCCCCTCCTCCATCAGCCAAACCGATTGAAATTGCGATGAATTATCGCAATGATCCGAAGCAAGAAAATTCTTCGGAGACCTCCTCGTCAGCAGTCCTTTCAACATTTGCAGATTGCCATCAAGAAGAAGTGGCCGGAACGTCTGTGTGTTTCATGCAAGAGCCGATTTTGTTGGAAGACCCGATGATTGAAGCGGATTGCGCTGATAGTGCGTCATCCTGGTGCCTGCCTGCGCATGAAAACGAATTCCTCAGCTATTTGGCCGAGCAAGAGTCGTTAAAATCAGCCGCAGCAATTGTGCCGAATTTTCTTCCGCCCGTCGAGGACGGCATGATTCTTCGCGGAATGCAGAAACCGACCAAAAAGAAAAAACGCGGACATTATGGCGTTGACCTTATTTCTCATGATTTCGACCGACGCGGCGTCGAAATCATGAGCATCGAAGACGGAATCGTCGTCTCGGCGTCTCGCGGACGCGGCTACGGATACTATACCGTGATTTATCATCAAAACGGGTTATTTTCTCTGTATTCGCACATGCTGGAAAAGAAGCGCGCGAAAGTCGGCGAGATCGTGAAACGAGGCGAAGTGATCGGGTATATGGGCAAGACCGGGAATGCCAGAGGGTACCATCTGCATTTCGAGTTGATTGATGTGCGCGAGACGTGGAATCTTCAGGATTCTGCCGATGAATTTGCGCGGAAAATTGCTGCTGGTCAGTCGCCTTCTAAATGCGAAGGCGGTCAGTTCAGCAAATTGCTTTTCGCCAAAGCCTCAAAAGTTGATCCGTTAGCCTACATTCCGCATATTGCTCAAGCGCAGCGCGTGAATGGCAAATGGGTGGCTGTGCCGCATGATGGCGCTGACGCCCTTCCGCTTGCGAAGGCGAAATAGGTCTGTTTGTCCCTTGCAACAGTCAGGCGTCTTTATGCGCCTGACTGTTGTTCTGAAGGCGATTCTTCCAAAATTCCCTGATAATACTCAATGCTGTCGTGCAAAAATTTCAGATGATTTTTATAGGTCTGATATTGTTTGCTCAACAATTTTTCCTGCGCATCATCTGAAAGCGCTCCGGCTTTCTGCGCCTGTTTGATCATACGGGTTTCTTTGGCGTGCAGCGTCAGGAATTGAGGTGATGGCTCCAAGTTGACTAACAAGCCTAAACTGTCGATCACCATTTCCGACAAGCGGGATTTGGCTGCGCCTTCGTAGCTGAATTGCAAGCCAGGAACGGACTCAAGACGGTCGAAACTTGAGGTGATGACTTGCCGGATATACGCCAGATTCAACACGTCTTCGCGATCCTGGCGATAGCACCAGGAACACGACGAGCGGATATACGGCACTTTGGCTAAATACGTCGGATTTTTCCATAACACATCTTCGATAATCGGTCGTAATTTTTTCTGAGAAATTTCGGCGACCCGTCCCTTTAATTCCTTTAATTCCTTCTCGATGGTGATGCCAGGCAGGGGGAAATGAATATATGCGCAGAGATCGAATATGCGCGACAGGAGGACTGGCAACCCTTCGTGCATTTTGATAATTTCCAGCAGCAGGATGAGGGCATACGCGCATTGGTTCCGAATCTGACCGAGCTGCGGCTCGTACAGCGTGCGCTTTTCAAGCGTATTCAAGACCTCTTCCAGAAACGTCATATCTACGTTCAATTGGCGAATCGGATATTCGTATAAGAGTTGAATAATGCTGAGAACGCCTGATTTTTCAATGGAAATTCGGGAAATCGAAAACGCGGTATACCGCTGAATAATATTCCAGGCAGGCTGCGACACAAGATTCGTCAGAGGAGGCGTGGTGATCCTCATTGTCGGATCAACCGTTTGAAGAATCAATGCCACGCGCTGTTCCACATCGTGATACATCTGGCACATCGGGCTTTTCGGATCGCGTTTTATGACATCGTTCTTCAGAATTTGCACCTGATCAAGCAGCTTTTGCAGCCGGATGAGGCATGTTTGCTGTAACTCGTCATTCTGAATAATGATGCCGACCAGGTCTTCCAGCAGTTCAAGGCAAGCAAATTGCTCTTGATTTTCAGATTCTTCGACGAGCAGCAGATAATGGAAATTGTCTAAAAATTTCCAGAGATCCGCCCGCAGGTAGTAATAAATCGCTCGTTCCGATTCAGGATGCGTCGAAAGTTCCTGAATGGAGTTAATCATGCGTTTCAGGTCGGCTTTGGCTTGCAAAACTTTAATGGACATGACCATGTATTTCAAACGCTCATTCTGGTTGAGATGGTCATAATCATTGGAGCGGTTGCTCCACTGCGTCTTGAATTCCAGCAAGTCCATCTGATCAACGCTTTGCTTGATTTTCAGCACTTCTTCCAACGCAATCTTTTGTTCCATAGCGACCTGTGATAAAAGAAGACGATTCATCAATGACAATCCCTCTGGCTGCCAGTTATTATTCGAGGCGTGCTCATCTCTAAACACAGACAACGTTGAGGGAGAAGATGTTTAATCCAAGAATGAGCGTCTGACATCTGATGTAATCAATAGATCAGGACGCGGCGCTTGTCAACCGAAATTTATCATGAGACATGATTTCCGACCACGCCTCGCGTTTCTCATGTTGACGCGGAAGAAAGAAAAAATCGTAATTCCAGCAAGAGACAGAGAAGATGGTAGATGATCACATGCTGTTCTTGAATTTTATAGGTGTCGCTCTCAGGGGATATGATCGCCACATCGGCAGATTGCGCGAGTGTTCCGCCTGTTCCTCCGGTCATGCCGATGACCGTGCCAGGCTGTTGGGTCGGTGCCGGGGCCGGGG
>CAZRSF010000080.1:0-29218 GCA_964602655.1 uncultured Candidatus Moduliflexus sp.
GACTTGACATCACGGCTATTTCTGTCAACTTTTCTTATTCAGCAACAACTCTAATGTAATTAAGTGGAGCACATCAGCTAACGGCGATATATCCGCAAGTTGATTTCCATCTAAAAAGAGGGATGTCAACCCGGTCAAGGCCGCTAACGGCGATATATCCGCAAGCTGATCTCCAGAAAAAAAGAGGGATGTCAATCCGGTCAAGGCCGCTAACGGCGATATATCCGCAAGTTGATTTCCAAATAAAGAGAGGGATGTCAACCCGGTCAAGGCCGCTAACGGCGATATATCCGCAAGTTGATTTCCAAATAAAGAGAGGGATGTCAACCCGGTCAAGGCCGCTAACGGCGATATATCCGCAAGTTGATTCCCTTCTAAAAAGAGGGATGTCAACCCGGTCAAGGCCGCTAACGGCGATATATCCGCAAGCTGATCTCCAGATAAAGAGAGGGATGTCAACCCGGTCAAGGCTGACAACGGCGACACATCTGTAAGCTGATTTTTTACGCGAAGCCATGTAAGGTTTTGAAATATAGAGAGTATAGCAGGATCAGACAATCGGATATTTTCAAAATTCATTCCGATAACCAATCCATTTGCATTGCAAGTATAACCGTCCTGACTCAATTCAAAATTAATCTCTTTACGCTTTTGTTCGAGTTCCTCGTCTTTATAGACGCGTTCTGCCTCAATCAGTCGTTTGAGTTTCGGCAATTCTTCAAATGTTTGGCCTTGCGCTTCCACTTCACGGCGAATCTGTTCTAAGGCTTCTTGTTCGGTTAGCATGGTTGGGTTCTCACGGTTTTCTATAATTGCATCATATTTTCATTGTTCGGAATGCATTGCGAAAATCAGGTCAGCGGCGATGATGAACAATGTCAGGCGGTCTTGTCAATCAAAAAGTCAGAATAGATTGAAGATTGGAGAGGCAAACGTGTCAGACACGTTGAAGCATTGCGTGGGCAGACGCAGCCAGTCGAAAAAAATCGCAGGATGCGTTCGGAATGCTTGACAGAGGGAGCAATGCTTGAAAGAATGTCAAATACAGGAGGCAAATTATGGACACGATTACCAATCCGCATGATAAATTATTCCGGGAAACGTGGAGCGACAAGGAGGTCGCGCAGGATTTTTTGCAGCGCTACTTACCGCCGCAAGTCGTCGCACTGCTGGATTTCTCTACGCTGGAAATTTCCAAAGATTCCTTTGTAGATGAGGCGTTGCGAGACTATTTTTCCGATATTCTTTATACAATCAAGTTTAGCGGCGCGATGGGGTACGTCTATTTGCTGTTCGAGCATAAGAGCTATCCTGAACGGTGGATTCATCTGCAATTGCTGGAATACATGCTCAACATCTGGCGGCTGTATCTCAAACAGCAGCCGAAAGGTCAGCAAGAGACGCGGCTGCCGGTGATTCTGCCGCTTGTGCTGTATCACGGCGAACGCGCCTGGTCGCTCGATACGCGCTTTGCTGAGATGTTCGACGCGCCGGATGAGGTGTTGACCGCGTATCTGCCGAACTTCGAGTATCTCGTGCAAGATTTGACGCGCTATTCGGATGAAGAAATCACCGGTACGGTCGTCTCGCGCGTCGTGATGCTGCTGTTCAAGCATATTCACGATCCCGATATTTTCAAGAAATTACCAGCGATTTTCACGCTGATGCAAGAATTGCTGATACAGGAGCGCGGCCTGCATACGATTGAAATGCTGCTGCGCTACGTCTTCAACGCGTTGGAAGACATCACAGTCACGCAATTAGTCGCCATTGCGGAAAAATCGTTACAAGGAGAGATGGTTATGACGTTAGCAGAGCAACTTCGAAGAGAGGGAGTAAATAAGGGCTACGAACGCGGCTTGCTTGAGGCCATCGAATTGGGCGTCAACCTGAAATTCGGCGAGGAACACGCGCTGAAAATCATGCCTGCGATTCGAGAGATTCATGATGTGAATCGGCTGCAAGCCTTGAAAGACGCTTTGAAACAGATTCGGCAATTGAAAGAATTGAACGCGTTAATCGAGGCGTAATAATAGAATGAGCAACCAACCCTGCCAGGGTTTAAAACCCTGGCAGGGTTCTGACTACGCGGGAAGATTCATGACGTAGTTGTGAATGGCGGCGGCGGCGCGGCGGCCATCGCCCATCGCGAGGATGACGGTGGCAGCCCCGCGCACGATGTCGCCACCGGCGAAGACGCCGGGTTTGCTGGTCTGACCGCTCAGTTCGTCAGCGACGATGTAGCCCCATTTGTTGAGTTTCATGTCCGGCGTGGTTTGCGTCAAGAGCGGATTCGCGCCCGTGCCGATAGCGACGATGACGGTATCCACATTCAGCACGAATTCCGAACCTTCCACCGGAATCGGGCTGCGTCGGCCTGATTCATCCGGTGCGCCGAGTTCCATGCGCAGGCATTCGACGCCGATCACGCGGCCTTTCTCGTCGCCGAGAATGCGGGTCGGGTTGGTCAGCAGATGAAACTGAATCCCTTCTTCTTTGGCGTGGTGGACTTCTTCTTTTCGAGCAGGCATTTCCGTTTCGGAGCGGCGATAAATCAGATAGGCGTTGTCCGCGCCGAGCCGCAACGCCGTGCGCACCGCATCCATCGCGACGTTGCCGCCGCCGAAGACCGCCACGTTTTTCCCCCGCGCAATCGGCGTGTCATAGTTCGGGAAATCGTAGGCTTTCATCAAATTCGAGCGGGTCAAATATTCGTTGGCGGAATAGACGCCGTTCAGGTTCTCGCCCGGAATCCGCATGAATTTCGGCAAGCCCGCGCCGTTCGCGACATACACGGCGTGATAGCCGTTGGCGAACAGTTCGTCAATCGTATAAGTGCGCCCGACGACGGCGTTGGTTTCGATGGTCGCGCCGAGCTTTTTCAAATACTCGATTTCCGCCTGCACGATGGTTTTCGGCAGACGAAATTCCGGGATGCCGTACATCAACACGCCGCCCGCCACATGCAGCGCCTCGAAAATCGTCACGTCATGCCCCGCTTTCAGCAAATCGCCGGCAGCGGTCAGGCCGGACGGCCCAGCGCCGAGAATCGCGATGCGCTTGCCGGTCGGCGTCGGCTTCTGCGGCAATTCGACTGCGCCGCGTTCACGCTCGTAATCGGCGGCGAAGCGTTCCAAATGACCGATAGCGACCGAATCGCCTTTTGCGCCAAGCACGCAGAGTTGCTCGCATTGCTCCTCCTGCGGACAGACCCGTCCGCAGACCGCTGGCAAGGCGTTATCTTGATGCAGCACATGCGCGGCGGCCATAAAATCTCCGGCGGCAATCGCGGCGACAAATTGGGGAATCTGCACATTCACCGGACAGCCTTCTACACAGCGCGGTTTCCCGCATTGCAGGCAGCGTTCGGCTTCAGCCATCGCTAACTCTGGCGTATAGCCATTATTTACTTCTTGAAAATTGCGTCCGCGCGCCACCGGGTCTTGTTCCGGCATTTTATGGCGCGGGATGCTCATGCGTCGTTTGCGTTCGTCTTTTGTCAATTCCATTGATATTGGTCAACCCTGCCAGGGTTTAAAACCCTGGCAGGGTTTAAAAACCTGTGGGGAAGAGATTATTTCGATAACTGCGCGTCTAATTTGCATTCGTGAAACTGGTCTAAGGATTGCCGTTCTTCGGTCAAATACATCCGCTGGCGCAGCATGAGTTCGTCGAAATCTACCTGATGACCGTCGAATTCCGGGCCATCCACGCAGACGAACTGGGCGCGTCCGCCGACCGTGACGCGGCAGCCGCCGCACATGCCCGTGCCGTCAATCATAATCGAATTGAGGCTGACCATCGTCTTGATGCCGAATTCGCGGGTGACGTTGCTGACCGCTTTCATCATGATTGTGGGGCCGATAGCCAACACGAAATGCACCGGGCGTTCTTGAATCAGCGCTCTCAATTGGTCGGTCACGAAGCCTTTGACGCCGTAGCTGCCGTCGTCGGTGGCGATGCGGACTTCGTCGCTCGCGCTACGCATCTCGTCTTCTAAAATCAGCAGGTCTTTCGTCCGCGCTCCGAGAATCGAAATGACGGTGTTGCCCATCTCTTTCAATGCTTTGGCAATCGGATAGGTCACGGCAATTCCCACGCCGCCGCCGACACAGACGGCAGTGCCGAAATTTTCAAGATGCGACGGCTGACCGAGCGGCCCGGCGATGTCTCGAATTGTGTCGCCCGTTTGCAGGGAATTAAGGTGTGTGCTGGTTTTGCCGATAGATTGACAGATCAACGTGATTGTGCCTTTTTCAGGATTCGAATCGGCGATGGTCAGCGGAATCCGCTCGCCCTGCTCATCAATGCGTAAAATCACGAACTGCCCGGCTTTGCGTTTTTTGGCGATCTGCGGGGCTTCGACTTCAAGCCAGCCGACATTGGGCGATAACATGCGTTTTTGTATAATTGTAGGCATAATAATTTTTTAATAGCTCAAATGTGAATCCGGTTAGGATTGACATGATGAACATGGTTGCTTGCTATTCTGGCAATGTAAGAAATAGAACATGGTCGAAACAGGTTGTTCGGATAAGAAGAAGAACGCGAAGAGAACAACAAGTGTTGTTTTGACATGTGCCGTAGAGACGCACGGCCGTGCGTCTCTACAAAACACAATTGGCATTACACGCCGAGATCGATCATGGCGTCCGCCACTTTGCGGAAACCGGCGATGTTCGCGCCATTCAGGTAGTTGCCTGGCGTACCGAATTCGTCGGCGGCCTGCGCAGCAGCCTTGTGAATGTTGACCATAATCTGATGCAGTTTGGCGTCCACTTCTTCCCGCGTCCAGTTCAGGCGCATTGCGTTCTGCGACATTTCCAGACCGGAGGTTGCCACGCCGCCTGCATTGGCCGCTTTGCCAGGGCCATACAAGACTTTGTTTTGCAAGAACACGTCCACCGCTTCAAGCGTTGATGGCATGTTCGCGCCTTCCGACACGCAGTAGCAGCCATTCGCGACGAGCGCTTTGGCGTCGTCAGCGGAAATTTCGTTCTGCGTGGCCGACGGCAGCGCGACTTCGGCTTTGGTCAAGCCCCACGGGCGTTTGTTGTCGAAATACTTGGCTTTCGGGAATTTGGCGACATATTCCTGGATACGTCCGCGACGGATATTTTTCAATTCCATCACAAACATCCATTTTTCTTCATTGATGCCGTCTTCGTCAATAATCGAGCCGTTCGAATCCGACAGGGAGATGACTTTGCCGCCTAACTGGTTGATTTTTTCAATCGTAAACTGCGCCACGTTGCCAGAGCCGGAGACGAGGACGCGCTTTCCAGCGAAGCTTTCGCCTTTCGTTTTCAGCATTTCTTCGGCAAAATAGACGTTGCCGTAGCCGGTCGCTTCCGGGCGAATCAAGCTGCCGCCCCAGTTCAAGCCTTTGCCGGTCAAGACGGAATCATACGAATTCACAATCTTTTTGTATTGGCCGAACAAATAGCCGATTTCACGACCGCCGACGCCGATGTCGCCCGCAGGCACGTCGGTATCCGGTCCGATATGGCGATACAATTCCCGCATAAAACTCTGGCAGAACTTCATAACTTCCGCGTCGGATTTGCCTTTCGGATCGAAGTTGCTGCCGCCTTTACCGCCGCCCATCGGCAGACCGGTGAGGCTGTTTTTGAAAATCTGTTCGAAACCGAGGAACTTGAGAATGCCGAGGTTGACAGACGGATGGAAGCGCAAGCCGCCTTTATACGGTCCGATGGCGCTGTTGAATTGGACGCGGTAGCCGCGATTCACCTGAATTTGACCTTTATCATCCAGCCATTCGACGCGGAACAAAATCGTGCGTTCCGGTTCGACAATGCGCTCTAAAATGCGGGCTTGTTCATACTTCGATTCGCGATCCATCACCAGGCTCAGTGATCCTAACACTTCGGTCGCGGCTTGCAAAAACTCTTTTTCCCAGGGGTACGTTTCACGCAAATTATTGAGGACTCGTTCTACATATTGGTTCATTGGCACAGCCTCCTGTCCTTTCAGTAGCCCTTTATACGGGCGGTTGCGATACGTGAGAATGCCGGCGCAAACTTATTCCCTTTTCTCGACATATCAGTCGTTGATACGATGTTCATGACCAGACTCAGAAATGTTCTCATCGAAGTTCGCCCTCCAAGCGAGCTTCGCAACAATGATTCCGAGGCAAACGAACTTAAGAAAAAAGGAATTCGTCATGTCAAGAGGATAATGCAAAGAAAATTATTCCGGCTGAATATTTTCTCATTTCTTTCTTGCGAACTTTTACCCCGGCGTATTAACGGTATGATGATTCAGTTTTCTGTGCCGAATGCGGATTGCACGAACCGAAAAATTTTCGAACGTCACGGTTAGATGTCTATCGGATACCTGACCGTGACACAAAAAACAACACTATGAATACACAAACTCTTCTCGCGTATGTTTCGATGCACGATCTTTTTCACAGCCCGCTCGACCAGACCCGCCGCTATGAAGGCGCAATTGATCAGGGCATCTATCTCGCTTCCCTTCGGCGGCAGGGGAAATCGCTGTTTTTCATCTATCGTGACGAGGCGGCGTTCAAGAAAATCGTTGTGAAAGTATCGCAGGATGCGAACGATTTTGCCGATTTTCCAGGCACAGTCGAACAGGCGGGCGGCTATGTCATTGCAAAAAGCGAACAGACGACCGAACTCGCGGCCTTTCTTCGCAAAACCTTCCCCTGGACTGCGCCGAAATCCTTGAAAGGCAAGGATGCCACCATCGGAACAGGCGACCGACTTGGTTTGGCAAATCCGGCGCATATTCGGGCGGTCAGAGACTACGATATTTTCCCGGTCTTGGCGCAGCAGTCAATCCGCGAACTCAATTTTACCAAACGCACGTATCAGGACGTGGTGGACGCCGCAACGTTCGCCGTGTTTCAGGAAGGGTATGAGGACGGGTTCGGATTCGACGGCGATCATCTGAAAAATATTCCTGACATCGAAATGGCGTTGAAATGCGGCGCGACGATGATTACGCTCGATCTGAGCGAAGTCATGAACGCGAAAGCATCCAGATGGTCTGACGCGGATTTGGCAGCGGCCTACGCAAACGTGCCGCAAAATGAGCGGCAACGCTTGGAACGCGCCTATCTCTCCGCGCCGATTACACTGAATGACGGCTCAAGCCTCTCATTCGACGCGGTCGAACTGCGCCGCTGCTGCGTGATGTATCTCGACGCCATCCGCTTTGCGAAACAGGTCTATGATCTGCTAGTCGAACGGCGCGGCGCAGGGAATTTCGATTTCGAGATGTCTATTGATGAAACCGACGCGCCGACCGTGCCGCAGCATCATCTGTTTATCATACAGGAACTCGTGCATCTCGGCGTAGTCGTGGATTCGTTAGCGCCCCGTTTTATCGGCGAATTCCAGAAAGCGATTGATTATATCGGCGACCTGGGCGAATTCGAGCGGCAATTCGCCGTGCATTGCCAGATTGCCAAAACCTACGGCAATTACAAAGTTTCGATTCATTCCGGCAGCGACAAGTTTTCGGCGTATCCGGCGATTGGAAAATGGACGAATGGGCGGCTGCATGTCAAAACCGCCGGAACGTCATGGCTGGAAGCGGTGCGGACGATTGCGATGAAAGAACCGGCACTGTATCGCCAGATTCATCAGGTCGCATTAGCGAATTATCCCGAAGCGTTGAAGTTTTACCACATCACCGCCGATTTCTCGAAAATCCCGGCGCTCGACAGCGTCAGCGACGCCGACTTGCCGCAATATCTCGTTCAAGCGGAATCACGGCAGTTGATTCATATCATTTACGGTTTTATCGCGCAGGACAGCGCACTGCGCGAAGAGTTCTATCGCGCCCTGTTTACGCATGAGGAGACGCATTATCAACTGATCCGCGATCATCTCCGCAAGCACGTCACGCTGCTCGGCAGGCCAAAGAAATCAGCGTAATATGAGCTTATTTTTCAACTTTGTCGTTTGAGACGCCCCGCCGAGGCAGGGCTGTTAAGTTCTAAAATACGCCGTCCGGTCGCCCACGCCCAGCCATCAATGGCCGGTCTCAAAACTGAAGCAGGCTGAAGCCCGCTGAAAAGCCGGACAGGGCGCTTCAGCGTCCTTCCGCCTTGAGCCCGGCGATTTATCGCTGGGCGGGGGTCTTCAATAGAACTTAACAACCCTGCCCCGCCGGGGCATCTCTACGAGGCGAGAAGGCCATTTCAGTGCGTGGCGCGATGGTCTATGACGCGCACGGCTTTGCCCTGCGCTTCGGGAATAGATTCCGGCTCGACGAGCGTGACTTTCGGCGTGAAGAGCACTTCGCTTTTCAAGGCGTTCGTAATCTTCTGCTGCAACGCGGTCAAGCCCTTGACATCGCCGAGGAAGAAATCGTCGCGCACTTCGACTTTGACGGTCATCACGTCAATATCGTCCACCGTATCCAATTCAATCAGATAGTTCGTCCCGACTTCGGGAATGCTCATCAGCACGGCTTCCACCTGCATCGGGAAGACATTGACGCCCTTGATGATCAGCATGTCGTCGCTGCGGCCTTTGATGCGGGCAATGCGCCGATGCGTCCGCCCGCATGGACACGGCGCGGATGTGATGGAGGTCAGATCGCGGGTGCGGTAGCGAACCAGTGGCATGGCTTCGCGAGTCAACGTGGTCAAGACCAACTCGCCTTCCTCGCCGTCCGCGACCGGTTCGAGTGTCTGCGGGTTGATGACTTCGACGAAATAGCTGTCTTCCCAAATGTGCATCCCTCGCTGTTCCGGGCATTCGAACGCCACGCCCGGCCCATACATCTCTGACAATCCGTAGGAGTTGAACGCCTTGACGCCGAACGCCTCTTCGACCCGTTTGCGCGTATGTTCGGTATGCGGCTCTGCGCCGAGAAAGACGATTCGCAGGTGTAAATCGCGTGTCGGGTCAACGCCTTCTTCCTCGAATACGGACATCATGTGCAGCGCGTAACTGGGAATAATATGCAGCACGGATGTCTGGAAATCCTTCATATAATGGATTTGGCGTTTGCTGTTGCCCGACCCCGCCGGAACGGTCAACATGCCGAGCAGTTCCGCGCCGTAATGAAAGCCTAATCCGCCCGTAAACATGCCGTAGCCGGTCATATTTTGAAACACGTCGGCGTTGCGCGCTCCGGCCATATACATGCACCGCGCCATCAAATTCGCCCAATCGCGAATGTCGGCGGCGGTATGAAAAATCACGGTGGCCTGTCCGGTCGTGCCGGAAGAGGAATGCAGCCGCACCACATCGGTCTTCGGCACGGTCAAAAAGCCATACGGATACCCGTTGCGCAAATCCTGCTTCGTGGTAAACGGCAAGCGTCGGACATCATCAAGCGTCTTGATGTCGTCGGCAGTGACGCCGTGTCGTTGATAAAATTGCTGATAATAGGGCGAGGTGATGGCCCGACGCGCTGCGGTTTGCACACGAGAGCGTTGTAATGCCCGGAGCGCCTCTACGGGCATGGTTTCTATTTCTTGCTGCCAATACATGACTGACTCCTTCCTGATGGTGTTTTCTATGTGATATTTCTGGTAATGAATAATTTTTCATTCGGCTTGTTTTTTGATCAAACCCCTTGCCGCCTCGTTCGTCAAATCAGTAAAACTACAGCAAGGAGGAGGAAACATTATGCAGCCGGAAATTTTAGTTGAATTAACCAAAGCCATTCGAAAACTCTATACGTTAGAAGATTCCATCATTCATGATGAAAAGGTCGAAGCTCGCGATCTTCGCAGCAAACAGGCCATGTTGATTTCAGAAGTGATTCAATCGCTGCAAGAACTTGAGAGTTGCGTCAAACGCGAATCAATTTTAGGCACTCGTCCCAAACGTCACAGCCAGCTTATTGCCGCCGCATAAGGCGCGTCTTCTGTCATGCGCCGACGTCCGTCATAACGCTTGGAACTGCCAGCGCTGGCTCGTTCCAAGCGTTATGACGGACGGGACTGTTCGGACATAAATTGGGGGAGATAGTCCCGTAGGTGCTCCCAGATATAATGTTCAAGCTGCTTCATCCGTTCCTCCAGTTCGATCAACGCGCCTGCCGCATCGAGAAATCGAGCTTCCGCCGCCATCTGTTCCAACAAACTGGCTGACATGTAAATTTGAATAGCGCCGATGACGCCTGACGCGCCTTTCAGGCGATGCGCCGAAGCGCGTAATAACTCCGCGTCGCGATTCGTAACCGCATCGCGAAGCGCCTGAAGCAATTCGGGCGAACTTTGCCGCAAATAGGTGCTCATCAATTCCTCGATAAACGCAACATCGTAGTCGAATGAACTCAGGAGTTCTTCCACATTCAGAATCGGTTGTTCGAATGCAAACGCGGGGCGCGCTGAGATTTCGGCGGACTCAGGCGGCGTCTGCTGCGTAATGCACGCTTCAATGGCTGCATACAGTTCATGCGAATTCAGCGGCTTCGCCACATACCCATCCATGCCGACTTCGATAAACCGATTCCGATCACCTTCCATGGCGTGCGCAGTTAAGGCGATAATCGGCACATGCTGTTTCGTTTGCTCTTCGAATTCGCGAATCAATCGTGTCGCCGTAATTCCGTCCATTTTCGGCATCTGAATATCCATCAAGATACAATCGAAATGTTGCCGCTGAATAGCCTGCAAGACTTCATAGCCGTTTCGCGCTGGCGTCACGTTCCACCCGCGCTTTTCCATCCATTTTTCCACAATCATTTGATTGACTTCGTGATCCTCGGCAAGTAAAATATGCAAGGCGGTCAGAGCAACGTTCTTCTGTTCTTCGGGCAGTTCATCAGGCGGCATCAACGGCGTTTGAGGCGAAGAGACCGTTCCCTTGCCGATAATCGCCACAATCGTATCGAATAATAACGACGGATTCACCGGCTTGTTCAAACAGGCGGTCACGCCAAGCGTCTGGCAGCGTTTCCATTCTTTATAGTGTTCCGTGTCGCCCGGCAGCATGACGATCACGCGCTCAGGCGCAATCTCATGCTTGACTTTGCGAAGCAAGTCCGCGCCAGAGAGTTCCGGCATCATCGAATCAAGCAAAATCACGTCATACGGGCGCTGCTGCTCGTGGCTTTTCTGAATCATCTGCGCGCCATGCAGTCCATCATGCGCTTCGGTGACATGAATTCCCCAGGCATGAAGCAGTTTATGCAGAATTTTCCGATTCGATTCGCTATCTTCGATAATTAACGCCGTGACTTCTTGCAAGCTGAGTTCGTGTTCGATTTGGAGCGAGGATTGGAGATATTGCCGCGATTGCAGGCCAAAGTGCGCCGTGAAATGAAAGGTGCTGCCCTGGCCGGGGTCGCTTTCAACCCAGAGCCGACCGTGCATCAGTTCGACAAGATGGCGGGCAATCGCTAAACCTAAGCCCGTTCCGCCGAATTGCCGGGAAATGGACGCATCGGCCTGGGCGAAGGCTTCGAAGATGTGTTCTTGCTTCTCAACTGGAATGCCAATGCCCGTATCTCGAAGGCTGAAATGGAGTTCAATCACGTCAGGCATGACCGGTCTGGCGTCGGTTTGCATGATATGCAGGACGATTTCTCCCTTTTCGGTAAATTTGATCGCATTCCCAATCAGGTTGCCCAACACTTCTTGCAGCCGCACAGGATCGCCCATGAGATGGAAGGGGAGTCCCGGTTCGATTTCCCAGAGCAATTCCACCCCTTTATGGTGCGCTCGCGAGGCGAGCATCGTTGCCACTGTCGCGACCGTATGCTGCAAATCGAACTCGCGGTAATCAATCTCCAATTGCCCGGCCTCGATTTTCGAAAAATCAAGAATGTCGGCCAGGAGTTTCATCAGCGATTGCGCGGAATGCTGGGCAACGCGCAAGTATTCCTTTTGCTCGCGCGAAAGATCGGTATCCAACAAGAGTTCCAGAATGCCGCTGACTCCCTGCATCGGAATACGAATATCATGGCTCATCGCCGCGAGAAACGCGCTTTTCGCTTTATTCGCCATTTCCGCTTCGCGAGCTTTTTGTTCGGCGTGGCGACGGGACTCTTCCAACGCGGCATTGGCTTGCCAAAGTTGTGTTTCGAGGCGTTTGTGTTCGGTATTGTCATGCACGACAACGACCGCGAAACTCTCCGATAACGTTTCGATATTGGTCAGATACAACGAAATCGGACGTACCTGCACCTGAATATGCCTCAGGAGCAAGCGATCTTCGAATTCATGGTATGACGGCGTCCCTTCTGCCAATTCGCCCCACGCTTTGCACAGAAAATTTGCCAGCACGCACGTTGACGCTTTGCATCCGATATGCAGCACCTCATGAATCGGGCGGCCTTTGATATTCCACACCTGCCCCAATCCCCAGGTTTCGACCGCGCGATTCGCCCGAATAACATTGCCCTGGCGGTCTGCCAGGCAGACCAAATCGTCCAGCGAATCCGCGGTGGCTTCCCATTCCTGCTTCGCCTTCTTGATTTTTTCCAGGTGTTCCCAGAGCGAATCCTGGGTGATAAATACTTCGTTGTCCGCGCGTTTAGAGTCTTCCATACCTTACTGCTCCATACATGAAGGGGCGAGCAATCGTTCTAACTGTTTCGCATTTTCAACAGCATGTCCCTGCGGGTGATTATTCGTAAACAGATACACGTGTGTTGCTTTCTGGGACAATAACCGAATTTTTGGCACCCACTCTTGAAGCTCGGCTTCAGAATAACGATACGTATAGCGTTCTTCCGGCGTGTCATGCTGCCACCATTTTTCCTGATTTCGTCCATGAAAACGAACATAGCCGATGTCAGAGGTGGCGACGGCCAGCGGCGGAAGCAACCCGGCAATCCGGGGTTCATCCACGCAGCAAAACCCGCAATTCAACCGTTTCAGCAGGGTAAACGTCGCTTCGCTTACCCAGTGATGATTCCGAAATTCGATAATCAGGGGAATCGCGCCCATACGCTCGCGAAACCGCTTGATATAGTCGGAATTAGCGGAAGTCGCGTGAAACGAAAACGGGAACTGCGCTAAGACGCCCCCGAATGCATCGGCCTCGATCAATGGCTGCAATGCCTCGATAAATGCGGAAAACACAGCAGCATTGTCCGCGCGTTCATGCGTCATTTCCTGGTGCGCTTTGACGACGAAATTCACCCGTCCCGCCGATTTCTCAAGCATCCGTTCGAATGTCTGCGCGGTCGGAACGCGATAATACGAAAAATTCAATTCGCACGCGCGGAAATGCTGGCTGTAATACGCCAACCACTCGTCTTTCGGCAGTGTGGGCGGATAAAATGTCCCAATCCAATCAGCGTAATGAAAACCGGACGTGCCAATCAGCATCATCGTTGAATATCCACCACTTCGATTTCTACGGAGGTCTCGCCATTCCAGTTGCTTTCTTGAAGACGACAGGCGACATTGACCACGTCGCCATCCGACAGTTTTTTCGCAAGATGCCCCTGTTGAAACGCAATCCCTTTCAACACTTTTCCAGGCGCATCGAACCAGAATTGGACATGCGCTCCGCCGCTCCCGACCGTATTGATGCGTTTGATCGGCAGGCCGCGCAGCAAGAAGACCGGGCGTTCGTTGCCGATGCCGTGCGGCTCAAGGGCGTCAAGCTCGCGCTTCAAGGTTAAGGTCAGTTGTTCCGGCGTCAGTTCGCAATCAATATCTACGGTCGCGCTGAGATGCTCTTCTGAGAGGGCGTCGTTTGCGACGGTTTTCATATTGTCAGAAAACGCGCGATAATTTTCATGCGTCAGCGAACAGCCCGCCGCCTGGGAATGTCCGCCGTAGCGGATCAGCAGGTCCTTCTGTCCGGCAATCGCCTGGACGATGTTAAACCCTTCGATACTGCGCGCCGACGCGACTAACGTGTCGTCTTCGCGTTCGTGAAAAATAATCGAAGGCCGGTGATATTCTTCGGTCAGGCGTCCGGAAATCAGGCCGACAATGCCGGGATGCCAGTCTTTATTGCTGGCAATCAGGATTTTTTCATGCAAAATATCCTTCCAGAGTTGTTCTTTGGCCTGCGCGACCGCCTGCAACGTGCGTTCCTGACGTTTGACGTTCAGTTCTTGCAGTTCCCGCGCTAAGACATCCGCTTCCAGCACGTTTTCGGTAATCAACAATTTCAGGCTCGTCTCCGGGTGGCTGAGGCGTCCGGCGGCATTGATGCGGGGCGCGATGCGGAAACCGATCAGCGTGGAGTCGTAGATCGGATTTTTGCCGAGGCAGAGATTGAGGATGTTGCGCAGGCCGGGACGCCGGGTTTTTTCAATCACGATCAGCCCGTATTTGATGAGCGTCCGGTTTTCGCCCGTGACGGTGGCGCAATCCGCGACCGTGCCGATGGCGACCAGATCGAGACTCCATTTGAGAAATTTTTCCGCTTCCTGCGATGAGAGCAGACGCGGACACAGCGCTTGCGCCAATTTGAAAGCCACGCCCACGCCGGTCAGATCATGAAACGGGTAGTCTCCTCTATCGAGTTTCGGATGCAAAATCGCATCAGCCGGAGGCAGCGCGCCGGAAACCGTATGATGATCGCAGACAATCACGTCAATCCCGGAGTCTTTCGCCTGCCGAATCGCGTCGTAACTGCTGACGCCGTTATCTACGGTCACGATCAGATCGACCTTATCGCGGACGGCTTCATTGACGAAATGCGGCTGAAACCCGTAGCCATCGTGAATGCGATGCGGCAGGCGGCAGATGAGATGTTGCAGACCGATTTTTTTAAACGTTTCATACAGCATCGCCGTGCCGGTAATGCCATCAGCGTCGTAATCGCCGATAATCATGACGCGCTGCTGCTGTTGCAGCGCATACTTCAGGCGCTCGACCGCTTTTTCCATGTCCGCCATCAGAAACGGATTATGCAGATCGGTTTCGAAATTCGGATGCAAAAAACCGTCCTTATCCTCAATCTGGCGATTTTCTAACAACATATCGAAGACTGAGGTTGTGCCGTTGGTTTCATGCAGCAGATGCCAGCGCTTGTTATTTAAAGACAGTCCATTCACGTTCAACGTTTTATCCTGTGTTTCAGCGGGATCGCTCAATAATTATTACGATGATTACAATTTTCTCATCTTATCGTAAAAAATAATCAGTGTGCGCTTGTCAAGCTTTTCTCCGAAATACTTGTGTTTTCCTACCGTTGAACGTTGTCAAGGAATGGACATTTGACGAGGGGCGTTGCAGATTGCAAATTGGTTGGGGATTTTTTATGAAGAAGACGGGATAGACGTAAAAATGGGGAAAATGCGCGGGACGGCGGCGAAACCGTCCCGCAGGCGGTTACTCGATATCGAAGGAGGAGGTGATCTTATCGAAGCCAATCTCCGGCAGATTGAACATCGTGCCGTCGCCTTCGCCAGTCAACTGCATACTGCGACCTTTGAAATCGGCATCTTCATATAAGGTGATTTTCACGCCCTGGCCAACCCATACGGAACGAATTTTGTCGTTCCATTTCGGCGCGAGTTTAATGACATCGCGAGTGGCAACAAAACTGTCCCCTTTTCCCGATACCCGATCAAACAATCTGATTGCGCCTTTGGATGCGCCTGATTCAGGATCGGGGGAACGAGAACTGCTCACGTTCATCATGTAACGCAGGTCTTGCATATTGCCGCAGCCGTCTTCGCCATAGACTTTCAATTTGGTCGGATCGTTGGGGTCGTTTTGCGTCCAGCGCACCTCGGCAAAAAACTTGTTGCCTTCGTTCCAGGTATTGAGCACTTCTCCGCCGGTAGCACTGAAATTTACATTTTTGAATTCGCCTTCCGCAAAGACCGAATACGTGTAGGCGTTATTGAGCCGCACGTTTTTCTCTCCGTCGAAATCGCGGAAAGAGCCTTCCTGACAGGCAGACGCGGAAATTGAACCGACCAACGCGAATACGACTGCAAAGAATACAACGCTCAAATATTTTTTCTGTTTCATAACCATTTTCTCCTTTTTCGTGATAATAAACTATGAGTGAACTAACACATGATACGACGTCGCATTTTTTATGAAGCAAACCCCATGCCAGAATCCGTCTTTCGCCGCTCTACCAAGAAAAGCATCTTCTGTTATGACAAATTTAGGAAGTTTTTTTTCTGCTTTTCGGAAATTTTTCCGCTAAATAGTTGGCGATTCGATGTCTATAATTCGGTAGCCGCAGGTATTGATCACTGTCGTATTGCCGCGCTCTGTTTTCCACTCATCTCGCAGCGTATAACGATGCGTATGTCCATGAATGAAATAGCGGGGATGGTACGCGTCAATCAAACGCAGAAATGCGTGAAACCCCTGATGACACTGATCGGGTTTATCATGAATGCCGAACGGCGGCGCATGCGTGATCACGATGTCCACTGCGCGGCGGCGCGTGAATTTATTCAGCCAGAGACGGGGCGTCATCCGAAAAACTTTCCGGCGCATTTGAAATTCCGTAAATTGTTTCTGACCGTCATTGTACCTCATGCAGCCTTCGAACCCAAGAATCAGCACCCCGTGAAACGCGATCAGCCGATTATCAATGTCAATACATCCGCCTGGGCTTTTGATCTCTTCGCCGGACGTGGTCAGCATCGGGCTGGCGTGATGATTGCCGTACACGTAGTAGAGGGGGACATTGAATGTGGACACCAGAAATTCCAAATAATAAAACGGCACATCTCCGCACGAAAGAATCACATCAATTCCTTGAAACCTTTCAGCGGCTTTACTACTGTATAGTTTGCGTTCAACGGTATCGCTGACAGTCAAAATTCTCACGAGGCGACCCCCACAGCATCTGAATTGCGTATCATCAGGTGACGGTGTTCTTTTTTTCTGACATAGCGCCGATTGTCAGAATCGTCAAGAGTATTTTATGCGTTTTTGAGAAACTGCGTAATGAGCGCCGCGCTGCTCTGCGGCGTTGTCAGCACGCCCGGCCCGCCGACGCAGCCCCCTTCGCACGACATGACTTCGACTAAATTGCCAGGACATTTTTTCGCATAGGCTTGCAGCAATTTGACGTTTTTGCGGCTGAATCCATTGATATACGCCGGGATAACGTCTGCGCCGGATGCGGTTGCTTTCAGCGCATTCGCCACGCCGCCGCTCATCGGAAACCCTCTGCCGAGGCTGCTGGCCGGATGCAGGTCTGCCGGCATCTCTTCCTGAATTTGCTCGACCGCGATCTGTTTCGCCTTGAACAGCGACGCTAATTCTTCGAATGTCAACACATAATCAACGTCGTCCAGCAGGAGGCCTTCATGTTTTTTGGCAATGCACGGGCCGATAAACACGCGAACGGCTTCGGGATAGACGTGTTTCACGATGTCTGCGGTATAAGCCATCGGGGTCTTAGCGTGAGAGACAAAAGGCTGAAAGGCCGGCGCATGTTTTTTGACCGCTTCGATATACGCCGGGCAGCACGAGGTTCCCATAACATGATCGCCGCGCTCCATCCGTTCAGCAAACTCGACGGATTCGATGATCGCCGTTTTGTCCGCGCCGAGCGCCACTTCCACGACGTAGCGGAAACCCAGACGTTTTAAGGCCGCGACGAGTTGGCCGAACGATGCCTGAAACTGCCCGACAATTGCAGGCGCAATCATAGCGGCGACGGGGCGTTCCTGTCTCAGACGCATGATCACATCTACGATCTGTGATTTTTCCATCACTGCGCCGAAGGGGCATTCTCGCGTACATTTGCCGCAAAAAATGCACTTGTGGTAATCAATATCTTCCCGCCCGTGTTCGTCTTTATGAATTGCGCCGACCGGGCAGGCTGCTTCGCAGGGCACAGGCACATAGATAATTGCATGAAACGGGCACACCTTCATGCAAATACCGCAATTGACGCAGGCGTTCGGGTCTATGCGCGCTTTCCGTTCGTCGAGCGCGATGGCATTTTTGGGGCAATTGAGCATGCATGGGCGAGCGACGCAGTTCTGACATATATTCGTGACCGTATAATTGGCTCTGACACAGGCGCGGCAGGCATCATCGAGAAAGGTCAGAATCGGAAAGGTCGGTTGTTCTCGCTGGAACGCCATGTCGGCGTATTCCGAAAGCAGATACTGTTCGACTTCGGCCTCGTCATCCACGCTGAAACCGAGCGCGGCAATGGCGCGCTGCCGGATGAGTTCGCGATCTTTGAAAATGCAGCAGCGATACGGTTCGGCATCTCTCGGAATGATCTGCGCCGGAAGTTTATCAATCGCTTTCGCGTCCTGATGTTCGAACAGCAATGAGGCAATCCGGGTTAAGATTTCCCGGCGAAGAAACGTGGTCTTATTTTCAGCAAACATAGTGGATTCCCCCTCGTGATGCCGCGCGAATCGAATCGAGCAATTGACGATGAAAAGGGTGTCTTTGCGCATACAAAAGTCAAGGGAAAAGCTGAAAAATTTTCAAGGAACGCCTTTTGGCAGGATGAAAAACAACAGGAGCGCAACACTGACATTGCGCTCCTGTTCAGGCTTGGGTCTGGTATCACGGAGACAATACGCAGTCCAATTGTGTGAAATCGTTACCGTCTCGGGGTCTCAGCGTCTTGCGTGAATTGCGCGACCACCTCTTTTCCGTTGAACTCAACGCCGTCAAGCGCGGAGAGGATCGTATGCGCGTAGTTTTCCTCGACCTCGAAAAATGAAAACGTCTTCATCAGGTCAATCCGACCGATTTCAATGTGCTTTTTACGGGTACACCGATTGAGCAAGCCCATCAAATCGCGTGGGGTCAGACTGTCCTTATAACCGAGATTGATATGAAAACGCGTAAATCCTTCTTCGGCAACCCGCCCCTGTTCTTGCCCTTGATCACGGTCTCGGCCGCCCCTCGGCTCGCTGCGTTCTCGGCGCGCTCCCCGGTCCACGCGCTCGCTGCGTTCTCGGCGCGCCCCGCGTTGTTCCCCGCGATCCCGACGTTCCCCGCGCGCTCCAGAGTCCTGGCGGTCGCGTCTATTGCGTTTATCGCCTTTTTCCGTGCCCAATTCTTCTTTGGAAAGCTTCAGATCTTGAGCGTCGCGGTAATAATCTAAAAACCGGTTGAATTCCAGCGATACAAAATGTTTAATCAGGTCTTCGCGACTCAACCATTCCAATTTCTCATAGACTACCGGCAGAAACTTATCAATTTCTTTGTGGTCGACTTCGATCGTTTCTAATTTACCCACCAGGCTTAATAGTTGTTTTTCGCAAATAGCGTCGCCATTAGGAATCGGTTTCTGCGTAAATGTTTTCCGCAACTGATTTTCAAGTTGCTTGATACGATATTTTTCTTTTAAATTGACAATCGCGATGGACGTGCCTTTTTTCCCCGCGCGCCCTGTCCGACCGCTGCGGTGGGTATAGACGGCATTTTCGTCCGGCAGATTATAGTTAATGATGTGCGTCAAGTCTTTGACATCTAACCCGCGCGCGGCCACATCGGTCGCAACGAGCAGTTGCAGGTTTTTGATGCGGAACTTGTGCATGATGCTTTCCCGCTGCGCTTGCGACAGTTCGCCGTGCAGGGCGTCAGCGTTATAGCCGTCCTGGATCAATTTATTCGCGATTTCCTGGGTTTCCGTGCGGGTACGGCAGAAGACGATGCCGTAAATTTCCGGGTAAAAATCAATCACGCGCTTTAACGCAAGGTAGCGCTGTCTGGAAGGCACGACATACAAAATATGATCGACATCTTCAGCGCCAGCGTTCACGTTACCGGCAGATATCTGCTTCGGAGAACGCATGTACTGCTTCGAGATTTGCAGCACTTCTTTTGGCATGGTGGCCGAGAAAAGCAGCGTTCTTTTCGATTCAGGCGTCTGTTCGAGAATCGCGTCGAGTTCTTCTTTGAACCCCATGTTCAGCATTTCATCGGCTTCATCCAGCACGACGGTGCGGATGTCGGCAAGTTGGATGCGTTTCTGTTTGTTTAACAAATCGTTCATGCGGCCTGGCGTGGCGACGATGACGTGCGCGCCCTGCTGAAGCGATCTGATCTGTCGCGCCATGTCTGCGCCGCCATACACAGCGACAACGTGTAATTCCGGCACATATTTGGCAAAATTTTTCAAATCTCCCGCAATTTGCTGACACAATTCGCGGGTTGGCGCAAGAATCAGCGCTTGCGGGCGTCTATTCGCCACGTCGGTCTGTTGAATAATGGGCAGGCCGAACGCCGCGGTTTTTCCCGTGCCGGTTTGCGCTAATCCGATCAGGTCTTCATGCGCACTCAACAGCATGGGGATCACCTTTTCCTGAATCGGCATGGGTTGAACAAATCCTAATTCTTGTATGCTTTTTAATACGTATGCTGTAATTCCTAAATTTTCAAATGTGGTCATGCAGTGTCCTTTGTTATGGAGTATAAAAAGAGGCGAGGATTTTTATTGGCAGGCATCCGCTCATAAGCAGAAAAAAGAAAAGGCATCCCACTGTAAAATGAGATGCCTTGCCTGAAAAAATGCAGACTATAACTTTGTTACATTCTGCGCTGCAGGGCCTTTTTTGCCTGCGCCGATATCGAAGGTCACGCGATCACCCTCTGAGAGTGTTTTAAATCCCGTTCCAAGAATTTCGCTATGATGAACAAACACATCGTCACCATTTTCTTGTTCGATAAATCCATAACCTTTTTGATCGCTAAACCATTTGACTATTCCTTGTGCCACAGTTGTATTCTCCTGTATAAATTTGTATAATTTTGTGAATGTTACGATTAGCTTGCAGGGATATTCGTAAGAGGGGGTGATTCAAAATCAAGACCAATCTGCAAATATTTACAAACTACATTCACTAAGCAAGAATATATATTCCTTGTCAATAAAAAAAATCTTTTTTTTAAACATTTTTTTCAAACGCCCTCTCTACCCCCTTCTTCAGACGAAAAAAAATACAATATTTCAAGTGAACTATAGAGACGGATGCACAAATTATTTTGTTCCGCTATTTTCCGGCCGGTACGAGACCCGTTGAAAAACGCATTATTGAATGCGCGCTGTCGAAGACGGGGCAACATGTTCTTTGACCGTCCAGCCAAGCGTTTTCAATTCCCGCTTGCACATCTCGGAGACGACGCCTGTCGTCCAGAGTTCCCGCTGCGACGCCTTGACCTCTGAGGTCGCTTCGGCATAGCTTTCTGCGAACTCGGCAACCTCTTCCGTCCAGAACAGCGCATCCGACGGCAAGATGAACACCAGGCGATCATCCCGCGTCACGGCGACTGGCAGCGGCAAGTCTGTCTGCAAATGTTGAATACTGGCGGTATTCTTGTGAAATTGGGCTAAGCACGTCACCGTTTCCACAAGCAGCCACGCTTGCTCCTCGGATGTCATGCTCAACGCTTCGTCAATGACCCCTTCGCGACCGGCTACGCCGTCAAGCTCGGTTAAGGCTGACGCCAACATCGTTTGTAGCGTCGGGCTATATCGGGGGTGATTCGAAAATGCCTCAATCGCATCCTCGTTCGTTCCGAGCGCTTGTAACTGCGTTCGGTTCAGGTTTTCCAACTCCTGCGGCGTTTTTTCCCACAGAAACGATCCGACTTTTTGCGCTGTTCCGAGGTATTCGCTTCCAGGAATCTCCGGGACAGGAACCACCTTGATCGAGAGACTGCCAAGCCGGTCAACCAACGCAACTTGCTGAATCGCGTTTCTCAGCGCCATGTTCGATGAATAGGGATCGACCTGAAGTTTTTGCGCCCATTTTCGTTCTGCCTCGGTCACGCCGAAATACTCTTTGGCTTTCTGTTTCGAGAGTTCGAGCAGTTCTTTTTCCGTGGGAATCTCAGGCGTTGCTGGTTCTTGCGTCGCATCCGCTACATGTTCCTCCGAACCGGCATTCTTTTTTGACGGAAGGGACTCTTTTATCTTTCCGATTCGTCTTTTGGCGGCATTGATCTTCTCTTTTGCCTTTTTTTGATAACGCGCTTTCGTATTCGCGAAAATGCTTTTTGCCGTCTCCTCCGCCCCTTGTTCTTTGGCCTCTCGATAAAATGCGTGTGATTCTTTGATCAGCGTCGCCACTTCTTTGACCTGTTTTAAGCCTGCTTGAGCGGCAGCTTTGACAAAGACCGTTGTTTTCGAAATCCTGTCCAATTCTTCGAGCGCCTGAATTTCTTGCAGGCGCACCCTCAGCATGATGCCGCCAGGGGCGATAAATTCGCCGAACGTCGAGGAGATCGCATACAGATTCATCATACCGTCATTCGAGACAGGTTCCAGCACTTCATAGGATATTCCTTTTCTGATCTCCGCAGGAAGTGCCGCGCTCGCTTTGAGCGTCGGCGGCGTTTCATATTCGGAGGCCGCGTTAGCAGAGAAAGCGACCAAAAGAGTGCAACAAAACAATCCTGACAAAAATATTCGTTGTGCTTGTATCATATTGGTATTCATCAAAATGCGTCAGCAGTGACAATCATGCGTTGAACCACGCATAATCATCACTGCTGACGTTTTATTGGCGTCATTGGATGTATGGACGATATTTCGAGTCATGCGGCGAGACGGAGTTTCGCCGCGCTATGTTATGATTCTTTCGAACACGATCTGTCTAAATATTTTTTTGTACATTATTTGGAAATAATATCGCTTGGCATCACGTTGGTTATGACAAACGACGCCGATGCCGTTCTCGTCTGGAAGCAGACGCACGGCTGGCATTCAGGGCAGTCCAGAGGAGCAGCATCTGCTGAATATGCTTGTTGTGGCCGACATGATGATCCCAATTGAATTTGAGCACATCTTTGATGCGCTGGCTGACTTTCGCTTCCGGCGTAGGAAGTTCAACCATTCGCACGTCCACGCCATCTCGTTTGACAAAGACATGTAAATAATGATGGACGTTTTGCGGCTGCCAGAGCGCGCCGCCGCCGCCGCCTGTCACGACATATCGAATACCGCGTTTTTCGAATTCTGTGAACACATGAATATGCGAGCCGAACACCATCTCCACGTCATAACGCTCCATTAGCGTTAAAAAACGGTGCGCATTGGCAGTGGCGGAAAAGGCGAGATAATTGTATTTCGGACACACTGGCGGGCGGTGTAAAAAAACGAAAATCCGCTGCCCTTGCTGATGCGCGCGTTGCAACTCGCGCTCTAACCACTTGTATTGAAATTTCGGCAAACCTCGTTTGCGCGAGCTATCCAATACGATAAACGTGGCATGATTCACTGAAAACGAATAATAAAAGGGCGCAAGCATGTTGCGATAGGTTGCGCGCCCGCCCCGAGCGCGTTTATCGTGATTGCCGAGCGACGTAAACACAGGCACATTGGCTTTGTTGGCAATATCGGTAAACGTGTGATAATCCTGCATTCGTCCGCTATGGGTCATATCGCCATTCGCCATGATAAACAGCGGATCAAGCTGATTGGCCGATTCGATCACTGATTCGAAATGGTGAAACATGCCATGCACATCTCCGACAAACAGGAAATCGAATTCCTCCGCAGCATACGATGAGGAGAGCAGGATTTTTTGCGTACGGAGGCCGATCACGTCGCATAACACGTCGGTTTCCGAACGCAGCAGATTCTCAATCGTTCCATCGGGCGAGGCAATGTCGATCTCTTGCCCGCGCACATTCTCGAAAAAGAGCGTGATCGGTTGGTCATATTGGATGGATGACGGACGAAAAATCGTCATTTCGACGTCGAATCCAGTGGCTCGAATCACGGCCACATTTTTTTCGAAGGATCGCAGAAATCCTCCACGAATGGTTAACACCGGGGGCTCGTTGGTGATTGGCTCCATACGTTATCACTCCTTGATGCGCGATTGAGATCAGATGCATATTGACTGTTCCCGCCGTTTCTTTACGATCTCTTGCCTCAAGATGTCAACCGCTGGAATGCAAAAATTAATGATTTCCTTTCCCTTTATTGAGCAGCATCACATACAGGTCTTTATATTTTTTCGCGGTATATTCCCAAGAATAATCGGCGCGCATGGCATTCGTTTGCAACAACTCCCAGAGCGGCTGATTTTGATAGACCGCAATCGCTTCGTCCAGCGCGCCGCATAACGCGTCCGGGGTATAGGCGGCAAATTTGAACCCCGTCCCTTTGCCCGACTCCACCGAAAATTCCGTCACGGTATCATCCAGGCCGCCGGTGGCGCGCACCACAGGAATCGTGCCGTATTTCAAGGCATACATCTGCGTGACGCCACAGGGTTCGCTTTGATACGGCATGAGCATCATATCCGCTCCGGCCAGAATTTTATGTTTGAGCGCTTCGTCATAATCGGTAAAGCACCGGACATGTTTGCGATGCGCCACCATCATCTCGCCAAGCAGTCTCGCGTAGTTTTCGTTACGATACCGCAAGTCATTCAGAAAAATGAACTGGATGGGCAGTTCCATCATCTGATTCGCAGCATTCAGCAGCAAATCAATGCCTTTTTCCTCATACATCGGCGCAATCATGGCGACCAACGGGCGATCAATGTGCTGATCCAAGCCGCAAAACTCCAAAATATCGCGTTTGCAGCGATGTTTTTTGCGCAGATCGACTCTCGTATAATTGCTGAGAATAAACGGGTCAATTCGGGGATCGAACGGCTTATACTCGACGCCGTTAATCACCCCGTACAAATCCTTGCTGCGCTGTTGAAATACTCCTTCCATGCCTCGCCCGAATTCCGAGGTTTCAATCTCGTAGCGATATTGCTTGCTGACCGTGTTCAGCAGATCGGCAAACACAATGCCGGACTTCAGGAAGCAAAATTGCCCGTAAAACTCGACACCTTCGGGCGTGAAGAGGGATGGCGGCAGTCCGGTGTGGTCGAACGCCTCGCGAGTAAAACAGCCTTTATGACGAAGATCATGCACGGTAAAAACAGATTTGATCGGCATATACATCGGGTCTTGCGAAAACGCCGGAATCGTTTTGAGATACGCCGGAATCAGCCCTGTATGCCAGTCATGGCAATGAATGATGTCCGGGTAAAATCCGATTTGCCGAAGCGTTTCCAAGGCGGCGACATTGAAGAAACAAAATCGGTCGGCGTTATCGGAATAGGCGTCTTCCGGAGGGCCGTAGGGGTACTCTCTGTCAAAAAGCCGCGCTTTTTCAATCAGATAGACGGGGACTTCTCCCGGCAGTTCATCGCGGTAGATCGCGGTTTCTCTGAATCGGTTCATGGTGACAAGCGTCATTTCCGGCACTAACCGTTTCATGCTGCGGCTGTCAATAAGCCGTTGATATTTCGGGATAATGACGCGCACATCAATGCGCTCGCGCTTCAGCGCTTGCGCCAACCCGCCGACCGCGCGCCCTAATTCACCTGTGCTGATTAACGGGGCGGCTTCAGACGCGACAAGCATCACTTTCAATGGTACGGGCATAATTGGTGTGTCATGCTGCGTCTGCAAGCAGAATCCGCAAGTCCATGACATTCGTGTTGGTCGGTCCGGTTTGTAAAAGATCGCCGAGCGCCTCGAAAAAATGATAGGAATCATTTTTCGCGAGGAATGCCGATGGCTCAAGTCCCTGCTCCTGTGCGCGTCTCAGCGTGTGTCCGTCAGCCATCGCGCCAGCCGCATCTGTAGTGCCATCCGTTCCGTCTGTCCCGGCGCTGAGAACAACGACCTCGGCGCATCCGGCGATGTCGCTCACTGCCGCCAAAACAAATTCCTGATTGCGTCCGCCCAATCCATCTCCCTGAATCGTCACGGTGGTTTCTCCGCCGGAAATAATGCACGCCGGGCGCGGAAGCGGGTTGCCGGTGCGAACGATTTCTTGTAAAATAGCGGTATGGACTTTTGCAACCGCTTTCGCTTCCCCTTCGATGCTGGTGGACAGAATCATGGTATGATAGCCGAACGCGCGCGCTTGCGCTGCGGCAGCCTGCGCCGCCTGAATGTTGCTGGCGATAATCAGATTGCGCGTCTTCTCGAACGCCGGATCGCCGGGCTTCGGCGTGTCGGCAATTTCGCCGCGTACGCCTTGCATGATGCGCTCGCGCACGGAACGCGGTAGTTGTTCCAATAAATGAAATCGTTCGAACACCTTCAGACAATCCGCATACGTGAACGTGTCGGGGACAGTTGGGCCAGAGGCGATAGTGTCTAACGGATCGCCGATGACATCGGACAGAATGAGAGAAATAACCGTCGCCGGAGCGGCAATTCGCGCAAGCTGTCCGCCTTTGATCGCAGAAATATGCTTACGAATGGCGTTCATGTCGTTAATGGTCGCGCCGCATCGCAGCAGCAAGGTGGTCACCGTTCGTTTTTCTTCTAACGTAATGCCTTGCGCCGGAGCAGGAAGCAAGGCCGAGCCGCCGCCGGAAATCAGGCAGATGACGAGGTCGTCTGGGGTAGCCTGTTCAAGGAGTCGGATAATCTGGCGAACGCCATGCGCGCCCGCTTCGTCCGGCACAGGATGACCGGCTTCGTGGATCGTGACGAGTCGCGTCGGGGCAAGATGCGCATACTTGACATTCACCCAACCGGTCGTAATCCGGTCGCCGACAATCTCTTCGACGGCTTGCGCCATTGACGCGCCCGCCTTCCCGCCGCCGACCACGTAAATATTACGATAGGCGTCCAGATCATATTGCGCCGACCCGACGGTCAATAGCGCGCCGTCAAGCCGAACATGCCGTAGAATCGCCGCGATTGGATCAACGGCGCGGAGTCCGGCAGCGAAAATTTCCTGCGCGTGCTGTCGTAATTGTTGATTCATGCGTCCCCCTGTTTTTCATAAAGAATCGCGTCAACATTCCTGCATTCTCCCATTGCGCTATATAGAAAGGCGGCGAAATCTTGTCAACCGAAAGATTGAGAAATTCGCCCTTTCTTTTGCGGGCTCCGACAATTCGTCACGATATGTATGCAGAAAAACATCAAATAGTTTCTCTTGACAAAACGTTCTCTGTAGAGAAGATGTTTCCCGTTGCATCTCATATTTCAGGCATTACAGTAAAACCGACAAGGAGTCTCACCATGAAACTTGATGTTTGTCCGGTCTGGCTTGGCTATCTGCTGGCGAATCCGTTACGAAAATTAGTACAGCATCCGACCAAAATCCTCAGTCCGTATGTCGAACCTGGCATGACGACGCTTGACATCGGCCCCGGCATGGGATTTTTCAGTCTGCCGATGGCGGAGATGGTGGGGGCGCAGGGGAACGTGATCTGCGTGGATTTGCAGGAAGGGATGCTGCGGCGTCTGCAAGCGCGAGCGCAAAAAGCCGGAGTCGCTTCGCGCATCGAAACCCGCGTTTGCCGGGAAGATTCACTCTGCTTGAACGATCTGAACGGAAAAATTGATTTTATCTTAGCATTCGCAATGGTGCATGAAGTGCCGGACGCGGCGAGATTATTAAAGGAATTGGCAGAGACGTTGAAACCGGGCGGCAGATTGCTGATTTCCGAGCCGTCAGGACACGTGAGCGCACAACATTTCGAACAGACCGTCGCGCTCGCCAAACAGAACGGCCTTGCCCTTGTCGAAACGCCTGTCATTCGAGGCGGGCGGAGCGCACTGCTGGCAAAATCCTGATTATACGAAACCTCACAGTTCTTTAAACCTGTGAGGTCAGTCCCAACCTTGATCGCCCCTATCAGTACTCATGACCCTTGAGTGTCAGCCTCAAGTTCTTTTTGCACCAGGATGCCCGAAACCTCACAGACTTTGAAAACCTGTGAGATGCTGTATAGGGAAATAATTTCCAGAAAAAAAATCCTTGACAGCAAACCGATGATTTGGCAGATGCTTTTGCTTGTTGGGCAGTATTTCTTTTTATTATGAACTTTCTCACCAAAAAGGAGAATTGCATGTCGGTCATTGTCGTAAAACTTCAAGAAGTGCAGTCGTTATGTGGAGTAACGATGTTGATGAAGTTTTGAGGGCAAGAAGTTTTTATTATTCTCAGGAAAACATTCTTCATTTCCCTTCTTGTTGCCTTGTATTTTTGTTTCAACGAAACAAGGTCACTCTTTTTTAAGAGCCATCTCTCTTAGCTTCATTCTATGACGCCTTTTTTGTAGGCGAACACTCGTTTTATACCTCTATATTTGCTGTCATCATCGTGTTCCGTGTTGCGCCATAACGCTTTGCGTGAATGCGCTTCGGCATAACGACTGTCTTCTCCCATTTTTCCGCAAGAATGCCCTTTGCTTGATCTGTGCATGAATCATTCTAGCGGACAGATTTGTCCGCTGGTACGGAATAATCACGAAATATGGAGAAGTATCATGAATATTATCATCAGAACCGAACAACCCGGCGATTATAATCAGATCGCAGAAATCAACGAATTAGCCTTTTATTCGATGTTAGACGCGACTCAGCGTTCCTACGTCGTTGAAGCTTCATTAGTCGCGTTGCTCCGACATGGCCGCGACTATGATCCTGAGTTGGCTTTTGTGGCCGAGCGCGAAGGAAAACTCGTCGGACATGCGCTCTACTATCCTTATGCAATGCGCGTTGGCGGCGAAACGCTCAAAGCGGTCTCATTAGCGCCGATTGCGGTGCATCCTGAGTATCAAAAGCAAGGAATCGGTCAGATGTTGATGGCGGTCGCGCATCAACGCGCCGCCGCAAAAGGGTATGCCTTCGCGTTTTTATTAGGGCATCCGACGTATTATCCCCGCTTCGGCTATCAGACAGGCATGTTCGGCGCGTGCCGCATTGAAATCGCGGTTGAGCAGATTACCGGAACAGCAGAAGACGTGCGGGAGCGGCTCATTCAACCGGCGGATATTCCGGCGTTTGCGGCGATGTGGCGCGACTGGTTCGATGACGTTGACCTCGCGCTGTTTCCCGGCGATTCGCTGATGGAGTGGGTCAGCCACGCCGCGCATATTCAAGCGTATGCCATCGAACGCAATGGCGAATTGATCGGCTATCTCCGCTATCATCGCGACAATCCGGCGGATGTGAAGATGTTTTTAGCAAAAGACAAAGAGGCTGCCGGTTTGCTATTGGCGTATTTGCGCGACAAGCTTGAAGGGCGCGAAGCAACGCAGATGCGATTGCCGCTGCATCCGGCGTCGCGAGCGGTCAAAGCGTATCTGAGCATCCCGTATGAATCCGTGATAGAAGCGTGGGATGCCGCCATGATCAAAATACTCGATCCGGAAAATGCAGCGATTACGGCGTATTGCGATGATGTAAAACAAGGAAAGCGCCAGCCAGGTTTGCTTATCTATCCACCTGCGATTGAAATCGCAGAATAATAACGAAATTTTATTAACAATGACGCGATGTGCAACTTTTACCCACCCCTTGCCCCTCCCAGGAGGGGAATGCGCGGACTGCTGAGGGGCGAATTCCCCTCCT
>CAZRSF010000081.1:0-23425 GCA_964602655.1 uncultured Candidatus Moduliflexus sp.
CTCACAGGTTTTTAAAACCTGTGAGGTCTATTTTTAGTCCAGCGGCGCGACGACGGCATCATGGCGAGGGAAGGTCACGGTCGCAGTCGTTCCTCCCTGTTCCGCGCTGTAGATCGAGAACGAGCCATTATGCAGCCGGACGAGCAACTGTACGATTGCCAGTCCCAATCCGATCCCCTGCTGCTCATACTGATCCCGGTCGAATTGCCGAAACGCGCCAATTGAGGCGATCTGCTCTGGCGTCATGCTGCGCCCGTAATTGGTGACACCCAGCGTAAAGATGGTTTCATTCATATCGCTGGTCACTAAGATCGGCATTCCGGCTTCTGAGAATTTCAGCGCATTATCAAGTAATTCCGAAAAGATTTTGCCCAAACTTTCTTCATGAATCCAAATTTTTGCGTCAGCCAGCGATGGCAGCATGTCTTCGCTGCGCCCAGCTTTTGCCGCTTGATCTGAGATGATAAACGTCAACAGCGTTTTGGTATCTACCAATTCATTGCGACACCATTCCGAGGTTTTCCGGCGTTCGGCATCGTTGATAAGTTGCTGTAATTCGACATGCAGCACCGTATTTTCAATGAGATGTTCTAAACGCAGCGCGTCATCGTGGATATATTCTGCAAGCCGGATAATTTCTTCGCTATTTTGTTCCTGGACAAGATTGAATCCATACGAGTGTAAAAATTCCGACAGGCCGAGAATGCCTTGCAGCGGGGTGCGAAGTTCGTGCGGGAGGATGTTATTGATCTGTTGCAGGGTCTGCGCCTGACGGAACGAATTTTCGTAGCGTTCCAATCTGGCCTGGATCGCAGAGAGCAGTTCGTCAACCTCGAATGGCTTGGTGAGATAATCGTCAGCACCCAATTGCATCCCTTTGCGGAGTTCGTCCATTGTAGATTTCGCGGTGAGAAAAATAAATGGAATGTCGGCGGTCTGCGACCGATGACGAAGTTCGAGCAGGACGCCGTAGCCACCTAATTCCGGCATGACGATATCAGAGATGATCAAGTCCGGACGCGATTCATCCACTCGCTGCAAGCCGATTCGTCCATTTTCAGCCTGCATGACCTCGTAGCCTTCATACGTCAATAACTCCGCAATCGAATGCCGTATCTGCTGTTCGTCTTCGATGACAAGAATCTTTTTCATGGCGATTCCTCCGATTCATGGTCATCTTTTCGATGACATGATTGATTGATGGAATGAATGCGTATTTATTCAGGCATTCTTTACAAATACCGTGCCATGATGATAAATCCGGCGTGTCTGCCTTTTAGGATGGGGAAAGCGGGAATGGAGGCTTCGGAACTGTCTGCTGTGAAAAATTGTAACAGCGCATCATGATAAGGGCGTTCGATTGAACGCCCCTACGATTTCTTGCCTTGTTCCAAATGAAATTGCTTGATTTTGCTAATCAGCGTTTTGCGGGTAATGCCTAATTCATTTGCCGCATGAGTGCGATTTCCTTCCCAGCGCATCAGGGTTTCGGCAATCGCCTGCTGTTCGATCTCCTGAAGCGTGCCGCGAGGAGGTTGATATTTCTGCAACACGGAGGGGAGCGCTAAATTTTTGAACGTAATCAAATCACTCTCAGCCAAAATAACAGCCCGTTCGATCACGTTTTCTAATTCTCGCACATTGCCAGGGAAATCATACGCTTCAAGGGCGAGGAGCGCGTCAGGGGCGAGGCCGCGAATGTTTTTTCCGATCCGCGCGTTGAAGCGCTGAATAAAATGCCCGGCCAGCAGAGGAATATCTTCCTGCCGTTCGCGCAATGCCGGGACAGCGATGCGGATAACGTTCAAGCGGTAAAACATATCCTCGCGAAAGCGCTCCTGCCGCACGAGTTCTTCGAGGTTTTTATTGGTGGCGGCAAGAATTCTGACATCAATCGGCAAATCGCGTGTGCCACCTAACCGCTGGATTTTGCGTTCCTGAAGCACGCGCAGCAGTTTGCCCTGGAGATGCCTCGGCATGTCGCCGATTTCGTCGAGCAGCAGCGTACCGGACGACGCCATCTCGAACAGGCCGATTTTGCGGCCTGCCGCGCCGGTAAACGCCCCTTTTTCATAGCCAAACAGTTCGCTTTCCAGCAAATTTTCAGGGACGCCGCCGATATTCACAGCTAAAAATGGCTTGTCAGCCCGCAGCGAATGCTGGTGAATCGCTCTGGCAATGACTTCTTTTCCCGTGCCGCTTTTCCCCGTAATCATCACCGTTGAAGGCGTCGGCGCGATTTTTTCGATGAGCGCTTTAATCTCCATCATCTGCGGACTGCTGCCGATCCAGCTTTTCCAGTCGTGTTGGATGTTTTTTCCGCGCTCGACGATCCGCGAAAGCCGCTGATTCTCAATGATGCGTTTCAATCGGATGAACAGCACTTCTGGTTCGAACGGTTTGACGACATAATCCTGTGCGCCAAGCTTCATTGCTTCGACAGCGTCGTTGATTTCGCCGTAGCCGGACATCATGAGCACCGGGATAGACGGGCCGTCGTCTTGAATCCAGCGCAGCAGTTCAAGGCCATTCATGCCTGGCATATTCAAATCCGTGACAACGGCATCAAACGTTTCCTGTTCCAACTGGCGTTGCGCTGACAGGCCGTTTTCGGCAACGTGCGCGTCAATCTGTTCGAATTCGCAAATATTAACCAATTGATCGCGAAATTTGACATCGTCATCAACAATCAGAAGTTTCATAAATTCCCCTCAGTAGCGCCGGGTTGTTAAGTTTTCAATATCGCCCGGCGCTCAATCGCCGGTCTCAACGCGGAAGGACGCTGAAGCGCCCTATCCAGTATTTCAGCGGGCTTCAGCCTGCTTCTCTTTTGAGACCGGCCATTTATGGCTGGGCTGGGCTCGGTAGCGGGCTTGCATTCCCGCGAAGAATATGCCCAATAAAAGCAAGCTGTTTCTTTTGGCATCCCTGTCAAGAGAATTGCTGTGAAAATTTTACTCACTTTTGTCAATAGGGAAAAAATGTAACAATGGATTCGCGATGTTCTGCTGACGGCATCCCTGAAAATTTCGATTAATATGCCTGTATGATGCTGAAAACGGCAATTTCGACAGTTTCTAATACACTGGCATAGCTTTTGTATTCACTATGATGATGAACGGATTGATGTTATCAACGCGAATGCGAAAACGAATGAGCGTCACACTCATTCTGGACGCGCACCAGGGAGGACGGTATTATGGTGGCATTAAAAGATGTGAAAATGAAACCGAAGCTTGTTGGTTTGTTTTTGGCGGTGGGGCTTTTTCCGATTGTGCTCGTTGGCGCATGGAGCGGATTTCAAGCCACCAGAGCTTTGATGAAGGTATCTTACGGACAATTGGAGGCTGTTCGCGGTATCAAAAAGGCGCAGATCGAACGCTTTTTTATCGAGCGTCAGGGGGATATGGCTGTCCTCGTGGAAACCGTGAGTTCGATGCAAACCGCCGCGTTTGCCAAATTATCGGTGGCGCAGCAACTCAAAAAAGCGCATTTGGAAGAATATCTCGAACGGATGCAAGGATCGCTGCGGAATCTGAAAGACGACCCATTAGCGTTTACCGCATTGACGGAATTCGAGGCTGCGTTCGAGTTATCAGGGAAAAAAGTGATGACGCCGGAATGGAACAGCGTCCTACAGAAATACGATGCCCGTTTTCAGGATATTATGACAGATAACGGCTGGTATGATCTCTTTTTGATTCATGCGAACGGCAACATCGTTTATACGGCGAAAAAAGAGGCTGACCTCGGCATGATTATCCCGGAGAGCAATTTAAAAGACGCCAGTTTGGGCAAGACGTTCGAATTCGCGAAAACGATGACAGCCGAGGAAATCGCGGTGGCGGATTTCGACCCGTACTCGCCATCCGGCGGAAAACACGCGGCATTCATGATCGCGCAAATCCGCGATGAATACCGGCAGTTAAAAGGCTTCGTCGCCATGCAGATGCCGACCGATCAAATCGTCGCTATCGTCCAGCAGCGCGACGGACTCGGTACGACCGGCGAGACGTATATCGTCGGTGCGTCGAATGACAAGACTGTGTTGCGCAGCCCATTTACAACACGCGCCGAGGGCGCGTTAGACATCGGTGCGGAAGTCTCCGCGCCATACATTCAAGACGCGCTCGCGGGCAAATCCGGGCAGCATGTCTATACCGACGAATCCGGCAAGTTGATCATGGTGGATTACGATCCGTGCGACATCGCCGGGCTGCATTGGGTCTGCGTCAGCAAGATGGAACTGGAAGAGGCGATTGTGCCGCAATATGAAAACGGCAAAGACTTTTTTGCGCGATACACCGAAAAATACGGCTACTATGATCTCTTCCTGATTCATCCGCAAGGCGATGTGTTTTACTCTGTCGGTCGCGAAGCGGACTACGGCACGAACATGGTGAACGGTCAATATGCCGATTCCGGGCTTGGCAAACTGGTGAAACAGACGCTTGAAACCAAAACGTTCGGCATGGCGGATTTTGCGCCGTATGCTCCCAGCAACAATGAACCGGCGGCGTTTATCGCGCAGCCCGTCATGGCGAATGATGAGATTCAATTGGTCGTCGGGCTGCAACTCTCATTAGACGCCATTAACACGGTTATGCAATTGCGCGAAGGGATGGGCAAAAGCGGTGAAACCTATCTTGTCGGAGCCGATAAGCTGATGCGCTCGGATTCGGTGCTTGATCCCGAATATCACAGCGTCAACGCCTCATTTGCCAACCCGGACAAGGGCAAAGTGGATACGAAGGCGGTTGAAAAGGCGCTCGCTGGGGAAAGCGGCGAGGAAATTATCAGCGATTATCGCGGCAATCGCGTCTTATCGGCCTACGCGCCGCTCTCGATCTTCGGCAATACCTGGGCGCTGTTGGCGGAAGTGGATAATAGCGAGGTCAACGCCCCGGTGTACGCGCTGATTCTGACGATCCTGGTTATCGGCATCACCTTAGGCGTCACAGTCGTCATATTTGCGAGATCGCTCGCGGCCAGCATCGCCGCGCCGCTGACGCTCGGCGTCGAGTTTGCGAAAAACGTCGCTGCCGGAGACCTGACAAAAAATGTCGAGGTCGCGCAGCAGGATGAAATCGGGATGCTGTCTGACGCGCTGAATGAGATGGTCAAAAAATTGCGGGAGATTGTGATGGATGTCAAAGGCGCGGCGGATAATGTGGCGTATGGCAGTCAGCAACTCAGTTCAAGTTCCGAAGAAATGTCGCAGGGCGCGACCGAGCAGGCGGCGTCGGCGGAGCAGGCGTCCTCTTCGATGGAAGAAATGACCGCGAATATTCGTCAAAATGCCGAAAATGCCGGGCATACCGAACGAATTGCCATCAAATCGGCGGCGGACGCTGGTGATTCCGGCAAAGCGGTCGGGGAGACGGTGGAGGCGATGCGCTCGATTTCGGAAAAAATTTTAGTGATTGACGACATCGCGCGTCAAACGAACCTGCTGTCGCTGAATGCCACGATTGAAGCATCGAAAGCCGGCGATCTTGGGCGCGGATTTGCCGTCGTTGCCGCGGAAATTCGGTCATTGGCAGAACGCAGCCGGGCTGAGGCGGCGGATATTAATAAAGTTGCGCGTAATAGCGTGGCGATTGCAGAACGGGCAGGCGAGATGCTGAGCAAGCTCGTGCCGGATATTCAGCGCACCGCCGAATTGGTGCAGGAAATCAGCGCTGCCAGCCGCGAGCAGGATTCCGGCGCCGGGCAGATCAATCAGGCGATGCAGCAATTGGATCAGGTGATTCAGCAAAACGCGTCGGTGTCCGAAGAGTTGGCGTCAACGGCGGAAGAGCTTTCCGGTCAGGCGGAACAATTGCAAATGACGATGAGTTTCTTTAAAGTGCATCATCTTGATCTTGCGATGCATGAGAAAAAAGAGCGAGCAGAAACATCCGCGTCATCGTATGAAAAGCGTGCGATCCACAAGGTGGCGCATCTGAAAACCGCGACCGTCCCTGCGCATAGCAATAACGATGGCAACGGTCTGGCGCATGACGAACGCCGCGCCGATAGCGTCAGGGCTGCCAGCCCCGTTGTTCGCCCTAAAATCGTTACAGATGAGCATGACGAGGAATTCGAGCGATATTGAGATTCGCCACCCGATGCTGCCGGGTTTCATCGAGAATTCCGAGGTGTTCGAACCCTCAAAATTCTCGATGAAATGCCGGATCAATGATTTTTAACGCGAGGCACATTTTGTTCCCGTTCACTCACATAAATGCTATCGCCATCGTTTGTCAGCATGATATGCAGCGTGAATGTGGATTTTTCCGGGGTATAATCATCGGGATATGCTTTGACCAGCGTCAATACGAGTTCTGCAACGTCCGAATCTGGAAGATGAATTCTTCCGGCCACGTGATACGTTGCCCCGCGTTGCTCAATGTAATAATGATAGCGGCCAGCAATCCGAGTCTTATGTTGAGTAAGTTCGAAGGTATAACCTGCGGGGATTCCTATCAGTCCTGACCCTGAGATGTATTCGAACGTTCCCGTAAAATTTGCGTCTTCTTCTTTCGAAGAACAGCTTGATAAGACCAGCATGATCAGGATCAAGCAAAGCCTCTTGATGCGACTATTCATGATACCCTCCAACAGTGACATTTCCTCCTGTTAATGATATTGCAGGCCGGGATATAAGAGGTTCAAGACAAACAGATGCACTGGATTAAAAACCACGTCAAAGAACTGCCAGGCGAGATAAATACCGAAAAAGCCGAATGACCGGTTGCGATGGAGAAAATCGAGATATTCCTGCCCCATGCGGCGTTCCAAAAAGAGCGGAATCGCGCTGCTTCCGTCTAAAGGCGGCAATGGCAGCAAATTGAACACGCCTAAAATCAGGTTCAGCGAAAACAGAATGCTCAAAAATTTTGCGACGGCAACGGACGCGCCTTTTGCGGCAACTGCCACTGTGACTTGCGAAAAGGTGATGCTGTCCGGCGGATAGAACCATCCAAACGCTAAACCAGCGCGAATCAGGATGAACGCGAAGGCGAACAACAGAAAATTAGCAGACGGCCCGGCCAATGACATCAGCGCCGACCGTTTGGGATAGCGCATCGCCCAGGCCGGATCATACGGAGCGCTCGCCCAGCCCATCATCCAGCCGCTCATCAAAAACGACACAATCGGAATGACGACCATGCCGATTGGTTCGCGTCGAATATGCGGCAGCGGGTCGAGCGTCACCTGCCCGCCTTCATGCGCCGTGCGGTCGCCAAGTTTCAGCGCGGCAAACGCATGCGCCGCCTCATGACACACCGTTGAAAATAAAAACACGACATACCAGACTAAGCCTTCTGCAAGGTGAAATGGATTCAGTTCGAATAACATATTCCTTCCTTATACGTTCGCTGTAAAATATAAAGCCGTAGAGATGTTTTCAGCCATAAACAAGGAGAACGAGGAACTTGTCAAGCAAGAATGCTGTTCAATCGCGCCTTTTTGGAAGAAAATTATTGCGCCATGCAACAAAATTCTCCTCTGTTGTTGTCAAAAAAATAAGCACCACGCGTTTCGTAGCGCAAACAGTTCATGCGCAAGACATCCGGTCAGCATATCTCCAAATCGCGTGGTGATAAAGATGTGGCAGACAAACGCGACTTTTCCCTTGACATTCTGAAAATCTGTTTCATAAAATTATATTTATTCTTACCGCATGTGAACAGGGCTATTTGCTCCGAATTTTTATAGGAACATATGATAAAATCGCCTCAACTTACTACTATTTTACAGAATACGGGCTATCCGTTTCCGTCGCATTGGATGGATATGAACGGCGTCTCCTATCACTATATTGATGAAGGCTTGCGCGACGCGCCGGTCTTGCTGATGGTGCACGGCAATCCGACCTGGTCGTTTTATTTTCGCCATCTGATTACCGAGTTCTCGCGTGATTTCCGTGTTATCGCCCCGGATCATATCGGCTGCGGACTGTCGGAAAAACCACAGCAATATGCCTACACGCTGGAACAGCATATTACGAATCTTGAGCAGCTTTGCCTTCATCTCGACCTGCATCATGTGACGCTGGTCGTCCATGATTGGGGCGGCGCGATTGGCATGGGCGCTGCTGTCAGACATCCTGAGCGCATTCAACAGTTTGTGATATTCAATACCTCTGCGTTTTTTGTGCCGGTGCTGCCGTTGCGAATTTCAATATGCCGCATTCCGGTGATCGGCGAATTCCTCGTCCGGGGCTTGAATGGTTTTGCCAGAGCCGCGCTGCGGTATGCGACCTCGCAACCGGAGCGATTTACGAACGATGTCAAATCCGGGTATCTCGCGCCGTATTCTAATTGGCATGACCGCATCGCGCTGCATCGGTTCGTCAGAGATATTCCAATGGAAGATACGCATTCCACTCGCCGCACGTTAAACGAAATTGACAAAGAATCGCCGCGTTTTCAACACCATCCGATGTTGATTCTCTGGGGCAAAGACGATTTTTGTTTTACGGAACGCGATTTTCTGCCGGAATGGCGGCGGCGTTTCCCGGAAGCCGATGTCCACGTCCTGGAACATGCCGGACATTATGTCGTCGAAGACGCGCACGAGCGCATCATCCCCCTGATGTCGAAATTCCTGGAACGCGACCGCCCCGCCGCAAAAGAGACGAATCCCTCTTGAATTTCAACGTATCCCTGTCAGGATTTTAAACCCTGACAGGGATAACAAACCTCCTATGCGCTATAATATTGCACAAGCCCTCTCCGACATGGCCGCCCGCGCGCCATATCGCCCGGCCATCGTCTTTCCGGCTGGCCGCGATGCTCACGGACGCGCGACATTCACGCAACTGACGTTTCAGCAGTTGAACGCGCTCTGCGATTCGTATGCGCATGGATTGGCGCAATACGGCATCAAACAGGGCGACCGCGCTCTGATGATGGTGCGCCCCGGCGTGGAATTGATTGCGGTGGCGTTTGCGCTGCTGAAAATTGGCGCAGTTCCGGTATTGATTGATCCCGGCATGGGGCGCAAGGCATTTCTGCAATGCGTCGCCGAAACCGAACCGACTGCGATGATCGGCATTCCATTGGCGCACGTCATGCGGAAAGTTTTTCCGAAGCCGTTTCGAACCGTCCGGCGTTTCGTGACTGTCGGCAAGCGGTTGTTCTGGGAAGGCGCGACGCTCGCCGAATTGCAATCGTCGTCCCGCGAGCCGTTCCCGATTGCGCCGACCACGACCGAGGACGAAGCGGCGGTCGCCTTTACATCGGGCGGCACGGGCATTCCGAAAGGCGTCGCGTATCTGCACGGCATTTTCAAGAAACAAGTCGAAATCATGCGCGACGAAATGGGCGTGACAGAAGGCGAAGTGCATCTTTCCGTCATGTATATTTTTGCGCTGTTTAATCCCGCGCTCGGCGTGACGACGATTATTCCCGACATGGACGCCCGCAAAACGGCGCAGGTCAACCCCGCCTATTTAGTGGAATCCATCGAAACGTTCGGCGTGACGATGAGCCTCGGTTCGCCGCTGATCTGGAGCATTTTGGCAGATTACTGCCTGAAACATGCGCTCAAATTGCCGTCACTGAAACATGTCTTTATGTTCGGCGCAGAAGTGATGCCGGATGTCGTCGAACGCTTTGCGAACGTGCTGTCGAGCGGGAAAATTTACACGCCCTACGGCGCGACCGAGGCGCTGCCGTTGACGCTGATGCCGGGCGAAGATATTCTCTCGGAAACTGGCGAAAAGACGCTGAACGGAGCGGGAGTCTGTGTCGGCGCTCCGATTGGCGGCTTGCAGGCGCGAATTATTCCGATTTTCGATGAGCCGATTGCAACATGGAACGACGCGCTTGTGCTGCCTGCCGGTCAGATCGGCGAAATCGCCATCAAAGGCGAGGTCGTCACGCGGGACTACGTCAATCGTCCGCGCCAGACTACAGAAGCGAAAATTCGAGACGGCAACAGTTTCTGGCATCGCATGGGCGATCTCGGTTATCTTGACGAGCAGGGGCGCATCTGGGTCTGCGGACGCAAATCGCACCGGGTCGAAACGGCGTCGGGCTTGCTGCTGCCGGTACAGGTCGAAGCGATTTTCAATCAGCATCCGGCCGTCAAACGTTCTGCGCTCGTCGGCCTCGGCGCGTACGGTCAGCAGCAGCCGGTTGTGATTATCGAAACGCTGCCGGAATATGTGCCGCAGACGGAGCAGGCGACGCAACGCCTGATTGACGAACTGCGGGAACTCGGCCAGCAACATGAGCATACGCGGGATATTCGAACCGTTCTGTTTCATCCGTCATTCCCGGTGGACGTGCGGCATAACACGAAAATAGACCGCCTGGCCTTGCGCGATTGGGCGACGCGGCAGTTGAAAGCGTGACCCGGCGGGGCGACCGAAACGACCGGCTTTTTTCGAGAGTATTCGTAATTTTCTTGACAAGCTCGCGGCAGAATTGACGAATGTAGCACCCGATTAACATTATAAGGAGCTATTCATGTAGGTCGAAACTCCAGTTTCGACCTACACCACAACGCATGAACATTTTATTTTCAGAGGAGTCAAGATGAAAAAAGACGAGTGCATTTTATTCAGCGGCGGCATCAAAGGGGCGGAAGCGGAATTCGGCGCGAACGCCGAGCGGTTCGGCATCGAAGAAGTCAATTTCACGTTCGACGGACACGATAGAGTTCGCCAGCGCGGCGCGCGTTACCTGAATCACGATGAGTTGCAAAATGGCGATGTCAGCCTGGAATACGTCTCGAAATTGATGAATCGCAGTTACAAACAAGGGCAGGTGTTTCGTAAGATTCTGCAAAGCATCTGGTATCAGATCAACAACGGTCAGGAAATTTATGTCGTCGGCGAGATTCTCGACAACAAAACCGTCAACGGCGGCACGGGTTGGGGCGCGGAATTTGCCAAAATCTGCAATAAACCGTTGTTCGTGTTCGATCAGAAACGGGATGCGTGGTTCGTATGGAAGCAAACGGATTGGGTGAAATGCGAAGACGCGCCAGTCATCAGCCATCCGCATTTTACAGGAACCGGCACGCGCTTTCTGGAAGAAAACGGTAAACACGCGATTGCCGAACTCTTCGAGCGCTCATTCGCTTGATGGCGTCATTGCCCCGCTTTCCTATTCCTCATCGTAGAGACGCCCTGTCGGTGCGTCTCTACGGAAACATCAGAAAAAGAGAAATTCATGCGGTTTATCAACCCCGCCACTTTTTTCTTGACGCAACTCGCAACCGGCAAACAAGATGTTCCCTATTTGAAACCTACGTTTTTGTCAGTCAAACCAAAGAAGTTCATCATGTTATCAATCTATTACTAAGGAGCAACACGTTATGAGTAAAGTACGAGACGTACGCACGATTGACGGCAATACCGCTGCGGCGTATATTTCTTATGCCTACAGTGATGTCGCCGCGTTATATCCGATTACCCCATCGTCCGTGATGGGCGAGGTCGCCGATGAAATGCGCGCCAAGGGAACAAAAAACATTTTCGGACAGATGGTCAAAATTGTCGAAATGCAGTCGGAAGCCGGCGCGGCTGGCGCAGTGCATGGTTCGTTGACCGGCGGCGCGTTAACCACGACCTTCACCGCGTCGCAGGGCTTGCTGTTGATGATTCCGAACATGTACAAAATCGCCGGAGAATTGCTGCCGGGCGTGTTCCATGTCTCTGCCCGCGCTGTCGCCGCGCACGCGCTTTCGATTTTCGGCGATCATTCCGATGTCATGGCGACCCGTCAGATCGGCTGGACGCTGCTGGCGTCGGCGAATAATCAGGAAGTTATTGATTTGGCGACTGTTGCGCATTTGACCGCCATTCAGTCCCGCGTGCCGGTGATGCATTTCTTCGACGGTTTCAGAACGTCGCACGAACTGTCGAAAGTCGAAATGATTGCGTATGACGACCTGGCGAAACTGTTGGATTGGGAAGCCGTGAAGGCGTTCAAGTCGCGCGGACTTCGCCCGGAAAAGCCGGAAATGCGCGGAACGGCTCAGAACCCTGACATTTTCTTCCAGGCTAAAGAAGCAGCCAACCCTTTTTATGATAATCTCCCCGCCATCATCGAAGCGAACATGAAAAAAGTCGGCGAATTGACCGGCAGACACTACAATCTGTTCGACTACGCCGGTCATCCTCAAGCCGACCGCGTGATTATCTGCATGGGGTCCGGCGCGGATGTGATCGAAGAAACGATTGAATACTTGAACGCAAAAGGCGCAAAACTCGGCTTGATCAAAGTGCGCGTGTATCGCCCCTGGTCAGCAAAACACCTGTTAGCTGCGATTCCGGCCTCCGTGCAGAAAATCGCCGTGTTGGATCGCTGCAAAGAAGCCGGTTCGATTGGCGAGCCGTTGTATGAAGATGTGTTGTCCTGCTTCTATGAAACCGGCAAAAAAGACGTGATGGTGATCGGCGGTCGCTATGGCTTAAGCTCCAAAGAGTTTACCCCGGCGATGGTCAAAGCCGTGTACGACAATTTGGCGGCGGACTCTCCGAAAAACCATTTCACGGTCGGTATTACGGATGATGTGTCGTTTACCTCGTTAGAAGTCAAAGAAAAGTTCATTACCGAACCGGAAGGCACGATTCGCTGCAAATTCTGGGGACTCGGCTCGGATGGCACGGTCGGCGCGAACAAAAACTCGATCAAAATTATCGGCGATCACACCGATATGTATGCGCAGGGCTACTTCTCCTACGATTCCAAAAAATCGGGCGGCGTCACGGTGTCGCATCTCCGTTTTGGACCGAAAGAGATCAAATCCCATTATCTGATCACGGAATCGGATTTTATCGCCTGCCACAACCAATCCTATATCTCGCGCCTCGACGTGCTGGAAGGGATCAAACAAGGCGGCGGCTTCCTGTTGAACTGCGTCTGGTCGCCGGAAGAACTGAGCGAAAAACTCCCGGCAGCGGTGAAACGCGAATTGGCGAAGAAAAATGTCGAGTTCTACATCATCAACGCCTACAAAATCGCCGAAGAAATCGGACTCGGCCACCGCATCAACATGGTGCTGCAAGCCGCGTTCTTTAAAATTTCCAAAGTGATTCCCGATTACGAAAAAGCGTTGGAATACATGCGCGCCGCTGTGAAGAAGACCTATGGCTCGAAAGGCGACTTGATTGTCTCCATGAATGTGGCGGCGGTGAATCGCGGCGCGGGCGAATTGGTGAAAATCGAGATTCCGGCAGACTGGGCGAACGCCAAAGATGACGCCAAAGAGGCTGCGTCTTCGAACGCGTTCGTGCGCGACGTGCTCAACCCGATCAACTCCCAGAAAGGCGACTTACTGCCGTCATCGAGCTTCACGCCTGACGGAACGTTCCCGACCGGCATGACGCAGTATGAAAAACGCGGCATCGCGGTCAATGTGCCGTGCTGGGTCGCAGAAAACTGCATTCAGTGCAACCAGTGTTCGCTGGTGTGCCCTCATGCCGTTGTTCGTCCGTATCTGATGACCGCCGAAGAAGCGGCAAACGTCCCGGCTGGCACGCCGGTTGTGGACGCGAAAGGCAAGGAATTGGCAGGCTACAAATACAAAATCCAGATTTCGCCGCTTGATTGCACGGGCTGCGGAAGTTGTTCGGATGTCTGCCCCGCAAAAGAGAAAGCGTTGGTGATGAAACCGCTGGAAGAGATGGTGGAACAGGAAAGCAAACAATATAACTATTTGCATGCGCTGCCTGTCAAAGATCAGTTGATGAATCGTTTCACATTGAAAGGCAGCCAGTTCAAACAACCGCTGTTCGAGTTCTCCGGCGCATGCGCAGGCTGCGGCGAAACGCCGTATGTGAAGCTGATTACGCAGATGTTCGGCGAACGCATGGTGGTGGCGAACGCGACCGGTTGTTCCTCGATTTACGGCGGAACAGCGCCAGCCAGCCCGTACACGACCAATAAAGACGGATTCGGTCCATCCTGGGCAAACTCGCTGTTCGAAGACAATGCGGAATACGGCCTCGGCATGTATGTCGGTATCAGCCAGACCCGCGACAAGCTCATTCTTTTGGCGGAAGAAGCCCGTTCATTCAAGCTGGAAGGCGAATTGAGCGGCGCGTTGGAAAGCTGGTTGAATAACTACAGCAATTCCGACGAATCGGTCAAACTGAGCCAGATCATCAAAGCCAAACTCCCGAACGCCGTCGCGAAAGCGTCTGGACGGGAAAAAGACGTGTTGGCGGAAATGCTGGAAAAGCAAGACTACTTCGCCAAGAAATCGGTCTGGATTTTCGGCGGCGACGGCTGGGCGTATGACATCGGGTACGGCGGATTGGATCATGTGATCGCCACTGGCATGGATGTCAACATCCTCGTGCTCGACACCGAAGTCTATTCCAACACCGGCGGACAGGCGTCGAAAGCATCGCAGACCGGCCAGGTTGCGAAATTTGCCGCGACCGGCAAAGAGCAGAGCAAAAAAGACCTCGGCATGATGGCCATGAGCTACGGCTATGTGTATGTCGCCTCGGTTTCGATGGGCGCGAACATGAGCCAGACGCTGAAAGCCTTCCAGGAAGCCGAAGCGCATCCGGGACCGTCGTTGGTGATCTGTTATGCGCCGTGCATCAATCATGGCATCAACATGACGCACTCGATTAACGAAGCCAAACGCGCGGCACAGAGCGGTTACTGGCCGTTATATCGCTACAATCCGGCGTTGAAAAACGAAGGCAAGAACCCGTTCATCTTCGAATCCAAAGACCCGGATGGATCGTTCCAGGATTTCCTGAAGAGCGAAGTGCGCTACAGTTCGTTGAAGAAAATGTATCCTGAAATCGCGGAAAAAGCCTTTGCGAAGGCGGAACGCGACATGAAGGGACGCAATAAATACTACAAAAAACTGTCGGAAATTGATTTCTCCGATATGGTGTAGTCGTTTCACACACAGCCCGGCGCGTTTCGATGCGCCGGGCTTTTTTTATGTGCCAAGCTCTTGACAAAATTTGGTGCAGCCTTCATAGAATGAATAGGGAAGGTTAATCCTGTTTGATCGAGGACGTTTGGAAGAGCAAAGATGCTTGAAAGGAGGCCATTATGGCAAAAGTTCAACTCAACATGCCTGCGCCGGATTTTACGTTGAATGACGTGTCCGGCAAGCCGGTGACGCTGTCGTCGTTTCAAGGACAAAAGGTCGTGGTGTTAGTGTTCAATCGAGGCTTTGTCTGACCCTTCTGCCGCCGGCACATGGCGCAGTTGCGCCAGGATTACGAGAAATTCGCGGCAAAAGGCGCAGAAATCGTGGTGGTGGGGCCAGATACCGCTGAGGTATTCGCGCATCACTGGGAAAAAGAGCAGTACCCGTTCGTCGGTCTGCCTGACCCGGATTTGCAAGTCTTAAATCTGTACGGACAGGAAGTCAGACTCCTGAAGCTTGGCCGCCTGCCCGCGCAAATGCTGATTGATAAACAGGGCATCATCCGTTTTGCGCATTATGGCGACTCTATGCAGGACATCCCGCCGAACGACGCCCTGCTGGATGTGATTGCGACGCTATGAAAGCCCTGCCAGGGTTCGAACCCTGGCAGGCTTGTGTGTTTACCTCATAAAAAAGACGGTTCTGCGTCGAACGGCGCGAAACGAATCCTGTTCTTTCTTGAAATTTTTCCTTGTCAAATCTCCTCATCTTTCGGTAGCCTGCAAGAGGTCTGAGATCAACAACAGAACGTGAGATGCACAAGAAGGCGTTCGAGGCGAATTTTTTATCGAGCCTCATCGGCGCGTATCAAGGATAGAGCATTATGAAACGATCATCGCTGCGAACCAGGCTGCTTGGCGTCGGACTCTTACTCGCCTTATTGACCTCTGCCGGTTTTTCCATTACGTATGCCGTGTTGGCAAAGCAGGACAAACATCGCGAATTCGTCCGCCAGATTCAGATGGCGCTGCGATTTTTCGGCGATGAATTCGCCACGCGTTCTCAAGAATCCGTTCGAACGCTCGAAGAATTCGCATCCCAGGAATTTACGCTCTCCCTGCTTCTGAAAATGTATCGGCAAACCCCGGACGATTTCGTCAACGCCTTTGCCAAAGGTCGTTCGAAAATGGAGAATGCCAGTTATTTCGGTCGAACCGGGGCGGCATTACAACAGCTTGGGCATCGAATGGCCGCCAAACGCGTGTTGGCCTATGGCGCGGATAAACGGTTGCTGCTTGTCTATCTGCGAGAGGGCGCGAAAGAAACGGTCGGCGCGTATGTCAACTCTGAGACGAATCGCGAGACGCTGCTGCCATTAGATGACGCCTCACAACTCTCCATGCTCGTCATGAACAAACAATCTCCGTCGGATGCGCTTCTGCCAGAGGGGATACGCGCTGTATATCCTCAGCAAATTGCCACGACGGCGGCGACGGCGTTTTTTTATGACGGAGAGGTCGGATTTCATCTCAGCGTTCCGATCATGCTTGACGGCGCGCTTGCTGGCGTGCTTGTCGCAGAAATTCCCTTCTACACGCAAGAGAGAATCGAACGGTATGCGCTGTTGAGCGACACGTCAGTGAATCTTTTTTTGGGAACGACCTTATTTGCAGGCACGCTGCCGGAAGAAACGGTTGTTGCGGACGCTGTGCGCGAGCAAATGCCCTCCTGCGCGGAGATGCTCGGCAAGGAACGCCGCGCATCGGTCGCGCCGGTTCGGATTGGCAATCAGTCGTATTATCAGGCGCGTTGCGCACTCCATCGCGAAAGCGGCGAGGCTATCGGCGTATTGACCGCCAGCCTGCCGCAGCGTCTCGAACAGCAGGCGATGTGGCGCATGACTGCCAGCGTCGTCGTCATTGGCGGCATGCTCACGCTGCTTGTCTGCGGCTCGATTGTCTGGTTTACGCGAGACATGCTGCGGTTTCTGGATATCGTGATTGTGTACATTCAGCGCTTTGCCAAAGGGGATATTCCTGAAAAGCTGCCGGAAACGTATGCCAATGAATTTTTGGAGGTCGCGATCAATCTGAATCTGCTGGTTGATGCCATGCAGAACGCGACTGAATTGGCGCGAGACATTGCCAGAGGGAATTTGGCGGTAGAGATCACGCCGCGTTCCGCGCAAGATATGCTGATGCACGCGCTGGCGGAAATGGTCAGAAGCCTGCAAGATGCGGCGCAGGTGGCCGAACAGATTGCCGGCGGAAACCTGACTGTCCGCATGGAAGAACGTTCGACGCACGATACCTGGACGCAAGCGCTTCGGAAAATGCTGACGACGCTGAAAGATTTGGTCGGGAAAATTAAGCACACGGCAGACAATATTGCGGATGGCAGCCGCGAGTTGCATGAACGGTCTGAGGAAGTCTCGACCGGAACCAATCGTCAAGCGACGTTAATCGAGGAAATCAGCGCGTCGTTAGAGCAGATGCTCGCCAATATCAGCCAGAATGCCGAGAATGCCTCGCAGACCGAAACGATTGCCCGCGAAGCGGCGGAAGAAGCGATTGAAAGCGGCAAATCCATGCAGGAAACCGTGAGTGCGATCCGCCAGATTATCAACAAAATCGCGGTGATTCAGGATATTGCCGGTCAGACGCATTTGCTCTCGTTGAACGCGACGATTGAAGCGGCGCGCGCTCAGGAACACGGTAAAGCGTTCGGCGTGGTCGCCTCAGAGGTTCGCAGTCTTTCCAAGACCACGAAAACCGCAGCGGAAGAAATCGATCTGCTGGCGGGTTCAACGATCCGAGCGACCGAATTGTCGGGCGAATTGATGGCGCAACTCGTCCCCAATATTCAGCATACGGCGGAATTAGTGCGCGAGATCAGCGCGGCGACCAGTGAACAGCGCACTGGCACAGGTCAAGTCAATCACGCGATTCAGGATTTGGATCACCTCACCCAGCAATACGTTGTGACGGCGGAATCGTTAGCATCCGCCGCCGAAGAACTGCATTTACAAGCCGAAGAACTTCGCAAGACCATCGCCTTTTTCCGAATAGACAACCATGAACATCCGCCGAAAGACGTGACGACGAGGCGGCGTTCGTCGGATAAAACGCCTGCGTTGCGAACCGAGACGCTGCCTGATGCGCGCGATGAATTAGACGAGAAATTCGAGCGGTATTAATCAGAATATCACCGCAAAGACGCAAAGAACAAGCATCGTATTATGAGGTTTTCAAGACCTTGGGGTTCTTGTTATTTTCTTTGCGCCTCTGCGTCTTTGCGGTAAAATATACGGGAGGGAAACATGCTGGCAAAAGTTTTGAGCGGCGCAGTGATGGGGATTGACGCCTACATTGTGGAAGTGGAAGTCGATCTGAATTTCGGCTTGGCCTCGTTCGGCGTGGTCGGCCTGCCGGACGGCGCAGTCAAAGAAAGCCGCGAGCGCGTGAAAGCGGCCATCACCAACACCGGCTTCGCCTTTCCGGTGAATCGAATTATCGTCAACCTCGCCCCGGCGGACATCAAAAAAGAAGGCTCGGCCTTCGATTTGCCGATTGCGGTAGGCATTCTCGCGACGATGGGCATGATTCGAACGGAAATCTTGAGCCAGTATCTGTTCGTCGGCGAACTCTCGCTTGATGGTAGTTTGCGCCCGGTGCAGGGCGCGTTGTCAATGGCGGTGACGGCGCGGAATCATCAAATCAAAGGCATTATCCTGCCGGAAGAAAACGCCAATGAAGCGGCGGTCGTGGATGGCATCGAGGTCTATGGCATTGCCACGTTGGCGCAGGCCATCGAATTTTTGAACGGGACGCAGCCAATCGAACCGCTGCATCTCGACATTCAAGAAGTGTTTCGGCAGGCGTCGAACTACGAGGTGGATTTTTCCGATGTCAAAGGCCAGGAACATGTCAAACGCGCCCTCGAAGTCGCGGCAGCCGGCTCGCATAACATTCTGATGATTGGCCCGCCCGGCTCAGGAAAAACGATGCTCTCCAAACGGCTCGCCTCAATCCTGCCGCCGCTGTCGTTCGAGGAAGCGATTGAGACCACCAAAATCCACAGCGTCGCGGGCTTGCTGCCGGGCAAAAAAGCCTTGATCGCCACGCGCCCGTTCCGCTCGCCGCATCACACGATTTCCAGCGCGGGCTTAATCGGCGGCGGCACGATTCCCCGCCCCGGCGAAGTGAGCTTAGCCCACAACGGCGTGCTGTTTCTCGACGAGTTGCCGGAATTCAACCGCAATGCCCTCGAAGTCATGCGCCAGCCGCTTGAAGATTCGGAAGTCACGATTGCCCGCGCCGCCGTCTCGCTGACCTACCCAAGCCGCTTTATGCTGGTTTCGGCGATGAATCCGTGCCCGTGCGGCTATTTGGGCGACCAATCCCGCAAATGCAGTTGCGCTCCGCCAGTCGTGCAGCGCTACATGGCGAGGATCTCCGGCCCGCTGATGGATCGCATTGATATTCATATCGAAGTGCCCGCCGTGCATTACCGCGACCTTTCGGCAGTATATGAAAGCGAAAAATCCGAACGCATCCGCGAGCGTGTGCAGCAGGCGCGGACAATTCAGGAACACCGGTTCGCCAACGTCAAAAACGTCTTTTGCAACGCTCACATGGGCACGAAACAGATTCGCGACATCTGCCGTTTAGGTTCGGACGCGCAATCGTTGCTGGAAATGGCGATGGATCGGCTCGGCCTGAGCGCCAGAGCGTATAACCGCATTCTCAAAGTCTCGCGCACCATCGCCGATCTCGCCGCCGCCGAAGACATCCGGCCAGAGCACGTCTCCGAAGCGATTCAATACCGTAGCCTCGACCGCGAACTCTGGTTGCAGCAATGAAGGAGCGAACGATAATGAGAACCTTATCTATTCCATACCCGGAAACGATTCCGGCCATGAATAATCTCAGTCCTGCCACATTTGAGGCTGAAGCGAGGTTGGCGATGGCGATGAAGCTCTATGAGATCGGGCGTGTGACATCCGGCCAGGCCGCGACGTTAGCGGGGGTCTCTCGCGTCGTTTTTTTGCTGAACTGCCATCAATTCGGCATAGATAGCGTGGTCTGGGATGCTCAGGAAATCGAAGCCGAACGCGAGGAATTATTGCAATGAGCGCAAAAGAGGCGATTGTGACCAATACCGGGCCATTGATTGCCCTTTCTCTTGTCGAACGCCTGGATATTCTTCATGCGCTATACGAGCCTGTTCTGGTTCCTGCTCCCGTTCATGCGGAAATGCTGCACGGAGGGAAAACGGCTCAAGGCGTTCAGGCATATTCGAGAGCAGTCTGGCTTAACGTGCAATCCCTTATTGCCGAAGTCGAGCCGTTGCTTCAGGCCACGCTCGATGCCGGTGAAGCCTCAGTGATTCAACTTGCGCGAGAACGAGCCATTCCTCTTGTCTTGATTGACGAGCGGAAAGGAAGGAAAATTGCGCGAGCGGTGTATGACCTTCGAGTGATCGGCACAGCCGGAATTTTATTACAGGCAAAGCGACAAGGATTGATTTCTCAGGTAGCTCCTTTGCTCTTCAATATGCGAGAAGCCGGTTATCGAATGCATGACGCGATTATCGCATTTGCACTGAAAGAGGCGGACGAATTTACTGGGGCGTAACCCGACGAGATCGTTTGGCGGGAAAATGGTTAACAATACGGATCACGTCCCGTGATTGATTGAAAATTCAGGAGTGCGAAAGCAAGCGCTTGCACTCCTGAACGCGGCGTTATTGCGGCTGATAATAATTCATCGCCTCCGGCAGCGCTTCTTCGATTTTGCGGATGCGTGTCGCATCCGACGGATGCGTGCTCATGAATTCCGGCGGCGCTTGTCCGCTGCCTTCTTGCGCCATCCGCTCCCAGAAACCAACTGCCGCATGCGGATCATAGCCTGCCATCGCCATAAAGATCAGCCCCAAATGATCGGCTTCGCTTTCGTGCAAGCGGCTATATGGCAATAACCCGAACAATTGCGTTCCAGCGCCGAAGGCGGTCAGCCAGAGTTGACGAGTTTCCTCAGGTTTGTTTTGCATCGCTTCCGACAAGCCGAGGCCGCTTAATTGAACCGCTAATCCCTGAGTCATGCGTTCGCCGCCATGTCTCGCAATTGCGTGGGCGATTTCATGCCCCATGACCACCGCTAAGCCGGTCTCATCCTGCGCAACCGGCAATAAACCGGTATAGACCACCACTTTGCCGCCCGGCATGCACCAGGCGTTGACGTCTTCGCTTTCGACAAGATTGAACTCCCACTGATAATTTTGTAATTTCTGCGACATGTTGTTTTCTGCAAAATACTGCTCGACTCCGGCTTGAATCCGCCTTCCGACGTTTTGAACCATTGCCGTCGCGTTGTGGTCGCTGCTGAGTTTGTTTTCCTGCAAAAACTGGTCATACTCCTGAAGACTCATAGATAACATGGTGGAATCAGGGATTAAATCCAACTGCCGCCTGCCGGTAATCGGGACGGTTGCGCATGATGACACGAGCACTGCCAACGTGAGGGTCAGCAGGAGATAGCGATGTAATCCATGTTTGAAATGATTCATATTTGCCTCCGTAATGTTGGTTATTCATACCGTGAGAAACCTACTCTTCTATGATGGCTTATATTGATTCTTTTGTCAATAAGGGAAACGCGATTTTTTCTTATTGACAATTTCTGAAAGACCTGCGCATCGTACCTTTCGGGCGAGGCGATAAACACGCTGGCACGGGATGGAAATATCAAAAGACGAACCTCTGTCAGGCGGGCGAACCCTGACAGAGGTTTTCACCATTATTCGAACTCTTTCGATGATGTCAACATCTTGCGTTCAATGAATGCGACATGTTGATGTCTTCGATTCTCAAAATGAATGCACGACTCGAACAATTAAAACTACGGCTTGGAGAGATTGACGATTTGAACAAAGCAGCGGCAGTGCTGGATTGGGATCAGCAGACGTACATGCCGTCGGGCGGAGTGGAGGCGCGATCCTGGCAATTAGCCACGCTTCAGCGGTTGGCGCATGAAAAATTTACCTGCAAGGAAATGGGCGATCTGTTACAAGAAACGCTCCCCTGCGCCGAGTCGTTAGACGCCGATAGCGACGACGCCCGGCTGATTCGCGTGGCGTGGCGCGAATACCAGAAACAGATCAAGATTCCGCCGAGCCTTGTGGCGGAATTAGCCCGCAAAACCTCGATTGCGCATCAAATATGGGAAGATGCGCGGGCGGAACAACGGTTTTCCACGTTTCAGCCGATTTTGGAGGATTTGGTGCAATTGATTCGACGGAAGGCTGAAAATCTCGGCTACACCGACCATATTTACGATCCGTTGCTGGATATGTACGAACCGGAAATGAAAACCGCCGACGTAGATCGGATTTTTAAGGAACTCAAAACCGCGTTGATCGGCTTGATTCAGGGCATCGCGCACCATCGCGACGCGGTGCGCGATACCGTCTTCTGGCAGGAGTTCGACGTGCAGCAGCAATGGTTGTTCGGCGTCGAGGTGTTGCAGCAGATGGGCTTTGATTTCGAGCGCGGACGGCAGGATAAGTCATCGCACCCGTTTACCACCAATTTTTCGCCGGATGACGTGCGCATCACGACCCGCCTGAATCCGAATATGTTCGCGTCGGCGTTGTTCAGTTCGATTCACGAAGGCGGCCATGCGCTCTACGAACAAGGCGTGTCGCGAACATTGCTGCGGACGCCGATCTGTACTGGCGCGTCAATGGCGGTGCACGAATCGCAATCGCGCTTCTGGGAAAACGTGATTGGCCGCAGCCGGGCGTTCTGGACGTACTTTCTGCCGCGCCTTCAGACCTATTTTCCAGAGCAACTACGCGGCGTGTCGCTTGAGAATTTTTATCGTTCCATCAACGTCGTGCGCCCCGATTTCATTCGCGTCGAAGCGGATGAAGTGACCTATAATCTGCATATTTTCCTGCGTTTCGAACTTGAAACCGCTTTGATTGCGGGGGAAATCGAGGTCAAAGACCTCCCGGCGCTCTGGAATCTGAAGATGCAGAAATATTTAGGCGTGACGCCGCCGGACGACGCGGCGGGCGTGTTGCAGGACATTCACTGGTCGGCGGCGTTATTCGGCTATTTTCCGACGTATGCGTTGGGGAATGTGCTTTCGATGCAGTTCTGCGCCTGCATGAAACGCGATCTGCCGGAATTCGACGAGATGGTCGCGCGCGGCGAATTCGCGCCGATTTTAGCATGGCTGCGGGAGAACATTCACAAACATGGCGCGAAATTCACGCCCGCCGAGTTAGTGCGCCGCGTCACCGGCGAAGCGCTGAACCCGCAGGCGTATATCGCCTATCTGCAAGGCAAATACGGCGAATTGTACGGCATCTGACGTTCTGGGATCGCCGACATCCTGTCGGCGTATTGTAGGGCGAAACTGTAGTTTCGCCCTACACGCGAAGGCGAAATCGTCATGAGCAACTGTCGGCGTATTGTAGGGCGAAACTGTAGTTTCGCCCTACAACGCGAAGGCGAAGTCGTCATGAGCAACTGTCGGCGTATTGTAGGGCGAAACTGTAGTTTCGCCCTACA
>CAZRSF010000081.1:23525-29214 GCA_964602655.1 uncultured Candidatus Moduliflexus sp.
CAACGCGAAGGCGAAGTCGTCATGAGCAACTGTCGGCGTATTGTAGGGCGAAACTACAGTTTCGCCCTACAACGCGAAGACGAAATCGTCATGAGCAGCGTTCATCGTTTCAAATCGAATATCTGGCTGACCGAGGTGTCGCTCGGCGAGTATGACGTGCGCGGCGCGCGTCGTTGTGTGGGATTCGCTGTCGCATCCGCATGATATGACGCACTTCTTTCCGCTGCTTGGCGAGAAAGAACTGGTCATCGTGTACAGTCATGCCGATTGGGATCACGTCTGGGGCACGGCGGGGCTGCCGTATCATCACGCGACGATTATCGGTCATGCTGCGTGTTTGGCGCGATTTGGTGACGATGCGCCGACGGTCTTGCGGGAAAAGCAGGCTGCCGAACCGACACGTTGGGACGCGGTGCAATTGATCGCGCCGAACCTGACGTTCAGCGAAGAATTGACGCTCGATCTCGGCGGGGCGACGCTCATGCTGCGCCAGTTGCCGGGGCATACGCCGGATGCGATTGTCGCGTTTTTGCCGGAACAGGGCGTCTTATTCGCGGGCGACACCGTCGAAACGCCGCTGCCGTGCCTGTCGGAACAGTGCCCGCTTGCGCCCTGGATCGCCGAATTGCAACGCTGGGCGGATGATGACCGCGTTCGAACGGTGATTCCGTCGCATGGCGCCATCGGCGGACGCGAGCTGCTGCATTGCAACATCGAGTATTTGCAGCGTCTTGCGAAGCATGAACCGATTGATTTTGCCGCGCCGTTGAACGATTTTTACCGTGAAACGCATGAAATGAACAGGCGCATTGTCGCCGGGAATAACAGGAATATCGAAATATGAAACATGTGCTTATTGTCTTATTGATTGTGCTTCCGCTGGCTGGCGGGGGATTCGGGTTTTATCAGTATCAGCAGCGCCAGCGGTATGATATGGCGCGTGAACGCTTGCTGCAAGGCGATCAATATTATCGCGAGGGAAAGTATCGCGAAGCGTTACAACGTTATCAAGAAGGAGATATGACCTATACCTCTCCGATTTTTGCCAAACGAATCGCGTCGGCAAATGAGGCGATTGAGGAAGAAAAACAGGCGAAGCTCGCCACGCCGACTCCTGCGCCTGTCACTGAAAAAAAACCTGTCGAGAAAACGCCTGAGAAAACACGCGCAACTTGTAAGGAAACTGGCGCAACGATAAACGCCTGGATTCGAACCGGGCAATTTCAGAAAATCGAGACGTGTCTCACGCAACTGATAAACGAGAAAACCAAAACCAAGCATGGGTATCTATACGCAGAATCAATTATTTATCAAACATTTCGGCAAGGCGGAAACAGGGAGGGGATTGCGCCAAAATTCGACCAATGGATTCAGCAGACTCAATCGAGTATTGCCTATACCTTTCGGGGCATCTATTATTATAAGTGCGCGACGAACGCGCGTGGAAGCGGATGGGCGTCAACCGTGACGCCGGAAGCCTGGAAACGGACGCGGGAATATTTGAACTTAGCCGCGCAAGACCTTGGTGCCGCCATCAAATCAGATGAGAGCAATCCACTTCCATATTCGACGATGATGTCGATCTTGTTGATGATTGGAGGGAACGAGGACATGATGGAGGCGTATTTTCAACGAGCGATTGCTTACGATCCCGATTATATGCAGGTGTATGATACGAAATTGACCAATTTGATGCCGAAATGGGGTGGGTCTGAACAGGCGATGTTTGCGTTTGCCAGAGAGTCGATCAAACATGCTGATAAAACATCGGCAATGCCTGTTTTGCTGACAATGGCGCATGAGGAAAAAGCCTGGAGCATTTCGAAACAAGAACGAAAATATTATCAGAAACCGGAAATCTGGGCGGAGGTTCAATCCGTCTATGAGCGTTTGCTTCAGCGTTTTCCTGAGAGCGGGTGGTATGCCGTAGAATATGCCAGAGTCTTATGTTATGCAGGGCGATGCGATGAAGGCCGACGCTATTACGATATCGCCTTGAAACGCGACCCGAATAATCCGGACGTGCTGCATGAACGCGGACGATTTTTTGCATCGTCCGGAGATTCTTCTCGCGCCTTGCAAGAGTATCTCGCCGCTCTTGAACTCGATCCGTATTACCAACCAGCATTGTTTCGTTCCGCCGCGATCTACTACGAACACCATCAATGGTCAAAAGCTCAGACCACTTACGCGAAATTGATAGAAATTGATTCAGAAAACAGCGAGCATTATTACTATCGCGCAGAGACGTTTTTTCATTTAGGAAAATATCGCGAGGCGCTTGATGACTATAATCAAGCCATCGCATTGCATCCCCAATACGAACTCGCGTATAAATCGCGGGCGGCGTGTTATCAGAAACTCGGCATGACCAAAGAGCAGCAGCAAGATTTGAAGAAGATCAGTTCATTAAAAAAATAAGTAACTCATGTTATACCAATTGCCTTCGAATAGATCGCCAATTGTACGTCGAAACTGTAGTTTCGACGTACACCGCGAATATGATCTTTCAAAAGGCAATTGGTATTACGTAGCAGATTCGGATCAGATTCCCCCTCCGGGGAACAGGGCTGTTACGTTTTCGCCAAACGTTGTCATTGCGAGGAGCGTCAGCGACGAAGCAATCCCGTGATTCCGGCGGGATTGCTTCGTCGCTGACGCTCCTCGCAATGACAGGTTCTCATAAGAACGTAACAACCCTGCTCCCAAGGGGGAGTTCGGCGGCTTCGTCGTAAAATATCACCCTTGCCAGTCCATGAAACAATATGCGCTGCGTTGCAGTGCGCATGAAAGGAACGTGTTATGGCTGCCCCTGATATGATTCTTGAATTGGTCGAACGTTTCAACGAGAATAGCGTGTCCTACAAACAGGGCAAATATAATGAAACGCAGACGCGCCGCGAGTTTATTGACCCCTTTTTCAAGGCGTTGGGCTGGGATATTGATAATGCGTCCGGCAAGTCGGAACTCGATAAGGATGTGATTCATGAGGACGCGATCAAAGTCGGCGACGCGGTCAAAGCGCCGGATTACTGCTTTCGCGTCGGCAGCGCGCGCAAATTTTTCGTCGAGGCGAAAAAACCGTCGGTCGCCATCAAAGACGACATTCATCCGGCCTATCAACTCCGGCGCTACGGCTGGAGCGCGAAACTGCCGCTCAGCGTCTTGACCGATTTCGAGGAATTCGCGGTGTACGATTGCCGCATCATGCCGGAAAAGAACGATAAGGCGGCGCATGCGCGGCTCTGGTATCTGACCTACGCCGATTACGCGGCGAAATGGGACGAGATCGTCAACGTCTTTTCCCGCGAGGCCATTCTCGGCGGCTCGTTCGACGCCTACGCCGAGGCGCATAAGGACAAACGCGGCATGTTGGAAGTGGATGTCGCCTTTTTGCGGGAAATCGAACGCTGGCGCGACCTGCTCGCCCGCCATCTCGCGGAGCGCAATCCGGCGTTGACGCGGCGCGAACTCAATTTCGCGGTGCAGATTACGATTGACCGGCTCATCTTCCTGCGGATTTGCGAGGATCGCGGCATCGAACCCTACGGCAGATTGCAGACGCTGCAAGAGGGCGATCAGGTTTATGACCGGCTGCTGAAATTCTTCTATCAGGCCGACGCCCGCTATGATTCCGGCATTTTCCATTTCAAGAGCGAACGCGCCCACGACGAGACGCCCGACACCCTGACGCCGCATTTGAAGGTTGATGACGACGCGCTGAAAACGATCCTGAGAACGCTGTATTATCCCGATAGTCCGTATGCGTTTTCGGTGATTCCGGCGGACATTTTGGGGCAGGTCTATGAGCAGTTTCTCGGCAAAGTCATCACGTTGAACGCCGCGCATCAGGCCGTTGTCGAGGACAAGCCGGAAGTCAAAAAAGCGGGCGGCGTCTATTACACGCCGACCTACATCGTCGAGTATATCGTCAAACAGACCGTCGGCGAATTGCTGAAACACAAAGACCTCACAGGTTTCAAAAACCTGTTAGGTCTCACGCTGACGATTCTCGACCCGGCCTGCGGTTCGGGTTCGTTCCTGATCGGCGCGTATCACTATCTGCTGGAATGGCATCGCGACCGCTATCTCGCCGACGACCCGGAGAAATGGAGCAGAGGCAAACGCCCGCGCCTCTGCCGCTCCGGGCAGAACGACTGGAAATTGACGATTGACGAGCGCAAACGCATCTTGTTAGACCATATTTACGGCGTGGATATTGATTCACAAGCCGTCGAAGTGACCAAGCTGTCGCTGCTGCTCAAGGCGCTGGAAGGGGAAGACGAACAGACCATCGCCAGCCAGATGGCACTGTTTCACGAGCGCGTCCTGCCGAACCTGTCGAACAACATCAAATGCGGCAATTCGCTGATTGGCTCGGATTTTTATGAAGGCACACAGTTGGGTTTGCTTGATGAAGAGGAAATGTATCGAGTAAATTTGTTTGATTGGAGAAAAGCATTTCCTGAAATTATGCAAAATGGCGGCTTTGACGTTGTTATTGGGAATCCGCCATACATCAGAATCCAAGCTCTAAAAGAATGGGTACCATTAGAAGTTGAATTCTATAAACGAAAGTATATTGCTGCCAGTAAAGGCAATTATGATATATATGTGGTTTTTGTGGAACAAGGTTTGAATTTGCTTAACAATACAGGGAAACTCGGATATATTTTGCCGAGCAAATTCTTATCAACTGATTATGGAACTCCATTGCGAGACTTGCTTTCAAAGCAAAGCGTGATCGAAAAAATAGTTGATTTTGGGCATGAACAAGTCTTTCAAAATGCAACAACTTATACATGCCTTCTTTTTCTCGCGCAAATACAGCCCAAAGAACTAATATACATTAAAACCTCTCCCAACAAACTTTCAGAAGTTTCTTTAGTACAAAAAATCCCATCTCACTCAATTAGTGGGGATCAATGGGTTTTTGTCAATGTTGAAGGGAGTTTGTTGCTTCAAAAGCTCTCTCAAAATACAGTTCCTTTCATTCATCTTTTTTCAGAGATGTCTCGTGGTATTAGCACGGGAGCAGATGAGGTCTTTTGCTTTTCAGTAGATAATGGACGACTGCTTGCAAAAGATGGAAGTTCTATCGAAATAGAACAGGAAATTTTACGTTCCCCTCTTTATGCCACAGATTTTACAAGATATATTTTTCAACCGCAAAATGATGAAAAAATCATATTCCCTTATACTGTGTCTGAAACACGTTGTAATATTATTGAAGAATCCACTTTGCGCGAAAAATATCCAAATGCTTACAAATATCTTTGTAGTCATAAGAAAAAACTTGAGGAACGAAAACAATGTAGAATTTGGTATGGTTATAGTGCCCCACGAAGTTTACACATACATGAGCGGGCAGATATAATAGTACCTCTTTTAGCAAATAAAGGGCTTTGTACAGTTGCACCCCAAAATAGTGAAAAATTTTGTATGATGGCAAGTGCAGGGTTCAGTGTTCGTTTAAAAGGTACAACCCCTTCTATCAATCCGTATTATATTCTTGGTATCATTAATTCTCAATTGCTTTTTTGGAATTTGCGATTGCTTAGTAACAAGTTTCGAGGTGGCTGGATTACTTGTACGAAACAATACTTCGGGCAATTACCAATCAAAATTATTGATTTTTCTAATTCTGAAGAAAAAGCCCAACACGACAAGATGGTCGAACTGGTCGAGC
>CAZRSF010000082.1:0-27796 GCA_964602655.1 uncultured Candidatus Moduliflexus sp.
GGGCGCGCCTCAGGATGTCAACCGGGAAATGCGGTTTGTTGACTTTTTTATTGACAGGATGGCTCTGTTTGTGGGAAAAACCTTCTCGTAAAAGCAATAAAAACAAGAACAGACCTCACAGGTTTTCGAAACCTGTGAGGTCTTGTCCCATTCAAGGAGATTTGTTATGCCAATAACGCGCTTTGCCAGCTTTATTCTTTTGATGCTTTCTTTTACCCTTTCTCCTCGCGGCGGGGAAGCTGAACGTTCTTGCTCGAAAGAGACGATTTGCGTCGAAACGACACAGGATGGCAGCACAATCAAATTTTCCGTTGAAAACTTGAAAACCATTGATGCGACAATTACGCTGGAAATCACTGTCGAAAATATGGACTCCACGCAGCCGCTTCCTTACATTATGACCGTTCCCGGCAATAAAACCGTCGAGGCGTTGACGCTGACGCAGGCGGACGAATCGCTGGCGTGGCGGTATCAATATCGCTATCATTGGAGTATCGGCTCGGTTGATGCGGAGCATGACGACAGCGTCGTGTATGCCATGCCGTATGCCTCCGGCGAGGCGTTCGAAGTCATTCAGGGCTTTCATGGCACATTCAGCCATCAAGGCGAGCAGGCGTATTCGATTGACTGGGACATGCCGGAAGGGACGGAAATTCATGCGGCGCGAGGCGGCGAGGTCGTGGATGTCAAAGATGACGAAACGCGCGGCGGCACATCGTCGGAAGATAAAGATTACGCCAATTACGTCCGCATTCGGCATGATGACGGCACGATTGGCGAATACGATCATCTTGAGCCGGGCGGCGCGCGCGTTGCCATCGGCGATGTCGTCGCGACCGGCGATCTGATTGGCATGTCCGGCAATACCGGCTTTTCGAGCCGACCGCATCTGCATTTCTGGGTGTTCAAAGCGGTGGACGGCTATCTGCGCCAGTCGTTTCCGATTGTGTTCGACGCCCGCGAAGGCTCAGGCATCACGCTGGAACAAGGCCAGACCTACACGGCGGAATAGATGACGCGACGAATGTTTCTCAAATTGATGGGGAGTTTGACTGGCTCGATGTTTGCGCTGGGCGGTTATACCGTGTTTATCGAGCGGTATCTCGTGCAGTTCAATCGCTACCGCATCGCCGTGCCGAATCTGCCGCCCGCGTTTCACGGCCTGAAAATCGCGCATCTGAGCGATATTCACTACGGCGCATTTATGCCGCTGCGCTTTGTCGAACACCTTCTTGACAAAGTCAACCGGATCGAAAAAGATGTCGTCGTCTGCACCGGCGATTACGTGCATGAACGCGACAGCGCGACGCAGATTGACGCGGTCTGGCCGCTGTTGTCGAAACTCCGCGCGCCGCTGGGCGTCTTTTCGGTGTTAGGCAATCACGATCATTGGAGCGATACGGCGCGGTCGTTGTACTGGCTGGAAAAAAGCGGGCAAAATCTGCGGGGCAAGGCGATTGCGCTGGAAAAAGAGGGACAGCGGCTCTGGCTCGCGGGCATCGGCGATTACTGGGAAGACCCGATGGCGATTGATCCGATTTTAGCGCAGATTCCCGAACGCGACTGCCGGATCGTGTTGGCGCATAACCCCGACAGCGCGGATACGCCGTTTCAGGGGCGAATCGATCTGATGCTTTCCGGTCACACGCACGGCGGACAGGTCAATATTCCCCTTATCGGTGCGCCTGTGCTGCCGGTGAAAAATAAGGCGTATTCTTCCGGCCTGGTTCTTTCGAACAAGCAACAGCCAGTCTTCATTTCGCGCGGCGTCGGCTGGGCGATTTATCCGGTACGCTTCAATTGTTATCCCGAAATTCCGATTTTGGAATTGGCAACCGCGTAAAAACATCATGAAATTCGTTACTCGACACCGGCGCGGCGGCAAGGCGGATGCCGAACCGCTGCGTTGTCATGCCAGAAAACTGCGCATCAGACACCTTCCGAAAATTTTCAGAATATTGTAAAAATTTCCCCCCACCTCTTGACAAATTTCAAAGAGACATTATTATTGGCATAAGCTAATAATAAAGGAGCGCAATATGTCACGACCTGTACGATGCCGAAAAATCGGCGCGATGCCCCAATTTATCATCTTCAAACCTGCCGGAATTCCCGGTCGCGAATTGGAAGAGGTCACGCTGACGCTCGATGAATTCGAGGCGATCCGGCTGGCGGACTTACAGGGACTCTATCAGGAAGATGCCGCGCGGCAGATGAACGTATCGCGGCAGACTTTCGGCAATATTTTAGTCGCCGCGCATCACAAAGTCGCGGCCTGCTTGATCGAAGGGAAGACGTTGCATATCGAAGGCGGCGCGATTGAGATGCCCGTAAGAACGTTCGTGTGTCATGCCTGCCGTCATCATTGGAATGCGGCGCACGGCACGGAGCGCCCGGAAACGTGCCCGACCTGTCAGAGCGATGACATCGTTCGCGAGGGCGACGAATCGGCATCCGACAATCAATCAGGCGAAGAACAGGGACAGCGGCGGCGTTGCTGCCGCAGACAACACAGAATGCAGCATCACTCATGAAAGGAGGTGATTGATATGCCACAATTTGATGGAACAGGACCGCAAGGATATGGGCCAAGAACCGGCGGCGGTTTCGGCCGTTGCACAGTAGATATGGTGCAGGCGCCTTTCTACGGCGTCGGACGCGGAGGATTCCCGCGCGGAGGCGGACAGGGTTTCGCATTTGGCGGACGGTGTGCGCGTCCGCGCAGAATGTGGGCGAATGTGCCAGTCAACGTGTCTGCGCCAGTTGTTGACGCGCAGCAGGAGCAAGAATGGCTGCGCCAGCAAGCGCAGTCGCTTCAGGAACAGTTGCGCCGCATTGATGCGCGATTGTCCGAACTGACACGCTCGGCAGAGTAACATTGGAGAAAAAAAGCTCTGCTTTTAAGGTTAAAGCAGAGCTTTGGCACTCCTGATAATTCTTGAATCAATACAGCTCATAGAACGGAAATCGTATGGTCATTACAATTGCAAGCGGGAAAGGCGGCACGGGCAAAACCACGCTCGCCACGAATTTGGCGCGGGTGGCAGACGCGCCGGTCATCTTCATAGATTGCGACGTGGAAGAACCGAACGCGCATCTGTTTTTACGTCCAGAAATCACAGACACGCAGCCGGTGCGGAAACTCGTGCCGCGTATTGATGCCGAACGTTGCACGCTCTGCGGCAAATGCGCGGAGTTCTGCGCCTATAATGCGCTTGCGGTGTTGCCGAAAACGACGCTCGTATTCGACGCGCTCTGTCACGGCTGCGGCGGCTGTACGCTCGTCTGTCCTGAACAGGCGATTACCGAAATCGGATTAGACGTCGGCGTTATCGAATCCGGTCAGGCGGACACGATTGAATTTGTCCAGGGGCGTTTGACTGTCGGCGAAGCGATGTCCGGGCCAGTGATTCGCGCCGCAAAAGTCAGGATTGATCGCGAAAAATTGACCATTCTCGACGCGCCGCCCGGCACGTCCTGCCCGGTGATTGCGACGCTGTTGGATTGCGATGTCTGCCTGTTAGTCACCGAACCGACGCCGTTCGGTTTGCACGATCTGCGGTTGGCGGTGGAAACGGTTCGGCAGCTTGGCCTGCCGTACGGCGTCGTCGTCAATCGTGCTGGCAGCGGCGATCATGGCGTCGAAGCGTATTGTCGGAACGAACAGATTCCGATCTTGTTGAGCATTCCAGCAGATCGGCGGATTGCCGAGGCGTATTCTCGCGGCGAGATGCTGATTGATGCGCTGCCGGAATATCGTCAACCTCTCCGAGACGTCTTGAGCGCATGCGTTGCGTTGGCTGAAACGCGCGGGGAGGTAAATCTATCATGAAAGAACTGGTCATTATCAGTGGGAAGGGCGGTACGGGCAAAACCTCGATTGCGGCGTCGTTTGCCGCGCTTGCGCAGTCAGTTGTTATTGCCGATTGCGATGTGGATGCGGCGAACCTGCATCTGCTGCTTGCGCCGCGCATTCTTCGGCGCGAAACGTTTCGCAGCGGCGAAACAGCGATGATCGATCCAGCCATCTGCATTCAGTGCGGCGCGTGTCGCGAACATTGCCGGTTCGATGCGATTGACGCGGCGTTCGTGGTTCATCCGGCGGCATGCGAGGGCTGCCGCGTTTGTTGGCATGTCTGTCCGGTCAACGCGGTCGAATTGCAGGAAAATGTCTGCGGCGAATGGTTTGTCTCGGAAACGCGCTACGGCACGTTCGTTCACGCCGAGTTAGGGATTGCCGCCGAAAATTCCGGCAAGCTCGTCGCTATCGTGCGGCAAGAAGCGAAGCGTATCGCGCAGGAAGAAGAAAAAAATCTGGTCATTATTGACGGCTCGCCCGGCATCGGTTGTCCGGTGATTTCATCTGTCGCCGGGGCGGCTCTGGCGTTAGTCGTGACCGAGCCGACGTTGTCGGGTTTGCATGACCTGACGCGCGTGGCGGAGTTGACCGCGTATTTCAAGACGCCGACCGCCGTCTGCGTGAACAAGGCCGACCTGAACCCGGAGATGACGGAACGCATCAGGGTGCATTGCGAAGAACACGGCCTGTTTTTCGAGGGAACGATTCCCTACGATCAAGCGATGGTCGCGGCGGTTGTTCAAGGAAGGCCGGTGGTCGAGAGTTCGCAAGGCGTCGCGGCGCACCAGATTCGCGAACTCTGGCAACGCATCGAAAAGCGCATATAAAACCATACCCCTGACAGGGTTGCGAACCCTGTCAGGGGTCAACATGAGCATGGGAGAAATAAAAAAGATGGCAACATGTGGAACAGAAGCAAGCTGCTCGCAATGCGAGTCATCGGAATCGTGCAGCCAGGACGAACAAAAGCAGCATGAAGAAGTACGGCTGCACACTCAATTAGCGCAAATCGAGCATACGCTCGTCGTGATGAGCGGCAAGGGGGGCGTCGGGAAAACGACGGTAGCGACGAATCTCGCGATTGCGTTAGCGCAGCGGGGGCATCGGGTCGGGCTGTTAGACGCCGATATTCATGGTCCGAACGTGCCGAAAATGCTTGGGATCGAAGGGGGGCAATTCATCAACCGGGGCGACGGTATGCGCCCGGTCGCCTATTCGTCGAATTTGCAGGTCGCGTCGGTGGCGTTTTTGTTAGAATCGCAGGACGACGCCGTCATCTGGCGCGGGCCGCTGAAACATGCCGTGATTCGGCAATTCGTCAGTGACGTGAATTGGGGCGAATTGGAGTATTTGATCGTCGATCTGCCGCCCGGCACGGGGGACGAACCGTTAAGCGTCGCGCAGACGATGAAGGTGGTGGATGGCGCGATCATCGTCAGCACGCCGCAGGATGTCGCGTTGCTCGATGCGCGGAAAAGCGTCACGTTTGCTCGGAAATTGAATATGCCGGTGTTAGGCATTGTGGAAAACATGAGCGGGTTCATCTGTCCGCATTGCGGGGAACGCACCGACATTTTCAAAACCGGCGGAGGGGAACACGCGGCGGCGGAGATGGGTGTGCCGTTTTTAGGACGCATTCCGCTTGAACCGAGCGTTGTCCTGCACTGTGACGACGGCAAACCGTATATCGAAAAATTTCCGCAATCCGAGATGGCAAACGCCTTTTTGACGATTGCGGAACGGTGCGAAACATTATGAACGCAACACCCCTGTCAGGGTTCGAAACCCTGACAGGGGTAGCGCAAGAGAGAAACTTATGCCAACGTATGAATATCAGTGCCATGCCTGCGGGCATCGGTTCGAGCGCTTTCACGGGATTAACGACGCGCCGGTCGCGTCTTGCCCAGAATGTCAGGGAGATGTGCGCCGCTTGCTCAGTGGGGGCGGCGGCGTGATTGTCAAAGGGAGCGGCGCGTCGGCTCATGCGTCGCAATGCGGACGGGAACAGCCCTGCTGCGGACGCGCAGAACGTTGTGAGTCGCCGTCATGCCATCATTAAAAACATGTCACACCTCACAGGTATTTGAAACCTGTGAGGTGTTTATCCAAATGGAGAATGATCATGAAAATTTGCATTCCGATTTTAGAACAACAGGGCATGAACAGCCCGATTTCGTCACATTTCGGCAAAGCCGACTATTTCGCGATGTTCGACGACGAGACGCAAGTGTTAACGTTTTTCAGCAATACCGGCCAGCATCACGGCGGCACGTTGACGCCAGCGGAAATCATTCATCAGGCCGGAGCGCAAGTCCTTTTATGCGGCGGATTAGGCGTGAAAGCGGTGCAACTCTTCCAACAATTCGGCGTGCGCGTTTTTAATCAAGCCAGCGGCACGGTCGCGGACGCTTTAGCCGCGTACAAGGCGAAGACGTTGCCCGAAGCGACGAATGAAAACGCTTGTCACGATCACGCGCATTGACGGGTGATTCGTGTCGGGGCATCTTAAACAGAGACCTCACAGGTTTCGAAAACCTGTGAGGTCTGTGCAAGGAGATATTATGAAAATTGCATGTTCAGCGCAAGGTGCGACATTGGACGCTCAACTTGACGAGCGTTTAGGGCGAGCGGCCTATTTTTTGATCATTGATACGGAATCGCAGGCCGTCGAAGCATTCGACAATTCAAGCGGCAGCGCTTCCGGCGGCGCAGGGATTCAGGCGGCGCAAACGCTCGCCTCAAAAGGCGTGCAGGCGGTGATTACGGGGAATTGCGGGCCGAATGCCTTCACCACGTTTCAAGCCGCAAGCATCAGCGTTTACACAGGCGCATCCGGCACCGTGCGCGAGGCGCTGGCGCAATATCAACAAGGACAGCTTACCGCTGCGGGACAGCCGAACGTCGGCGGACATTTCGGCGACGCCCGCCGGACGGCCTGAGTCATCTCGTGAAAGATGAATTCAACATCGGAGCGGTCTTATTGCTGGCGCTCATCGTCATTCCGCTCTTGATTGCCTCTCTAACAGAACCACAAGGAGCAGATTTTATGCGTCCGGATCAATCAACGCAGTTCGAGGCGTTCGAACTGACCATTCTGTATGATAATACGCCGATGCAGCCGGGATTCGAAACGGCGTGGGGATTTTCCTGTCTGATACGCGGCGCGGAAAAAACCATTTTGTTCGACACTGGCGGCGACGGCGCGGTCTTGTTGCGCAACATGGAACGCGCAGGCGTTAACCCGAACGAATTCGACACGCTGGCGCTGTCGCATCAGCACTGGGATCACATCGGCGGTCTGTATCATCTGTTGAACGCGCGTCAACGCCGTCTCGCGCTCTACGTTCCGGCCTCGTTTTCAGACCATTTCAAACAGGATGCGCAGCGTTATGACGTTGGCGTGTTCGACGTCCGAGATGCCTTTAATCTTGCTGGACGCATCTTGTCAACCGGCGATCTGACTGGAACGATTCACGAGCAGGCGCTGCTGTTGGACACCGAGCGCGGCGTGGTGATTCTGACCGGCTGCGCTCATCCGGGCATTCTCAAGATCATTGAAACCGCCCGTGCGATTCTGCCGAAAAACATCTTGCTCGTGCTCGGCGGATTTCATTTGATGAACGACACGGACGCCGACATCGAACGGACGGTGGCGCGTTTTCGCGAACTCGGCGTCGAATACGTCGCGCCGACGCACTGTTCCGGCGACCGGACTCGAACGATTTTCGCGCGCGAATATCAGGAACATTTTCTGGCCGTCGGCGTCGGCAGCGTCATTCGTATCGGTGAATTGTAAAACAGAATGAGAGCCTAAACGGAAATGGGATCCGTTTCATGGAGTGTACGCTTTCGCTCTCAAAGCTGTGCGTTGAGACTCCTTGTTGGGGAAGGTCAATGGTTCGTATGGGGCTGAATTGTAAACGCGCGGTTGGCAAAAAAATGAGACGAGTCACCCACTCGTCTCGGCGGTTTATTTCGACACGGCGTCCATCACGGCTTTGGCAATTTCGCCCAACGGCAGGATTTTATCCGCCGCGCCGCGTTTGATCGCTTCGTTCGGCATTCCAAACACGACGGAGGTGGCTTCGTCCTGAGCGATATTCAAGGCGGCTCCGGCTTCTTTCATTTCCAACATGCCACGCGCGCCGTCGTCTCCCATGCCGGTCATGATGACGCCCACGGCGTTCCGCCCGGCATACCTCGCGGCGGAGCGGAAGAGCACATCCACTGATGGGCGATGCCGACAGACGAGCGGGCCATCTGTCACTTCGACGTAGTATTTCGTGCCGCTGCGTCGAATCAGAGTATGCTTGTTGCCCGGCGCAATCAGGGCGCGGCTGGGGATGACCGTATCATTATTTTCGGCTTCTTTGACCGTAATTTTACACAGGCCGTCCAGCCGTTTGGCAAACGCTTTGGTAAAATGTTCAGGCATGTGCTGCACGATGACAATCCCCGGAGCGTTCCAGGGCATCGCCTCTAAAAATTCCCGCAGCGCTTCCGTGCCGCCGGTGGATGCGCCAACCACGACAATCTTTTCGGTAGTCTGAATCATCGTGTTCCGCGTCGGCTTGGCTAAGACGACATCCGCCGTGAGTTTCGGCTCGACTTCGCGGATTTTGACGACTTTTTTGGCGCGCGCCACTGCCGCCGCTTTCACAATATCACAGATGCGAACGCTGTATTCTTCTAAAAACTCTTTGGTGCGTTCGCGCGGTTTTTGAATAATTTCAATCGCGCCGTATTCCATCGCCTTCAGCGAGACTTCTGAGCCTTCTTCCGTCAATGCCGAACAGATGACGACTGGAATCGGATGCTCGCTCATGATTTTTTGCAAGAACGTCAACCCATCCATCCGGGGCATTTCGATATCGAGCATCAACACATCGGGCATATCTTTTTCCATCTTTTTTGCCGCGATAATCGGATCGGGGGCGGTCGCGATAACCTCTACGTCCGGGTCGGTCGAGAGTACCGTTTTCAAGGTCTGTCGCATGAGCGCCGAATCGTCAACGATCAGGACTCTCACAGGTTGTTTTTTTAGCATGCGTCGCGTGACACTGGAGCGCAGGGAGCGCGATTACACTCCCCAGCCAGGTTCTGAAGCGGAGTTGATACGTTTCAATAACACCTCGCCTGTTTGCGTATAAAACAGAATCTTTCGGCCTAAATGTCCGCCTACATCAGAGACGGAGAGTTCAAGGTTATGCGCTTTGATCGCTAATAAGACCGCGTCTATATTCGATTTGCCGACAGGTTGCAGATTGGGATTGCCGGTTCTGACCGTCAACATATCCGCCCCGCCGAACAATTTGACTTCCAGGTCTTTTGGCTCTGAGCCATACTGTTTCAGCCGTTGCAGCATGAGCGGAATCACGGTCTGCACATACTTATACGAGAGATTTTCGGACGTGGGCGACTGTTGATCAAGCACGTCGTTCCCTTGCGGCAGCAGCGCGTGGCACATCGCCGCCACGCCGAGACGCTTGTCGAACATGGTGACGGCCACGCATGATCCTAACACGGTTCGCACAATCGCCGGATGATCGCTGATATACAGTTCCGCTGGTTTCAGGGTAATGACCGGGAGATGCGGCGAAAGATGCGCGGTCACTTCTTTTTGATAGACCGTATGCGCCACAGCTTTCAGCGGCACAGACAGACCATTCAGCGTTTCCGAATGGCCGGTGAACAGATAACCGCCCGGGCCTAAATGTTGGTACAACCGACCGATGACCTGTTCCTGGACGTCGCGATTGAAATAGATGATCACATTGCGGCAAAAAATCACATCCATCGTTTCGCGAAAACCAAACTCGCCGCTGACTAAATTGACCTGTCGAAAGCGGACATACGCACGAATTTCAGGCGAAATCCGCACCATGTTTTTCTCTTTTTCTTTGCTTTTCAACAGGTAGCGTTTCCGAAATTCCACCGGGATCGGGTCGGCGCTTTCTTCGTCATAAATGCCGAGTTTGGCTTTTTCCAGCACCCGCGACGAGACATCCGTCGCTAAAATCAGAAAATGGAAACCGTGATGGTGTTCCAGGCCAAAATTGTGCAACACCATCGCCAAACTATACGGTTCTTCGCCGGAAGAACAGCCTGCGCACCAGAACATGAATTGTCGATCAGTGCCCTGTCGGCTGATAATTTCCGGCAGAATGCGCTCAACTAAATAATCGAAATGATTCGGCTCGCGGAAAAAATCCGTTTTGTTCGTCGTCACGACATCAATCATCTGTTGAAGTTCGACTTCACGCCCTTCCGGGCTGAAGACATACGTGTAATAGTCTTCGAAAGACTCGATGTCCAACTTCCAGAGCCGCTTTTGAAGACGCGCTTGCAGCATCGTCTTCTTGGCAATCGGCATTTTGATCCCTAACTCCGCTTCAATAAACTCACTGAAACGGTAGAAGGATTCATCACTCATGCTTTCGACATTTGATCTGTGTGTGCTCTCGTCGCTCATAAACGGAACCAATTCGCATCATCTCCCATGCAACCTGCACGGGGGCAAGGTAATAAATAGCGGAAATAACGTCTAATGTCGTCTCCCCTGTTTTTTGAGAAGAACAAGTTCAAGGGCTTTCAACACCTCATCGCGATCAAGCTTGATCTGATATTCGTCAATGCCGACCTCGAAGCCGCGCCGCCGGTCTTCTTCACCGCTGAGCGAGGTCAACGCCATGACCGGCAGATGTTTCCATTCCGGCGTGGATTTGATGATTTTCGTCAATTCGAATCCATTGCAATACGGCATATCCAAATCCGTCACGACCACATCCACATGATGCGCCGCGAGTTTTTCCTGGGCGTCTTTCCCGTTGATTGCGGTGATCACATGATAGCCAGCGGCTTCGAAATAGGACTTTTCAATATTCAGGAAAAACATCGAATCTTCGACGATCAGCACATCCAGCTTATTCCGTTCTTCTTCGTTGATTTTACTGACGAAAAACTTCTTATACCAGGTCGGATAGGCTAACTCGATCAGCCCGTGAATATCGAGAATCATCACAGAATGGCCTTCGATAATCGTCGAGCCGAGAATCCCTTTCTGTTTGAAGGTTTCCGTATCAATATGCGTGTCAATTTCAACCGTATTGACAATCTCCGACACCACTAAGCCGATCTGTTTTTCTACCGCAAACACAATTAAGGAGAGGGCGTCTTGCTTCGGCACGTCAGGGATATTGAAATACTGCTCAAGGCGAATAAGCGGCAAGATTTCATGCCGGTATTGCATCACTTCGCGTCCGCCGGAGAATTCGATTTGAGACGCGGAAAACTCTTCCAGACGCACGACGAACGCCAATGGCACGCCGTAAAATTCGTTGCTCCCCACGCGGAACAAGACAATCGTTTGGCGATGTTCGCGAGCGTCGGCCTCATTCACGTCCTCGGCCTGTTCGCCGCTCTGTTGCGCCGCTTTTTTAATTTCATCAGACGACACCTGAACGGAGCTATAGAGCCCTGCGGCATTGAGAATCAACGAAATACCGCCGTCCCCCATAATCGTCGCGCCATCGTAGTACGGGAGTTGTTTGATGTGGCGGCTTAACGGTTTGACCACGATTTCTTCGGTATCTCCCACATCGTCCACGACGACGCCGAAATGCAATTCGCCCGCAGAGAGCACGACAATATTCAGCAACGTGTCGGACACATGCTCTTCTTTGGGCAGGGCGAGAATATCGCGCATCCGAATGATCGGCAGGAGTTCGCCGCGCAGCCGGTACACTTCAGCGCCGTAAATGCGCTCGATGAGCTGCGATTCGTCGGTATCCGTTTGCAGCATAATCAATTCTTCCAGATTGACTTGCGGGATGGCAAAACGCTGTTTTCCGGCCATAACGATGAGGACAGGAATGATTGCTAAAGTAATCGGCACGCGGAGTTTCATCGTCGTGCCTTTATTGGGTTCGGTCTGCACGTCAATCGTTCCGCCGATCCGGTCAAGATTGCGTTTGACGACATCCATGCCGACGCCGCGTCCTGAAATTTTGGTCACTTGCTCTGCGGTCGAAAAACCGGGGCGGAAAATCAACGCCAACAGTTGGCGTTCGCTCATCTCTTCCGCTTGCTGCGGCGTAATCAATCCCTGCTGAATGGCTTTCGAGCGGACACGCTGCAAATCAACACCAGCGCCGTCATCCGAGACCTCGATATGGACTAATCCGGCCTCATGAAAGGCGCGAATCGTAATTTTTGCGGTCGGCGGCTTTCCAAGTCGTTCGCGCACGCTCGACGCTTCCACGCCATGATCAATCGAATTCCGCACCAGATGCGTCAGTGGGTCTTTAATCGCTTCGATCAGCGTCTTATCCAATTCCGTCGCCTGGCCTTCCATCACGAGTTGCACGTTTTTCCCTTGCATCATGGACAGGTCGCGCACCAAACGCGGAAACATGCCGAAAACTTTTTTGATCGGCTGCATACGCGTCTTCATGACAGTTTCTTGCAGTTCCGTCACCACGACATTCATCCGTTGCGCGATGGTGCGCAAATTCTTTTCCTCGCTTTTGGTGGAAAGCTGCACCACCTGATTGCGCGCGAGGACAAGTTCGGCGGTCAGATTCATTAATTGATCCAGCAACACGACATCCACATGAATCCGGCTTTCTTCCACCGATGACAACGTCCGTTCGATAATTTCAGAGGCCGATTTGGCCGACGCATCCCCTACCGTTGGTGTTGGCGGCTCTTGCTGAACGTTAGGCGGCGTCTTGGGCGTTTTGGCGGCGTTTGCGGGCGGCGCAATTTTTTCCAGCAACGACGGCTTGGTCGTCTTCTGTTCTTCGGGAGAGTTTCGGCTTTTTTCGGCGACCCATTTCAACGCTTTCATCACGGGTTCGACCTCGTGCTCGCCTTCCAACCCAGTTTTTTCAATTGAAAGCAGAATGGATTTGATCGTATCCACTGCGCTCAACAGCACGGTGGTAATATCGGAATTCAGCCGTAATGTTCCTTCGCGCAGCTTGGAAAGGACATCTTCGGCATAGTGCGAGACCTGCTCTAATGTGACGAGACTCAGGAAGCCCGCGCTGCCTTTGATGGTGTGGATAATTCTAAAAATATCCGCCAATAAATCGACATTCGAAGGGTCTTGTTCAAGCGCGACAAATTCATGATCCAGGCGATCAAGATTTTCCTGCGATTCCATCACAAAATCGCGCAGTATGCGATCCAATCCATCGTTCATGATGTTCTCTCCTCAGTAGCGGCTATGAATAGCGCCTATCATTCTTCTAAGTCATGTATAGCGCATTCACAACATTTTGTCAATGGCATGGCGATGAAACATCCTTAATATCGTTCGAAATCTTTATCATGTTCGTCTTCTTCATAGTGTGGCGCCGAAAATGGCGACTGATATTCTCGTCTGGTCTCAGCATTCTTCTTGACATCTGGCGGCATGGCTGTCGGAATGCTTTTCTTGGGGAGGCGAGGCAACCCGGCGTCAGCGTCAGGCGCGTTGAGATGCGCTGCTGATTCAGCCACATGAAAAAACCCGATAATGGTTTGAAGCTGCCCGGATTGCGCCGCTAATTCTTCGGCGGTTGACGCGACTTCTTCCGACATCGCGGCGTTTTGCTGCACGATCTGGTCTAATTGCTGAATCGCCCGATTGATTTGTTCGGTTCCGGCATTCTGCTCGCGGCTTGCCGCGGTAATTTCCTGCACAAGTTCAGATGTTTGTTGAATATCCGGCACAAGTCGCGCCAGCATGTCGCCAGCTTGTTCTGCAATCGTGACGCTGTTGATGGCTAAATGGTTGATTTCTTCTGCGGCGACTTGACTCCGTTCCGCTAAGGAGCGCACTTCTGCGGCGACGACCGCAAATCCTTTGCCGTGTTCCTGGGCGCGCGCGGCTTCAATCGTGGCATTCAGCGACAGCAGGCGCGTTTGCTGGGCGATATCTTCAATGATAGACACCTTCTTCAAAATGTCTCGCATCGCGGAGACGGTTTCCAGGACAGCCGTTCCGGTGGCGCGAGCGTCTTCGGAAGATTTGATGGCAATTTTTTCGGTCTGCATCGCATTTTCAGCGTTCTGCCGAATATTCGCGGCCATCTGTTCGATTGACGACGAAGCTTCCTCTGCGGCGGCGGCCTGTTCGGACGCGCCTTGCGACATGGCCTGCGCGCTGGAACTCAAATTCTGACTGCCGACCGCCACCTGTCCCGCAGCTTTCTGGATGCTGATCGTCACCTCGCGCAGTTTTGCGATCATGGTATTCAGCACAACTTGAAGCCGTCCGATTTCATCGGAATGCGTCACCCTCATATCAATATCCAACTCGCCCTGCGCCAGTTTTTCCGCGACATTAATGGCATGCACAATCGGGTTGGTCAAATTTCTGGATAAAATAAAAATAAAGACGAGCGCAAGCAACGTGCATCCGGCGCTGATGCCGATTAAGACAAACATTTCCCGCACGCTTTCCTGAAGGAGACCGTCAGCCTCAGCAGTCATGCGATTTTTCGGGATATTGATATTCACTGCCCACGACGTCCCGGTACGTCCGATACGAAGCGGAGTGAAGACTTCAAGCGCGTTTTCTAACAGATTGACGGATTCTTCCCCTTTCTGAATGATCTCCAGCAGAGGTGCGTTCTCGTTGCCATGCGATTGGCCTGCTGCGTCAGCGTGTTCATGTTCGCCATGCAGCATCTCCATCGGTTGTCCGGCGAATTCCGGATGATCTTTCACGGCGACAATCGTACCATTCGAACTGATCACGGCGATTTGCGCTGTTCCCTCGTAAATGCTGGGCAGCGCATTCAGCATCTGCTGCATGTCGTCCAAATGAATATCTACGCCAACGATGCCATAAAACGTGTCGTTGAAGATTACCGGCGCAACCAGAGAGGTCATCAACATCTCTTTGCCTTGTATGGCGTACAGATAGGGATCAATCACGCATTCGCGCTTTGTCCGTTTCGAACAAAAATAATAGTCTCCTTGACCTTCGGCATCATAATTACGCAGGGGTTCAAGCTGGATACTCGCGTTTTCACCCCGCAACCAAAACGGAACAAAGCGTCCGGTGGCGTCGTGTCCCGCTTCATTGATATACCCGGCGTCTAATTCATCAAAGGCGTTCGGTTCCCATGCCGTATAGACGCCCAAAAAATCGGGATTTTCTGTCAGCACGGTTTTCAGCAGGCCATTGACCTGATCGCGATCTATTTCCAGGCCGACCTCAGGGTTTTTGACCCCTTGCAGGCTTTGCGCCAATGTCCGCGCCGCATCCATCGCGACTTCCATGTCGGCTTTGATCGAATTGGCATACTGCTGCGCTAACGATCGCGCATAGTCTTCCGTCGTTCGAAGCGCCTGTTCTCGCGCGGAAAATGCTCGCGTTCGCATATCGCGCACGATATACGCGACAATAATCGCTGTCGTGAGCAGCAGACACAATCCCATCCACGCCGCAATCTTCACTTGAAGCCTTTTACGTAATTGCATACCCCACAGCCCCCCTTATGATGACGCTCGTTCAACGCTCTGCGTTCCACGCGCCGCAGAGTGTTGCGCGCGGAACGTCAAATAAAAACATAAAATACCGTATATCACGTAAGATTGTCCATGAAAAAACACGAAAAATGTCATTTCCGTCATGACACGGTCGAGACCGGTGGCACGGTTGTGCGTTTGACGGAACGCGGCGGATAGGCTGGCCGCTCGAAGATGATGACGATGTTCGTGCCATCGCTGCCATCAATCTCAATCTCTCCTTTGAGTTGGCGCGCCAGCATTTTGACTAAGCGCAGGCCAAATGATAATGTATGGTGCTCTTCTGAGAGCATATCGGGAAAGCCGATGCCGTTATCGTTCACCTGTAACAGCAGAGTGGTCGCATCATGCGATTGAAGCGTAATCCGAATTTCATTCGGCGAATCTGTCGGGCGCTGCTCGCGCGGAAACGCATATTTCAAACTATTGGACATCAGTTCGTTGATAATCAGGCCGCACGACACGGCAGTGTCCACGTCAAGGGCGACGTCGGTCACATCAATCACCAGCGAAATGCCGGGTTTCCCATACGATTGCAGCAGCGTATGCGCTAATTGCGTAATATACGCATGCACATCGAGTTCGGCAAGATTGCTGGATTGGTAGAGTTGCTCGTGAATGTGCGCCATGGAGCGAATCCGGTTTTGCGCTTCCAGAAAGATGTCGCGCGCCTGCTCATCGTGGATGTCTTCCGATTGCAAATCCAACAAACTGGAAATCACCTGGAGATTATTTTTGACGCGATGATGGAGTTCGCGGAGCAACACTTCTTTTTCTTTGAGCGAGGCATGAAGTTCTTCTTGCGCGCGCGCGCGTTCCGCAATCTCTTTTTTTAGTTCTTGCGTGCGCTGTTCGACGAGTTCCTCAAGACGTTCGCGATGTGCCTGAAGCTCAAGCTCATCGTGTTTGCGTTGGATGGCATTTTCAACCGTTAAGGTCAGTGTTTTCAAATAGTTGCCTTCCTGGTCTTTGATCAAATAATCGTATGCCCCGGCTTTCATCGCTTTGACTGCGATTTCTTCGTTGCCAATGCCAGTGACGATAATGATCGGAATGCCCGCCAAATCGTCAAACACATCGAATGCCACGCCGTCGCCCAAGACATAATCAATCACGGCGGCGTCAAACATCGTCGCGCGGACGAGTTGGCGCGTCTCTTCAACCGACCCGGCCACAACGTATTCATACGGAAAATGTTCGCGCTTGGCGAACCGCTCAAACGCCATCTGGTCAACTTTGTCATCTTCGACAAACAAAATCCTGTAGGGAGCGCGTTCCATAGCTTATTCCTCGTCTGGCATTTCACTCAATGTCCAATAGAGATTAATCGTGCGGACCACCTCGACGAACTGCTGGTAATCTACCGGCTTAATCATGTATCCGGCCACGCCTAAATCAAAGCTTTCGAGTTTGTCCTGATCATTTTTGGACGTGGTCAACACCACGACCGGAATTTTTTTCAACATCGGGTCTTTTTTGATAACCTGGAGCAACTCCAGGCCATTCATCTTCGGCATGTTCAAGTCTAACAAAATAATGCAGGGGCATTCCGTGTCGGGCTGCCGCAGAATATGCAGCGCCTCTTCGCCATTGCTTGCGACAAACACGTCATTGGTGACATGAATTTCACGCAATGATCGTTTCACGGTCATGGCATCAACTTTATCATCTTCAACCAGCAAAATCGGCTTTTTACTATTCATCATCATAACTCCTTCACTTTCTGAATATCCCTGCCAGGGGTCGAAACCTGCCAGCGAGAGAAGAGACTGACGATCTATTTGCGCGGCGGTTATGGCATGACTGGCGAATTCTCCAGGCTTTTCGGCAGCGTAAACAGAAATTTGCTGCCGCGCCCGACCTCCGATTCGATCCAGACGCGCCCGCCGTAGAACTCGATAATTTTTTTCACTAACGAAAGGCCGATGCCGGTACTTTTGCGATCAGGATTCGCGCCGAGCGTTTGGAAGAGTTGAAAAATTTTTTCGTGATAGTTCGGCGCAATGCCGGGGCCATTATCCTCGACGCAGAATTGCCAGAGATACGGGGTGTCGTCGTATGTCACCGCAACCAGCCCGTTCGTCTTGTTCATAAATTTTATCGCATTTTCAAGTAGATTCTGAAACACTTGCGTGAGCCGCGTGCGATCCGCGATCACTTTCGGCAGCGACGACGTCACCGTAATCGTAATCTGTGCAGGCACGGAAAGCGTTCGAATAATCTGCGCGACCAAGAGGTTCAGGTCAATCTCTTCGGGAGCGTTGCGCACTCGCCCGATCCGAGAGTATTCAAGAATACCGTTGATGAGATTGTCCATGTGGTTCGCCGTGCCAATCAGCAAGGCAATCAATTTTTGCCCTTCTGCGTCGAAGGATTGCCCATAATCTTCGACAAGCCAGTGGCTCAATTGGTTAATGTTCCGCAATGGGGCTTTCAGATCATGCGAGACGATGTGCGCAAAATCCTTCAATTCCTGGATCGCAGCTTCCAATTCTGATGTTCGCTGCAACACGCGTTCTTCAAGCTCTGCATTGAGCCGCAAGATTTCTTCTTCGGCGCGGCGGCGGGCAGTGGTATCGAGAATAAATCCCTCGATTCCGATAGCTTCGCCGCCATGCCAGACGGGGCTGGCAGAAAACGAATGATATTCGATGGTTCCATCATGGCATTTGCGGCTGAACTCGCCAATCGAATAGTTCGAGTCGCCGCGCATGATGCCTGCGACAAATTCGGCGGATTGTTCGATATCCTCTATTTTTTGGACTACCGTAAAATGCCGCCCGATCACGTCCTCTGCGCTGTCGTATTTATACAGCTTGAGCCAGGCGGCATTCACGTTGCGGAAATAACCCGCCGCATCAATAAAGAAATACCCGGCCTGGGTATTCTCGATAATCGAGCGAAACCGTGCTTCGCTCTCTTGAAGGGCTTGTTCGGAAAGCTTTCGTTCGGTAATATCCTCGAACACCGTCGCAAATTTTCCCGGCTCCGGCGAAAACACGGAAATATGGAAATGCTTCTTCAGCGGAGGAAAATAGACATCGAACGCGACCGGCGCGCCGCTCTCCGCCACCTGGCGATACGTGTCGAAAAAGGGCGGGGCGTCCATGTCATACGCGGCTGTCGCGCGTCGTCCTTTCGTCTGTTCGGCAGCCAAGCCCGTCTGCCGCTCGAACGCGGGATTGACATCGTCAATCACATAGTCAATCGGGCGCTGCTGGTCATCATAAACGAGATGGTGAATGGCCACGCCTTCGGTCATGGCATGAAAAAGGGAACGAAATCGCTGCTCGCTGTCCCGCAATGCGACTTCCGCCGCTTTCCGCGCGGTGGAGTCGCGCGCGACAGCAAAGATCAGTTGTTCGTCCGGCAAAGGAAACGAATTCCAGGCAATCCAACGATAACTGCCGTCGCGGCAGCGATAGCGATTTTCGAATCCGATCACGGTTTGGCCGGTCGCAAGCAGTTTTCCCATCTTTTGCGTCCGTTCCTGATCGTCAGGATGCACGAAATCCTGATAGGGGCGCGCCATCAATTCGTCAGCGCGCCAGCCTAATGTTGTCGTCCAGGCGGGATTGACGGCTTTGAACATGCCGTCGAATCCGGCGACGCAGAGCATGTCGAGGGAACGATTGAAGAAGCGATCCCGTTCGCGTTCGGCCTGAACGCGCTGCTCGATGTCGCGCCGCAGCTTGAGATTCGTATAGCCCATATCAGATAGCAGATGCACGAAACTCAGATAATAGGCGACGATCTGCTGCATGCGCACGCGCGAAAATATCGGCGCTTGATGCAACGCCGTCAGATACGCCTCGGCGTCAAAGCCGAATTCTTGCGCCTGGCGCTCAAAAAAGGCGAGATCAAATGGTTCTTCCTCATACAAAAACTGCCCGATCACAAGCGTGGCGACATGCTCGTTTTCAATGAAAATCGGCACGGCGACATCCCATAGCCCATTTTGACAACGATATTCCGCATATGGTTTCTGGTGAAGAAACGCGGTGAGGATTTCATTGTTTTGAGCGCAGCGTTCTTTCGCGACCGGATGAACGCCATGAAATTTTGTGCAGATGTCTTGCAGCCCGACAGCGGCTAATTGACGGCGCTCAAGGTTCAGGATGGTTACGGGAATCCGCGTCAGCGCGAAGTGCAACTCCAAGAGTTCCTGGAGTTGTCGAACGTCAATCAATTCTTCGAACGTAATGTCATCATGCGACCGCGCGGTTTCTCCGGCGTTTCGGCTTCGCTCGGAGTAACGGTCTTGCTGAGCGGAGCCGACGCATGAGTCCTCAAATGATTGTGGTGCGCTATCTAAGCGCTTCTTGTGTTTCATTGATAGATTTCGGCAGCGTGAAGAAAAAACTGCTTCCTCGATTCGGTTCGGATTCCAGCCAAACACTCCCGCCATAGAGCGTAATAATTTTTTTGACGACGGCGAGTCCAAGGCCAATCTGTTCGTGTTCGTCATGGTCATGCAGCGTTTGGAATAATTGAAAAATTTTGTCATGATATTCCGGCGCAATTCCTGGACCGGTATCAGCCACTTCGAAACGCCAGTATGCGCCAGCATCGCTGCTGGCAATCGTAATCTGGCCTGCGTCGTTCTCCATAAACGAGATCGCGTTATCCAAGAGATGACCGAAGACATCCGATAGATGTTTTCGCGGCACGGATACCACCGGCAGCGGATTCAGAATACGACAGCGGATCGTCTCTGGCGGACTGAGATTGGTGAGAATCTGTCGAACGAGATCATTGAGATCGGTCGGCTTGGATTTGCCAGCGTGACGAGTAATGCCGACATATTCGATAATGCCATTCATCAAGTTGTTCATCCGTTTGACACGTTGAATCATCCACCCGAGCATCTCTTGCGCGTGCGCGTCGAACAGACTGCTGTAATCGTCTTTCAGCCATTGCGCCAATTGTCCGATGCCGCGCAACGGGGTTTTCAAGTCGTGCGACGCAATCGAAATCACGTGGCGTAAATCGTTATTGGCGGCTTCCAATTCTGCGGTGCGTTCCCGAACCAGCAGTTCAAGCTGCGCATTCATCCGGCGCGCGACCTCTTCAACCTGCTGTCGTTCGCGAATCTCTTGCTGCAATGCCGAATTCTGCTCCTGAAGCGCGCGCTGCAATTGTCGCAACTTCAAATGCGTCTGGACGCGCAGCAACACCTCTTCCGCCTGAAACGGTTTGGTAATGTAATCTACTCCGCCTGCGCGGAATGCCAGCGCTTTATCCTGAATATCATCTCTGGCACTGATAAAGATGACAGGAATGTCGCGCGTCCGCGCATCGTCTTTAAGACGCTGACACACGTCATAACCAGAGATGATCGGCATCATAACATCCAGGAGAACCAGATCCGGCGGCTGCGTTTGCGCGCTCGATATGGCTAAATAGCCATTGGACACAGGCCGCACTGCATGTCCATGGGTTTTCAATATATCCATGAGCATGTGAAGATTCGCCGGAATATCATCCACAATCAAGATGGTTCCGGTCACAATATCTTGTGCGTCTGTTATGGAGGCGTTACGCATATTCGATTGTCATTACCACAGCCCTGGCAGGGTTTCAAACCCTGTCGGGGCTGAAATCGAGCAATTTCTGGACAATGGCGTCCAATCTGCGCAAATTCACAGGTTTACTCATATACTCATTGGCCCCGGCTTCGATGCAGCGTTCTCGATCTCCCGGCATGGCGAGGGCGGTGAGCGCAATAATCGGCATGGACGCCATGTCCGGCAATGTTCGGAGGTATTGAATGGCTTCAATGCCATTCATGACCGGCATCTGAATATCCATAATCACGACAGCAGGATGGTGCTGTATCGCCTGTTCGACCGCCTCTTTCCCATCTTTCGCAATGATGATGTCATACCCTTTCAGTTTGAGGTATTCGGACAACATTTCCGCATTGGTTTCATGATCATCTGCGACAAGAATCATGCGCGGAGAGGCCGGTTCTCCTGAATGCGGCGCAACCGCGCTGATGTCAACCGCCGGAAGCTCAGCGTCCTGTGGCGCGTGTTCTGCTTCAGCGGCGAGCGCGCTGCTGACGGGGAAGGAAAGGATGAAACGGCTGCCTTCGCCGACCACGCTCGTCACGCTGATATGCCCCCCATGCATCTCGACCATGCGAGAAACGAGCGAGAGTCCTAAGCCCGTCCCCGGATGTCTGCGGGTAAATGTGCCGTCTAACTGGACAAATGGCTGGAATAAGCGTTCGATATCGTCCTGCGGAATGCCGATGCCGGTATCCCAGACGGTGAAAAACACGATCTCTTGCCCGTCGGAATGCACGTCTAAGCCGATCTGTCCGTCTTCGGGGGTAAATTTCACGGCATTGTTCAGCAGATTGACTAAAATCTGTTTCAGCCGCCGTTCATCTGCGTCAAGCGTCGTGACGGTCGCATGAAATTCGAACGACACGCGTAGCCGTTTTTTGGCAGCTTCTTGCTTGATAAAACGCAAACTCGCCTGACACACGTTTTCAATGCTGACCGGAGTGATCTGGAGTTCCAGTTTCCCTGCGCCGATTTTGGCTAAATCCAAAATATCGCGGATAATCGCTAAGAGATGGCGCCCGCTTTCATCAATGCTGATCAGCGCTTCTCGCTGCTTTTGCGTCAGCGTGCCGAATACTTCTTCCTCAAGCGCCTCGGCCATCCCTAAAATCGTATGCAGCGGCGTGCGAAATTCATGGCTCATGGTGGCGAGAAATTCGTCTTTCATCCTGGCGGCGCGGGCTAACTCGGCGTTGGCCTGCTGCAATTCGAACGTGCGCTCTTCGACCCGTTTGGTCAGGGATTCCCACTCGCGTTTGACGCGCAATTCGCTCTCTTTGCGTTCGGTCACATCCTGCACAAGGCCGTCGTAAGAAATCAAGATGCCTTGTTTGTCATGATGCAGCACCGGCGTATTTCTGACCCAGCGCACCACGCCGTCTTTCCGAATGATCCGATGCTCGTATGGTTCAACGACCTGCCCTTCCAACAGACGTTCCGAGCGTTCGATCACCATCTGGCAGTCGTCGTCATACACCATTTGAATCCATAAATGCGGATTCTTTTTTAATTCTTCCTGCGTATATCCGGTCACGGCGATGCATGTGGCGCCGTGCTCGGTCGAGGCGGCGCGGCCATCTTGAATAGACACGGTGAAAATATAATCCGTCACTGCCCCAACCAATCGGCGGTAGCGCTCTTCGCTATCTTTCAGCATCCGTTCCAATTGATGGCGATAGATCGCCATTTCGATGCAGCTATGCAATTCCCTGGTCTGAAACGGTTTGATCAGATAACCGAACGGTTCGGCGAGTTTGGCGCGTTGGAGCGTTTTTTCGTCGGCATACGCCGTGAGGTAGATGACGGGAACATCGTACAGCAGATGGAGGTGTTTGGCGGCGTCAATGCCGTCCAATTTCCCCTCCAACTCGATATCCATCAACACCACGTCCACCTGAAGTTTGAGCGCTTTCTGAATCGCCTGCTCCCCCGTGCTGACCACGTCAGCGACCGTATATCCCAATCGCTCTAATTTGCTTCTGATATTTTCAGCGACGATCACTTCGTCTTCGACTACAAGAATACTGATTTGCGCCATAATTGCTTATTCCATCATATCGTAATGCTGAATAAATATTCACCCTGTCAGGGGTGTCTGAAAAGATGATCGAAATCTCAGCAGAAGAGGGCTGTTCTGTCAATGGGAATTTACGTAAACGCTTGCTTTTTCCCCAAAAACAAGCGCTTGCGTTCCTGAAGACTTCCGATCAAAACCGTTCGAATTCGTCGTCGCGTTCATCTCCGATTTCCTGCGGCGAGAATTGCGGCGGCTGTTTATTCTCTTCTGCAAAGCGAGCAGATGTCAAGGGTCTTTTTTTTCGCGGAGTTTCTTTTGCGGCGTCTGCTCGTTCGCGATTGCCTGCTGTCGCGCGTTTCTTCCAGGAGGTTTCATCTGTTTTGAAAAAGACGATTAACTGTTGCAGTTGGTCGGCCTGCCCCGCTAATTCTTCCGAAATGGCGGCATTGCGCTGGATGACCTGGTCCAATTGCACGAGGGCGCGATTGATCTGCTCGGAGCCGGAACGTTGCTCCCGGCTGGCTGCGCTGATCTCCTGGACGAGTGACGCGGTCTTTCGAATGTTCGGGACCAAATGATTCAGCATCTCCCCGGCGCGTTCCGCAATGGCCACGCAGGACGCCGAAAGCGCGGTAATATGCACCGCCGATTGCTGCGTTTGCTCGGCCAGGTTACGGACTTCCGACGCCACGACCGAGAAGGCTTTGCCATATTCCTGCGCTCTGGCCGCCTCAATCGTCGCATTGAGCGACAGGAGGCGCGTCTGACGCGCAATATCTTGAATCACGGACGTTTTTTCCGCAATATCTTTCATCGCCTGCACGGTATCATTCACGGCCTGAGCGGTTCGGACAGCTTCATCGGCGGACAGCAGCGCAATCTGTTCGGTCTGAGACGCATTATCGGCATTCTGCCCGATATTCGACACCATCTGTTCCATTGACGACGACGCTTCTTCCGCCGCCGCCGCCTGTTCCGACGTGCCTTCCGCCATGTGTTCGCTGCCGTCTTTCAAATTATTCACCGCGCTCTGTACCTGAACCACGATCTCATGCAGCCGATCTTGCATCGAACGGAACGCTCTGGCGAGATTGCCGATTTCGTCGCGTTTGTTAATCTGAATCGTTTCGCGGAAATCGCCGTCGGCAATCTTGCGGGAGACAGCGATAAAATGCTTCAACGAGCGATTCAGGGGAATAAAGATGTAGGCCAGCAGGAGAAACACGACGAACAGAAAAAAAAGATTGATCTTGAACAACATGCCCTGCATAATGACTGCGGCATGCTGCACGACCGACTCGAAACCGCCATGCCTCAGCTTCTGCGTCACCTCGGTAAACCGTTTTTCGAATTTGGACAATGGCATCGCGCCGCTCTCGAACTGTTCCGGGAGTTTCAGCAATTCCTCCAGGCCGCCCATAGCGGCATTGACCAACTCGAACACCTGGGAAAATCCGGCGCGTCGAATGATTGCTTCTTCGATTGAAGAGACATTGCTGAAGGCATCTTTTTCAATGGCGAGCATTTCTTCGAGCAATTGCGCCATCCCTTTTTCGCCGAGTTCGTCGGAACGACGATTCCACAGCAGGGACGCTGACGGCGCGGGCATTCCGGACGCCTCGTTCAACAAACGAAAATATTCCTTTGTCTGCATATCGAGCAACGTGAGCAACACAATGTGATTCCGCTCAAGTTGCTGAAGACGCGTGACTTTGCCGATTTCAATCATTCCGACAATGAAACACACTGACAACAGTAAAAATGTAATGCCGATCAGGATAAACTTGCTGCGAATCGTGATCGTTCTGAATATGCGTCGTTTCATGGCAGACTCCTTTTTTTACGCTGACAAGGTCGTGTTCTTTCGAAGTTCAGTTGATAAGACCGTACTTGTCTTCAGGATGTTGTTCATCTATCCTTCACAAAAACGAAGCAGAAAGAATTCGTCAACTAAAACTTGTCGAAACAATCGAATCGGTGGCGCGAATGCGCGGAACTTACGGAGACAGGAGGCGGGGGACATGCCGCGTGATCATCAGCGGCATGTTGCGGAATCGTTGGTTAAAAGTGTTCGAATTGCTCATCGTATTCATCAGGTTCGGGGACGCCGATTGTCGCGCGGCGTTGCTGATATCGTCGGCCTCGACCGTTATTTCCCTGTTGCATGATGGCCTTTTTCGGTGCGCCTTCTTGCGGCGTTGGCGCATCGCTTGGTTGCGGCTGTTCTTCCTGATCCGAATACGCGTCGTTATACGCGTCGTTGACTTTGAAATAATTCATGGTCAGTTGCAACTGGCGCGCCTGGCTGGTCAACTCTTCCGCCATTGTCGCCATTTCCTCGGCGGTCGCGGTATTCTGCTGAATTACTTGATCCAGTTGTTGAATCGCGTTATTGATTTGCGCCGACCCGGAACTTTGTTCGTTGCTGGCAGCGGTGATTTCCATGACTAAGTCGGTCGTCTTTTGAATATCCGGGACAAGCTGCGCTAACATCTCGCCCGCAGTGCCGGACACCGTCACGCTGGAACGTGCCAATTCGTTAATTTCTTCCGCCGCTTCATGGCTGCGCTGCGCTAATGTGCGCACTTCAGCGGCAACGACAGCAAATCCTTTGCCATGTTCCTGCGCTCTGGCCGCTTCAATCGTGGCGTTCAATGACAATAAGCGCGTTTCCCGCGCAATCTCTTCGATAATCGTAATTTTTTTCGCGATTTCCTGCATTGCTCTGACGGTCTGGGCAACCGCTTCGCCGCTTGAGCGGGCGTCTGCCGATGATTTCATCGCGATTTTCTCCGTTTGAATGGCGTTCTCCGCGTTTTGCCTGATATTCGAGGCCATCTGCTCCATCGAGGCCGACGCTTGCTCTGCGGCGGCAGACTGCTGGCTCGCGCCTTCCGCCACTTCCTGCGCGCTCAGATTCATTTGCATGCTGCCTTCGGCGACATTCCGCGCCGCCGCCTTCACGCTGAGCACAATTTCATGCAGCCGTTTTGCCATTGAATTCAAGGCGATCATCAAGCGATCATTTTCGCTGCGTTCCTGAATGTCAACTGTCAAATTCCCGGCAGCAACCTCTTCCGCCATGACCACCACCTCATTAAGCGCCGCAATCATGCGATTCAAGGCGTTCATCAGCCGATCTTGTTCCGACCGTTCTTTCGCCGCAACGGTCAGATTCCCATTCGCGATCTGCTCGGCAATCGTTGAAATGTCATTCATCGCCTGAATCAGCAGATTGACATGCTCCTGCATGTCGTTGAAATCCCCTTCGTAATGATGAGCCAATGGTTCGGGAATATCGCCTTTCGCAATTCGTTTCAGGCTGTCTGCCGTCACCTGGAACGGATCCATGAAGGCGTCAACCATCGTATTTATGCCGATAATCAATTCGCGCCAGCATCCTTGAAATTGCGAGGCATTTCCCCGGACATTCAACGTGCCGGCCTGAATGGCGCAGGTGAGTTGCTCGGTTTCCCGCAACGCATTTCGAATGCGTGTTTTCATGTCTCGTAACGCCGTCGCCAACACGCCGATTTCGTCATCCCGGACAACGTTCAACTCGGCGTGAAGATCGCCTTCGGCAATGGCTTTGGCAAATTCCACGCCCTTCACTAATGGCTGCGTCAACGTTTTCACGACGAACCAGATAATTAGTGAAATGCCGCCAACCATCAACAGCGTGAGCACCAAAATGGTTTGGCGAAGACGCGCGACCGGGCTGAACATATCGGTCAAATCCGCGCCGACAGCCATCGTCCAGCCTGTCAACGGAATGCGCGACAAATAGACTTCTTTGGGATGGCCGTTCCAGAGATAATCGAAAAGCCCTTCTTTTTGGGCTAATAACTCCTGACCAAAGTCGAAATCGGTAATCTTCTGGTCTAAAATTCGCTCTTTTTCAGGGTGCGCGATGATGGTCCCATCCGCATCCAGCATGTACGCATATCCTTTTTCGCCGATATGAATGGGCGTGATAAATTTATCCGTCGTCTGTCCGAGACTGATTGACACCAAAAAGACACCAATCACGCGCCCATCGGAGCGCACGGGCGCAGAACACGCAATCACAGGTTCGCCGGTCGTCCGGCTGCGAATCACCGAAGAGATCGCAGGAGTTCCTGCCAAACTTTGCTGAAAATAGGTGCGGTCGTCGTACCGGGCTTCTCCGACATTTTCAGGCGTTGAAGAGGCAAGCGTCAGCCCGTCCTCATTCACAATATTTGCCACGACATATTCATAGCGTTCCTGCAACACCTTCAACGCCTGATTCGCGTCCTGAATGTTCTGCCAATCGTTAGGGTTTTTGAGGATGTTCACGGTCACGTTTCGCTCGCTTTGCTGCAACACGTCGAGTTGAACGTTTCGCACCCACTCCTCGATTTGCGTTGCCAACCGCTCGCTCGTCTGTGTCATTTCCCGCGTGATTTCTTCCCGCAACGCCGACCTGGCAGACGTGTAGGCGACATAGGTAATAATACCTGCCCCGATAATAATCGTGCTGAATGTTGGAATAAAAAAGCGTTGAAAAATATTCCACCGCATAGACTGTCCTCCCTCAAGATGTCATCCTTTTGAAGATGAGGCGCGATCGTGTCGTCACGAGTCATCTCGTTGTTTCTCGGAAAAAAAGTTCTTAGTGTTTCAGACCCTTAAAACGCGCAGGAGATAAAAATTTTTTCACAGAACTTGTGGGGAAAATTACGCATAGAACATTTCTCTGCGATAATAATCCTAATACGTTTACGATATTTCAAAACATTTTCAGATGATTAGAGTTGTTGCTGAATAAGAAAAGTTGACAGAAATAGCCGTGATGTCAAGTCA
>CAZRSF010000083.1:0-26952 GCA_964602655.1 uncultured Candidatus Moduliflexus sp.
TCATTTTTGTAAAGAATGTTCGATTCCTGAATAATTCAGAATGGATTTCTGTCAACTTTTTGCGCACAACATGATATGACGATAACATTCCCCATATGTTAAAACAAGGGGTAAGCCTTCCGATCCGTCACCTCAAACGTGCCAAAACAGTAGATTGAAATTAGGCTAATTGTGTTTGTATGAATCATATTCGTAGGGCGAAACTTCAGTTTCGCCCTACAGGACGAATTTGATCTTTTCGAACGCAGATATTGCATCCGAATAAAGAAATTGACAATATCTGCGTTCTATGATAGCGATTCATCACAAGATAATAAAAGGTTTCATCTCTACCAGATACAGCAAGAACAAGGAATGAATATATGAACATTCGGATTCGAACCAAGCTGTTTATTTTCTGCGTTGCCCTGATTTTTTTAACGACCCTCACCATCTCAAGCGCCTATTACGTGCTGATCAAACGTAATAAACAGCAGGAATCGCAGCAGCAGATTCAGATTGCACTCGATATTATCTGGGATGACCTGACACGGAGGCTGCAAGAGCATACGCAGCGTATGCAAGATTTTTTACGGCAAGATCAAGATGCGTTGTATTTATCGGCTCGCATTTATGGCTCGGACAATTCCAAGACAGGAAGCATCGATCAAGATTTTATCATGCGGCAGCTTGTTGCGTTGAGTCAATTCGCCTCGCTGGATCGTGTCGCGGTATATGGCTCGAATACATTGTCTTTAGCGCAGTATCAACGACCGCGAACGCCTGCCGAGAATCAACAGGAGGCCAAAGAAGAATCCGCCGAACTGCCTGCCGAATTCGAACGCGAAATTCCCACATCGTTTTCTGCCGCCCTGTTTCGCGAAGGGCAGCATTTAGGCCTCAGAATGATTCTTCCTCTTGCCCAGAATGATGATATTTCCGGCGTGTTGGTCGGCGATGTCTGGTTAACGCCCGCGATGATCAATCGTTATGCCTCGCTCAGTCAAACGGATGTCAATTTTTTCGCAGGAACGGATTTCAGTCTCGGAACTCTGCTTGATGAAACGGCTGTTGCGCAAGACATGTTGGAGCAAGGCGCGACGTGCGCCGACATTGTCTCTCGAACGCATGGCTTGACGCTTATCAACGCGACATTTCACGATGAAGATTACGATCAGGGGCGTTGCGCGTTACAGAATATCGAGGGACAGGCAATCGGAGCGATGACGATCAGCGTCTCGCAAGTCGTCGCCCACAAAGCGCTCGCTAAAGTATTCAGCATGGTACTGGCGATTGCCGCCGGGGTTGGCGTGATGGCCCTCGGATTGGCGATGCTGTTCAGCCGCCCCCCGATTCAGTCGCTTCATGCGATTGTGCGCGTGATTGGTCTGGCAGCGGATGGCGATTTACGACAGAGCGCTCCGGCAGCCGCACATGATGAAATCGGGATGCTGGCGCTGAAATTGAATCAGATGATCGCGCAGCTCCGAACGATTTCCGGCCAGGTGCAAACGTCTTCATCCGCGGTGAACGGGACGGCGGACACGATTTTACATGAAATGGAGACGCTTGTTCGGCACATGGAACAGCAATCCGTTTCCGTAGAACAGACGGCTGCCGCCGCCGAAAATATCAATCAATTCATTGATACGGTCGTTCGAAAAAATGAAGAATCGCTTTCAGCCGCCTCGGAAGTCTCCGCGTCGCTGCTTGAAATGGCGGCAAACATCGAAGAGATCGGCGCCAGCACCGGCTCGTTACATCACGATTTATCGAAGATTTCCGCGGCAATCGAACAGGTAGATTCAGCGATCAAGCAAATCGGCGGCAACACCGAACATTTAGCGGCGATGGCGCAACAAACCGAAACCGAATCGCAACGGATCGATCTCTCCTATCGAGATGTCGCTCAAAATGCCGACCAGACAAAGAATTTGGCGAAAGAAACGATGGAAGCCGCCATGAAAGGCCAAACGTCAGTTGATACGGCGATTCAGGGAATGAACGAATTAAAAGTCGTGGTTGCCCATACGGCCGTGATCATTCAAGAAGTGAATGCGTGGGGCGAACGCGTGAGTTCCATTGTGAATATTGTGGATGAGATTGCCGAACAGACCTCGCTGTTGGCGTTGAACGCTTCGATTATTTCGGCGCAGGCGGGGGCGCATGGCAAAGGCTTTGCCGTGGTGTCCGACGAGATCAAAACATTGGCCGTTCGAACAAAAACGTCAACCAAAGAAATTCGTACGCTGATTTCCGATCTGCAAAACAAAATGGGCGAAAGTGTCCAACAGATGCAAAATGGACGGCAGAAAGCTGACCGAGGCGTGCAATTAGCGCAGGCGGTCAAAGATGCGCTGAACATCATTCAGACGCGAGCGATTCAGACCTCCACCGGCGCAGAAAATACGGTGCACGTGATCCAGCGCATTGCCGAAAGCAGCGGGATTATCAGAACCTCGATGACCAACGTGACCGAGATGGTCGGGCATATTATGGCGGCAATTCGACAGGAAGAATGCGATGTCGAACAGGTCGTCGCCTCGGTGGAAAATATCAACGGTAAGGCTATTCAGGTAAACCGGGCAAGCCTCGAACAACATCGTTCGGTAGATCAAATTGCAGAAAGCCTGGAATATGTGATTAACCGATTTGAGGATATTACCGCCCAAACTCACACGTTAAAAGCCGATTCGCGGCAGATTGTCGAGGCGATGCATACGATTACCACGATTACGGAACAGATTTCTCGCGATACGGACAAAATTTCCGGAGAAACGGTCAAACAGCTTCTCCAACAATCGGATGCGCTGCATCAGTTGATCAAAATTTTTAAGATCGCGTAGGGGGCCACAATAGACTCTTGTCGAGAGGATTCGATTTGATGCGTTATCCCTTGAAATGTCCTGGCAAAAATGTGGCATTCCCGCCATACTTGCCTTCTTTTCCTTGTCAACACGCATGGCCTAATAATCCACCGCCAGTCGTAACATATCCTTGAGTTGAATGCCGAGTTCGTAGATCGGCTCGTTATAGTTGAGCAGGAAGAAATCTTTCTCGATGGCATAGACGCGAAATCCTTGCCGCTGATAATAGGCAAGCTGATACCCAAACGTCCCGGTGCCGACCTCCAGGCGGCGCGCTCCCATATGACGGACAGTGGTCACGGCATGCTTGAGCAGTTCCGTCCCAATGCCCTTCCGTTGATGTTCAGGCAACACCGCAATACACATCAACTCATAGACGCCCGGCGCAATGCGCTGCACCACATACGCCCCGACCGGCTCGCCCTGAAGCATCGCGACGAAACATTGCGATCGTGGCAAGTACGCGTGTATGTTCTCCACTGACGGATCCGCTTCCAACAGGATATCTATTGGCGCCTTCGTGTTCGGAACTTCTTGAATATCCACGGTTCATTCTCCGATTGAGGATCATATCTGTTTCTATGACGACTTCTTAACCCATACCGATGGTCTTAATCCACCTTTATTACTTTTTGTAATATGGTGAAGGGAATTGAATGATGTTTTTGAGATACCATTCCCTTGGATTCCAATATTGCCGTCTCCATGAACATAAACAGCAACTTTATTGTTTTTTCCAGGCGTTCGTGTCCACCACCACCAATGAGAATCCATGAATAGTGCAATTCTTTTTATATTATTTTCATCTTTTCGATCAAACCAATATCGCTGATTTGGTTTTGGATTATCAAGCAGTCTGCTGCTATCACCGAAGTAGAACCTGACAACTTCATCTAATGATAACAAGAATACTCTATCATTGGTGTTATTTCCCCCAGAACTTTTATACCAAGGATTGTCTGCATTTTTATTTTCTGTGGTTAATATCCTTTCTGTATCAGTAGAATTGAACCTATCAATAAAAGAATTATTCAAATAATGTCTAATTTCAGATTGTTCCCATGTAATCGCTTCTTTTTTATCATGATAATCACGCTGTTCAATAATTTGCTCTGTTATGAGCAATACCTTGTTCTCTTTAATATCCAATACGTTCCATTGATAATTACCAAAACTAATTGTGCTTCCAATATTCATTTTATTAACCTGTAGAGTCTAATGTTATCATATTCATAGAGCATGAATCTAAAGACAACAACACCGATTGTATTAAATATACTTATCAGTTTGATCTGCTATATTTATTATCCGCCCGCCCCAAGCGCCGCTCTTTCTGGCGCGTTATGCGCATCGTTAGCTGCTATCTCAAACTCATTCCATGATTAGTTCTTCAACATTCTTCCGGTGGTGATTCCCCTCTTTTTCGAAGTATATTCCTACGACAAGTTCAATAAAAGAGCCTCGCTTTATCCTGTATCCCTTCAAATACCGGCTTAAAAAAGTTTCGTTCAAAACTGATGATACATCCCGTATCTTTGGCGTATTGCAGAGCAGTTTGGCATTCCGGGCAGGTTGGAATCCTCCCTCGATATGCTTCATACTCAGCAAGTGATGGAAACGAAAACATGGCATACCCAATATTGTTTGGTCCTTCGTGGGGAAGCAAATATCCGTGATGAATCCCTCCCATCTTATTGACGAGATCGATCCACAGTTTTCCATAGTGTTCAAATTCGTTGATTTTGTTGGGATCAATAACATACTTTAAAAAACATGTCACCATTGTATTGCTCCTTTCTCTTGAAGGCTATAACGTTATCATGAACGAGTTCTTCTTCTCACACCGCATGTCATTTATCAACCCGATTTCGATATGATACACTGCGCTGATGAACACTCTTGTCTTACACAAGGTGGAAAGGTTTTTCTCATTTTGCAGGGAACAATGAAGAACTGAATAGGTCTATTTTGTCAAGTGATGTCCTCCCGAAAACATGAGAAAAACTTGAACTTTGTATTTAGTGGTAGCCAGGTAACGCCGCGCTTCAACATCGAGAGACGGACGCGGCCACCTAAACTCTCTCTTTAGCCGCCTATTTTTCTTCCGCGCCCTTCTCGAATTCGGCTGCAAGCGCATCGTTAGGCTAATTTATCATCAATAACCAACCCTAATCGTTTCTATATTTGAACAATTATACTCCTAATTTTCTTCGCCCTAATCGAATGAGTTCATCATAAGCTTTTGTCAATTCATCCGCACTTTTATTGATTTCTATCACAATGTCTGAGTCTATCAAATGAAGAGGGATTCTTTGCAATTCAGGTTTTTTTTCAAGAGAAAATGTATGCTTGCCAAGCATACCTAAAAACGTATTTATTTTATCAAGAAGATTTAAACGCAGAGTCTCAATATCTACATCAATAAATTCAAATTCAGGAGTCTGACATTGTTCCCAAAACTTATATAAATCTTGGGTATGCTCACTTAGTCTGAATGTTCCACGATAGTCATGTTTCCGAATTAACCAAACAGTTCCTTTACTTGGAAGAATCTGCTGAATTTCAAGAAATAATTTTTGATCAATTTTAACGTATTCAGGATTTGTAGTTATTCCATGACTATTCTTAACTTTTTCATACCATCTATTCCGATGTCCTTGTAATTCAGTTTCAGTATATTTTCTTCCTTTCGGATGATTTGGATCATACGCTTTTACTTCAGCATGACAATCAAAACATAGAGGAATACAATTTTCATATGTATTTTGACCGCCATTTGCTTCTTGAATGATGTGATGTAGCTCTATTTTAAAGCCACAGAATTTATGACATATACAACAGTGCCTACCACAATCAAGAAGCGCTTTTTCTGCTACGTTAGATGGAAACCCCATAATAAATCCAGTGAGTATCTTGTTTTTATTGTGCTATTCATGAATACTTGTATTGACAAAACATCCTAACAAGTTATTAGTCGGATTCGACCATGTCTATATACAGACAGAAGCGTCTATATCTTTTTGTCTATGCTTAGACATCGCCTGTGTCTATATATAGACATAAAATGCGTCGTTCGCCCCTGAACATTCGCTCTTCGAAACAGCCCATCTGTTTCACGCAACGTCCGATCTCTGTCAATATTTTTTTTTGCATCAAATGAACTCGTTCATGCCACGAGGACGCCTGACAATACGGTCAGGTTCTCGTAGCTGATTTTCAGGCTGTCGAACGGATCGCGTCGGCAGATGTCTTGTTCGACGGCGTACCATTCCACGCCGGCCTCCTGACAGGCGCGCAGAATGTCAGGCCAATTCAGATTGCCTTCGCCGACTTCGGCCATCGCCTGTTCGCCATTCACAATCGCCATATCCTTGAAATGTACGGCCGGCATCCGCTGCGTCATTTTGCGAATCCAGGCCATCGGATCGCCGCCGCCATGCTGAATCCAGTACGTATCGAGAATGGCGTTGAGATAGCGCGGGTCGCTCTCTTCGAAAATAATGTCGAGGCCGGTGCGCTTGCCGAAGCGTTCGAATTCGAAACTGTGATTGTGGTAATTGAACGTCAAACCCGCCTCGGCCAGACGTTCGCCAATGCGCGAGGCGTCCGCCGCAAAGCGATGATAGCCCGCTTCGCCGTCATTGCGATATGCCTGCGGCATCATGCCGATGCCGACATGGCGGCAGTTCCAGAGATGATGCTGCGCGATCACCGCGTCAAGATTGTTCCACAGCGCTTCCGCCGGGCGGACGTGGGTAATGCAGATGGTCAGGCCAAGATCGTCGGTCATCGCTTTGACATCAGCATCGGGAATGTCGCCGATCCCGGATATCTGGACGGCGCGATAGCCGATGTCTCGAATTTTCGTCAGACTCGCCCGCAAATCGTCGCGGGTTTGCGTAAATTCTCTGACGGTATAAAGCTGGGCTGCAAGTTTTTGTATTGTCGTCATAATTTTTATTATTTACCACGAAACACACGAAGGACACGAAAATTCGAAGGAACGTAAGATGTAAACATGCCACCCCTGCCTGATAGCAGGACTGTTAAGTTCTTATGAACATGTCTGTCATTGCGAGGAGTGACAACGACGAAGCCATCCCGTAATTCCGGCGAGATGGCTTCGCTGAAAAGCGCTCGCAATGACAGGTGTCGGCGTAGCCTCCAACTTTTCGTGTCTTTTGCGTGTTTCATGGTTTCATCTAAAAAGATTTCCCAAGATCGATCGTGCTGACGGCGTCAGTGCGGACGGTTTTTCGAAACGTCGAATGTCGGATAAGCTCTTGAAGCTGGCGTTCATAGGCATCTTCATCGAACGGCAGTGCGATGGTCTGTTTCTGGAACGATGAAAAGAGCATCGCATTTCCTAACATCACGGAATTCAGCCCTTCGGCAGCCGGCGCAATCAGCGGCTCTCCCGCGCAAATGGCATTGACGAAATTCCGAACGATGAAGCGATGTCCCGGCTCGCCGTGATGTTGATAGGGAACGTCAATGGTCTCGCATTCGACTTTTTCGAACATGCTGGTCGCAATCTGCGTATGTTCGAACATCGAAATGCGGTTTTTGTAAAAGGTCAATTTGTCGTCTTCGAAAATCAATTTGCCGTGCTCGCCGACGATTTCGAGGCGGTTTGTTCCCGGCGATTCGGCGGTGGTCGTGATGAAATGCCCGACCATGCCATTGTCGTATTCCAAATATGCCGTGACTTCGTCTTCGACTTCGATCCGGTGATATTTGCCGATCCCGGCAAACGCGGTCACGCGCTCCGGCAAGCCGACGAACCACTGATACAGATCGAGGTTATGCGGGCATTGATTCAGCAGCACGCCGCCGCCTTCGCCGCCCCAGGTCGCCCGCCAGCCGCCCTGATCGTAATAAATCTGCGGACGATACCAGTTGGTGATAATCCAGGTCGTCCGCACTAATTTTCCAAGCTCTCCTTGCTCGATCATCGCCTTGATTTTCTGCCAATGCCCGTATGTGCGCTGCATGAACATGGCGGCAAACACGAGGTCGGGTTTCGCGATTTTGGCGGCGTCATGCGCGGCGATCATCTTCCGCGCGTCTTTGGCATGTACCGCAATCGGCTTTTCCACGAGGACATGAATGCCTCGCTGAAATGCCGCGATGCTGATGACCGGATGATCGTAATGCGGGGTGGCAATCAGAATCGCATCCAGCCCGGGCATATCGAGCAATTCGCGATAGTCGCGATATGCTTTTGCCCCATATTGCGCCGCAAAGCGCTCTGCTCTTTCGATATCGATGTCGCAGATGGCGACTAACTTCGCCTGTTCAAGCGCATGAATATCTTTCAGGTGTTGGCTGCCCATAACGCCTACGCCAACCACCGCGATGTTGACGGTGTGTTCACTTCCCATAACGCACGCTCCTTTCTCTCTCAGACCAATGACGTGACTCGTCCGAAAGCCAATCATCGCCTTGTATATTGCCGATACGAACCGCGCAGATTTTCGACGCCTGCGCGTGTGCGTTCAATGCCAACAACATTTCAACATAGCGTTCCCGGCGTCAAGCGAAATCTCCGTCATGGTAAATCGGATTTCAATGATGGGCGGAGTCGAACCGCGAAAGATGACAAGAATTCTGTCCAGGCACTTATTTCTTAAACGCAGCGCGATATTTCCCTAAATGCTGCGCAAAAGTTCTTGCGTAAATTTCACCTTCTTCGTATGGAAGGGCTGGTGTCTTTCGCGTTCGGGATGTTCTTCGTTCTTGGCATCCTGGCGCTCAATAACATCTTCGACAACAGCGTGGATCAGGATGTTTCATGAAGGAGAATTATGGCGATGTTCGAAAAATATCTGACATGCAGAATGCTCGGCGTCGGCGTTCTATGCGCGATCATTCTAAGCGCAGGGGCAAGCGATACGTATGCTCAGGTGGATATGCGGGCGTTGCTTGATGCGACAACAGGCGCGGAACGCGCGAAGACGTCGGATCAAACGCTGCTCGATCCCGGCCTGTTGAATCGCGAAGACCCGATGTGGCCGGTCTATACGTTTTTACTCGGCGAAGCGCGGCGACTGCGCGGCGAGAATAAATCGGCGGCGCGGCATTATCGCGAACTCGCGGAATGGGCGGCGGCAGACCCATATCAGGATACCTGGGGCGGCAGCGGATTGGCGGCGGTCGCGTTATGGCGCTGGGCCGAACTTTTGCGGCAGGAAGCCGCGCCGGACGCAGAAAGCGTGACCGCGTTGTTTGCGCTGAACGAACAATTACAGCCCATGCGCTGTACGCGCTCGATGTTTTTACTGCCAGCATCAATTATTGCAGCGTTGCCGCAATTGGAAGAAGACATCGCCCGAACCACCGCGTTATTGGCGCGTACCGCCGGAAAAACAGCGCAGGCGCAGCAACTCTTTCTGACGTATCTGTCGCTTGCGAGAACGGCGACGCTGACGGAACAAGAAACGGCCTTGTCGGAGCAACTCGTGCGGAACGGCATGGCGTCGCCTGACCGTCTGAATCTATTGCGAGGAAAGCGGCTGCTTGCCCTGAAACTGCATACCGAGGCCGAAGGATTTCTCCGCCAGGCGGAACAGAGCGAGGATTTGCAGATTCAGGCTGAAGCTCGCCTGTCGCTGGCGAAATTACGGCGTAATCTCGGCGCTCCGCGCGAAGAGATCGCCGCGTTGTTAGACGCCGTGCTGGAAGATGCGGAAAAGCCGGAGGTGATTCAGGCGGCATTATTAGAGCGCGGGATTATCTGGAATCGCGAGGGAAAAGGGCGCGATCCGCAAAAATTTCTCGACGATATGCTGCGTCTGATTGAAGAATTTCCCGACAGTTTGCTGGCTGACGACGCCTTGTATCAGATCGCCCGCTATTTCGAATACGCCGACGATGTGCCGAATGCGCTGGATTATTATCGCAGATTGCGCGAATTCACCGGGGAAAACGATTGGAGCAGTTCCGCCGTGTTCCGCCCGGCGATGTTATTATATGGCAGAGGCCAGACCGGGGACCGCGAACAGGCGTCCGCATTATTGCAGGAATTGGCGGACAGGCCGGAAGACGAGATTTTTCGTCTGCTGGCGTTATTCTGGCTTGGCCGAATTCATGAGGAATCCGGTGATGCGGCAGCGGCAGGCCGATATTTTCAGCAAATTATTGACGAAGCGCCATACGATTATTATGCCATCAGGGCGCGGATGCACTTAGAACGCGGCAATGCCGCGAAAACGCAACTCTGGCCGAGCGCTGAGATTCAGGCTGCCTTTGCGGAAGAGCATCGCCGCAGCAGTCTTCCTGACGACATCGCGTCGGATTCGCCGTATCACGCCCGCCTGCGGGATGCGCTGAACACCGGATTATACGCGGCGGCGTGTGCGGCTGACCGTCAATTGCGGGAACGTTTCCCTTCCGAACGTCAGGAAACGCTTTCGTTGCATGATTTGGATCGACAAGGGCTGCTGACGCATTTGACGCTGTTGTTAGCGCTGCGGCAGGATGCGTTCGCCGCAAGAGACCGGGACAAGAACAGCGCCAATCTGCTGCGGTTAGCTTACGCTGTCGGACATATCGGCGGCGATTGGCCGATGGCGATGGAATTGGTCTTTTCGGGCGGCCAGACCCCGAACGCTGCCGGGCAACTTCGCCGAGAACCCCAATATCTTCGCGTGGCGTATCCTGCGTTGTTTCGCGATCAGATTCACTCCGCAAGTCAGGAATTTCAGGTGATGCCGGAATTGTTATATGGCATTATGCGGCGGGAAAGTCTCTTTTCTTCATCGGCGTTGTCGCCTCGCGGCGCGTTAGGGTTGTTCCAATTCGTGCCGCGTACGTTCGAACGGTTGAACCAGCGCTGGGAACTTGTAGCGCAAAGCCGGGCCGCTTCGAAAGAGGCGTTTTTGATGAACCCGGACACCAGCATTCGTTTAGGGGCGCGGTGGTGTCGGGATGAACTCTTGAAACGCTATACGACGAAAAAATATGGCGAGGCCGCGCTGTTGTTCGCGTTAATGGATCATAACGCCGGTTATCCGGTGGTCAAAGAGTGGTTCGCCCGCTGGACGAACGAAGGGCGGGCAAACGACATCGAATACATGCTTGATACGGCGCGTTTCGGCGAAACACGGATGTTTGCGCGGCATGTGCTGACGGATATGATTCTTGTGAAAGCCGCCGGAATCTTTCACGAATGACACAACGTAGGATACGGTGTTTTAGCCCATCTGCGGCTGAGTCTGAACTATCGAATACAACCCTGCCAGGGTTTCGAACCCTGGCAGGGTTAAGATGAAAAGAGAAATTATGCGGTTAATCAATCGAATCATTCTAAGTGTTCTTTTGTTTCTGAGTCTTGCGCCGTCGGCCTTCGGTCAAGACTCTCGCGGCTTAACGCTGGGCGGCGGCGAGACTCCCGTAAAAATCGAAACGCAGGACGGCGGCGAGCTGACGCTGTACGAAGGTTCGTATGCGCTGGTGATCGGCAACAATGATTATCAATCCGAGGGTTGGGGCAAGCTGCAACATGCGGTCAGCGACGCGGAAGAAGTCGCGCAAGCGTTGCGAGAGCAAGGGTTCGAAGTCACATTGGAAACCAACCTGACCTCCGACGAATTCGAAGAAACCTTCGTGCGGTTTTTTAACAAATACGGAAAAAAAGAGAAAAACCGCTTGCTCTTTTATTATGCCGGACATGGCTATTCCAAGCCCGATCCCTATACGCCCGACAAACGTATCGGCTACATCGTGATGATTGATACGCCGAGTCCCGAAGAGGATATGGACGGATTCGATTTGAAGAGCATCGAACTGGAATTCGTTGAAAAGAAGGCGAATCAAAGTCTGGCGCACCACATCCTTTTTCTGTTCGATAGCTGCTTTTCCGGCTCGATTTTCGACACGATGCGCGGCAGCCAGTACGTGCCGCAGTATATCACCGACAGCGTGAGCCGACCGGTGCGGCAATTCATCAGCGCGGGCGAATCCGGCGAAACCGTGCCGGATGACAGCATTTTCAAAAAAGCCTTTTTAAGCCTGCTGCGCGGCGAAGTCGCGGACGCTGCCAAAGACGGCTATCTCACCGGTTCGGAACTTGGGCAGTATTTATATCAGGAAGTCGTGAATTCCACCGAAAATCTCCAGCATCCGCAATATGGAAAAAGCCGGAATATGAGCCTGAACAAAGGCGATTTCGTGTTTACATTAGCCAAACCCGACGAGTCGGATAGCCGCAGCTTAAAATCGCCGACGCCGCAAGCCGCCGCCTGCGTCACCACGAAAACCGCGTTTCCGCCGGTGTTTCCATACGCCCTCAGCAATAGCATGGCGTCCGGCAATTTCCCGTTCTGGTTTTACGTGACGATGGAAAACCGTTGCGAGCAGGATGTTTTGTTCGATATGTCGTTCAATTTGTTGAGCGGTCCGGCAGTGTTGAGCGAGGACAAAAAAGTCGTGTACAAAATCCCGCGCGGCGCGACATTCTCCCAATCCATCCCCTTTCCGGTTGATTTCGCCACGCCGGACGTTGATGATTTTCTGGTCGTGACCTGGACGATTCACCGTAATGACGATATGACCATTTTAGACCAGGGGACGGCGAAAATCGCGATGCTGCCGAAAAGCCGCTACTGTTGGAATCTGATGAATTATGACGGCACGCCGGTGCCGCAGGAATTTTTATTTGCCGCGTTAACGGCCTGGAGTCAGTCCGCCGACGCCACGCTCAAAGAGAACGCGCAGACATTGGCGCAGGGCGTGGTCGAGAAACAGGACAGAACGTTACGGGCGCGGCAGTGGTTTGCGCAGGCGTACTCCGTGTTTCAGGGGGACACGTCGCCGATTGAAGTGACGCCGTTTCAGGCGCAATTTCCGCCTGCCGCCTGCACGGAAGTGAAATCGCCGATGACTATGCTTGAAGATGGCTGGGGCAATCCACTGGAAGCCGCGCTGCTCGTCGGCGCATTGACCAAAAAGGCGGCCATTCAGGAGCGCGTCGGCGTTCAGGTCGGCTTGTTCGTGCTGCCTGCCAGCGAAGACCAACCGGATCAGCCGCGTTTTCTGCTCGCCTGGTCAATAGATGGCAACGTGTGGGAAGCGGTGAATACGGGGAAGGCCAATTTGCTCGTCTTTGAGGATAATCGGGCGCAAGCCAGCGTTGCGCTTCAAGAGACGTTGAACAGCCATGCTGATATGTTGACGACATTAGCGCGCTCCGGCGTCGTCATCAATCAGGAAGAAGCGATTTTTGCGCTGAACTTCGGCAACGCCGCCAAACAATTCCATATCCGGGCGCTGCCGTAATCAGGTATTGATTTTTTCGAGCGCGTGTTCGAGCGTATCGGCTCGTGGGAAAATATGAATCAGGTGTGTTAATTGTAAGATCTCGATGACATGGGGCGGAACATTGATAAAAATCAGCCGTCCCTGTTGTTTGTGCAGATGAAAATAAAACGCTGAAAACACGCCGATCCCCGCGCTGCTCAGGTATTCTGTGTCATGAAAATCGGCGATGAGATGTTTCACGCCCTGCGATATCGCTTGCTGCGCCTGTTCCTGAAGGTGATAGGCGCTGACGCTGTCCAGCGAGCCTTTTAAGGTAATCAAGAGGATGTCAGCGCGCTCGCCGATACGTTCAATCGTAAAATCGTATTGCATTATGCGGTTAATCGCTCCACTGCGGTGTCAAGGGTTTCTGCCACTTCTAAAAGAATCATCGCGCCGACTTTTTCGAACAGTCCGATAATTTTTTTAGGAATATTCGTCACCAACACTGTCCCATATTGTTCGCCATATTCGTGCTGCAGCCTGAAAAGGATTTCGATCCCGGTGCTGCTGATATATTGCGTATCTTCAAGATTGATGATAAATTTGGACAGCCCTGTTTGCGAGACACGCTTGACGCGCTCTAACAAATCGTATGCTGTTTGGGAATCAAGGGCTGCCGGAACAATAATATGCGCAATATCTTCTTTCGCACCGATCTTGCGGATCAGAAAGTTATGACTCATCAGGAAGAAACTCCTTCAGGGCCTCCTCCGTGGTGTCGCGAATCGGAAAGATCGTGGTTAAACCAATCATCTCGAACAGCTTGACAATTTTCGGGGAGACATTCGTAAAAATCAACCCCCCGTTATTTTTTTTGAGATCTTGAGACAAACCGGGGAAAATGCCGATCCCTGCGCTGCTGATATACTCTAACTGCTCGAGATTCACCACAAATTTGCAGACGCCACTTTGCAGCAGACGCTCCATTTTTTCTTGAAAACTGTAAGAAGCGATGGTGTCTAACTGGCCGTTAATTCGAACGATAGCCGTATCTGAATGAAACCCCACTTTTTCGACGTGAATATCAATACTATTCATACCTGACAATAGTTCTCAAAAAGGGTTGAGTTTTCCGGGAAATTTACTCGTTTCCTTTTTCAGCGCTATGTGGCGCAAGGCGCATGGCCTGCAAAATTCGAAACGCCGCGGATACGGCATTTCGTCCATCTCTCCCTGATACGACCGGTGTGCCTCCGGTGTGAGCGCATTCGACAAAGGCTTGCAGTTCGGCTTTCAGTGGTTCTTGCTTCTGAATCTCAACTTGATAGGGGACAATGAGCGGACGGCTCTGGGGGAAATCGCGCCGGCGTTCCGCGTGTTGAATGTCCACGACATGCAGGCTTTGCGCCTGAAAGTCTAAGGACAAATAGCGGTCTGGCTGGAAAATTCGCATTTTCCGTTCGCGTTTCAAACTGACGCGGCTTGCCGTGACATTGGCGATGCAGCCGCTGGCAAATTCCAGACGGGTATTGGCGATGTCTATTTTTGATGTGACGACCGGCACGCCGACCGCGTCCAATTTGATCACCGGCGATTTGACGAGGCTGAGAATCACATCAATATCGTGAATCATCAAATCCAGCACCACGTCAATATCCGTGCTCCGTTCGGGAAACGGACTGATGCGATTGGATTCGATAAACGCCGGGCGATCTACTAATTCGGCTAATTTGACGACCGCGCCGTTAAAGCGTTCTGTATGGCCGATTTGCAGCACGCGCTGGTTTGCCTCCGCTAAGGCAATCAACGCGTCGGCTTCGTCTAACGTCCGGCTGATCGGCTTTTCGATCAGGACATGGATGCCGCGTTGTAAACATTCCATGCCGACGGCGTAATGATGCTCTGTCGGCACGGCGATGCTGAGCGCGTCCACCTGATCGCACAGTTCGCGATAATCCTGAAAATAGCGTACGCCATGCCGTCCGGCAATTTCCTGCCCGCGCGCGGCGTCAGTATCTGCAATCCCAATCAACTCGCACCGTTCGATTTCCGTATAGACCCTGGCATGATGCTGTCCAAGATGCCCGACACCAACCACGCCAACCCGCAGTGTTTCCTTCATCATGCTCCTTGATTCTCCATGTACATGTAGGACGAAATTTTTTTTCGTCCACTCGTTCGCCTGTTCATACGGCGCATGTGTCGAAATATCATTTCGACAGACAGCATTATTCGGTAGTATTGGCGCGATCTGAGGAGTGCAAACGCGCAGCTTTTGCCGTCAACGCTTCGCGTTGAGACTCCTTCGTTACGTTCAATGGCAATAAATAACTCTGGTCTGTTGTGTTCATCATCCACTGAACCAACGCGCATAGCAACACGGTTTTGTCAATACGCATGGCATAAGAGTTTACATTTTTTCTGAAAACGAAATGAATAGCTTAGAGAAATAACGAAAGAAGGAGATGGATGTTTTTAAATAAGGCAAGGAATGGCAATCTGCTCCAGGGGTTGAAACCCCTGTCTCTATTCCACTGCCGCTTCGCGGCAGGAATCCGCCCTGAAATGGCGATGGAGTAGAGACGGGGGTTCAACCCCTGAAAAATCAGAAAATATTTGGTTTATTCCAAAATCGGCGCGACTTCTTGATTTGACGAGTCTTCTGCCGGAGGCGTCTCAGCAGTCGGTTGTTCCGGCGCAGGCGTTTCTGCCGGAGTCGCTTCTGCTGCCGGCGTCGTTTCCGGGGCAGGCGTTTCTGCTGGAGTCGCCTCTGCCGCTGGCGTCATTTCCGGGGCAGGCGTCGCTTCTGGCGTCGGCTCTGCCGCTGGCGGTTCAGTCGCTTGCGGAACTGGTGTCGGTTCGGCAGCGTTCTGTTCCGGCGCAGAAACAGGCGCACCGCTTCGCGCGCGCCGCCACGGTTGGCCTGGCTGCCATTGTCCGTTGCGGTTCGCGATATCGAGCCATTCCGCGTAGGTAAAACGCGGCTTCCAGCCTTCGCCGACCTGAATTTTCAGCGTTTTGCCGACCGGCAGGCGATTCGGATTGCGAATCAGGCTGCGATTGTCATGATAAATCCGTTTCCATTCGCGCGGATTATTGTAGTAGTAGCCTGCCAGCAGATGCAGGTTTTCCTGGTCGGACGCGATCGGGTGCGATACCACGCCGCCTTCATAGACTGCGCCTGACGGCAACGCGCCGTCATCACCGTTGACAGGCGCTAAACGCCCATCGCTTTGCGCCTGCGCAAGAGACGCACAGGCGAGGCATACACACAATGCCAACCCGCCGAACATTGCCAACAATTGTCGTTTCATAGTGATCATCTCCCTGAAAGGGTTCGATTGATAGAATCAGCAACAACGGAGGCAAGCATACGCCTCGCCTGCAAACGCTGTCAAGCTTAAAATCATTTCTTCTTGCGAAGCGCGAGCATTTGGCGATATTTCAGAGAAGAAAATATTGTGAGATTTTCAGTCGTTTTTCCATGAATTCAGGCAAAAACTCGGATTTCGCCTTGACAGATTGCAGGTGGCGATTATTTTGATGTGTAAGAGAATTTGAGAACTTCGACAACTGATAGTGATCTCTGCTGGCGCGATGCCCAGCGATCCGAATAGACGGCAAACAAGGAGATGGAATCAATGAAAAAGGCAATCGCCTGTCAGGGCGTCTGGCTTGATGGCGGCGAACTGCAAGCGTTATTCGACGAATATCGCCAGCAGCAGCGCGAGCGAATGTCTGGCGGCGAGATCGCGACCTGGGCTGCCCTCGATTCGCTGGACTGGTTGTTCATCGCGCCTGATTTAGCGTATCATGCTGGCGTAGCGCTGTCCCACATTCCTGACGCGGTCGGCGGAGTGATCGAAGGCGTGGGGCATTTGCCGGAATTGGCGGGGGATGCGGTCGGCGGAATGATTGCGGGTGTCGGACATCTGCCGGAATTTGCTGGAAATGTCGCCGAGTCCGCGGGAAACCTGATGGAAGGCGCATTTCATGTCGTCGGAGATATTCCCGAAATAGCCGGAAATGTTGCCGAGTCCGCCGGAAATCTTATGGAAGGCGCATTTCATGTCGTCGGAGACCTTCCCGAAATTGCCGGATCGGTCGCCGAGGCCGGAGCGTCGTTTCTTGAAACGTTATTTGACCTGATCTCTTCGATTTTTGATTAAAATAACTATAGCATTATTCATAAGCATTGGACACGTTTCAGGAGTGCCAAAGCGAAGCTTTGGCCGTCAAAAGCTCCGCTTTGACACTCCTCTTGATACGTCAACTGATGCGAATAATGCTATAACATGAGGTGTGTTATGAAAAAATCATCCTGGTGTGTTATCGTTATGATTCTCAGCGTCGCGTTGTGGTCTGCGCTGGCGGCGAATTCCTGTCTGGCCGCAGAAAAAGAGACTGTGACAGTAGGTTGGACATCCTGGGAGCCGTTCGCATATCGTGACGGTTCAGGTCATCTTGTGGGGTTGAATATCGAATTGCTGACTGCGTTGCTGAATGCCTCCGGATATCAATTCGAATTCGAAGAGATTCCCTGGAAACGGCAGCTTCTCGAACTTGAGCAGGGGAAGCTCGATATTTCCGCCGGAGCCAACAAAACCGCCGAACGTGAACAATTTGTCTATTTTACAGCGCCATATCAACAAGAAGGGGTCGGATTATTCGTGAGAAAAGGTGAGACCGGAGCGTATTCGGTCAAAACGTTATCAGATCTGATCGGTGGTTCCATGACGATTGGCGTACTCGCTGGCTCGATGTATAGCGATGAATACGCGACCCTGCGCGACAACCCTGATTTCAGCAAGCATCTCGCAGAAGTCGCTCATGATCAGCAAAACCATCGAAAATTATTGTTGAAACGGATTGATGGATTTATCCAGGAATATTCAACACTGACGCGGCAAACGATGGATACAGGGTTTCTGGATCAGATTGAACCGCTCTTTATGGTCAGCACGGAACCACTGTACATCATCGTCAGCAAAAAAACGGCGTCGCCGCAGCTCGTTCAGGATATCAACGATGCTCTTGCGCGATTGAAAGCTGACGGGACATATCTGAAGTTGTTCGAAAAATATCGCATTCCGGCCAATGCGTTACCTGAGAATCAATAGATTTTCATTCCCCGCCGAATGACACGAGGTCTGACGTTAGGAAAATACGCGCCGCTGCATCGCGGGCATCAGTTGGTGATTGACACCGCGTTCGCCGAAATGGATGAGGTGATCGTCGTGATCTACGATTGTCCCGAAACCACTGCCGTGCCGCTGACGGTACGCGCGAACTGGCTGAGGACGTTGTATCCGGCAGCGCAAGTGATTGAAGCGTGGGACGGCCCGACTGATGTTGGAAATACGCCGGAAATCAAACGCGCCCATGAAACGTATCTGCTGCATCGGCTGAAATTGCAGAAGATCACGCATTTTTATTCCAGCGAATTTTACGGTGAACACGTCAGCGCGGCATTCGGCGCAGTCAATCGGCGGGTTGATCCCGAACGCCGCCTCGCGCCAGTGTCCGGCACGCTGATTCGCGATCATCCGTTTGCATATCGTCAGTATCTTGAGCCGGTCGTCTATCGGGATTTGATCGCGAATATCGTCTTGCTCGGCGCGCCTTCGACCGGCAAAACCACGCTTGCCGAACGGATGGCGCAGGAATTCGATACGGTCTGGATGCCGGAATATGGGCGGGAATACTGGGAAACGCATCAGATCGAGCGGCGGCTGTCGCTCGAACAATTAGTCGAGATCGCCGAAGGCCATCTCGAACGCGAAAACGCGCTGCTTTTGCAGGCCAACCGCTACCTCTTCGCCGATACCAACGCCATCACCACGTACATGTTTTCCCGGTCGTATCATCACGCCGTTGCGCCGCGCCTTGCGGAACTCGCAATGCAGGCGGCGGCGCGCTACGATTTGGTGTTTCTCTGCGGCGACGACATTCCGTATGACGATACCTGGGATCGTTCCGGCGATGTCAACCGGTGTATATTTCAAAAGCAGATTCTCGCAGATTTACTGATGCGGAAAATTCCGTTTATCCAATTGCGCGGAGATATTGAAACGCGAGTGCGTATCGTAAAAACCGTGTTGAAGACATTTCGGAAATATACGAATTGGTGGGGACGATTGTGACGATGATGTAGAGACGCCCCGGCGGAGCAAGGGCTGTTAAGTTCTGTCATTGCGCGGAGCGTCAGCGACAAAGCAATCCCGCTGAAATCAAGGATTGCTTCGTCGTTGTCACTCCGCGCAATGACAGTTTCTCGCAAGAACTTAACAGCCCTGCCGCGCCGAAGCGTTTTTACAGGGGCGAATTATTCCGATAACGCGCGGTTGAGGGCGTTGACAAGCCGTTCATTTTGTTCCGGCGTGCCAATTGTGATCCGCAGATGGTTCGGCAGGCCGTAGCCTTTGATCGGGCGGACGATCACGCCTTGTCTCAGCAGGCTATTGTATGCCGGCGCGGCTTCGCGTTTCAGGTCTATGGTAATGAAATTGCCCTGCGTCGGAATAAAGGCGATTCCAGCCTCGGCAAACGCCCTGTACAGATACGCTTTGCCCTGCGCATTGATCTCGCGGCTGCGTTGAACATGTTCGACATCAGTAAGCGCTGCCAGCGCCGCTGCCTGGGAAATAGCGTTCACATTAAACGGCGGACGAATCCGGTTTGCCGCATCAATGATTTCCGGCAGGCTTAATCCGTAGCCGACGCGTAATCCGGCCAACCCGTAAATTTTCGAAAACGTCTTCAGCAGTAAGAGCCGCCGTCCATTCTTCAGATAGGCCAGCGAATTCGGAAAATTCTCGGCGTCCACATACTCGTCATACGCTTCATCCGTGACCACCAACACCCGTTCAGGAACGCGCTGCATGAAGGCGTCGAACTCCTGTTTTGTGACAATCGTGCCGAGCGGATTGGTCGGATTATCCACAAAAATCATTTTGGTTTTGGGGGTAATCGCGGCGGCCATCGCTTCCAAATCATGCGAATAGTTAGATTTCGGCGGAATCGAATGGATTTTTGCGCCGATGCCCATCGCGGCTAACTTGTACACAATAAACGAATATTGGGAGAGCACCACCTCATCGGCGGATGTCAGCACCGTGCGCATCATCAATTCAATGACTTCGTCCGAGCCACAGCCGATGAAAATTTGCGACGGCTGCACCTGATGCTTTTGGGCAAGCGCGTTTTTCAGACGATAGCTATCGCCGTCAGGATATGAATTCGCCTGAAGAATCGCCTGTTTCATCGCCTCAAGGGCTTTCGGGGACGGCCCCAGCGGGTTTTCATTGGACGCAAGTTTGATGGAATTGGTAATGCCCAACTCCCGTTCTAATTCTTCGACTGGCTTGCCGGGTTGATACGGCGTAATCTCAAGAATATGAGACGGAATAAGATCGCGAATATCGGTCATGATGATAGATGCTTTCAGGATGTGATTGACGGGTTCATCGCATCAGGGGCGTTCAACCGAACGCCCCTGATGTCACCAATCAACGACACCTTGAAACGCTGTAAGGTGTTCGGATTATTCTTCGAATGTGATATTATGCCGCTGCAAGGTCGTGCCAGTCGCGTTCTCAAGACTGACAAGCGCCTGATTATAGGACGTGATGGTTTGCGCTTCCTGTGTAAGAGCCTGCGTCAGCTTATCCTGGTAGTCAAGCACCTGAAAGTTCGTGGAGAGTCCTTCATTGAATTTCTTTTGTTCTGCGTCTAATTGTTCCTGCGCTAATTCCCTGGCAATACGCGTGACGCCAATCAATTCATAGGCCGTCTGTAAGGAACGATACGTGATGCGCACCTGCACCGCAAGCTGCTGCTCTAAATTACGGAGCGTCAGCTTGTTCTTATCCAATTCCAATTTCGCTTTATTATAGGCGCTTTTCGCGGCGCGGTTGCCACCTAACGGATAGCTGAAACTTCCGCCGACGGTGACGTTAAAATTTTCTGCGCTGACGAAACTGCCGAACGAGTCGCCGATGCCTTCATCCTTTCCGTTCAGGCCAAGTCCCCCGATCAGGTTCAACTCCGGTTTCAATTGATTTTCAGCGTAATGGATTGAAATCTCTTGAATTTCAATCGCTTTTTGCAGTTGCTTCAATTCTTCGCGATTCGCTAAGGCGGCCTGGATATTTTCTGCCAGCGATGTTTCATACAGTTGCGCGTTTGGCTGGTCTGTCGGGATGATTGCCGCTTCCCAGATCGGATCGTCCGAGGGGAGCGTCAACAATTTTTTCAACTGATCTTCTCTGGTGAGCACAGTTAATTCGGCGGAAGTCACCGCGACGTTGCGCGACGCGGCTTGCGCTTTTGCTGCCAGCACTTCAATCGGAGCCAATGTCCCGACCTCCACCTGCGCTTCGTTGATTTTCACTAAATCGTTTGCCAGTCGCAGCGAGTTGCGTTTGGCTTCAAGATCAGCGCGGGCATTCACCAAATCCCAATATGCGGTGTTGATGTCCGTGATGACTTCAATGGTTTTCGCGCGCAATTCGCTGACTGAAATGTCGCGCTGCGTCTTTTTGACGCGAATCTGGGTGGTATTGATGTCCACGCCGAGGTTTTTCATGGTTGGCTGGACAAGTTGAAATTTGACGGAGGTGTCATACGAATCGTCGATCTTGTCGGTATCGAATACCGACGCGTCAACGCCGGTCGTCACGGAATATGATCTCCCCGATGTTGACCGCTTGCCGATGCCTCCGCTCATTCCGATAATGTTTGTATTGCTCAGACCTGTATTGGGGTTTTCTTCGGCTTTGTTGAAGGTGTACGTCATTTTCGCCTCGCTGCTTGGATCGAACGAAGATTCGGCGCTGGTGATTTCTTCGTCAATAATCTTCGGGTCTATCTGTTTGGCAGTGATTTCCAGGTTATTCTGCAATGCTAATTTTATAATGTCTTCGATGCCGAAGTAAATTTGTTCACGGTCTGTCGGCATCGCTTGAATCTGCGATTTCTCGGCATCGGCGGGCTGCTGAACATCTTGCGCAAACGAATGCTGCGCGACGGCAAGCGTCAACGACAGTGAAGCGATACACCAGAATGATCTCTGAAAAATTTTCATGCCAGTACTCCTTTCATGGTTCAGGTATCTGTATTAAAAAAACACGCATTTCATTTCTATCGCGTATAGATAACGTCTCTAACAGAAGACGTTCTATCAGAAAGAATCGTTTCGAAAACCTGCGTGGTAGATGTACGACGAAAACGGGGCTAAATTACACACAGCAAAATGTTTTGTCAATATAATTTCATTAATTATATAAAATATTTAAGTTGACTTAATTTTTAAGAGATTGATTTTCTGCGATTCCGCTGCTGGCGCACTTCGAATGCAAGCAATGCGCTGGCAACGGAGGCGTTTAACGATGAAACACGCCCATATAAAGGAATCGAAACCATCAGATCGCATCGGTCAGCCACTAAGCGGCGGATGCCTTCCCCTTCATTGCCGATGACTAACGCAATTGCGCCAGTGAAATCGGCATCGGTAAAGGCTTGCATTGCTTGATCCGATGAGCCGATAACCCAGACGCCATGTTGTTTTAATTCTTCAAGCGTTTCCGCAATATTCGTCACGCGGCAGACCGGAAGATACGCTGTCGCCCCGGCGGCAGCTTTAACGACAATCGGCGTGACTTCCGCCGCTTTTCGTTTCGCGATAATGACGCCATGCGCTCCGGCGCATTCGGCAGAACGCAGAATCGCGCCGAAATTATGCGGGTCTTGAATCTGGTCTAAGACAATAAAAAACGGCGGCTCTCCGCGTTCTTTCGATGCTGCCAGCAGCTTTTCCAATGACGCATATTCGAAGGTGACACTCAAAGCGACTACGCCCTGATGCGAGGCATTGCCCTGCGCGCGTTTAGCGAGGCGTTCATACGGCTCGAAACGCACCTCGATGCCTTGTGTTTTGGCCTCGCGCACAATCTCGTGAATGCCCGCGCCTTTACGCCCGTCGCCGATGTAGATGCGGTCAATGGCCGCGCCGCTGCGCAACGCTTCCTGAACCGGATGAATCCCCCAAATAATATCGCTCACAGAATTCAGAGGTTGAAACCTCTGTCTATATTCCATCGCCCTTTCAGGGCGAGCCTTGCCGCGAAGCGGCAACGGGATACAGACAGAGGTTTCAACCTCTGGAATGATTGTTACTTTTCCACCGTCCAGGAACTTTTCCCGTCCGGTAAATCTTTGACTTGAATGCCAAGTTCTGTCAATCCGTGACGAATTTGATCCGCCATCGCCCAATTTTTCGCGGCTCTGGCGTCTTTGCGGAGTTGGAGCACCAGATTCATCAACTGCTCGACCAACGCATGTTCGCTGCCGCCAGCTTCGTTTTGCGCAAACGCAAAACCTAACACGCTGCCGAGCGTTTTGACGGCGTTGACCGCTGTCACAAGCGGCTCGACCATCTCCACGACAATATTGCGCTGCGCCGCGACAATCCGCACAACCGAATTGATCGCCTTGATCATCTCAAACAGCACGCCAATTGCGCCAGCGGTATTAAAATCATCATCCATCGCGGCTTCGAACGCCGTTTTAAACTCAGGCAGTTGCGCAAGCAAAAGTTTCAGGCGCTCGGCAACTTCGGCACTCATCGTCCCATCTGTTTTGACCCGCGTCTGTAACTGACCGACATCCTGAAAGGTGTTAAGAAACCGTTTCAGGGCAGTATTGGCTTCATCCAGCCGTGCGTCGGAATAATCAAGCGGGCTGTGATAATGCACGGAGAGCAGCAGAAATCGGATCGCTTCCGCGCTGTATTTGGCAATAACATCGCGAATCGTAAAAAAATTGCCCAACGATTTGGACATTTTTTCACTGTTGATATTGACGAAGCCGTTATGCAGCCAATATTTCGCCAGCGGTTTGCCGGTATAGCCTTCAGATTGCGCAATTTCATTTTCATGATGCGGGAAGATCAGGTCTTGACCGCCGCCATGTATATCGAACGTTTCGCCAAGATGTTTACACGCCATCGCCGAGCATTCGATATGCCAACCCGGACGACCTTTTCCCCAGGGGCTTTCCCAGTCAGGTTCTCCGGGTTTCGAGGCTTTCCAGAGGGCAAAATCCAGCGGGTCTCGCTTGCGGTCATCCACATCAACGCGCGCGCCAGAACGCAGATCGTCCACATTACGGCCAGAGAGCTTCCCATAACCTCGAAATTTTTTGACGGCATAATACACATCACCATCAACCGGATACGCCAACCCATCATCCACTAATTTTTGGATCACTTGCAGCATTTCCGCAATATATTCGGTTGCCTTTGGCTCAATTGTCGGCGGACGAATGCCTAAACGTCCCAAATCTTCACGATGCGCAACGATATATTTTTCCGCGACGGTTTGCGGCGATACGCCTTCTTCCAGTGACCGTTTGATGATTTTATCATCCACATCGGTAAAATTTTTGACAAATGTGACCTCGTACCCTTTATATTCGAGGTAATTGCGAATGACGTCATACACCATCGCGCTGCGGGCATGGCCGATATGGCAATAATCATACACCGTGACGCCGCAGACATACATCCGGACTTTACCTGGCGTCAGCGGTTCAAACGGCTCTTTTTGACTCGTTAATGTGTTGTAAACCTGTAGTCCCATATCGTTATGAACCGTCAGACACCTTCAAGATGTCTGACGGTTTTTCGTAGTTACTTATTTGTCGTTTCAGGCGTTGCTGCTGTTTCAGGCGTTGCTGCTGTTTCAGGCGTCGCTGCCGCTTCAGGCGCGGCATTCGTCATTTCAATGGTCGCCTGTTTTTTCAAATTGTCAACCCAGGCCATCACTTCTGTATTCGTCTTCTGTTTCGTCAGACTTTCTTTCAGTTTCTCTTTGACTTCTTCAAGCGGCACGTCGCGTTCCGCTTTTTTGCCGGTCATTTTAATAATATGATACCCGAACTGTGTTTCCACCACGCCGCTGACTTCGCCTTCTTTCAGAGCAAAAACGGCGTCTTCGAATGGTTTGACCATCGCGCCGCGCGGGAAAAAGTCGAGATCGCCGCCATTCTCTTTGGAACCGGGATCATCCGAATTCAGTTTGGCAAGTTCTGCGAAATCTTTTCCGGCGTTGATGTCTGCCAGTACGCCGTCAATTTTCTTTTTCGCGGCTTCCTTGTCTTCCGGTTTCGCGTCTTGCGGCACTTGCACTAAAATATGGCTGGCGCGCACCTGTTCCGGTTCGTGGAATTTCGCTTTCTGTTCATCGTAGAATTTCTGAATCTCGTCATCGCTGACGGTAACTTTGGCAACGACTTCCTGTTGAAGTATCTTCTGAATCAGCATGTCTCGCGTCAGAAAGGTCGTCCATTGTTCTTCTGTCAAGTCGGGGCGTTGCTCTTTCACCTGGGCAATGCGGTCCGTGATTTCTTTCGGGTCAACCGAGAGATTCGCTTTCGCGGCTTCTTGCAGCAAGAGTCTTTCAGTGACCAATTGATCCAGAATTTGCTTTTCGATCTGCTGGCGTTGTTCTTCCGGGATGTCCTTGTCAGGGTTTTGCGCTTTGAATTGGGGCAGCACAAACAACGTAATAATTTCATCCATATCTTTTTGCAAAATATCTTCGCTGTTGACTTTTGCAAGCACCTTATTCGGGTCTGTCGCTGCTCCGCAGGTCATGACTGTCATTCCTACCAATGCCAATGCGCAAAGCGCCATGAATACTTTCTTCATCTGTTCCTCCGTGTTATGACGAGAACGTCTCGCCTTATAAACGAATCCAACGCGCCTGAACGGTCATGCGCGCAACGTAAAACCTATCATCAATGAGCTTCTGAAAAACTCAGGAAATTTGTCAAACAGTTTCTTGTTGAATTAACGGTTTCCCTATGGTTGTCGGCGATTGCGGAAGATAGTTCTTGAAAAACAATAGACCTCACAGTTTTTCGAAACCTGTGAGACTTCTGGATGACTATGGCGTGATGACGCCTTTGATATACCCTTCTGAGGCAGAAAGCATGGTTTCGAAGCCTCGTTGAACCTCATATAGTGGAAATGAGTGCGTGACCATTTTATCCATCGGAAACACACCGCGCTCTAAGGCATTCATGGCTCTGCGCATATCATCTGCCGGGTCCAGCGAATACTTCGGGCGGAGCGCTTTGGCCGCTAATTCCGCGGCGGCATTGCCTGTGACTTCGAAGGCAATATCTACTCCCCGCCCCACCGCTTCGACGATCCCGACCGGCTCATGGCCTAATCGCAAAGGCGGTGTCCCGATGATTCCCTGGAAATACGCGCCGTCATTTCGATGTCTTTATAACAGAGAGTATGAATCTTGCCGATCCCGCCATACCCAATCAAGCCAATTCCGATCTTTTCCATAATCGTTGCAACACGAACCCTGCCAGGGTTGAATTTCCAGGTTGTGGCTAAATGGTACATGATCCCCCCAAATTAGAGGTGATGAGAAACCATTTCGTCACCCGATCATGCCAGTGATCATCTTTCGAAAACGACAGTGTTTTACGGACATCGCGCTAGGCGTTGACGGAGCGTATTGTTCCAGCGTTCCATGTGGGCGGTTTCGCCCGTCTCTTTGCCCACGCATTGGTGCGTGTTCGCGGGAAAGACCGTCGCATACGTCTTCCAGAAGTCGCTGAAACTCCGGCAGCCGCGATACGCTGGAGGAATTCGTCTCCAGAGGCGTCGGCAACTGCGTTCGCGGTGATCGCCAATGACGAAGGCGATGATCTGACCTGTCCGACGACACAAGACGGTCCACAGCCAGCGCTTCCACGCCCGTTTGCGAACACGACCAGACCTCATCGACCTCCAACCGGTCATCGGGATGAGCCGGACTGAGGGGCTGCGGCAATGAGGGCAAGG
>CAZRSF010000084.1:0-26733 GCA_964602655.1 uncultured Candidatus Moduliflexus sp.
TCTGGAATTGGAAACTCACATGTCAAGGAATAACTAATTGAGCAACAACTCTAATAGCTATGAAAAAGACTTGTTCTATAGGAAGGGAACTATTTTATATTTCGATCAGTATAATCGCAACGTTTTCTGCTACCTTATTTTTTCTCAAATATGTAAGAGTTCCTTATGTATGGGCAGGAGCAGCCTGGTTTTTTGAAATCTTATTCTGGTGTACTTTCCCGAAATCCCACTCCTTGAAATTAATGGTTTTTTATCTTAGCATCACCATTTTGACATTGACATGTTATGAAGCATATCTCTTTTGGGGGAATAGTAATAGTGCATCCGCCCCAAGCCTTGAGCGATTTGAAGGAACATACCCAAGAGGGGTTTACGTATCGAATGACAAACTATTAGGCTATCGTTTGCACGCAGATACTTATGTGACCTCAAAAAAATACTATGGCAATGACGTAGTCTATGATGTCGCCTATACGATAGGCAATGACGGATTACGAGTCAGTCCCCTTGCAAATTCGGAACGTCTTATGGGGAGTGTTTTATTTTTTGGGTGTTCTTTTACGTTTGGAATCGGTGTCAATGATGACGAAACGCTTCCCTATCAAGTTGGCCGCCTATCAAAAGGGTTATATCGCATTTATAATTTTGGTGTCGGTGGATATGGGCCGCACCAAATGTTATCGGCCATTGAGCATAGAATTGTCGAACATCTTACTGTCGGCCCCCCGCTCCCAACGGTTGCAATTTATCAAGCCATTCCTGATCACATTCAACGCGCAGCAGGTCTTGTCTTTTGGGATAAACAAGGCCCTCGTTATATTCTTGATCACAAAGGAAATGTCGTATTTTCAGGAAACTTCGATGATGGGAAGATTCCCGGACAAATCACGAAACAACTCAATAAATCGCATATTTACAGAAAAATTTTCGAGAGACAACGAACGATTAATAATAATGATATTGCGTTATTTTTAGGAATTGTCAAAAATTCGAAAGAATTACTCGAAAAGCAATATCATGCCGAATTTCACATTATTTTTTGGGACGATCCGCATGACGAATTTCTTGAAAAAACTCTGGAAGAACTCAGAAGAAGTCAGTTTTCGGTGCATCTCGTTAGCGACATCTTACCTAATTATAAGAATGATCCTTCTCGATATAAAATCGCAAGAGATGGTCATCCTAATGCGAATGCCCATAAAATATTAGCGCAATACGTGATAGATCATATTCTCAATCAATCCGAAGGAACTCGAATTAACGCTGTCAAAGACTGATAAGGTTGATAAGGCTGGTTCCTAATAAATCGAAACAAACACATCATTCATCGAGAATCAAGTGGCTTAATCGATCAGTTTTTGAGTTTTTTTACATGGCAACTCCAGAATTCGTTCATCTGCATCTGCATACCGAATACAGCCTGTTAGACGGCGCAAACCGCATTGACAAGCTGATGAAAAAAGTCAAAGAACTCGGCATGTCGTCCGTCGCCATTACGGATCACGGCAACATGTTCGGCGCGGTGCAGTTTTATCAGAAAGCCAAATACAGCGACCTCAAGCCGATTATCGGCTGTGAAGTCTATATCGCGCCGGAAAGCCGGCTCGATAAATCCTCCACGCACGGCATTTCCAGCGCCTCGAATCATCTTGTACTGCTGGCGAAAAACGAAGTCGGCTATAAAAACCTGATTAAGCTTGTCAGCGCAGGGTATTTAGACGGTTTTTATTACAAACCTCGCATTGACATGGAGATTCTCAGCCAGCACGCCGAAGGCTTGATCGGCCTGTCCGCCTGTCTGAAAGGCGCGATTCCGTATTGGTATAACCACGAAAACGAGGCCAAAGCCCGCGAGATTGCGGGGCAGTATCGCGACATCTTCGGCAAAGAAAATTTTTATCTCGAATTGCAATATCACCACATTAAAGAGCAGGAAACCGCAAACAAATTCTTGCTGAAACTCGCGCAGGATTTCGGGCTGTCGGTTGTCGCCACCAACGATTGCCACTATTTGAGCCAATCCGACGCCACGCCGCATGACGTATTGCTCTGTATTGGCACGGGGCGGCTCGTCAACGACGCGCAGCGCATGCGGTACGATTCCCACGAATTTTACGTCAAATCACCGGCGGAAATGGCTGCCGTGTTCGGCGACTATCCCGAAGCGCTCGCCAATACGCTGAAAATCGCGGAACAGTGTCAATTCGCCTTCAAATTCGGCGAAAACATCCTGCCGGAATATGAAGTGCCGGAAGGACATACGTTCGATTCCTACATGGCGCAGATTGCCAGAGACGGGCTGGAAAACCGGCTCGCGGTGATTTTCCGTCACGAACCCGCCGAGCGCCACGCGCAAATTCGTCAGCAATATCAAGAACGGCTCGATATCGAATTGGATATTATTCAGAAAATGGGCTACGCCGGATATTTTCTCATCGTCTGGGATTTTATCCATTACGCCAAAAGTCAGGACATCCCGGTCGGGCCGGGTCGCGGGTCCGCGGCGGGCAGTCTCGTGGCGTTTTGCATGACGATTACGGACATTGACCCGATCAAATATAATCTGCTGTTCGAGCGCTTTTTGAACCCGGAACGCGTGAGCATGCCCGATATTGACGTGGATTTCTGCATGAACCGGCGCGAAGAAGTCATCAAATACGTTTCGCGCAAATACGGCAAAGACAACGTGTCGCAGATCGCCACGTTCGGAACGCTCGGCGCAAAGGCCGTCATTCGCGACGTCGGGCGCGTCTTGAACGTTGCATACAGTGATGTGGATAAAATCGCCAAGCTGATCCCGAATCAACTGCATATCACGCTTGAACAGAGCTTGCAAGCTGTGCCGGAAATGCGGGAATTGAAGGAACGCGACCGGCAAATCAGCGAATTGCTGGATAATGCGCAAGTGCTGGAAGGTTTGACGCGCCACGTCTCGACGCATGCCGCCGGGGTCGTGATTTCCCCCAAGCCGCTCGTGGAATTCGTGCCGGTCTATCGCGGCACGAAAGAGGACGACGAAGTTTCGACGCAGTATCCGATGTCGGATTTGGAAAAAATCGGGCTGCTGAAAATGGACTTTTTGGGGCTGCGCAACCTGACGATGATTCAGGATACGCTCGCGCTGATCAAAGAGAGCAAGGGCGAAACGGTGGACATCATGGATTTGCCGATGGATGACCGCCCAAGTTACGAACTCCTCTCACGCGGCCAGACGCTCGGCGTGTTCCAGCTTGAAAGTTCGGGGATGCGGGAACTGCTGCGCAAACTCAAGCCCGAAACCTTCGAAGACATTATCGCCGTGTTGGCGCTCTATCGCCCCGGCCCGCTCGGCAGCGGCATGGTGGACGATTTTATCGAGTGCAAACACGGACGCAAGCAGATTCAATACGCATTGCCCCAATTAGAGGTGATCCTCAAGGAAACCTACGGCGTCATTATTTATCAGGAACAGGTCATGCAGATTTCGAACCTGTTGGCCGGTTTTTCTCTCGGCGAGGCCGATTTGCTCCGCCGCGCGATGGGAAAAAAGAAAGTGGAAGAGATGGCGAAGCAGCGGGCGCGTTTTCTCGAAGGCACGCGCAAGAACAACATCTCGGACGCCAAAGCCGATGAAATTTTTAACCTGATGGAATATTTCGCCGGGTACGGGTTCAATAAATCGCATACTGCCGCCTACGCCCTGATTACGTTCCAGACCGCCTATTTGAAAGCGCATTATCCGGTGGAGTGCATGGCTGCGCTGCTGACCAGCGACATGGACAACACGGATCGCATCGTCAAGTACATCAACGAATGCCGCGATATGGGGATCACGATTCTGCCGCCGGATGTGAACGAGAGCTACCGCACGTTTTCGGTCGCGGGCGACCATATCCGCTTCGGCCTCGCTGCCGTGAAAAATGTCGGCGGCGGCGCGGTGGACGCGATTATCGAAAACCGCAAAGAGAAGGGCGCGTATAAGAGTTTGCAGGATTTTTGCGAACGGGTTGACCTGTCGAAAATCAACAAGCGCGTCGTGGAAAGCCTGATCAAATGCGGCGCGTTCGACTTTACCGGCTGCGCCCGCGCCGCGATGGCCGGCGGCGTCGAACAACTGTTCGAGTTAGCGCAGCGCACGCAGAAAGAGCGTCAGAGCGGACAGGCGAATATCTTCGGCATGTTGGCTGGCAAGCCTTCCGGCTCGTCGGAGTCGTTTCAATTGCCGCAGATCAAAGAATGGGACGAATCCGAAAAGCTGAAACTCGAAAAAGAGGGGATCGGGTTTTACATCACCGGGCATCCGCTGGAAAAATATCTCTATGCGATGCGGCAGATGACGACTGCCACGACGAGTTATTTGGCCGAATGCAGCGACGGCGTCCAGGTGTCGGTCGGCGGCCTTATCACGGATTATCGTAAAAAACTCACCAAAAAGGGCGATCAAATGGCGTTTTTCCGATTGGAAGACCTCGAAGGCGCAATCGAAGTGATTCTCGTGCCGCAGGTCTTCGAGGAATACAACCGCATTTTACACGACGATATGCCGGTGATCGTGACCGGCATTCTGAACGTGGCGGAAGAAGAATTGCCGAAAATCCGAGCGCAGAAACTCCGTCCGATCCAGCAGGAATCCGCTGTCGCGCCGCAAGAGACCTGCTGCATGATCGAACTCCGCGCCGCGAAACTGCGCCGTCAGACCATGCAGCAGCTTCAGCAGCTTTTACAGCAATATCAGGGCGCATGTTCCGTCACGTTCAAATATGTTGACCGCGACAACGGCATCACCATGATTCGCGCCGGAGAAAAATTCGGCATCGCGCCGTCGCAGCAATTGTCTGACAAAATCGAAGAATTGCTCGGCAAAAGCAGCGTAGTCATGTCGCTATAGTCATGAATTTTGTTTGACAATCGTATCTCTCTTTCCAAAAGGGATACGCGAATGAGAGATCATCTTATGAGAAAGCTCCGGCAAAATGCGGGGATGACGTTGTTGGAAGTCTTGGTGGCGATGGCGGTGTTGGGCATGATGTTGAGCGGACTGACGGGGCTGTTGGTGCAGCAGCAGAAACTCGTCGCGCAAACAAAAAAAATGTTGGAAGCGCGTCTGCAAGCCACGCAAATGATCGAAACCCTGAAAACGCTGCCGTTCGACCAGTTAGCAGAGACGGCGCCTGAGGTCGCAGCGTTACGCCAGCGAGATGCGCAGATCCTTGTGGAGAATGTGGCGGACGCGCCGGGCTTGAAGCGTATTCTTGTGACAATTTCCTGGATCGCGCAAGGCGGGCGCGAATACCATTATCGTTTGGAAACGCTGCGTTCGCGCCATAACGTGAGCCGCGCCAACGGAGGCGCATTATGATGACCACGCGCGTTCGGCGTTCTCAGAACGGCATGACGCTGCTGGAAGTGCTGGTGACATTAGGCGTCCTGTCAGTCATTTTCATCAGCACATTGCAATTCTATGCAAGCACCTACGCATTCCTGCGCAATCAGGAAGCGCTGACGAATGTCTTGCTGGATGCGAATCGCATTATGACGTTGCTTGCGGAGGATATTCGCGGCGCCGAGACGTTCTTGCCGGATGTTTCCGTGAATCAGTCGCGCACAGTGGTCGCCGCGTTCGAAATGCGTTCGAATCGTATCGTCTATTCAATCGCAGCCGAACATCCGACGACTCTGCGACGCTCCGTTCATACCGGAGACAACGAAACATTTGTCGACCTTTCTTCGGTCGTCCGTTCTCTTTCCGTAGCAGACAAACATGGTCTTATTTCTGTCTCGCTCGTTCTTGACATCAAAGGAACAGGCCGCGCTGCGACCTATCAAGTCGCGTCAGCGTATGCCATGAAACCATAAGGCGCGTATGCTCCACAATCAGCGCGGAAGCGCATTATTGCTTGTGATTGTCGTATTTGCAGTCATGTTTGCCGTGTTAGGATTGACGCTTGATCAGGGAACGTCTTTCGCGCGCGACGTTCAGCAAAAAGGGAGAGAAGAAGCCGCCTTACAGCTTGCCGAAGGCGGCGTGGAATGGGCGTGTCAGCAGTTGCTCGCCGCTTCTGCCGAGTTTGTCAGGGAACAAACGATGACGCTGGAAACCGGTTCTGTCTCCATCTCAATCACTCGAATCGCGCCATCGGGAATGCTCGAAGTGTTTTCCAAAGGGACGCTTCCGACATCCGGCGGACAGGCTGCCGTTCAGAAAGCAGTGCGCGTCCTGCTGACCGTAGATCGCGAGCAAGGCAACATCGTCATACATCAGTGGGACGCGGCGTTATAACCAACGCATTCGCGCGCGTATGTCGAAACTGTTGTTTCGACGCATGATTACTGACCGTGAACTCCCCTCCTGGGAGGGGTTGGGGGTGGGTTTTACTCTCAGGCTGTGGCGTTCGCGACTAACCCACCCCTTCCCCCTCCCAGGAGGGGAATCCGTGGTTGCCTGCCAGATCGTCCTGCGTAACGTCAGTTACTGAAGTTGCGCGATCAACGCCGCCGTCGAAATCGCGATCAGTATCCATAAACCGGTTTTCAACTGCGCGAAATGCGCCGACACCGCGCGATTTTGCGCTTCGCGATAGACGGTGTCGCGAGAATCTTCCGGCGAAAACAAATAACGAACGACCTGTCCGATTTTCCTCATAAATGCAAAACTGACACGTTTCCGCGCATTCTCGACTTGACAAAACTGCGTTGCGGTAAAACTCATCGTTTTCATAATTAGTTCCTCCCAATAAATTATAATGTACAGCATTATTCAGTGGTATTGACGCGATCTCAGGAGTGCAAAAGCGCAGCTTTTGCCGTCAAAGCTTCGCTTTGAGACTCCTTCGTGAAATTTTTGTGTATCTGACATTCCTATCGGTACGAGTCATTTCGTTCGAAGGAATCTCTTATGTCTCAAAATAACAAGACGCCGAACAAAGTCAAATCGTATGATCTGATGAGGGGCTTCATAATTTCTGATACCAGAGAACGACTATGGAACTTTACCATTTACGCAGTTTTATCGCCGTCGCCAACGAAGGCCATCTGACGCGAGCCGCGCAGCAACTCTACATCAGCCAGCCTGCCGTCAGCGCCCATATCAAAGCCCTGGAAGAAGAATTGGGCGTCACCCTGTTTGCCAGAACGCCGCAAGGAATGATCCTGACCAGCGAAGGCACGGTGTTAAAAACACAGGCCGAAAAATCGCTGAACACGATTAACGAACTGTTCCGGCAGGCCAAACGCTTGCAGCATGACCTCACCGGCACGGCCAAAATCGGATTGAATATCGATCCGGAACTGCTGAAAACCGCCGAGTTTTTTTCGGTCATGTCCACCAACTATCCGCTGTTAGAGTATCATTTCCTGCAACGTTCGACGTGGGAAGTCGTGGATGAATTGCGGCATGGTCAGATCGACGGCGGCTATATGTACGGCGGCATTATCGCCCCGCAGCCGGACATTGTCTCCTGCATGTTACGCAATTACAACGTGATGGTGGTTGGCCCCGCCCGATGGAAAGAGCAGATCGAGCAGGCGGATTGGGAAGGACTGGCCGCGTTTCCCTGGGTCTGGACATCGAAACTCTGCGCGTTTTGCGATTTGGCGGTCAAGACGTTTCACGACCGCAATTTGAAGCCCGCCAAAGCGGTCATCGCCGACCATGAAGCCGCGATGCGGACATTAGTCATTTCAGGCGTCGGGCTGACGCTGATGCGGGAGGACGAAGCGCGTCAACTCGAACATGAAGGCAAGATCGCGATCTGGCATAACGAAAAGTTGGAAATCGAGCTGCATTTTGCCTATTTGCGGGCGCGTCAGGAAGACCCCGTCATTCAGGCGATTCTGAACGGCATTTTTATCATCTGGAATCTGCAAGAGCCATGCATCTGAAACGCGACCTTCGCTTCGCCGCAACGCTCTTGCTTGAAGTCATCGTCATCCTCGCCTGCATTATTCTGCTGCAAACCGCCGCGCTAAGCGAGGTCAATTGGAAATTCGGACTGATCCGGCTTCGCTCGCATGGCTTGTTGACGCCTGCGCTTGTTGGAATCGTCGCCTTTCTGCTGCGGCGACTGACGGTCGAACGTCTCTTCGCGCCGTTTGTGATCGAGAACGCTTTCCGACATATCGGAGATGGCGTTGTCAACCTGTCGCACCAGGCCGCGTCCCGCTTCATGTCATCAATCGCGTGTCGCGTTCGCCTGCTCGGATGCGCCGGAGCGATTATCGCGCTGCTCGTCCTTTTCAGCATTGTCAACCCATTGCAACACGGCGTCATCACCGCCTATTACGAAAATGCCGACTGGAACGGCAAGCCGTTTCTGCTTGTGCGCGAACCGTTTCAGGGGCTGAAACGCATCGAGCGGAATCTCGTGTTTCAGCCAGAGCGCTTCAGCGTCGAATGGAACGGATATTTGCACATCGAACGCGCCGGAATGTATGAATTGACCGTCGTCGCCGATGAATATGCGGCAATTTGGGTGAACGATCAACGTGTTGCCGAACATCCCGACGAAAAAAATTATCGGGTCTGTGCCGGCGTGATTGAGTTGCAGAAGGGAAGCCACGCCGTTCGTTTGCGCTATCGCAATACCGGCGATCTTGCCAAATTGAAAGTCTTTCTTTCGCCGCCGAATAAGCGCACCGAGCAAAAAGGATTGCCGCTCGAACGGGCGAACCTGTTTGCCGAACCGCCGTCCGTACTCGATATTCGCGCTGGTCGGGCGCTTGAGGCGATTTCGTCTGCGCTGACGTTCTGCCTGTTCGCGTGTTGCGGCGCGGCGTTGATCGTCGCTTTGATAGATCGTCAGGCTGTGTTCATGGTCATCTTTGGCGCAGTCTTCGTCAGCCACTTTTTTTTCAGCCCGATCACCACGCCGTTCGATTCGCGCTGGACGATTCACACCACCGTCAGTCTGCTGAAAGAAGGCAACGCCGACCTTGACGAATACCGCCAGATTTTGCGGACAAACGACTATTATTCCATCGAGCAAATAGACGGACACGCCTACACGAAATACCCGATTGGCGCGTCGTTGATCGCGCTGCCGTTCATGGCGATCATCAATCCTTTACTTGAAATCGGCCTGTCAGCAGACATCGAAACCGTGTTGAACCGGGCGCTGCCGGAAGGGATTGAAAAAGGGATCGCGTCCTGCCTTGTGGCGTTAATTGCCGCGCTGTTGTTCCGCATCAGCGAGATGTCAGGCATGAAATTCGGCCATGCGTTGCTGCTGGTAGGCATCTTCGCCTTCGGCACGTCCGCCTGGTCAACCGCCAGCCGTGCATTGTGGCAGCATACGCCTTCGATGTTGATGCTGACGCTTATTTTATATATGTTGCTGCGAGCGAAACTCGTCCCCGCCACGCCGAATTGGGCGATTGCGCTGCTCGGCTTGCCGGTCGCGTTTTCGTTCGTGATTCGTCCGACGAACAGCATCGTCGTGCTTGTCATCAGCGCCTACATCGTGTTTGCGCATCGGCGGGCGTTTCTGGCATATTGCGCGTGGGGCGTGACCGTCGCCGCGCCGTTTGTCTGGTATAACCTGCACACGCATCACGCCCTGCTGCCCTCGTACTATTTGACCTCCTCGCATTTCGATGACGCGAAAACGCCGTTTTTCGAAGCGCTCGCGGGCATTTTGATCAGCCCGTCGCGTGGGTTGTTTATCTATTCGCCGATTCTGCTCTTTTCATTCTACGGCATTGCGCTGAAAATCCGAACGCGGCGTTGGAATGCGTTCGATTCGGCGGTTGCGGCGATGCTCGCGCTGCATACGCTGCTGTTGACGCTGTTTCCCTGCTGGTGGGGCGGTCATTCCTACGGCCCGCGCCTCTTCTGCGACATGCTGCCGTTCTTCTGCTATTTCCTGATACCGGTCTTCCTGCAATCGCCCGAATCGCAGACGTTCGCGCGACAGCTCCGCGCCTTTCTGTTCGTCATTCTGCTTGCCCTCAGCGTTTTGATTCACCTGCGCGGCGCAACAAGGATAGAAACGTATGAATGGAACACCTGGCCTGTGCCAGTCGAAGAAAAGCTCTGGGATTGGGAACATCCGCAGTTTCTCCGGTAGCGCGGGGCTGCGTCCCCGCACAATCACCTCTGACAGGGTTTGAAACCCTGTCAGGGGTATTTTGTCTTTTCAGCTTGACAGACTCGCTCTTTTCTGCATAATTGCCATCGTGAAACGAAACCCGCATAAGCATGTGTCAGACACCTTCAAGGTGTCTGACACATTTGTTCAATCACCAATAACACAGGGAGAAGAATATGGAACCGATCACCACAGCGATTGTCGCCGCCATCGGCGCAGGACTTGCCAAAATTGCAGAAACCGCTATCGTTGACGCCTACAACGGCATCAAGACCGCCATTATCAAACGTTTCGGCGCAGACAGCAAATTGGAAAAAGCGATCAAAAACGTCGAGGACGATCCCGAAAGCGCTGGCTATAAAATGAATTTGGACGAACAAATCGTCAAAACCGGCGCAGACAAAGACCCCGACATTCTCAAGGCGGTCAAACAGTTGCTTGAGGCATTGGAAAAATTAGAACAGCAGCGCCCCGGCGCGACCGGCGTGGAACTCTCCAACATTCGCGGCGCGTCATTGACGATTGACAACGTGACCGCCACCGGTGAAGGCGTTAAAGCCGATAAAGTCAAGGTCAAAGGGGACATTAAAATTACCAATGTCAACGCCGGAGGATTACCGCCCTCAAAAAAGTAGAAACGGCAGCAGGCGGCATTCTTGATCGAATCGCGGCGAGGACGAAAGCGTTTTTTTCGCCTGCGTCGCCCCAAGACGCGCCTGCTGCCGTGAATTCTTTACATAAGGTTTCTGCTAAAGGCGATATTTACGTCGAAGCAAACCAGGAAATCCATCATCATTACAGCGCGGAATCGTCTGAAGCCGAGCAATGCGACGCGCTTGAAATCCGCTATCTCGGATGGCTGTTCGAGCGGCTGAAGCAACTGAATCTGAGCGGCATCAACCTCTCCAGCGCAGGCCAGCAGCAGCGCTGCGTCAGTCTGGCTGAGGTCTATACCGCCTTATGGACGCGCAGCGCGGAGGCCGGGCGCGGCGATGCGTTCGTCATAGACGGGCGCGAACGGCTGCGCTCTGCTCTCGACATGTTGAATGAGACGCCGCGCCTCGTCTTGCTCGGCGAGCCGGGGAGCGGCAAAAGCACGTTCGTAGATTTCGTCGCGCTCTGTCTGGCGGGGCATCGCCTGAACGACCGATGCGCCAATCTTGAACGACTCATCGCGCCGATGCCGGATGAACGCGACAAAGAAAAACCGACGCCGCAGACCTGGACGCATGGCGCGTTGATTCCGATTAAAATCGTCTTGCGGGATTTTGCGGCAAACACGCCGAACCTTGATCCGAAAAACGCGTTCAAGGCGCTTATGGAGTTCATCCGGCGCGAACTCGACCGCGACGGCCATGCGGAGTGTCTCAACGCGCTGCAACGGGCGTTAGACGCAGGCCGGGCGCTCATGATGTTCGATGGTCTCGACGAAGTCCCGGACGCCGAGCGCGAGCATCGCCGCGCACAGATGATTGCGGTCGTCGAGCAATTTGCCAGAGCCAACCCCAAGGCGCGCGTGCTCGTCACCTGCCGGACGTATGCGTATCACCGCCAGCAGTGGGCGCTTCAGGATTTTACCGCCACCGCGCTGTCCCCCTTTACCGATCCGCAAATCACGCAGTTTATCGAGGTCTGGTATCAGCATCTCGCCGCGTTGAAACAGGTGGAGGCATCTCGCGCCGAGGGCAACGCGGCGCGATTGAAGGAGGCGGTCTTTCAGCGGGAACGCCGCAGCGACCGCCTGCACGAATTTGCGCGGCGTCCGCTGCTGCTGACGCTGATGGCGAGCCTGCACGCCTGGCATAACGGCGAACTGCCGCAAAAGCGGGGCGAACTCTACGCCAAAGCCTCGGATTTGCTCTTATACTGGTGGGAACAGCGCAAAACCGTCGAAAAAGAGGGCAAGACGACGCTGGTGCATGAAAGTTTGACGGAACTCCTGAACGTCGGGAAAGACGCGCTGCTGAACAGCCTGAAAAAATTAGCGTATCAGGCGCACAGCGGCCAGCCGGAATTGGTCGGCACGGCGGACATCACTCAAGACGCGCTCAGCCTCGAATTATTGCATATTTCCGACAATCCTGAATTGAAGCCGAACCTGCTGAAAATGCATCTCAGCGACCGCGCCGGGCTGCTTATGCCGCGCAGCGTCAATGTCTATTACTTTCCGCATCGCAGTTTTCAGGAATATCTCGCTGCCGCGTATCTGTATGATCATCCCGATCATGCCGATTTTCCGGACAACGTGGTGCAATTGACGCGCAACGAGCCGGAGCGCTGGCGCGAGGTGGTTTTATTGGCGGCGCAGCTTTCCAACAAGACTGCGCTCTGGACGCTTGTCAGTGAATTATGTCAGGCCGATCCCGAAACGACGGCGCAGCCGAACGCCGACGCCTACGGCGCGTTATTGGCGGCGCAGGCGTTGGACGAAACGAAAACGCCCGCGAACTCGCCGCCGCGTCAAGAGACAATCGAGCGGCTGCGCCGCTGGCTGAAAGCGATTTTGACCGAATGGACGGCAGAACCCTGTCAGGGTTCGACACCCTGGCAGGGTTGCGCTCCGCTGTCCGCCATAGACCGGGCATTAGCGGGCGACCTGCTGGCGGCGTTCGGCGATGACCGCAAAGGCGTCGGCGTGATTTCGATGACCCACCCCTTGCCCCTCCCAGGAGGGGAAATATCGGAGAATTCCCCTCCTGGGAGGGGCAAGGGGTGGGTTGTGCCGGATATTGATTTTGTCAAAATTCAGGCGGGCGAATTCTGGATGGGCAGCGATGAAAATGATCGCGAAAAGCCGCGCCATCTTGTGACGTTTCACGAGCCGTTTCAGATGAGCCGCTATCCGGTGACGAACGCGCAATATGAGGCGTTTGTGACGGCTGGAGGCTATGAAAATAAGGCGTATTGGGAAGCGGGCGGCGGTTGGGAATACAAAGAAAAATATGATTGGAATGGGCCGCGTCAATTTTCGGATGCGCGCTTCGGGCTGGCGAATCATCCGGTGGTGGGCGTGTCGTGGTATGAGGCGATGGCCTTTTGCGCGTGGTTGACCGAACGATTCCGCGCCGTAGAGACGTACGCCGTAGAGACGCACGGCCGTGCGTCTCTACCCGGAATATCGCGCCCCCACGGAGAGACGCACGGCCGTGCGTCTCTACCATGCCGCCTGCCGACCGAGGCGGAATGGGAATACGTGGCGCGAGGGGCGGGAAAAGAATATCGCCGCTATCCCTGGGGCGACGAGGAGAGCACGCCGGAACATGCGAATTACCGCGAGACGAACATCGGCGCGACGAGCGCGGTCGGTTGTTTTCCGCGTGGCAAAAGCGAATTTTCCGGCTGTGAAGAGATGGCGGGAAATGTCTATGAATGGTGTCTCGATGTCTGGCATCAGAATTATAACAATGCGCCGGACGACGGTAGCGCGTGGATAAAAGACGGCAATGAGGATTGGCGTGTACTACGCGGCGGCTATTTTGGTGATCCTGATACAGATATTCGTTGCGCCTATCGTGTCAGGCTCGACTGGCATCACCTCAGGGACTACTACTACGGTTTTCGGTTGGTGCGTTCCGGGTTGTTCGCAGTATCGCCGTGCTGAATGCTGAATTGCCAGGGGTTGAAACCCCCGTCTGTATTCCGCCGCCCTTTCAGGGCGAAGACGGCGACGCTCCCAGCCCTGAAAGGGCGTGATATGCCAGCACAGGGCAACGCCCTGTGAACCTGTGCCCCCGCGAAACGGGATGAAACGGCGTCGGGTATTGTGTCGCACATCCGTTTCGTAGGGCGTTGCCCTACGCTGACAGATCGCGCTCTTTCAGGGCTATGCCGAGCGGCGAATCACTAAATACGGCGCGGGAACGGGGGGATAGACGCCGGAGAACGCGCCGTGAATTTTTTCCAATAAGACCTTCATCGCAATCGCGCCGATAGCGGTGTGATTCTGATTCACGGTGGTCAGCGGCACGAGGCAGACATCGGAAAACAGAATATTGTCGAATCCCATCACCGCCACGTCTTCGGGAATCCGCAAGCCGCATTCCAAAATCGCCTTCATCACGCCGAACGCGAGCATATCGTTGAACGCAAAGACGGCGCTAAAGTCGCGGCGTGTTCTGAGAATCGCCTGCATGGCGACGTAGCCGCCTTCGACGCTGATCTCTTCGCAGGCGCGCAGCAGGTTATCGGGATTCCAGGTCAGTCCGCGTTCCTGAAACGCCTGCTGAAGCCCTTGAATTCGTTCTTCTACGGCAATTACGGAGGATGCGCGCGTCAGATGCAGAATCTGCCGATGCCCTTTGTCTAACAGATATTGCCCCGCCAAATACGCGCCCGCCGCGCTATCGGCTTTGACGCACGGGTAGTCATGCCCCGGAATCGTGCGATTGATCAGCGCGTAGGGGATTTTTTGACGATGCAGCACTTCGATGTTTTCGTTGGCGCGCGGCTGCGCCGGGGTCAGAATGATGCCATCCACATGTTTTTCGATCAACATGCGCAACGCCTTGTTTTCGCGATCAAGCTGGTCGTTGGAATTGCAGAGCATGATGGAATAATCGGCGTCAGAAGCCTCCTGTTCCAGCCCTTTGATCACAAAGGAATAAAACGGGTTCGCGTTTTCCGGCAGAATGACGCCGATCGAGCGCTGCGGCTTGCCGCTGAGTCCGCGCCCGAACATGTTCGGCACGTAATGGAGTTCCTGCGCGGTCTGTTTGATTTTGTCCCGCAATTCCGGGCTGACGCCCGGCTGATCGTTCAGCGCCTTCGAGACGGTTTTGGTCGTCGTCTGGAGCAGCGCGGCAATATCGCGTAACGTGGCTTTTTTCATATTCGGTTGTGTCGTACGTCGAAACTTCAGTTTCGACGTACTTTCATGATCGTTTCAAGCACAACAGGTAATCGTTTACCGATTGTCAAGAAATTTTTGTCAGATATTATCTGTACGCCGAAACTGTTGTTTCGGCGAGGGCGAAACAACAGTTTCGCTTTACGAGAATTGATCTATGCCCCAAATCAGGCAGACCTGAATTTTTCATCATACCCAAGATTTCCCCTATAATACAGGCCGATTCCGTCTATTTTCCTCGATGGTCTCTTTCCCGACACGCCTGAAATCGGGTATCATAAATATCTTGACAATTTCGCCGCCTCCCGAACAGAACCGTCGTTGCGCCGATTCGGCGTGATTGGCATAAGAGTTGAAAAGAATGACTTGGTATTTGAGAGCATGAAGGGGGCGGGGCTGTTAAGTTCTCGTTCCACGCTCCGCGTGGAATGCCTATCACGCGCCGCTCTGCGGCGCACATGGGACGCAGAGCGTCCGACAGGCCGCATTCCACGCGGAGCGTGGAACGAGGGAGTTTCTCCCTCTTTTGAAATGTAGAACGTAACAGCCCTGCCCTTCAATGGGGCATTTCGATCTGACGAACATTATTTCATGAGCATTAAAAAATTATTGTGGTAATGGACAGTGGTAGGGGCGTTTAATTAAACGCCCCTACGAACGCCGCGTTACATCTTTCATCTTCATCTAATAATGTCTGATAGCCCGGATATAGCAATGGGAGGAATGTAAAGACTATGATTGTTGTCAACAACTTAAGCAAATTCTATGGAACCGCGCCCGCGATTCAGAATGTGTCGTTTTCCATAGAAAAAGGGGAAATCATCGGTTTTCTCGGCCCGAACGGGGCAGGGAAAACGACGACGATGCGCATTCTGACCGGATGTATGCCGGCCACTAACGGCACGGCCTCTATCGCCGGATACGACGTGTTTTCGCAGCCGTTGCGCATCCGCCAGCATATCGGCTACCTGCCGGAAGAAGTGCCGCTCTACAAAGACATGACCGCGCGGGAATTTTTGAATTTCGCTGCTGAAGTGAAGGGCATGAGAGGGAGCAAAAAGACCGCGCAGATTGACGAAACGTTGAAACGTTGCGGTATCGCCAGCGTTCAGGGGCGCGCTATCGCGAATCTCTCGAAAGGCTACCGCCAGCGCGTCGGCCTCGCGCAAACGCTGCTCGGCAACCCGGATGTGCTGATTTTGGATGAACCGACGACCGGCCTCGATCCGGCGCAAATCATCGAAATCCGTGAACTGATCCGCGAGCTTGCCAAAGAAAAAACGATTATTCTCTCCACCCACATTCTGCCGGAAGTCAGCATGATTTGCCAGCGCGTCGTGATTATCAACAAAGGCAAAATCGTCGCGGTAGATACCGCAGAAAATCTGACGGCCAAGATGCAGAAATCCACCAACGTCATCGTCGAAGTGGACGGCCCGCAGGCGCAGGTGCGCAAGGCGTTCGAGCGCGTCACCGGCGTGATCGGCGTCGAAACGGTCGAACAGGTGCAAGATGGCGTGGTTCGCTATCAGATCGATGCGCAGAAAGGGCAGGACCTTCGCCGCGAACTTGCCAGAACGGTCGCGGTCAACGGCTGGGGATTGTTAGAACTGCGGGCGGTGGAAATGAGTCTGGAAGATGTCTTTGTTCAGCTTGTCACAGAGGAGGAACCGATTACATGAAAAACATCTGGACGATTACCAAAAAAGAGTGCGCGTCATATTTTTATTCGCCGATTGCCTACGTCGTCATGACGATGTTCGTGTTAGTGTCCGGGTATTTCTTTTATAATATCCTGTCGGTCTATACGATGATCAGCATGAGGGCGATGCAGAGCCAATCTGCGGCGGAAGGACTCAACTTTACCGAAGGGATTTTTATCCCGCTCTTCAGCAATATGAGCATTATTATGCTGCTGATGATGCCGCTGCTGACGATGCGGCTGCTGTCGGAAGAAAAACGATCCGGCACGTTCGAGTTGCTGCTGACGTATCCGCTGCGGGACATCGAAACCGTGCTCGGCAAATTTTTCGCCTGTTTTCTCGTCTTTGCGTGCATGATCGGCCTGACGACAGCGTATCCGATTTTCCTGTCGTTTTTAGGCAAAATCGAATACGGCCCGCTTATTTCCTGCTATATCGGGCTGCTGTTGATGGGCAGCGCGTTTATCGCATTCGGGCTGCTGGCCTCGTCCTGGACATCCAATCAGATTATCGCCGCCGTGATTTCCTTTGGCGCATTGCTGCTGTTCTGGATGATCGGATTTTCCGCCTATTCCGCCTCGCCGGAACTCGCCGGAATTCTCCGCCATCTCTCATTATTGGATCATTTCGACAGCTTTACCAAAGGAGTCATCGAATCGAAAGATGTCATCTATTATCTGAATTTTACGATCTTCTGCCTGTTTTTGACCCTGAGATCGTTAGAATCGAGTAAATGGCGCGGATAGGAGCGAATCTATGAAAACACCGATGCAGCAAGCACGTAAGCAATCATTACTGCGATCCCTCAAATACGGCGCGAACGCGACCGTCATGACGATCATCGTCTTAGGGATTATTATTGTCGTAGAAGCGATTTCCAGCCGTCATAGCGTTCGCTGGGATATGACCTCGAATCAGCGTTTTACGCTGTCGGAACAAACGAAAAACGTGGTGACGGGGTTAGAAAACGATGTGACGGTTTTGGCGTTTTACAGCGTGGAGCAAGGAGATCGAGTCGCCTTCGAAGACCGGTTGAAACAATATGCCGCGCTGTCCGAACATCTCAAGTATGAGTTCGTCGATCCCGATAAATTTCCGGGACGTGCCAAAGCGTATGAGATCAAAACGTATGGCACGATTGTGCTGGAATCCGGAGAAAAGCAGGAAAAAATCATGCTTTCGTCAGAAGAAGCCCTGACGAACGCACTGATCAAAGTGACGCGCGATCAGAAAAAAATCATTTATTTAGTCAACGGGCACGGCGAGCCGGATCCCGCCGATGCGGGGGAAAAAGGCTATAGTCTCATGCTCAAGGCGATGACGGATCAGAATTATGAGGTGAAAGACCTCTTGCTCGCCCAACAGCAATTCATCCCGACCGACGCCGCGTTGGTCGTCATGGCCGGGCCGCAGAAAGACCTGCTTTCGAACGAGCTTGATCTCTTGCGCGCCTATCTCGATAAAGGCGGCAATCTGCTGCTGCTGCTGGACCCGGATCAAGCGCCCGGCATGACTGCGTTTATGCAAGAATATGGGCTGACGCTCGGCGAAAATATGGTGATTGATCGGATGAGCCGCATGTTCGGCGCGGGCTATGACATGCCGGTGGTGATGCAATACGAAGGGCATCCGATTACCGAAAAATTCAACGTCATGACCATTTTCCCGATTGCGCGGTCGGTACAGGTTGCCGAAACTCTGCCGGAAGGGGTTTCGGCGAATACGTTTTTTTATAGCAGCCCGGATAGCTGGGCGGAAACCAGCAAAACCGAATTGCAGAGCGGAAGCGTGCAATTCAACGAAGGGGCAGACCTGCGCGGTCCCGTGCCGTTAGCCGCAATCGCGACGGTCGCCACGCCGAACCAGACGAAAAAAGGCTCGAAAATGATCGTCATCGGCGATTCGGATTTTGTCAGTAACACCTATTTCGCCCAGGTCGGCAACGCCGATCTCTTTTTGAATACGGTCAGTTGGCTGGCGGAAGAAGAAAACCTGATTGCGATTCGCGCCAAAGACCCGGAGATTGCGCCGCTGATGCTGACCGCCGAGCAAGGACGGTTCGCGTTCCTGATTTCGTTGGTGGTGCTGCCGGTGTTTATCATTTTCATGGGCGTGACCATGTACATCCAACGCCGCGCCGCAACGCGGTAAACGGATTAAGTTGTCAGACACTTCAAAAGTGTCTGACAACTATATAAGGAGATGCCATTATGAGTTTTAAAAAGACCTTGATATTTTTAGCCATACTGCTCGCGTTAGGCGGTTATTATTACGTCGTCGAAGTGAAAATGGCCGCGAAAAAACAGGCGGCGGAAACGGCGGATAAACGCCTGTTTACGGTGAAAAAAGAGGAAATTGCCACGCTCGCGCTGAAACGGACGGACGGGGAGATCGTGCTGAAGAAAGGCGAAAAAGGCTGGCAGTTAGAGCAGCCGGTTGCTGCCGCGACCGACGCGGCGGAGGTTGATCGCCTCCTGACCGCCTTTGCCGATGCGCAACGCGACAAAACCATCGCCGATAAGGCCGACAATCTTGAAGAATTCGGCCTGAATGCGCCGGAATTCGTACTGACGGCCACGACCGCCGCGAATGCGTCATTCTCGCTCGCCATCGGCAAAGAGACGCCGACTGCGTCCGGTTTTTATGCAAAAACGGAGAGCGCGCCTGCGGTGGTGAGCATTGACAACCTGACGCAGGCGAATTTGAGCAAAACAGCGTTCGATCTGCGCGATAAAACCATTTTCGCCTTCGATCCGGCGCAGATCAAAAAGGCGGCTTTTACGCTTCCGGCAACCGAAACCGCACCCGCCAGCACTGTCGAATTGGCGCAGCAGGACGCCGTCTGGAGTATCGCCGCGCCGCAGCAATTCAGTGCGGACACCGAAAAAGTGAACGCGATTCTTTCCCAGATCAAATCGGCGCGGATTCAGGAATTCGTGTCGGAAACGCCGACGAATCTTGCGGAATACGGCCTGGACGCGCCGCAAAAATCGCTCGCGCTGACGATTGGCGACGAGCCGACGCCGCAGACGTTGCTGATGGGCAAACGGAATGACGAAAAAGGGGGCGTGTATGCGCAACATACCGCGACCGGCAACGTCTTTCTCATTCCCAGCACGATTGACGACGAATTTCCCAAAGCGCTGAACGACTTGCGCGACAAGGCGTTGGTGCGTTTCGAAAATGGCGATATTCAGAAAATCGAGATCAAAACGCTGGGCGAAACCGTAACCTTGCAGCGCGAAGCGGCAGACGCCTGGAAGATCGTCGCCCCGGCGGAATTTCCGGCCAATGCGGATAAAGTCAACGTGCTGCTGAATGACGCCAAAAACGCGAAAGCCTCAGCATTTGTGGACGCTGCCGCAGACCCGGCGCTGTTCGGATTCGACCGTCCGAATGTGATGGTGTCGTTCTGGAAAAACATGGAAGAAAGTCCGCTGCAATTAGTTGTCGGCAATCCGAATATTGACAATACCGGTCTCTATGTCAAAACCGGAGAGGTTGTCACGCTGGCCGACCCGACGATTCTGTCGCAACTGAGACAATCGGCGTTTGCGTTGCGGAACAAAGCGATTGCCCCGTTCAAAGCCGATGATGTGGCTTCGTTCGAGATCAAATATCAGGAAAACTCGCTTGTCGTCGAAAAATCGGGCGAGAACTGGAAATCCGATCAAGAAACGTTGCAGGCATTCAAAGTGAACAATTTGCTGTATGAACTCGCCGCGCTGGAATTTGCGGAAGAGCCGATTGCGTCCGCGACCGACCTCAGCCCGTACGGACTGAACACGCCTGCGGCAACGGTAACGCTCCGCAACGCGAAAAACGAAGAATTGGCGACGTTTTTGTTTGGCAAACAGGCGGATAAGCTTTTCGTAAAAACCGCAGCAGCAGACGCGATTTATCCGATCAATGCCGCTTTTTGGGATGAACTGCCGAAGCAGGCGACTGATTTGGCGGAATAATTATACCAATTGCCTTCGAATATATCGTAAATTGTAGGGCGAAACTGTCGTTTCGCCCTACGACTCCGCTCAGGGTGGCAGTCATGGTGAGCGGAGCCGAACCATGATGAATCGATCATTTACATGGTGACCACTACCGAAACAGCATATCAATAACACCTAAAATTATCATGATTCAGGATGCCGATATGAAAAAAATATGGCTATCTGTTCTGCTGCTGCTTCTCATGTCAACCGCCGCATCTGCGCAACCTCTGCATATTTTGACTGGCTCAGGCGTACGGCTGCGCCAATCGCCGTCAGCCAAAGCGCAGGAAGTGACGCGGCTCTCGTTCGGAACGATTGTGAATGAACTCGGCAAAAGCAGCACACAGGAAACCATCGGCGGAAAACAGCATTATTGGTATCGAATCAGCCTGGAAGACGGCAAGCAGGGCTGGGTATTCGGGTCATTTTTACAGCCGTTTCGAACCGAACAGAAAGAGACGATCTACCACGACATCACAAATGCGCGGCTGCAACAGCAATTAGGCGCAGCCGAATATATTGACCTCGCGCATTTCCTCACCCGCACCGTCGGCGAAGTCGCGACGCCAGACGTGAAGGCCGAACTTGAGCTTGACCGGCTGATGACGCTGCGGCAGTCCGTCCAGAAAGGGCAGGAAGAACAGTTTCCGCAGATTGACGCCTGGATCGCGGAGCAGAAAACGGAGTTTGAATTTCATCAACTCGGCGCATTCTGGTTTGTTCCAGCGACGAGCTTTTGGCGTCTTCATGATGCATACGAGGCGCTGCCAATCGCGGACGAGATGGCGTGGCAGGCGGTCAATGCCCCAACGCAGGGCGAATGCGAAGGATTTCTCCCCTGCCATGTGTCGCGCCTCAACCAGACGTTCGGACGTTATCTCGAATCGTACCCGGCAGGGCGGCATGTCCCCGACGCATTGGCAGCGATTCAGCAGGAATTGTCAGGATTAACGACGATGCCCGGCGAACAATATGATCGAAATACCTATCTCTCATTGCAAAACGCCCTGAATCGGCTGCGGAAAATCGCAGAACGGACGAATGCCACTGGTAAAGAACCGCTGTTGACGCTCCTCGCGCAAATCAAAGAGCGGATGTTATAAAAATGTGTGTTGTAAGGCACTTCAGGAATAACGCCAACAGATAGATGAGATCGCTCTAATGCGTGAGCATCGGCGTTTTTTCCCTTGACAGTTCATCACGAGCGCATAAGACATGTGCATGAATAGTTTATGTCTGAATTGAAAAGGAGACGAAACGATGAAATTATCGCGCAAAGGGGAATATGCCTGTTTAGCCATGCTCGATTTGGCGGAACATTACGGCGAGGGATTTATCAAAACCGCTGATATTGCGCAGCGCAAAGAGATTCCTAAAAGTTACCTTGAACAAATTTTGCTGCTTCTCAGCCGCAGCCGCTACATCCGCAGCGCGCGCGGCAACGAGGGCGGGCATCAATTAACGAAAGCGCCGTCGGACATCAGCGTGGCCGAAATCGTGCGCCTGATTGATGGGGCGCTTGCGCCAGTCGAATCGGTCAGTGAATTTTTTTACGCCTCCACGCCGATTGAACAAAGCGCGGGCTTTGTCACGCTCTTCCGCGATATCCGCGATTATATTTCCAACAAGCTTGAGCAGACCACTTTTGCCGATTTGATACGCACTGACAGCACATCGGATATTCCCGCCTGATAAAAAAATTCAAATAAGTTCTTGACAAAATTTTATTGTTGATTAACTTGACCATTATAGTCAAGTTAATCAACAAAGTCATGAATATCAATAACTCACATCCACAAGGAGCACACCATGAAACGTTTTCTGACAAGCGCCATGCTCATATTGAGCGTGATGAGTGCCGACATTCAAGCGTCTGCCGAACAAATCACTATCCGCATGGGACATTTCCCGAATATTACGCACGCGCATGGCGTGATTGCGCATCAGCTTTCGCGGCAAGGCAAAGGCTGGTTCGAGGAACGGCTCGGCGCGGATGTCACAATCGAATGGTACACGTACAATGCCGGGCCAAGCGCGATGGAAGCGATTTTCGCCAATGCGCTCGATGTGACGTATGTCGGGCCGAATCCGGCGATTAACGCCTACGTCAAATCCAACGGCGAGGAAATCCGCGTCATTTCCGGCGCGACGAACGGCGGCGCGGCGCTGATCGTGCAGAGTGACGGACGCATCGCGAAGCCCGAAGATTTCGGCGGCAAAAAAATCGCCACGCCGCAGCTTGGCAACACGCAGGATGTCGCCTGCCGCGCCTATCTGAAAGCGAACGGCTACAAGGTGACGCAGACCGGCGGCGACGTGTTCGTGCTGCCGACCGCGAATCCGGATCAACTCAGCCTGTTTATGAAAGGGGAGGTTGACGGCGTCTGGACGGTCGAACCCTGGGTGTCGCGTCTTGAACTCGAAGCCAATGGCACGATGTATCTGGAAGAAAAGGATTCGATTACGACGATTTTCGTCTCCTCAACCAAATTTTTTACCGAACATCGCGATTTAGCCAAAAAACTCGCGGACGCGCACGCCGAATTAACCGCGTGGATCGAAGCCAACCCCGAAGAGGCGCAGAAATTGATTCAAGCCGAGATCGAAGCGGAAACCACGCGCCCGATTTCCGCCGACTTGCTGGCGCACGCCTGGCCGCGCCTGCATTTTACCAATGACATCGCCTTAGCGACCTTCGACAAATTTACGCAAGCTGCGAAAGATGCCGGTTTCCTGAAAACCGACGCCGACTTCTCGAATTTCATTCAAACACCCTAACAACGATGGCAGGAGAGCAACAGCAAACGTTTGCTCTCCGCATCATCGAAACAATCAGGAAGACAGCGCAGCGTTTCGCTCAAGCGCAATGCCCGTGCTGCGTTCCTCAAAAAACATGGATATTCGAAATATCACGATTCTTCCAGGACATGGCAAGCATCAGCAGCAGGATCAGGTTGAGCGCATTCATTTGAATATGGGCGATATTGTCTCCATCGTCGGGCCGACCGGATCGGGCAAATCCACATTTATCAACGATATTGCGTTGTTTGCGCGTGAGAATACGCCATCGCAGCGGACGGTTCTGATTAACGGCGAATTCCCGTCAGACGAATACACGAGCGATCCGTCCAAAAATCCGATTGCGTTCATCACGCAGCATACGAATTTTTTGTCGGATTTGCCGGTGTATAAATTCCTGGAGTTCCACGCCAAAATCAGACGAACCGGGGAAACAAGTTCCTTAGTGCAAGAAGTGTTAGCGTTTGCGAATCAGTTGACCGGCGAACCGATTATTATCGAGCATTCCATGACCGAATTATCCGGCGGACAAACGCGCGCCCTGCTGATTGCGGATGCCGTGATTATCGGCAATTCCCCGATCATTCTGTTGGACGAAATCGAAAACGCCGGGATTGACCGCACGAAGGCGCTGGAATTGCTGCGGCAATATCACAAGATTTTTATCTTCGTCACGCATGATCCGCGCATCGCGCTGCTGTCGGATTTTCGCCTCGTGATGAAACATGGCGCGGTGCAGCAGTTGATTCACACGCATGATGAGGAACGCCGGGCAGTGCATGAAATCAAAAAACTCGACGACTTGCTGCTGGAATTACGCGGCATTATCCGGCGCGGCGAACAGGTCACGTCCCGGTATATTCATGAGCGCCTCTTAACGCACGGATACGCCGTCGTGCCAGGGGGTGCGGCATGAAAGTCGTCATTTGCGCCGGACCGCCGACGTCCGGAAAAACGACCGTGTTGAAGCAGGTGGTCAAACGAGTGATGAAAAAAGAGGCTCGCCCCGCCTATTTGAAAATTGACGTGCAATTTGCCGATGAAGATCAGATGTTTTCCGAAGAATTCGGCATTCCGACGAAAAAAGTCTATTCCGCCGACCTGTGTCCCGATCATTGTAACGTGATCGTGCTTGGCGACGCGATTGAGTGGGCGGAGCAGCAGAAGGCCGATATGTTGTTCGTGGAAACAGCGGGTTTGTGTTTGCGCTGTTCGCCCTATATTGACCATTCCCTCGGCATGGTGGTGCTGGAAGCCACCAGCGGCATGAATTTGCCGCGCAAAATCGGTCCGATGCTTTCATTGGCGGATTTGGCGATTGTGACGAAAATTGACTGCGTGTCGCAGGCGGAACGGGAAGTGTTTCGAGCGAATATCAACGAAACCTCGAACGTGACCGTGATCGAAACCGATGCGCTGCACGGCATCAACATTGATCATATCGTCCGACAAATCGAGCAGCGGGAAGAATACTCATCGCCCTCGCTTCTGCGCGGAAATCCGCCGGTAGGCACCTGCACGATCTGCGTCGGCAAAAAAGAGATCGGCAAGGAAGCGCATTTCGGCGTATTGCGGCCATTGGAATCTGACATCTTTTATCGAGGAGAATAGACATGCAAGCACAGACAGCATACGAATTACCAGGAAAAAATTGCGGGTTATGCGGCTTAAAAAGTTGTAACGATTTCTCAGTGATTGTCCGCGAAAATCCGGCGAGCGTTTCGCGCTGCCCACATATCGGCGACAACGCCGTTCCTCAACGCGCTGAAGAAAAAACGTCGCTTCCGCCGGTTTCCTGGAAAGATCATCTTGACAGAGATTACGACTTTGTTTTGGATACCTTTCCAGGCGAGATCGGCCCGCGCGAGACGATGCTGCCGTTCAATCCGGTCAATGTCGAAAAGCTGCAATTGAAAAAAGGGGACATCATTTATGGTCGCCCCGGCTGGATTTCCTGTGGCTGCCCGGTCACACATGCCGGCGTGATTGTCGAAGAACCGGACTATTTTAACGGCACAATCGTCTGGTGTATTGTCGGACCGATGGCCGCGCGTGAAAAAGGGATTAACATCGGATATTATAACACCACCGCGTATGAAGGTTTGGTCAAAACGTCGCGGGTGGATTTGAAAATCGGACTACGTTATTATTTTCAGCCGCGCTATTGCATGCTTCAATGGCGACATTGCGGATTAGTGAATTCCATCGGAAAGACGCCGCATGGAACGCGCGTCCGCATCGAAGGCTTGTGGATTGGCTGAGATAAAAGCGCAGCCGCCTGTTTGATGTAAAAGCAGGCGGCTGCGCTTTTGTAGAGGGGAAAAATGGCTATGCAGACGACCGCGCCGGAACAGTCGGTCAAGTTACGTATTCGAAATATTACCAAAAGTTTTCCTTCGCCGAAAAATGGGCGATTGGCAGTGTTAGAACCGGTTGATTTGGACGTCCTGGACGGCGAATTCATCTGCCTTGTCGGGCCAAGCGGGTGCGGCAAAACCACGCTGCTTAACATTCTGGCCGGATTAGAGCAACCGGATACGGGCGACATTTTGGAAGATGGCGTCCCTATCGCCGGCCCCGGGCAGGATCGGCTCGTGATGTTTCAGGAATCGGCTTTATTCCCCTGGTTGAACGTGCTGGGTAATGTGATGTACGGCTTGAACCTGAAACCTGGCCTTTCGAAACGCGAACGCCGCGATATTGCCGAAACCTACTTGAAAATGGTCGGATTAGAGCAATTCATGCAGGCGCATATCCATCAACTTTCCGGCGGCATGAAGCAGCGCGTCGCGTTGGCGCGGTCGCTTGCGCCGAATCCGAACATTCTCCTGATGGATGAGCCGTTTGCCTCGCTCGATGCTATGACCCGCGAGCAGTTTTACAACGACTTGCAGCGCATCTGGGAGACCACTCACAAAACCATTATCCTTGTCACGCACAACATCCGGGAAGCCGCCTGTCTCGGCGACCGGGTCTTCCTGTTTTCGCCGCGCCCCGGTCGAATTTATGAAGAATTCAAGATTTTGCTGCCGCGCTCGCGCGACATCAACACCGTGCAGTTGGCCGAATACGCAACACAGATTCAACATGTGATGAAAAACCGTTTAGCCGCGAAAAACTAAAACACATCATGAAACGAACACTGACAGCAATTCTATTTTTTTCAGGACTTCTGCTCCTCTGGCAAATTGTCTTTATCATGAAGGTCTGGTCGCCGGTGTTGCTTCCTTCACCGAAAATGGTGGGGATGTATCTTATGCAATCCGCTCAGGATGGCTCGCTTCGGCAGGCGATGTTCGTCACGCTGCGACGACTGGTGATCGGATATGCCA
>CAZRSF010000085.1:0-26699 GCA_964602655.1 uncultured Candidatus Moduliflexus sp.
CTGCGCCCAGCCGGTGATGCCCGGTTTCACGTCATGCCGCCGCATCTGCTCCGGCGTATAGCGTTCCAAATATTGCATCAGCAGAGGGCGCGGCCCCACCAGGCTCATGTCCCCTTTCAGCACGTTCCACAGTTCTGGCAATTCGTCGAATGATGTGGAACGGAGAAATCTGCCGAGCGCTGTCAGCCGTTCGCTGTCTGGCAGCAGTTTTCCCTCTGCATCTGTCGCATTTGTCATAGTACGGAATTTGTACATCATAAACGGCCTGCCATGCAAGCCCGGGCGCTGCTGACAAAATAAGACCGGATATCCTAATCGCCAGCGAATCACGACAGCAAGAACGGACAGAATCGGCAATAAGACAACGCAGGCCAGAAGCGTTAATGCAACATCTACCGCACGTTTTACCATGTATCCATACGATGATGATATTTGGCAAGAATATTTTGATAACTTGTCAATACATCTTGCGCATTTTTTCGAATATCCATTAAGGCCTTTACATGCGCCTGTCCTTTTAGAGCCAATTCTTTTGCATGTTCCTGGTTTGCAAGCGCCTCAAGGATCGCGTCTGCTAATCGAGGCGGATCAGCGACCGGCACAAGCCATCCCGTTTGCCCCGGAATAACCACATCGGGAAACCCGCCGGTATTCGTGGCAATCGTCGGAACAGCAGATAATAAAGACTCTCCAGCGCCGCCAACATTTTCAGAATGCGACGGATGGACAACAACATTTAAATCCGGGTATAACGCGGCCACATCAGATCGCGTGCCTAAAAACACGGCAGCGTCGCCCAAACGTTGTTTTCCGTAAGCGCGAACCTGAGATTCATACGCCGTTGCGCGATTCCATGCTCCACCGATAAATATCCCCTTAATCTCAGGATAGGTGCGGCGGCAAATCGCAAGCGCATCAATCAAATCTTCATGCCCTTTCAAGCCGCGCTGTTGTCCGAGATACCGTTTGGGGGCATACATATACGCGACCATGCCTACCAAAGGCACTGCGGACGACACGCCAAGTTCAGTCCGAAGTTTGCCCGGAGTTTGCCCCGCGAGAAAACGATCTGTGTCAATGCCGTAATAAGAAAGAAAGATCCGATTATCCGCAATGCCAGACACCCGATAGCGTTGACACGTCCATTGACAACTTCCAATCCAAAAATCGTTTGCGCCTGCAATGGATAGCTCGACGCCTCGAAACAATGAGTGTTCAAGATGAAGCGGCCCCGGCACTTGAAACACTCTTGGCGTTGGATGCGTTTTGCCTAATGCAAGACGCATCGTTAATGTTGTTCCGACAAAATGGCTGTGAATTACATCAGGAGCGACTTCGATGACCAATTTTCGAAATTTCCGACATAATTCAGGAAACCGATACGGCTGACGAATAGGAAAGTCTGTTTGCATGACATGCGTTGTGATGCCAGCCTCTTTATATCGAGGAACCAACGGACCATCAGGCAGTGCAACATGGGTTTCAACCCCGGACTTGACAAGTTCGGCCATCTGGCGTAACGCCCAGGTCGCGCCGACCGCAGTTTTCACAAGATGCAATGCTTTCATGCACGTTCCTTTGCCTGTATCCATGTCTCAGTTATCTCTTTAAGATGCTGATAAAAATCGCGCCGCCGCGCCTGAAGAATTTCTGCGCGATATTCTTTCGCTTTTTCAAGATTCCGAGCGGACATGCGCGTCATGCGTTCGGGGTTGTCCAGTACATCCATAATTTTCTGCGCAAGCGCGTCAACGTCATTTGGCGGCACCATATCTTCATCAGGAAGTAATTCAGGAATCCCTCCGACGGTTGAACCGATACACGGCAATCCTCGCGCCATCGCCTCAATCATGGCGCGCGGCAATCCTTCTGTTCGAGATGGCATGACAAAAATATCCGCCATCTCCAATTGCTCTCGGATCCTCTGTCCTGCAGGAATTTCACCGAGAAATTCTATATATGCTCCAAGCTCAAGTTTTTGGACAAGTGTTTCCAATTCCTCGCGATGCTTGCCATCGCCAAGCAACCGCAATCGAATATTCCATCCCTTTGCTCGACATCTCCCGACAGTTTCGATTAAGATGTCATGGCCTTTATAGAATTGCGCCATTGAACCAACATGAATCAATATGAATTCACATTGAGCAGCATATCTGCGTGGAATTTGAACAAACCCTTCTTCAGGTAATTCAATGCTTGAAAAATGGGTTGTATACGTTCGTACAGGTTGAGAAATCGAGTCCTGTGACAACTCTGTAGCTGCACCGAAAAACATCCTATTCTTTGTTCCAGCGGGGTATCTCTGCTGGAGATAACTTTCGGTCACGTACGCCACGGCAGAGGCATGCGCGCATTGCCGTTTTAATTGGCGCGAAAACCACCATCGAAAAAACGGGCGGAGCGGATGCGTGACAGCGCCGGGCGCAAATACATCATACGGATCCCCTAACACCTCTAAGCCATACGGATGTCCCGTTCTGTGTAATTTCGGTTCAAGACGGGCGGCAAGCTGCGAGCCGACCCGCATAATGACTGCATCATATTGCATATCAATACTATTAATTTTTAGCCTGATATCCTTCGCGTTTGCCAGATATTGCAACGGCCCGATATAATGGGGAATATTGATGAATGATACCGCCGGGCCATCAGCCCGCTTCCAATTTCCCGGAATATCATGAGCGGCATGTTCTTTGATTCGCGCAATAACGCGAACCTGATCAAAGACCTCAAGATAACGCGTCCAGAAGGCATAATCGAATGTTGTCTGCGTCCACACCGCGCCGTCAGGATCGCTATCAAAACGATATTCAAGTGATACGATAAGAGACATGTTGTTTATCTTATTTTGGTAATTTTAGAACTGAAGAAGATCACGAAAAACGGGACTGCTCCCTTATGAATTATAAAAAATATTGCATTATCAAAATCTAACGTTAAAAGGATAAAACAAAAATTTACCAGCATTGGTAATAATAGATAACGAGTATCATCAGATTCCCACATATTCGGGAAATTCCGTATCATTTTGACAATCAGCCCCCAGATTGCAAACATTAAAGGTATCCCCCAAAAGCCAAAATTCAACATGGCTTCGCCTGCTAAACCATAAATATTAGAGGCCGTGGAGAAGTCTAAATTATAACTATTTACTCCACGTAACGCAATTGTTCCTTCCTTGACTTTTGTTGGAGGGCGTTCAGGCCAGAGAGAATGTGGGATTAGAATTGCAATTGCCCCTATATATGTCCGCCCATATGCGTATTTATAATCACTTTCAGAAATATTAAGTCTATATAGAATAAATGCCTGCACGTCAGAGCGGCCAAGGTCCCCCAATAATGCTGTTAGCATTGTCCGCCCTGAACGCTCTTCAAATTCCGTTCGTCTGTCGAACTCTTGAAAAAGTTGAAACGCTTCGGAGCCTAAACTTTTATAAAAACCATAGATATACATGAATCCAATAAAAACAGGCAAGCCGAAATAAATAATTTTTCGGGGAATTGAACGAATCCAATAATGGGTGATACCAATAATCCAAAAAATTCCCCAGATTGTATTGCTCCGGCTCCCGCGCAGCCCTCCGAAGAATATTCTTAATACGATAATAATGCATAATGCAATCCCCAAAACCCACCAAGAAGTAACATTTTTTTTTCTGGCATAATATGCGAATCCAATAAAAAGTATGATCGGGAAACTTTCCGAGATCATAAAAAGCCACCCTTTCCCGATAAATGCCTCGCTTCCCTGTTCAAACGATGAGATATATCCCTGTATCCCACCAAATCCTTGATATACTAAAAGCTGCATCACAAAAGTTACCAGCAATGCCACACTAAATATTAGTGGGGCTCGCTGATGATGAAACTGCCAAATATATCGCGTCTTGTTTATTTTTATATTTTTGCTTCTGACAACACGATAGACTAAGAGACCTATACAATTCAATATTGCCATATAGCCAAGCCATGGACGCCAATCAGGCGGAGGTGTAATATATTTCATCCAAGAATCTTGATATACGTGAAGAAGTGGGGCGATAAAGAAAAAATGAACACCTAATACGCCAATCACGCCAATAGGATCAAAGATATCCAGGCGCGCTCGTACCCAATCTATTGCATCCATGCTGATCAAAATGCCACACAATCCGACAGGAAGAATAAACCAGTGAAAACATTGAGCAGAGTTTATTAAAAATCCTATAAGCGTTAACATCGTGATTTGAAAAGCAATAAAAAGGCTTGGTGCTCGTTTCACAAATTAGAATCCTCAGCGTAAAATTGCTACTGTCCCTATTAAGGAATTGCAATCGAACTCGGTTCTCTTCTTCAACAAGAGTATGGTAGTGGGTCAAATCCGTTGACATGATAATTTTTCACAATCACGCAAACATGTCTGACGAATTTTCAAACACATCGTTGTCGAAAAGCCTCATCACGGCACGTCAAAGCGATGATGTTTCTTATTGCCGGCTTGAGCCTATTTATCAGCATTTTGAACGATCATCAACGGATTTAGCCTACTACCACGTCATTCACGATAACGCAATTCATCTCTACTCGCCGACACAAGACAAACAAACTGCCTAAAATCTGCAATACGGCGATTATCAAAATTGAAAAACTTGCTCCTTTTAATCCATAAACAGGAATCAACCATACGCTGACCAAAAACATACAAACAGCAGAGAAGATTGATAAATATAATTGAGACATAAAAGAGCGCGTAGCCGTCAACGCATAATTGATTAATGAGACAAGATTGATAATGATTGCTGCTATCATCAACAGCAAAAATATCTGGTGATATTGTGCATAAAGAGGCGCGTATAAGATCGTCAAAATCCTTTCTCCCGCAATTGCGACAAACAACGTTCCGCCAATACCGATAATAATGCTCACCGCACAGACGCCCATCAATAAACGATAAAAGCGCCCACGTTGTTTTTCAATATATGCGACTGCCATTTTATGAATAATCGACTGTCCTAACGCATTGACTATAATATTTTCAGCCACCATGACATAGGAAAGCGCAGAGAAAATACCTAACTGCTCGATACCAAGTTTCGCTTCGATAATATAACGAGGAATGTTAATATTTAAAGAAGTCAATAATGCAATCACCCCCATTGGAAGAGAAAAACGGATTAATTGTGTTAAAATTGCGACATTAAATCGCGGCGCGCATGTGCAGAATGTCATTGTTGAAGATAGATGGCATAATTCTTTTTTTCCATTGCCAATATCGTACCACCAAAGATGTCCTCCCCAAAACAAGGCCATACAGCCAACTGCCAAAGAAAGATTTTGTGACTGCGATAAAATCAAAACGATTAATAGAACAGTTAATATTCCTCGAACAATTTGGGATTTTGCGATCTTATCCATACGTTCATGCTGTTGAAATAATCCCCAAAAAATATCACTGAATGCTTCAAATCCTTTGGATACTCCAATTAAAATAATAATAAGGCGCGTATATGAAGAATAATTCGGTACCATTACCACTATAAAAAGTAAGAAAATTCCTACCACTGTTGTAAAAATTCGTACACCAAAATAGTCAGCAAACGAATGATTTTGTTTCGTATCGGTTGCCAAAATTGAACGTAATTGGAGATTCGTAAATTGAATAATTGGAGCAGTAATAGAAAGCCCTAACGTAAATAACCCAACCATTTCAACAGAACCAAACTTGCTCAATACTACAAGTATCCCCCATTGGCAGGCGGCATAGGTAACATTTCCAACTAATGCCCACGAAAAATTTTTTCGGAGCGATACTGGCGGCGCAACTTGCTTCGATTCAATCGGTTGTTGAGAGGAATCGTGAGAATTTTTTGTCATGGCGATACTAAATGATCCGAATTATGCCTCTCTCGGCGTTCTCTATTATGTGTTGCATACACTTCCACGAATCGCTGCCATTTTTTACAGCATCGCGTTCCCGGCGTTTCAGCCTCTTGAAGGGCGCGACGCACGGCGTTTCAGTCAGTAAATTCCGGATAATCCCAAAACACGGCGTGTAGATCATTCATTCTTCGATCTTTTTCCTCAATATCACGACACATTCATAGCCATCGCCAAAACATTCCGGTTCAGGATGGCCGGCAGCCAGCATCGGCTTGATCACGTTTTCATGCATCACCATATCGGTGAGAGAATGATACGCACGATGCGTTACGGCCTGTTCTCGCGTCCGTGTAAAATATCGGTGGCAATCTGAATCAGGTCTTGTGTAAAACGCTCCGCCGTGACAGGGATGCTCCATTTCACTGTCGTCACCGCATCTTTTGGAAATGATGTCAGAATCTCGTACACCACCACAGGATCGATCCCCGCTTCTTTCGTCCTGGCCTCTTCCAGAATTGTCATCCAATCAAACGCGCAATGTTTGGCAAGCACCCACAGGTCCGCAACATCTTTGGCTTCGAATCGAAACAGCGCAGTGATCTTATTGGAAAGCATGTTCTGCCAGCTATCTATCCGCCCCAACACGGCATGTTCTTCGAATCCGCCATAATGCATCGCGACATCATTCACAGCATCAATTTTTAAGGTCACTTCTTCCTGACCAATTGATTTGCATACAAAGAATTGCGTAAAATTCTCGGAGGTCTTGACCCGCTGATAGTCAATTGAAAACTTAAGAGCAGCTTGTGCCGCCTCCAATTGGTGAAATAACTCCTGTACATATTCGGGATACCGCGCGTCCTGATTCACGAACAGATCAAGATCGTCAGAGTAGCGGTGGTGAAAATAGCCCCGGCTGAGCGCGGTACCACCGGTGAGATAGAAGGGTATGCCGAATTTTTTCACGATATTCAGGACTCCATCCTGCAAGGGATACAGGTTCTCCATGTAATATTTTTCGGACAAATTCATAGCGCTCCTGTAAGGATTTTATATGAATCTTGCCAATCAGGTCTTGACTCAGCAGTCTGGTCAATTCATCCATCCCAAACAGCCTGACCAAATCATACCAGGCAAGACGCTCAAGCATGCGAATTAACGCGCGTTCTCTGGTAAACCAGCCCACTCGCTCTCGGCGTCCGGTCGCGACTTCGAAAAATTCATCGGGATCGATCTGGTAATCCCACAAAATCGGGACCAACATGTGCTGAATCTCTGATTTTTCCATATTCATTCCCCGTAAGCGATGGTGACATGAAACCTCGCGCCAATTTCTTCGAACCGCACCCGTTCTTGCATGGCGCGTTTCATCATCGGTACGCCGCGCCCCAATCCATCAATATAGCGCATGTTATCGAGATATTTCACCAAATACATATTACGCGGCGCGGAATAGCCGGCGAGCATTTTCGCGACGGTCAGCGTATTGGGAAGTTTGCCCGGCGACGTCACTTCAACGCGATTGTCAAAGAGATAGACCGAAATTTTCTGCTGGCTCATCGAATAATCGCGATGGCAGACGGCATTGACGATGACTTCCCGAATCACGTTCGCTGGAATTGCCGCCCGTTCTTCGCGTTTCATGCCGTTGATTACCGATGGCTTCGGCAAAAACAACTGCATCAGCGCGGATGCATTGTCAATCAGTTCCGGCAGCGTTCCTACAATTTCTTTTTTATCCGCTAACTCATCGGTGATTTCGCGTCCGCGAAACACCGCGAACATGATCGAACTCTGCGGCAGATAGCGCTGCGGCTGCTTGCCGAACAACAGCAGGCCGCCGACGCTGGCCTGATACTCGCCATCGTTTTCAATCAACATATCCGTATTGAGCAAAAGCCTCTGCTGTTCTGCGGCCTCTAAGCGAAGGTAATCAAGCTGATAATAGGTTTCGAAATACTGGTGCAATTTCGCGTCGTCAAGCGAGGTTCGGTCGGTTCGTTCGACCGGGGCAATATCGAAATGCACAAGCCCTGCTTCCTGAAATAATCGGCTGAGTTCTTCTTTAGTGGCTGTGCGATTGGTCGAGCCAACGCGAATCCAGTATTTCCCATCAATCGTTTGATATGGTTTATGAGCGCCTTTGGGGATTTGAACAACCGCAATATTGCGATCACGATGCTCAATAAATTCAATGACAGGGGAAATTGCGGGAACAATGTTGTTTCGCGCAATATTGCTGATCCATTCTTCATTATGCGGCGGCTGTATTCCAGTAATAGAGCCATCATCTTCAACGCCGATCAATATCGTTCCCCCGAATGTATTGCTCAGCGCGGCCATTTCACGAGCAAGGGCTTCGGGGCGAACCTCATTCGACTTAAATTCGAGTGACGTATTTTCCCCCTGTGCGATTAACTCTATGAGCATAGAAGAATTCATGTGCGAAGAGCTCTCTTTTATTTTGTTGTTCTTCCTAACAGATCGGCAATTGTCAGCGAAACTTCAGGGAACGCTAACGGCGTCACCTGCTGCTGCCCGCGCAGAATCAAAATCGTTTCATAACTCTCGCCCACCGGCGAGCGATAGACTTCGACGCAGTGATCGCGCAAGTTGAAGAGCCAGACTTCCTGAATGCCGCTTTTGGCGTAGAGGGGGATTTTGACTTGCTGATCGTATTCGACGGAGCTGTCGGCGACTTCGATCAAGAGCAGGACATCTTCAGGTCCGGGATGGCGTTCGGCGTAAAAATCGTCGCGGGGGCGCAAAAGCATGACATCCGGCTGCGGTTCGGAATACTTGTCTAACTGCACGGGGTCCTGAACGCCGACCACCGCCTGAGACTGAAAACGCGTGACAAAGGTCTTCAACAGTCGCTTGACACTTGATGCATGGGAACTGCCAATCGGCGCCATATTTTCGATCCTCCCGTCAATCAATTCGATCCGGTCGTCTTCATGCAGAATTCCGGCCTCGGCCAATACGGCATATTCGGTCACGGAGAACCGGTGCGCGAATTCCCCTAACGCGCTCCATTTCCTCTCATTACTGGCGATAATCGGTAACGGATTCGCTCGATTGAGCGCCTTCTCCTGAGTTTTCCGCGCTGCCTGCGCTGTTATCGGCATACGTGATTCACTCCTTGATTTGCTGCTGTTCTGCCGCATCTAATACCAATTGCCGTTGAAACGATCATACAAGAACTCCGAGGTCTTAAAGACCTCGGAGTTCTGGAGAACTTTTCGAAATTTACAGCACAATGTCATCGTTTAACTTGACATGTCTGCACTCAATTGAGAGTAAAGCAATTACGTCAATTAAATTTTTTCTTGAAAAAAAACGAGCGCTATGAGAGTGAGAGAGAATTCCTATTTTTACGGGGATGTGGGGACATTTATGGGGAAAACATTCCCCATTTCTACACCACCGATTTTTTGATAAAGGCTGCCGATAATGCGATATGAATCTCTGTGCGAAGCGGGCGTGATCTTTCTGCTTCTATATCTCCCCTGGGCGTATGGCGGCGTGACGGAGTATTCGTCTGTTATCGCGAGCGTCGTCGTCGGCATTCTCTTCGCGCTCTGGGCGCTGCGGGAAATGAAATTCCCGCGCATCACGCATGAGCGCGATGCGTCCGGCTCCTGCCGCCGTTATTTGCTGCGCTTCGCGCTGCTGCCAGGAACCACGCCCCTGCTTCTCTGGTTCGGACTGGTCGGCGGGCAAATCGTCCCGCTGCCGACGATCATCGTCGAATATCTTTCGCCGAATGCGCATCGCCTTCACGTCGAAGCCGCTGCCGTTTTTCGCGCCGCGCTCCCTTCTCGAATCGCGCTGTCCGTTGCTCCTCAGGCCACACAGCAAGAATTGGCGCTGGTTCTTGCGTATGCGCTCGCCGCGTTTCTGCTGATCAACACGCTCCGCGACATTCGGCAGATATATCGGTTCACCTATACGATCGTTGCCATCGGCTTGCTCGAAGCTGCGTTCGGCTTGTTCCAATCATTTTCGAAACACGCATTCTTCTCGCTGTATCAGCCATCCCCGTTCGCGCGCGGCAGTTTCATCTCGAAAAATCATTTCGCCGGATACTTAGACATGGTGATTCCGTTGACGCTCGGCCTCATCCTTGCCAGAATGTCGAAACGTCCCGATTCATTGGCACCGCGTACAGCCCGAACGGCGCAGGAATATCGAGCGAAAAACGCGCTGTTAGCGACGGCGTTCGGCATCATGCTCTGCGCTCAATTGCTCAGCGGCTCGCGAGGAGGAATCATCAGCACGGCGGTCGGCGCCCTCTGCTTCATACTGATGGTGTCACGGCAAAAACTGCTGCGCCGGAAAATCCGTTGGATTTCGATCACATTCGCAGCCACGTTGATTATTACGACGCTGCTGATTCCTGATCAGTTTCTTGCGATGCTGACGCGTTTCGAAGAGCAGCCATTCGAGTCGTCATTCGGCGTTCGGTGGGCAATCTGGCGCGGACAGATGCAGATGATTCTGGACTATCCGCTTTTCGGAACAGGTTTCGGTACGCTCTCCCATCTTATGCGGCGTTATCAGCAGGTGTTGTTTGCGCAATTAGCCTATTCAGAGAGCGATGTCATCCAATCAATCGTCGAAACCGGATTCATCGGCGCAGGGCTGACGTGCTGGCTGGTTTCGACGTTTTTTGCCGCCATTCTCGCGCGCTGGAAGCAGCGACGTTCGCGGCGGATCACGGCGCTCGCTGCCGGGCAGATTTGCGCGCTTATCAGTCTGTTGATTCACAGCACAGTGGATTTTAATTTTCGGATTCCCTCGAATGCCTTTTTGTTCGCGGTGATTGCTGCGCTGTCCTATGCGACTGTGCATCTCAAGGAGGAATAAATCTACGATGCGCCACACTCTGTTGAAATGTTCTGCGGTGACGTATTATGTCATATTCGCTGCCGTCATCGCGTTAACCGGCGTTTATCTGAAATCAGCCCTGAATATTTTCTTGGCGTTTACGGCGTACCAACAGTTTCAACGCATCAGCAAACTGACCGACGATCCGGCATCTGCGCCGGAACGACAGCACGCGCTCACAACCGCGATGGTCAGAAATCCTGAACATGGCGATTATTATGCCGCCTTCGGAAGCGTTCTCTCCGAATATACGGACAACGAAACGAAACGTATCGAAACATACTTGCAAGAAGCGGTACGACGCGACCCGGCGAATGCCGATTATTATTACGAAGCCGGGCGCATCAGCGCAGAACGACAGGCCTGCTCGCCTTCCCCGGCGCTTTCGCCCGATGACGCTGCCGAGGCGTGTTCCGCTGCCCGCTATTTTCTGGCCGCGCTGCGCAATGCGCCGAACGATCTGTTTTTCAGAACACAGATCGCGACCTGGCTCGATTATTATCATCATGATTTGGCAGTGCGGACGATGCGGCGGCTTTTCGAACGTGATCGCTCGCTTTTTACAGGATATTCCGGACAATATGCGCCGATATTCGGGAAGGCGCTATTTCAATTAGGCATGGATTGGGAGAGCGAAGACGTGTTGAGGCTGATGAACACGGCCTCAACAACCTGCCCAATTCCGCCGCTGTCGGCGAATGATGCTGAATTCGAAATCGCCTACGATGATGGCGTGGCAGAGTGGATGACAATGTTGCGAACCTCAAGTGATCGCGTAAAAAAAGTGCTGCATCTTCCAGAATCATCGGGGCAATTCCAGGCGGGAACGCTGCGAATCTTAATGAATATGAGCCGCGAACCGAATGCGGAATGCGTCTTGCGATTACAGCTTGACGAGATGATGCAAACCATTCCGTGCGCCGAAATTCGCATGGTGCCGACATGGCATGAGTTTGCGATAGACCCCGCCTGGCTGCATGGCAAAGCCAGCGTTATGGTATCGCTGCGCGTCTTTGGAATCGAACAGGCAGACAATGCGCTCGAAATCTGGGGCGATCAACAGGCGGCCACCTGTTTCAGCGAATTCAGCTTTCGGCAGAAAACGGATTTGTCCCCATCCGAAGGAAAACAGCAGGGAGAATATCTGATTCGGCTGCGGCTCTTACGCTCGCAGCCGAATCAGTCATAGAAGAATGCTTACTTTTTGGTTGGCTTCGGCGAACTCGGTTTTGGCGAACTCGGCGCATGACCTTTTGGTTGTAATTCTTTTGGCAAAGGCGGGAGTTGAGGGGTTCCTTTTTTATGTACCTCGTCATACCTTGCGGTTGAAAGAATTTCGACCACAAAATTAATATCAGGCGTTGCGGAAATTTTACTGGCTGATTTGATGAGAAGCACTTTCGGCCCGTTCACCGACATTGCGATTCCCTCAGTTCGAAGCCCTACCGCCCCATTCTCTCCGATGCGCAGCATCTGCCCTTCCTTCAGTATCGTTGCGTCTGTCATGACCTCACATTTTTTTTCATCATCGTCATCAATCGCGCAGACTTTTACCGGCGGAGAAAATGAGGTTTTCTCGATTGGGAGCGTTTCTGCGGCGCGTTCTTGAGCGGGCTGGTCTTTGCCGCGATGCAGCGCATTATAACTCGCCATTGACAGGAATTCAATCTGCAAATCAAATTTTGACGAGAGCAATATTTCGCTGGCGAATTTGATCAGGGCGATTTTAGAGTCGTTAAGAGCAAATGTCGTGCCGTCTTTCACCTGAATTGTCAGCGCTCCTTTTGCTCCGATGCGCAGCATCTGCCCTTGTTTTAGCTCGGAACTATCGGTCATCGGCTGACAATCATCGCCAGCAATCGTACAGATATCAACCGGCTGGGCATACGAAGTTTTTCGAATCAGCGGAGCTTCCGCCGCGAAACCTGCGTCATTAAAACCGACCATTCCTACCAGCGCAAGCATATTGAACATGATGCCTTTTAAGCCATTTATCCTCTTCATCGTTTTTTCTTCCTCCTCACTTTTTATGTTATGATGTTTGTTCGGATGTGTTGTAGTATGAATTTTTTTTGTAACTATAATAATAGTACCCCTCCTTTTTCAAGTCCACCATATTTAAGACGCCACCCCAGATATTCTCCTTGCTATTGCGCAATTCATACAGCGCATGGCGAGCTTCATCAACAGTGGTCGCTCCGGCTTTGATGACAAAAATCACCCCGTCCGCCAGTTCGCTTAAAATGAGCGGATCGGTCACGGCGTTGACCGGGGGAGAATCGAGGATGATTTTTTCATACCGTTCTCCCAATGCTTTCAGAAACAGGGCGGTTTTTTCCTGGCTGAGCAATTCAGACGGATTCGGCGGAATTGCGCCGGATGGAAGGATATCAAGATTCTGGATATCGGTCGAATGAATGCTGTTCCACACTTCTCCAATCTCGTCTTGAATCAGCAATTCTGCCAATCCTGACACAACAATGTCGGGGTGAAAAATTTGGGCGATCATCGGACGGCGAAAGTCGCAATCAATTAATAACGTTTTTCTGCCGCTTTGCGCTAAACTGATCGATAGGTTGGCAGCCACGCTGCTTTTGCCTTCGCCGGGGTTTGAACTCGTCACCAGAATAATCGCTTGTTTCCCTAAGGCGGAAAAGGTCACATGCGTGCGAAGATTCCGGTACGCCTCGGCAATATTCGACTTCGCATCTACCAGCGTAATCAGGCCGACAATCGCTGCTGATGTTTCCGCTATTCTGGCCTGCTTGCCTCGTCCATTCTGAATCGTCGTCATTTTGGGGATAAATCCTAACGTCGGAATATCAAGATGACGCCGCACATCTTCAAGCGAGCGCAAACGCGTATCCATCGTTTCGAAGAACCAGACGAACGAGATGCCAAGGAATATGCCTAATATTGCTGCTAAGACGATATTTCTGTTTTTTTTCGGCGCAATCGGACCTCTCGGCACGCCAGCGCGTTCGACGATACGGATATTGCTGGTTTTCAGACGTTCGGTCAGGCTGGTCTCTTTCATCCGTTGTAACAGCGTATTATACAGATTACGGTTGCTTTCGACCTCTCGATCCAAGACATTATACTCGATGGTCTTTTCGTTTAACGCTTGGACCTCGCCCTTTTGCAGATCGAGCGCCTCAATCAGCACCTGCTCCTGTCCCAGGGCAATGTCATACTGCATTTTCAAACTTTTGAGAATACGCTGCGCTTCAATATCTATTTGGGCATACACGCCATTGATTTGGGATTTCATCGCCTCGACAAGCGGGTGTTTTTCTCGAAATTTTTCAAGCGTTTCCGAGAGCTGGCTTTCTAACGTTGCCGCGTCTATTTTCAATTTTTGAATCAAGGGATCGTTGAATATCTGCGGCAAAACCTGTAATTCGTCTTTCGAAAGGTTTTTGATTCGTTGATATTCCACTTCGGCTTCCATGCGCTGCACTCTGGCTTTATGCAGAGAGGAGTTCAATTCCGACAATTTTTGCATGACAATATTTTGCCGGTCTTGCAGCGACAGAATTTCATGCTCCTCTTTATAGCGTTGCAATGCCAGTTCGGATTCCTGCATCTTCTGTTTCGCCTCCTCAACCTCTTTGACCAGCCAACTGACGGCATCTTTGGATGCAGACGCCTTATCCTCAAGCGTTCGTTCGATATACACGTCAACAACCGTATTCACGATGCGAGCCGCCTGTTCCGGATCGGTGGAATCTGCGCTGACGCTGAGCAATCGGCTTCCTCTCAGTTGAGAGATCGTAATTCTCCTGGACAACAGCCCGACCGCTTTTTCTTCTTGAAGAATCGCCGCTGTCGCTTCCGACGTCACAACGTCGTCCGGTGTGCCCATCCAGGTTTTGATGAATGAGAGCGTTCCGAGAAAATATGCCTGAAGGGAAAACGACGTCTTTTCAAGAGCGGCAGCATCCAAATGCAATCGTTCGATCACTGCTTGCGCAATCGGGTAGCTTTTCAAAATCTCGATCTGCGACGCATATTCTTCTTTATCGGACATGTCTGTCTCCATCACTTCTTTGAACGAGACGACATCCGGCGTCTCTTTTTCGATCAGCAGTTTGGCGCTGGCCCGGAACGTCGCCGGGCGTTTATACGAGTAAATACCAGACGGAATCACACACAGAATCGTAAGCAGGAGAATCGTCCATTTCCCTCGGCGTAATATTCGAAAAATTTCGCGAATATCAACCGTATCCTCTTCGATTCGAACGTCATAATGGCTGCTATTGTTGTTATTCTGTCGGTTCTCGTTCGTCACGAAATGCTCATCGCCCTTTTTTCCCATAGTCCTTGAAATATTCAGCAAGAATACTCGCTCCGAAACATCATGCGGTGTTGAGAGTATTATGCCAGAGAATTCCTCATTCGAAATCGTTTTTAGAACAAAACATGTTCTGACGGTCAGAGTTGCGGACAAGGTCGTCCGCAGGTACGTAAATAATACCAATTGCCTTTTGAAAGATCATATTCGCGGTGTACGTCGAAACTACAGTTTCGACGTACCGTTTACGATCTATTCGAAGGCAATTGGTATAATTACCCCAATAAAATAGATAGATGCCTTATGTAGAAATGGCAAGATCGGAAACAATGAAAATCTTGTCAATTTTATTGATATTTTGTAATTATTTACGTACCGGCGGACAGCCTTGTCCACCGAAATCGGCGCGAGCAAACAACTGCTGAAGGCGTCTCCATGCGGCGTGTTCGACGAACAAGGCTGTTCGTCGGTGCGTAAACAGGTACGATATTTTTCTATATTTATATAGGGTAGAATTAGACAACATCGTTAATCATTAAAATAACCGCGCCCTGAATTGGATGCAACATCACGAAAAAGGATGACTCAAAAAATAAAAATGACGAGATACACAAAGGAAAAACATGAAGAGGGGGCAAAATTGGCTCCGATGCGATAGAAATCGAACCGCCGTCAACGCCGGTGACTAAAACGCCGATTGGGCTGATCAAACTGAACTGCCCAATCAGCGTTCTCTTGTTATTCCTGCCGCCGATAGTTTTCGGCGCGATAGACGTAGATGTCTTCGACGACTTTTTCGCCGCGCTTCAACGGAAATTGCGCGACCGGTTCGAAACGTTCGAACGCCTCGACGATTCCTTGCTTCGGTTCTTTGGCGGTATCGAAATAGAGATAGTTTTTCCCGCGAAACGTCGCGCGATCCTGCCAGATGTCGAATTGATTCGCGCGGCTGTCAATATTGAAACAGGTGACAGGCACATTGGCGTAAAACATGATTTCCGACGCCAACTGGTAACGATTCGCCGCGATCTCATAGCCGGGATATTGGGCAATGACGGCCTTCACTCCGGCGTCAAGCTGATTCCAGCCGAAATACTCATCAGTGCGATCTTTCCGAATCGGGAGGAATGGGAAATAAATATGCGTCAGCAGCAGCGCGATCACGAGCATGGAGTAGCCCCAATGAGCATACCAGAGCGCCCGCCCCCAGCGTTTCGGCTGCATCGCGCGTTCGTAGAACGCGACCGCTAAAAGAATGCCCGGCACATACGCAAAACAGGGCCAGTTCGCTTCCATTTTCTTTTGCAGCGAGAGTGTCAGAAAAAAGAGAAACGGGACTCCGGCAAAACACGCCAGAAATTTCTCCTGCAACGAGGCGCGTTTCCAGGCAAACAAGACGCCGAAAAAGGCCACGAGAAAGATGAAGAACAGAATCGGACCGATTAAGCCGATCTGACTGCCGAGGAACTCGAAAAACTTATCCCAGCGCGGAAACGCCGGATTCGGTTTCGTATTGAATCCATGCTGCAACTGAAAGCCGAAATTGATCCAGCCATGCTGCGAATTCCAGTAAATCACGGGCGAAAACATCGCGAGCGAAAGCGCAAATACCGTGTAAGGCAGCGCGTTCTTGAACCATCTCCGATTCTCTGGCAGCAACAAATACAGGAAAAAAGAGGGATACACAAGAAACGATACGAGTTTCGAGACAAGCGCAAAGCCGGTCAACACTCCGGCGAAGAGCCACTGCTTCGCGTCGCCGTCCTGCGTGGCGCGGTAAAAATGGAACATCGCGCCGCTCAAAAAGAAGATCATGGGCACATCCGGCGTGGCAATCAGCGATCCGGCCATAAAGAGCAGCGTCAGATTCGATAAGGCCACCGCGTAAAATGCCTGACGGCTATCCTGAAAGAGCGCTTTCGCTAAATGAAAGATGTACACGGACGATCCCGCTGTCAGCGCCGCCGTCACTAAATGCAGCGTCAACATTTTGCTATGAATGAACCGCCCGACAAAGGCGATGAAATACATTAACATCGGCGGGTGGCAATAATACGACAAATCGAGCTTGTCAGCCCATATCCAGTAATACGCTTCATCCGGCAAGGCGTTCAGCCCGGTGCCGTAAATCAGCCTGAAAATTGTCATGATCAGCAAAAAGCCGAAGGTTCTGGTTTCGTACACGTCCTGGTTATTCTGATTCTGCATTATTTTATGTAGGGCGAATTCGGGATAAATTTCTTACTTATACCGAGCTGGCCTATTTATGGGGCGTCAAGGCGGACAAGGCTGTCCGCCGATACGTCAATTGTTACTTTTTCTTTATCCGTTTCCCAAGAGATTTTGCGCCTCGAATCAGGCGTTGACCGGTCGGCGTTATTGCGAATCGGAACGCCATATCTTCAATAAACAGCCCGGCACGTTGCGGCAAACGATGCTGTTCGGCCTGCTGCCACGCCAAAATCCAGCCAACGCTGATGCTTGCGCCGATTGCTGCCCCAGCAAGAACGTCCAACGGATAATGCACGCCGACATAGACGCGGCTGTAGGAAACCAATCCGGCGACCGACGCGCATCCGAACTGATAACGACGGCGGCGATAATAATACGCGAACACGGTCATGGCCGCCGTAATATTCGCCGCATGATTCGACGGAAAGCCGTATTTTCCGCCTTTCTTGCCAAGCACCCGCGCATCTTGTAGCGCATGAGACGGACGGAGGCGGTGAAATGCCGGTTTTAACGCCTGGTAGCAGAACGCATCTGCCGTCGCGACAGATAATATGACAAACACCACCGCACGGCGCTCGCGTGTGGCGCCGCGCCGCAGCATCACGAACGCAATGACGGCAATCGGCACCATCCAATTGCGCGGATTCGTCACAAACGGCATGACGACATCGAACAGCGGGTTTGTCAGCGTCGAATTCAGCAGACGAAACAACGCAACATCTATCTCCAATAAGCGATCCAGCACGGCAAATATCCTTCTATTTCAGGGAAATCAGACAGAAATAATCTGTATTCCGCGCTATTTTCAGGCAGACTTTCAGGCAAGAAAAATATGAGGGGAATTAGATGAACCCTTTCAGGGGCTTACGAGACATTGATTTCTCGTACGCCCTGCGGCAATACTTCTGTGAAAAATCACACCGACTGCCACTCAGTCCCCAACACGGTCATCGCGTCAAGATAACGAGACCAGTCGAGATCGTTCAGCAGCAGCCACTTGCTCATCTTTTGAGATCTGATACCAGGCTTCTGTGAAGCCTTTGATTAAAAAGAGTTTGTAGATTTTTTGAGTCATAGCGAACCTCCTGATGTTTCATCTATTATTTTCACGGTATATACGATCACCTGTCCATTACGATAGAGACGCCCCGGCGGGGTGTCTCTATCTCGCTCGAAACGTGGCTCACTTCTGATGTCAAGCGCCGCATACCAAATCATCATTCATTCAGGCAACCCGGCTATCCGTTGTCACGGACCCGCAGCTTTCTGCCCCTATCTTACGATAGGTTTGGTTTTTTCTGAACATATCCTTCCCGCCTGGCGATAAATCGCCAGGCTCAAAGACAAACGACGCTGAAGCGCCCTGGAGCGGGCTTCAGCCTGCTTCAGCTCTGAGACCGGCCATTTATGGCAGGGGCTTGTGATTCATGCCTCCGCTCTCGCAAATGACTCCTCTTTTCTGGTTTGATACTGGAAGCCCATCATCGCCTGTTCAGTGGTCTTTTCTGCCAGAAGATGCCGCGTTGCCGTCAGAATCATCTGAACCGCGAAATCTGGCGCATTCATCGCAGTGTTCAAGATCAGATGGTACAACAGCGGATCATTCCAGTCCGCATGATACAATGTATTGATATAATCGGCAGCCGCCAGATCATGCTGATGAATCAGTTTTTTCGCCGCTTCTGCGCTGAGATGCTCTTGCGCGGCGATATTCGCCGCCCGCGCTTCCTCCGGCGCGACAATCCGGACATGCAACACACCCGGCTTGTCTTTGAGAATCATCTGTCCGCCGCGCCCCACAATCAGGAAGTTTCCTTCCTGGTAAGCGTTCAGAATCACATCGCGAATAAACAGGCCTTCGTCCTGTTCGCTCAACCATTGTACTTGTTTCACGCTGGCGCCGGTCGTGTCTTCTCCCCAACTCCCCATCATCGCGAATTTCTTTTCGGGGAGCACAATCATAGTTTGCAGAATATTTGCGGCAGGAAGACGGCGCATCCCGCTTAAAAACTTTTCCCACACATGTTGAGGATGATGGGCGTCTTCTGTGAGATCAAAACACTCTCCATCTGTCATCCCCATCGAGGAGGCGATGCGCTCCAACGTCTGTTTATCGAAATAGCGATAGCCTAACGCCTCGCAGACCTGACGCGCGATCTCATCCCCCGCGCTGCCATATTGACGAGAAATCGTGATAACGGCCATAACACACGCTCCTTTCTTCCATCTGCGGAGATGTTCTCTGAAACGAACGTCATGGGTTCGCTTCAGAGAAATCGCAGATGCGCAGGTTTTTCTTGACAGGAATTCGCGCTCTATCTATGCTTTTTCGTATCAACAACAGTATAATAACCCGGTTTCGTCGAAAAATCGTCGAAAAACCGTGACGACAGCGAATAGAGCATCATTTTTCAGGAGCGTGATGCATGTCATCCCTGAAACTCACCTTATTCGGCGCTCCGCAGGTCGAACTGAACGGTCAGCGCATGGCCTTGAAGACGCGCAAAGCGTTCGCTTTACTCGCCTATCTTGCTGTCAGCCGCCAGCCGCAGAGCCGCGAAACGCTCGCCACGCTCTTCTGGCCGGAATTCTCTTCGGAACGCGCCTTTGCCAATCTGCGCGGCGCGTTGCAGGCGCTCACGCAGGCGTTCGGCGACGATTGGTTTGCCATTTGCCGCCGCGACATCGCCATCAAGCCCTCTTCCGACTTGTTTGTGGATGTGCACGAATTTCAACGCCTGCTCAATCATACGAACAACCATCATGCGCCAACAATCTCCGTAGAAGAACGCCTTCCATCGCTTCAGGCCGCCGCCGAACTCTATCAGGATGATTTCTTGCGCGGCTTTACCCTGCCGGATTGCCTCGCGTTCGATGAATGGCAGGCGGCGCATACCGGCCAGTTCCGCGAGCAGATCGCCGAGACGCTGCGCCAGCTTATCGGCCATTACACCGAGCAGCGCGACATGGCAGCGGCGATTCAGTATGCGCAGCGCTGGGTCGAGGTCTGTCCCTGGGAAGAAGACGCGCACCGCGAGATGATGCGCGTGTATGCCGCTGACCATCAGCGTTCGGCGGCGTTGCAGCAATATCAGGAGTGCGCGCACATCCTGCGCGAAGAATTCGAGACAGAGCCAGAGCCGGAAACGCAAGAACTCTATCGCGCCATTCTCAACAACCATCGCCAGCCAGACGGCGCGCCACAGAACGGAAACCACGTCCCGACCGCCACGTCCGCGCCAGTGTCTCCGCCGCACAATCTCCCGGCGCAAACGACCACCTTTATCGGACGCGAGGCCGAAGTCGCCACAGTGACCGCGCTGCTCTCGCAAGAGCATGTCCGGCTGGTCACGCTGACCGGCCCCGGCGGTTCCGGCAAAACGCGGTTAGGATTGCAGGCGGCGGAACGACTGCTCAACCATTTCGCCGACGGCGTCTTTTTTATTTCCTTTGCGCCGATCACGAATCCTGACCTTGTCGCGCCGACGATGGCGCAGACGTTAGGACTTCGAATCAGCGGCAACGCGCCGCCGATAGAGGCGCTCATCGCGTATCTCCGCCCAAAACGCCTGCTGTTCGTGCTGGATAATTTCGAACAACTCATTGAGGCCGCGCCCGCGCTGAGCGACCTGTTGGCGGCGGCTCCCGGCATCAAAATCTTGACGACCAGCGGCACTGTGCTGCGACTCTCCGGGGAATATGACTATCTTGTGCCGCCGATGCGCCTGCCTGACCCTGCCAATCTTCCCTCCTTCGAAGGATTGACGCGCTTCGAAGCGATTCGGCTGTTCGCCGAACGCGCGCAAGCGGTCGCCATGAATTTTAAGCTGACCGAGGATAACGCGCCGATGGTCGCGCAGATTTGCGTCCGTTTGGATGGATTGCCGTTAGCCATTGAGTTAGCCGCCGCCCGCGCCAGACTCCTGCCGCCCAAGGCGATGCTTGCGCACCTGGATTACCCGCTGCGCTTTCTCTCCTGGGGCGTCCGAGATCGCCCGATCCGGCAGCAAACGCTGCGCAATACGCTCGCCTGGAGTTATCACCTGTTGAGCGCGGAAGAGCAAACGGTCTTTCGACGGCTCGCCGTCTTTGTCGGCGGGTGGACGCTGGAGGCCGCCGAGGCCGTGTGCCAGAGCGACTCTGATGTGGACGTGTTCGACGGGCTGCAAGCGCTCACGGATCATCATTTGGTCGCGCAAACCGAGATTAACGGCGAACCGCGTTTTACGATGCTGGAAACCATTCGCGAATATGCGTTGGAACGACTGGCGCAATATGACGATGGCGATCTCATTCGCAAACAGCACGCACAATTTTTCGTGGCATTCGCGCAAGAAGCTAACACCCATCTGAATAGATTGCCGATTGAGGAACATGTGCGCTGGAAAGCCAGACTCACGCAGGAAATAGGCAATCTGCGGGTGGCCTTCGCGTGGGCGACGGCGAATGTGGAGGAATCGCGGCAGAGTGCGATCCACATGTATGAGCCTCTGGCCGACATCTTCGCGCTGACTGGACAGCATGAGGAAGCCAGAACGATTTATCAGAATACGTTACAGGGAACGTCGGAACATGACCTGATCTGGCGAGCGCGTCTTCACCGAAAAATAGGTAAAACCTGGGAAATTCAGGGACATTATGCCGAAGCATCGCGCGCCTATGAGTCGGCTGAAACGGTTTTAGAGCAGCCGTCGGCAACGGTTGAACCATCTCGCTGGCAGGAATGGATCGAGGTTCAAGTTGATCGGATATGGCTGTTATATTGGCAAAACAAACAGCCTGAGATGATCGAATTGGCACGCAAAGCTCAGCCCATGGTCGAGCAATACGGGACGCCGACGCAGCGCGTGCGATACTTTGACAGCCTCACGCTGATTGAATTAAAACGAGAGCGGTATCTGATCTCGGAACAAGCCATTTCTTATGCACTTACCGCCGTCTCAGCCAGCAAGGAATCAGAGAACCTGAGCGTGATCAATATGTCGTACTTTCAACTTGGTTTTAGCTATTTATGGGCTGAAAACGACAAGCTTGATCTTGTGAAGGAACCACTGGAAATCGGATTACGTTTAGCCGAGCAGATCGGCGATGTGGTCATGCAAGCGCGTTGTTTGACATACCTTACTGTTCTTTATAGAAAATATGCTCAGAAAGACCAGGTCAACGTATATAGTCATCGCAGCCTGAACATTGCCAAAATCGCCCAGATGCCGGAATATGTCGGCGCCGCCAAAGCGAACCTGACCTGGCTCGCGTGGAGCGAGCAGCGTTTTTCAGAGGCGGAAACAGATGGCAAGGCCGCGTTAGAAATCTGGCGGCAGTTGTCCTTCGTGTATCCGTTTCATTGGATGGCTCTCTTTCCATTGATCGGAGTGACTTTGGCTGATGATCGCGTCCCTGAAGCAGTTGCGTATATCCGCGCGTTATTATCCCCTGAACAAAAACGCCTGCCCGCTCCCCTGACAGCGGCGTTAGAAGATGCGATCCGATCCTGGGATGCCGGTGACGAAGAGATCGCCCACAACCTGCTCAGACGAGCCATGTCGCTGGCGCAGGAAATACGGCATTTTTAGGTTGATGCACAATGCAGAAACTCTCTCACCCATGTTCAATTATGATAACTGATAAGGAGTAAATGTCTTCTATATGGAATTGTTAGCAGAAATCAAAGAGCCTGATTTGATCATTGCGGAGAGAAGGGAATTCCGCGAGGCGGCGCGAGCCGTCTTATTCGACGAGCGCGGCCTGATTCCGTTGCTCTACGTGTCGAAATACCGCTATCATAAACTGCCGGGCGGCGGTATCGAGCCGGGAGAAGACCGCGTGGAGGCATTGATCCGGGAAGCGCACGAAGAAGTTGGCAGCGAGGTTGAAATTACCGGCGAGATCGGCAAAATTATCGAATACCGCGCTGCAGATTTTCAGCAGACCTCGTATTGTTTTGTCGGAAACATTGTGTCGAAAGGCGCTCCAGCGTTTACCGAACGAGAAATCGCTCATGGCTTTCGGCCTGTCTGGATGTCGCTGGACGACGCGCTTATCGCTGTAGAAAACGATAAGGCGCTCAACCGTGAGGGCTGGTTTATCCGCCAGCGAGATCGCCTGTTTTTAAATGCATGTAAACATAACAGGCATTCCCTTTGACATCAATGATTCAGATTCACAATCTGACGCCGTGTTTCATCTCTCGGAAGGAACAGCCTATCGCGACGCGGGTGTGTACCGATCCCTGCCAGGGTTTCGACCCCTGGCAGGGCTGTGGCAGCATTGTCGTCGCTCATCCGCCGTTTCCGAACAGCAGAAACAGCCCGACCACAATTCCGATCCCGACAAGAATCGCGAACGTAATTTTGATCCAACTCCAGGGGCGTTCACCCTGCACTTCGCCGGTGCGCGCGTTGACCAGGAATCGGAAAATTTTATTATTGTAGCGATACGCGCTGATCCAGAGCGGCAGCAGGATATGTTTGAACGTAATGCCGGAATAGGCGCTGTCGGCGCGTCCGATCCGCTGTTCGTCGCCGCCGATGTCCTGCCGAATCGTTTGCTCGATTGTCGTCGCCATGATTTTTTTGGCATGTTCGAAGCCCTGCTCTAAGCTGACCGAATAGCTTTCCGCACGAAACCCGCTTAAAAATTGATCGTCATACGGCGCGAGCGCCCCCAAATCCCAGGGTTCCAGCGCCTGCACATACGGGCGAGGCAGGGAATCGCTCGCCGGAACGACGACATCGTCGAACGTGTTGCGGACATGGCCTCTGGCCGGATGCCACCGGGTTTTCTGTACCCGAACGTTCTCTGTCACCTGCTTGCCGTCGCGTGTGACCGTGCGCGTTTCCGTGACGTAATAATGTTCGCCGCGTTCGCCCGTATAGTCCGTTTCAGCAAGGGCGTCATACGTCCAATGCGGCAGATACGCGCCTTTGATGCCTTCGGCAAGCTGCGCCGTCTTTTTCAAGCGGCTGGGCGCGAACCACAAACCGCCCACCCACTTTCGGAATTTCTCCTGCGCTTCCTTGAGCGTCACTTTGAACGGCAGCAGCGCCGAGGGTCTGATTTGTTTCGTCGTCGCGGTCGTGATGACAATGCTGGTGCCGCAGAACGGGCATTCGGTGGCGGCAGTATTCGGCGGAAGCGTCGTTTCCGCGCCGCATGCCTGACATTTCACCGTGCTGACTTCCTGCATCTCGCCTTCCGGGGCGGCGTTGCGCAGGTAGTCTTCGTACTCTAATTCCCGGATGTGCGCCTGGTCGTCGTCCATCAGGCTGCGCGAGGCTGCCGGGATGTCATTTTCACTGCCGCAATACGGGCATTTGAGGGCATTCGTGCCCGGCGCAAATTTCAAATCCGCGCCGCATTGCTGACATGGAAATTGCGTTTTTTTCGACATGCTCAATCTCTCTCTTTCGAATTGCCGCGTCAGGCGCAGACAGCGCCCGCGCCTGACGCGAAAGCCGCAAGTGGATTATTTCGGCGGCAGCGGCGGCGGCGTGGAACCAAACAAGCCGGCTAATTCAGGCACCTGCCCGGCGGGCGTCCAACTCGCCATGCCGTCTTTCCAGACCAATGTCTCGCGCGTCAACTTCCCGCTCTGAACGTGCGGCTTCATGGCTGTCAGATCGAAGGGGCCGGCGGACTGTCCGTCCAGCGCGACATGGTAGGCAACGCTCTGAGGCAGCGGCGGCGGCGTGGGAGCGCCAGCTTGCGGCTGATTCTGCTGATTCATAGCGCGTCCCATCTGGTTTGCCATCGCAAAGCCCATCCCCATGCCGATCCCGGCAGATGCGTCTCCGCCAGGATTCTTGGCGGCGGCTTCCATCGCTTCCGCGGCCTGGAATTGGGTGTAGGCCGACAAATTGCCGATCACGCCCATGCTTGTGCGTTTATCCATCGCGGCTTCTACTTCCGGCGGCAGCGAGATATTTTCGACCATCAGATTGATGAGTTCCAGGCCGAAATCCACCATTTCCAACCGCATTTTTTGGGCAATCAAGTCGCCTAATTCAGTATAATTGGCGGCCATGTCCAGCACCGGAATTTTCATTTCGCCCAAAATTTCGGAGAACCGCGACACAATCATATTCCGCAGTTGTTCGCTGATGTCCTCGGTGCTGAAATCGGGATTCGTGCCGACAAGCTGCCGTAACAGGGTGGAGGGATCGGACACGCGAAGGCCGTATGTGCCGAAGGCGCGGACGCGCACGACGCCGAATTCCGCATCGCGCAGCATCAGAGGGTTTTTCAAGCCCCATTTCAAATTCATGAACCGGCGCGTATTGACAAAATAGACTTCGGCTTTGAAGGGGCTGTTAAATCCGTATTTCCAGCCTTTCAGCGTGCCTAAAATCGGCAGGTTCTTCGTTTCCAGCGTGTATGTGCTGGGCACGTCGAAAATATCGGCGATCTGTCCTTCGTTGACGAAAATCGCCACCTGGCTCTCGCGCACGATCAATTTCGCGCCGTTTTTGATTTCATTTCCCTGCCGTTCGAAGCGAAAGACGATGGTGTCCTGCGTCGAATCCAACCACTCGATAATATCAATCAACTGCCCTGCAATTTTATCCCATAGCGACATAGGTCACTCTCCTTATGACGGTTTCATATTGTTTCGCGACTCTCCGCGAGCCGCTCATGACTTCACATTCTTCATGGCAGGCGAAATTTGTCAACAGAAAATAACGGAAGACGTTCATGGCGCCCATACGCCGTCAATCGTCCGCATCAGGCGGTCGGCGTATCGGTCGTTTCAGGTTACGATTCGATAACTTTCACGCGCCCCACGATGCCGCTTTCCAAGCGTACTTTGATGCCGCGCGAATGGAAGGGCGCGCTGGTAAGAATATCTTTGACAATGCCTTCGGTCAGTTTGCCGGTGCGCTGGTCTTGTTTCTGGATGACCTGGACTTTCAAGCCGGGTCGAATGTTGCTGCGTTGCGTTCCATCCATAAAATTGCATCCTCTTTTTTTGGGCAGCCCTGTCAGGGTTTATAATAGAAGCGATTGAGACGTGCTTTTTAACCCAATGACAGACGAATACGGATGTTGTAAAGAGAATTTTGACGGAGGCGCGCAATTATGCGGAAATGATTATGGATAGGGGTATTGGCGATTGGCAATACGGGATTGCGTTTCAGAATCGGGAGAAATAACAAAAAAAGAGACGGGTCGGCGACCCGTCTCTACGGTTGCTGCGGATTAATACTCCGGCATTTGCGGAGCCGCAGCTTTTTCCTTTTCAGGAAGATCGGTGATCAACGCTTCGGTCGTCAGCATCACGCCCGCAATACTCGCGGCATTCTGCAACGCCGTGCGCGTTACTTTCGTCGGGTCAATAATCCCGGCTTTCAGCATGTCGCAGTAGGTTTCCGACGCGGCGTCAAAGCCTTCGTGCGCCGGCAGCGATTTCACCTTCTGCACCACGA
>CAZRSF010000086.1:0-26488 GCA_964602655.1 uncultured Candidatus Moduliflexus sp.
CCTGGCAGGGGTGGGAGCGTTTTTTCGTATGGTTGATGTCTTAGCAATCGGGGCGCATCCCGATGATTGTGAAATTTCAATGGCTGGCACGATTGTCGTGCTGAAACGGCAAGGCTACACGGTCGGCGTCTGCGACCTGACATCAGGCGAAGCCGGAACGTATGGCTCGGCGGACATCCGCAAGCAGGAATTGCAAAACGCAACGGAAATTTTGCAGCTTGACGCTCGCATCACGTTAGACCTGCCGGATGGGAATATCCGCAATACCGATGAAAACCGCCTGAAAGTGATTGAAGTGATCCGGCAATTCCGCCCGCGCATCGTCTTCGCGTTTTATCCGCAGATGCCGCGCCATCCCGACCATTATTACGCCGGAGAAATTGTCAAAGAGTGCGTCTTTCTGGCCGGATTGGAAAAATTGAAAACCGAATCCGCGCCGTTCCGCCCGAAGAATTTGATCTATTTCAAAGAATTGCTGATCCGCGATCAGCCCGATTTTATCGTGGATGTCACCGATGTCTGGGAACAAAAAGTTGCGGCGATCCGGGCGTATAAATCGCAGGTGACGCAGGAAGACGAGGACGATTCCGGCACGAAAACCTTTATCCGCTCGAACGCCTTTTGGGATGTGATGGAAGCCCGCTCCCGCACCGCCGGAGCCATGATCGGCGTCCGCTACGGCGAACCGTTTTACTGCGATCATCCGGCGAAAATTCAGGACATTCCGACGGCCTTCGAACGATAAAATATTACCGCAGAGACGTTGAGAGGCTTGGGGTTTATGTTTTCAGGGGTTGAAACCCCCGTCTATACGCCGCCGCCCTTTCAGGACGAGACTTGCCGCGAAGCGGCAACGGAATACAGACGGGGGTTTCAACCCCTGGAATGGATTCAAGCTTTTTTGCGTTCTCAGCGTCTCTGCGGTGTATGTTCTTTTCATTCATGAACCATCTCAAAGCCTTAATTCCTTACCTCCGACGCTACGCGCTCGAACTCATCGTCGGGTTTGCGTTCATGCTGCTGCAAAATTACAGCCTGATGAAATCGCCGATTTACATGAACCACGCCCTCGACGAAATCATCGGCCAGAATCGGGGAAATCTGCTGCTGGCAGATATGCTGTATATCGCTCTGTACACGGCGGTGACGTTCGGTTCGATGTTCGTGATGCGCAAATTGATCATCGGCGTGTCGCGCAAAATCGAATATGACCTGCGGGAGCGGTTGTATCGCAAAATTTTGACCGTCAAGATGGCGTTTTTTCAGGAAAATCAGACCGGCGATATCTCGTCGCGCTGCACCAACGATTTGGACGCGGTCAGGGGGCTGTTAGGGCCGGGCATCATGTACGTGCCGAATTCGCTGAGCCGCCTCGCCTTTTTCTTGCCGAAGTTGATGCTGTTGAATCGTCCGCTCATGCTCATCGTGGTCGGCATTCTGCTCGTGATTTCCGCGCTGATTGTCGTCATTATGCCGAGCCTGCGCCCGCTCCATAAGCAGGTGCAGGAACATGTCGGCGCGATCAACAACCGCGTCTGGCAGGTCATCTCCGGCATCACGACGCTGAAACTGTACACGCTCGAAGCGATTGAAACGCAACGTTTCGAGACGTTGAATCAGGAATATATCCGCCGCCAGATGAAATTAGCGAAAACGCGGGGATTCCTCTGGCCGTTTTTCCTGTTCGTCTTTTCACTGACGGAACTGCTGATTCTCTGGATCGGCGGCAAAAACGTAATTTCCGGCAGCATGACGATCGGCCAACTGCTGCAATTCAACGTCATGGTCGCGCATTTGACCATGCCGGTGATGGCGCTCGGCTGGGTGATGACCGTGATTCAGCAGGGAATCTCGGCAATGGGACGGCTGAATCATATTCTCGATGCGCCGGTGGAAGAACGCGCTGACTGGAAAACATTGGAGACGGACGAACTCGTCTTTACGGCGAAAAATCTGGCGTACCGCTATCCATCGCCGCCGCCGAACAGCGTGGCAAAAGTCGGGAGCATTCCGCCGACTCCGGCACTGTCAACAGAAGAACGCCCGCTCGTGCTGCGCGGGCTTGATTTTACGATTACGCCCGGCCAGACGGTCGCGATTACCGGCACCATCGGCAGCGGCAAAACCACGTTGATTAATCTGATGAGCGGCCTCTTTCAGGCTGAACCCGGCATGTTGTTCATCAATGGCATTGATGTGCGGGATATTCAGCCCGCCAGCCTGCTGCAAAAAATTTCGGTCGTGCCGCAGGAAACGTTTTTGTTTTCCCGTACCATCGCGGAAAACATCGCGTTGAGCATGGACGGAGAGACGAATCTCGACCTCGTGGAACGCGCGGCGAAAAATGCCGGATTGGACGGCGATATTCAAACGTTTCCCGATAAATACGAGCAGGTCATCGGCGAACGCGGCATCACGCTCTCCGGCGGGCAGAAACAGCGCACCGCGATTGCCCGCGCCCTGATGAAACAAAGCCCGGTGCTGATTTTCGATGACGCGCTTTCCAGTGTGGACGCCAAAACCGAGGCGCATATTCTCGACAATCTCAAGGCGCTGCATTCGTTCAAGACGCTGATTATCATCTCCCATCGCATTTCCGCGTTACGGAACGCGGATGTGATTTATGTGCTGGATCAGGGCAATATTCTCGAACGCGGCACGCACGCGGAATTGCTTGAACATGGCGGATTATACGCCCGCCTCGCCAAAATGCAGCAGATGGAGGAGGAATTCGACGATGAGAGGTAACATGGGAAAAGGCGGCGGCCACATCAAAAAAGAGCGCGGTTACGACGCCACCGCGAAGACGCAGAAGATGCTGGATTGGAAACTGTTGCAACGGTTGCTGCCGTATGTACGCACACACGCGACGCTGTTGATTGTGGCGTTGGCGCTGCTCGTGGTCTTTGATGTGAGCGGCGTTCTATATCCCTATCTGCTGAAAGTCGGAATTGACCAACATATCGTCAAAGGCGATCTCGACGGCCTGATGCGCATCTGCTGGATATTAGGCGCCGTGTTGGTCAGCAATTTTCTCTTTTCCGCGGCATTCACCTACTGCATCGAATATCTCGGCCAACGCCTGCTGTTCGACCTGCGGATGGATTTGTTCAAGAAAGTCCTCGCCCTGTCCAACGACTATTTCGACGTGACGGCGGTCGGCAAAACCCTGACCAACGTGACGAATGATGTGGAAGCGATCCGGGAATTCATTTCAGACGGCCTGGTCGCGCTGCTCGGCGACGCGCTGAAACTCGTGCTGATTCTGATTGCCATGCTGTTAGTGGACGTGAAAATGGCGCTATTTGCGTTTCTGACGATTCCTATGTTCATCGGCGCGACGGCGCTGTTTCGCAAAAGCATCCGCACTGGCTACGATGGCGTCCGCAAAGCGAATTCCGAAATCAACACCTCGCTCGTGGAAACAATCACGGGGATCAAAGAGATTCATCTGTTCAATCACGAAACCCGCAGCGAGCAGACGTTCGCGACGTATAACCGGCGCTATCTCGAGGCGTTTTTGAAAGTTGTCAACTCGTACGCGCTCTATTTTCCGGTGATTGAAATTGTGGCGAACGTGAGCATGCTGCTGATCCTGACCTACGCCCATTTTGCGGCAGGTCGGGCGTTGCAAGTCGGCGTGATTTTCGCGTTTTTTTCCTACATCAACATGTTTTTCAAACCGTTGCGGGACATGGCGGAACGCTTCAACTCGTTTCAATCCGCAATGGCGGCGTCGCATCGCGTCTTCAAGCTGTTAGACCATCCGGTAACGAACGCGCCGTCGCTAAAACAGATTCAGAGCAACACGCGCGGCGAAGTGCGGTTCGAGAACGTCACATTTGCTTATCAACCGGGGCATCCGGTGATGAAAAACGTGTCGTTTACCATTCGCCCTGGCGAAAAAGTCGCTTTTGTCGGACATACCGGCAGCGGCAAAACCACGACGATCAATCTGCTGAATCGCTTGTACGACGTGCAAGAAGGGGCGATTCTGATTGACGGCGTGGACATCAAAGCCTACGACCTCGGCGCGTTACGCGGGCAGATCGCCACCGTGCCGCAGGATATTTTTCTGTTCACCGGCACGATTGCCGAAAATATCGCGCTGCATGATCCGCGCATCCGGCGCGAAGACGTGGAACATGCCGCGCAGCAGGTCTATGCCGACCGGTATATCGAACGTTTGCCGAAACGGTATGACGAAAACATTCTGGAAGAAGGGAAATTGCTGTCGGTCGGTCAGCGCCAGCTTCTCAGCTTTGCCCGCGCCTTTGTGCGGAAGCCGGCGATTGTCGTGTTGGACGAAGCGACCTCGAATATTGATTCCGAAACCGAACAATTGATCGAAGCCGGCGTCAAAAATCTGCTCGCCGATAGAACTGCGATTATCATCGCGCACCGGCTTTCGACGATCAAAAGCGTGGATCGGATTCTCGTCCTGCATAAAGGGGAATTGGTGGAACAAGGAACGCACGATGCCTTGTTGCAGCATGGCGGCCTCTACAAACAGTTATACGAAATGCAAACGTTGATGTTGAATTGAACGGGGCAATTATTCTTCCGATTTCATCAGGCGTCGCACTTTCCGAATGTACGCCTGAATGTCGCATTTTCGTTCCAAGCCGGACGCGGTCATGCAGCGCACTTTGCCGAAGATCTCGCGTTCGTTCCAGGCGCGGTCGTGCACGCCGTAGAGCCATGCGACGCCGGCGTAGGAATTGGGATCGCGTCCGTCGAGAAAATAGCGGTTATTCAGCGTCAGCGTCGCGGCGAACGCCTCCTCCGGGCTGCGACTCCACTCCAGAATTTTTTTGCCCCAATACATCCGCATATAATTGTGCATAAAACCCGTCTCTTTCATTTCCAGCATCGCCGCATTCCAGTACGGATCATGCGTGTTCGCGCTTTCCAACTCGTCTATCGAATAGAGATATTCGCGATAGTCAGTTTCATGCTGATGAAGCGTGATCTGCGCCCAGGTCGGCGCACACGCAAACGAATCGTAATCCGGCCTGTAATAGGCGAAATTCATCGCTAATTCGCGCCGGACAATCAACTGCTCCAAAAAGGCGTCGCCGGTTTTTTCGATGGAATGCGGGCTGGCCTGTATCTGTCGCGCAAGATACACCGGCGAAATCTGACCGAAATGCAGATAGGGACTCATCTGCGAAATGTCGTCGGTTTGGGGCTGATTGCCATGTTCGTCGTAATGTTCGAGTTTGGATTCGATAAATTCTCGAAAGCGCGTTTTGGCCTGCGACGTTCCGCCGCGAAACAATCGGCTGACTGGCGCAATACGGCGATCCATGTCGAATGACGACAGCAGCGCCGCGATGTCGGTCAGGTCGTCTCCGCGCAGATCAAGGTCAAGTGAGGGATATTCGAGTGAAAGACGAGGAATCGGCTGAAGATAGCGGTCAATCAGTTTCGTGATTTTGGGGCGGATCGTGCGGGCAGCGTATTCGGCTTTGTTCGACGCGCTTTCGATCGGCACAATCACATCGCTTTCGACCTGCATGACGCGGCATTCCGCCTGCTGCGCGACCTCGCTGCGCCAGGCGCGTTGATGGCGCAGATAGCCGCGATCACAGACAATCAGCGAGGCGGATTCGGCAAGCTGAATGGCAATTTCGGGCGGATGCCCGTGGCGCAGAATAAATTTGATTCCGCGCGCCGCTAACATGGCAGAGGTTTCTTGCAAGCCTTCCAGCAGAAATGTATAATGGCGGAGATTCGCGTCAGGGTAAGTGTCGGTCAGGCCAAAGGCGACGACAAGCGGCTGCTTCAGATGATTGGCGCAATGAATCGCATACTCTAAGGCATGATTCTCTTCGGCGCGTTGACTCTGCTGCATCCAGTACAGGACGTATCGTCCCGGTCGAATGTCGCGGTCGTTGAGCAATCGAATGCGGTCGGCATGAATCGGCGAGGCTGCTTGCATAAAATGAGGATTGCCGCCGATTCGAGCGGTTCGGCGGCGGAATGTTTATCGGGAAAGGAGGATCGGACACTCGGCGTGTTCGATGATCGGTTCTAACACGGCATCTTTGCGCGCACCGGTTTTGCGGGGTTTGCCAAGCACAATCAGGTCAACTTTATACTTCTCGGCGCTATCCAAAATGACGCGATGCGGTGTGCCTTCTTCCAACGTCAGCGCGACACGCACCTGTTCGTTGACCGCTTCTTCCTCAAGGCTGTATAGAATTTTCCATCCACTTTCTTCGGCTTTCACGATCAAGGCTTCTTTGGATTCGCTGCCATACCGCGCCATCGTTTCAATGGCGCGAATATCCACGACATGCAAAAAAATCAGTTGCGCGCTGTGCTGTTGGGCAAGCTGAATGGCTAACCGGGCGGCATCAATAGAATACTTCGCATTATCAACAGGCACCAGAATTTTTTTAAAGAGTGTTGATGAAGCCATAGAGAACGAAGCCGCGAATTACGGGCAAACAGGCTGCGTACAATATTTCGACGCGTTCTTGGCAACCTGAACCTCGCAACTCGTAACTCTTGAGTTGGTCAGCGGTGTAATTTTTCTTTGACGCGTTTCAGTTGAAACAGGATTTCCCGTTCTTTTTCTTCAAGAGTGTATTCGATATATTTGACCGTTTCCGAGTATTCAGGGATCAGAATATTATCCAATGCGTTGAATCGCCGCTGCGTTTTTTTCAATTCCGTCGCCAATCGCCACAGGGTCGTTTCGATTTCCGCTAACTCGACCAGCGTTTCGAAGCTGGCGGAAAACTGCTTGGCGGCGCTATCTAACGCAAATGTCGTTCCGGCAAAACTGTAACGCGGCTTTTCGGATTTATTCCATTTCACCTGAACCACTGGCACGGGAACGCCCATGACGCTGCGATCGTGTATATCTACTTCCGCTTCTTCCTGAATGCCGAAGGCCGCCCGTCGGATATTTTCCGTGCCGAGCAGCACTTTGGCGACGGCGAACGACTGATACGCTTCCGCTAAGGATTTTTCCATTGCCAATCGTTTGCGATGCGCGTCTTCAAGCATTCCCATAATTTCCATAATGAGAATTTCGCGCTTTTCGTCAAGCAGATCGCGTCCTTCGACCGCAAAGGTCAGTTCATCGTTCAAGCGTAATAAATTGCTTTTTGTTGATGGAATATTGAGCCGAGCCATGAATAATGTCAACCATTTTTTTCCGAAGCGCAAAAGAGTGTTTGCATACGATGCAACGACAGGGCTGCGCTCCTGAAAACAACTGAAACAACGCGTTATGACGAATACTGTCCGTGATCGTCTATTTGTTCGTCTGTCACGCGGGTCAATTCCCTGCGCGGAAGCGCGCAAACGATCTTCCAGGCTAAGTCTAAGGTTTCGTCAATCGTCCGGTTTTCCGTCAATCCCTGTTTGACGAACAGCGTTTCATACTGGCGGCCTAAGTCCAGATATTGCTTATCCAGATCAGACAATTCGCTTTCGCCGATAATCGAAGCCAGTGTTTCGACGCGCTTGACATACGTGTAGGCCGAATACAACTGGTTCGACACGTTCCGATGATCCTCGCGAGTTTTGTCTTTGCCGATGCCGTCATTCATCAAACGCGACAAAGAGGGCAAGACGTTAATCGGCGGATAAATGCCTTGCTTGTCTAAGTTGCGATCCAACACGATCTGCCCCTCGGTAATAAAACCGGTCAAATCCGGGATCGGATGCGTAATGTCGTCGTTGGGCATCGTCAGAATCGGAATCTGGGTGATCGAACCTTTGCGTCCGATAATGCGTCCGGCGCGTTCGTAAATAGAGGCCAAATCGCTGTACAGATATCCAGGATACCCTTTCCGGCTCGGCACTTCCCCTTTCGAGGTCGAAACTTCGCGCAACGCTTCGCAGTAGTTCGTCATGTCAGTCAACACGACCAAGACGTGCATTCCAAGATCGAACGCAAGGTATTCGGCGACGGTCAAGGCCGAACGCGGCGTAATCAGACGTTCAATCGTCGGGTCGCTGGCTAAATTCATAAACATGACGACATTACTGAGGACGCCGGTCTCTTCGAAGCTTTTACGGAAGACTTCCGCGTCATCGTGTTTGATGCCCATTGCGCCGAAGACGACGACGAATTGCGTGTCTTGTTCGCCGAGAATCGTCGCCTGGCGCACAATCTGCGCGGCCAATTTGTTATGCGGCAATCCGCTGCCGGAAAAGACCGGCAATTTTTGACCGCGTACCAGCGTGTTCATCCCATCAATCGAAGAAATGCCGGTTTGGATAAAATCGCGGGGATATTCCCGGCTGGCCGGGTTGATCGGAGAACCATTCACGCTGCGGCGTTCGCGGGCAATCGGTTCCGGCAACCCGTCAATCGGTTCGCCGATGCCATTGAATACGCGACCTAACATCTCTGCCGAGACCGGCACAGTGACCGGATGACCTAAAAAACGGACTTTCGTGCCTTCGATTGACAGGCCGCTGGTGCCTTCGAAAATCTCGACTGCCGCGATATTCTGCCCGATCGACAGGACGCGCCCGTGACGCATTTTCCCGTGGGCATCTACAATCTGTACCACTTCTGCAAAGCCCACATCGCTGATGCCTTCCACGTAAAGAATCGGGCCTGAGACTTTCTTAAATCCAAGATATTCTTTGGCTGCTGTTCCCATGTTCTTCCATGACATGCCGGACGAAATTTTTTTCGTCCTCACGGGCATCCTGTTATTGAGCGCGTGGGTCGAAAGAGAATTTCGACTACATGACGTTTCGCCTAAAAAAGCCCTCCGGCGTAATCATGCTCTAATTCATCTATTTCTTCATCAATTTCTCGTAACAACTCATGAAATTTGTCAATTTCATCGTTTGCAATACGCGCTTTCATGCGATTGATTTTTTCAATCGCGTCCAGTTCGCGGATACGGTAAATCGGCGCGCCTTTTTTGATCACATCGTTCGCGCGTTCGTAAAAGTGCAGAATGATTTTCAACATCCATAATTGACGAAGCGGATGCGCGTACATATCCACCTCATCGAATGCGCTTTGCTGGAGCAAGCCATTTTTCAGGAGTTTTGCGCCTTCGATGATGAGACGCTGCTCGTCCGGCATCGAGTCTTCGCCGACGAGTTTGACGATCTTTTGCAATTTGTGATCCTGTTGCAGCATCGCCATGCCTTTGTCGCGCAAGTCTTTCCAGTCCGCGTCTTCGAACTGCGCCCACCAGCCGGACACATCTTCCAGATATTCGCTGTAGCTGTCCATGTAATTGATGGCGGGAAAATAGCGGGAGCTTGCCAATTCTTTATCCAACCCCCAGAAACAGCGCACGAACCGTTTGGTGTGCTGCGTCACCGGTTCGGAGAAATCGCCGCCAGGCGGAGAGACGGCGCCAATGACGGTAATCGAACCTTCGCTGCCGTTGAGCGTGGTCACACGTCCGGCGCGTTCATAAAATTCCGCCAAGCGCGTGGCAAGATACGCCGGAAAGCCTTCTTCCGCAGGCATTTCTTCGAGGCGTCCCGAAATTTCGCGCAATGCTTCCGCCCAGCGTGAGGTGGAGTCCGCCATAATTGCCACATCGTAGCCCATATCTCGATAATATTCGGCGATGGTGATGCCGGTGTAAATGCTCGCTTCCCGCGCTGCCACAGGCATATCAGACGTATTCGCGATGAGAATGGTACGTTCCATCAGCGGATTACCGCTTTTCGGATCAATCAGTTTCGGGAAATCCACCAGTACGCCAGTCATTTCGTTGCCGCGCTCGCCGCAGCCGATATAGACGATCAAATTCGCATCGCACCATTTGGCAAGCTGATGCTGCGTAATCGTCTTGCCTGTGCCGAATCCTCCGGGGACGGCGGCTGTTCCGCCTTTCGCAATCGGGAAAAACGTGTCAATGACCCGCTGCCCGGTAATCAGAGGAATCGAGGGCGTCTGACGCTGACGATATGGGCGGGGTCGCCGCACCGGCCAGCGGTGATACATCTTCAGTTCCGCGACGCCGGTTGTCGTTTTGACTTTCGCGATGATGTCTTCAATCGTATATTCCCCTGACGGGGCAATTTCGATCAACTCGCCGTGTATATCAGGCGGACACAGAATGCGATGCAGAAAGGTCACGGTTTCCGAGACTTCGCCGAGCATTTCGCCGCCCTTTAAGGCGTTGCCGACGCGACAGGTTGGGGCAAATTTCCAACGCCGTTTCCGATCTAACGCATTGACCTGCGCTCCGCGATGGATGAAATCTCCTTGAAGCGCTTGAATGTCTGCTAAGGGGCGTTGAATGCCGTCGTAAATATTTTTTAATAAGCCCGGCCCCAATTCGACATATAACAATGAACCTGTGCCATAAATCGGCGCTCCAGGCTTCAGGCCGGTCGTATCTTCATAGACCTGAATTGTGGCCATGTCGCCGTCAAGCTCAAGGACTTCGCCAATCAAGCGTTCTTCCCCGACTTCGACCTGTTCCATCATACTCAGGCCGACAACATGCTCCGCCCGGATGACGGGGCCGCTAATCCAGGATACAGTGGCTACACTCTTCTCATTCATACATTCACTCTATATAGATGTTATTCGGTCTGATGCTGATCGTCGAATAATTGTTGGGCGATGATCAGCCGCAATTCGTGTTCTTGCCTCCGATAGATCGCCTGAAGCGTATTATCGCATTGCGCCCGATTGTCCGTGCGTCGAATGATGACGCCGGAGATTCCTGATTCGGAAAGGTCGGACACGCGCAGAGTTTTTTCTGTGCCTGCCATCAGTTCTTTTAAAAACGCGTCGGTCATCAACGAACGGTCTTCTTCGGAGACAATCAGTTCGAATTGCTCGCCGTCCAATTGCGAAAGCCCTTCCTTGATTAATTGCGTTAACAAGTTCGAATACGTCGCCTCGTGGCGCAAGCGAAGCAATTCCTCTTGCACCCGGCGTTCGACAGTATGGAGCAATCGTTCCTGGGTGACAATGTGCTGTTTTCTCGCATCAAGTTCCGCGGCGGCCACTAATTGTTTATAACGGCTTTTCGCCAGTTGCGTCGCTGTGCGAGGCGATTCTGTCTGATAAATCTGGTCTAATTCTCCCTGAGCGTCTTCCAGAATGCGGTCGGCCTCTCGTCGAGCTAAGTCGAGAATATTGTCGGCCTCCTGCTGTGCTTCTTCCAGAATGGCTTTCGAAAAATCAGATGCTGTTTCTACCGGCATACATCCGTCCTCATCTTCGGCAAAACACGCTTTGCATACGTCGAACGCGGTCTTGCGGCCTGATCGGGCGCATCAGAACGCGCGTTTCGTCATTAAAATTTCACGCCAATGGCTGATTTGACAAATTCATGCGGGGTGCGTCGCCCTTCCATCGGGCCGCGGCTATCCGGAATTTCAAGCACAATCGGCGTACCGGGGCTTAAAATCCAGCGGTCAACCGTCTCCCGAATTTGCTGCGCCACTCGCTCCGTAATCAGAAGGATGCCCACATCGTGCTGCCGGACAATCTCATCGAACGCTGTTCGGGTTTCATCTGGCGTGTTCACAATGATCCCCTGGACGCCCGCGAGAGAAAATCCCAGCGCCGTATCTTCATCAGCCAGGATAACCGTTCGCATTAAATTTTTCCCAAAATCATGATGGCGATAATCAAGCCGTAGATGGCGATACCTTCAGCCAACCCGACGAAAATCAAGGCGCGCGACGCCATTTCCGGACGTTCCGCCATTGCGCCCATTGCCGCCGAGCCGACCGACCCGACAGCGATGCCTGCCCCGACCGAGCCAAGACCGACGGCGATGGCCGCTGCCAGAAAGCCCCATTTGACAATTTCAGGGTCTGTCGCTCCGGCAGCTTGCGCATTTTCCTGCCCGAATGCCACGCTGATGCCGATATTCAGGGCAACGGTGAATAAGCTCAACATGATTAAAAACCCAATCGCCACCGTAATAATTCTTTTCAATTCGAATGCTTTCATAGCCTCCTCGTTTCTTTCATGCAAAGCAATCGCCCGGTTCTGATAAACACGGACGTTTGCAATACGCTGTTCGACTCCTCTTGTTTGTTGTTTACTCGATTTTCAGCGGCTGAAACCGTTCGCCGCCGCCTTTGAAAAATTTGCTAAAAAATTCATAATATTCCAAACGCACGGTCTGAATGGACACGACCAATCCTTCCAGCGCAATGACCAGCACGTTTCCGAACAGAATCGCCAGCCAATACCAGAGGCCGCCGCCTTTCAACTCGGCCAGAATATCCGCCAATGAAAAGATGGCGATAAACAGACCGCCGTGCGCTAACGCAAACGCCGCCGTTCTGACGAACGACACCGTGCTCGCCATATAGCGCACGACGATGTCCATCACATCAATGGCGGACTCCATCACAAACATGACGACGCCAGAGGGAAAAAGCTTCTCCCCACGCTCATGTTGATGAAACAGGAGATGTCCTAACGGTTCTTTGAAGAAGATGACGCCGAGCGGAAGGCCTAACAAGACGATCAAGGCTTCGACCCCCATGCCGAAGTTGCCGGAGACCGCATATTTCAGCCCAAGACCGATGCTTGTCCAGTAGAACAACCCGCCGATAATGCCATAATGTCCGAGAAAGCCTGACTCATAGTCTTTCCGCTTGAACGAATTGATGATGTTCAGAATCACGCCGGCGCTGATCATGAACACGCCCAATCCGATGGCATATTGCATGAACGTTTCGATATTTTCCGCCGGACGCAGCCAGAGCGCGGGAATCCAATGTTCGACGCCGAAGACGCTTCCGTACAAGAGGCCGAAAATGGCCGACGAGACGCCGCATTCCATGACGATCAGCGCGTAATCGAGAAACTGATAATATTTCGAAAACAGCCAATAGCCGATGCCGAACAAGATCGCGCCATGCCCGATGTCGCCGAACATCATGCCGAACATCAGGAGGAAACTGATCGCGACAAAGGGAGTGGCGTCCACTTCTTTGTAGTTTTGCGTGCCGTAATTGAAGACCAGCGTTTCGAACGGGCGGATCAGATATGGGTTATTGAATAAAATCGGGATCGAAAGCTTTCCCTGTCGGACTTCTTCGACCATCTCCGGCTCGGAAATTTCGATGCGGGCGCGTCCTTCCGTCACGCGCATAATCTCGGTTTCGAATTCCGTGATGCGGTCTTTCGGCACCCATCCTTGAATCACGTAAGAGCGCGAGCCTTTGGCATAGAACGCATGCGCTTTCAAAATCATCAACGCCAACGACACTTTTTCCCGCAAGAGTTGCAATTCTTGCACGATCTCTTTTTGCGTCTCTTTCAGCCCTTTGCTCAGCGCGGTTTTCTTTTCCGCAAGCGCCGTCACGTCGCGCTCTAAGCCCGCAATCACATCTTGCAGATTGCCCTGGCTGAAATCCGGCAATTCGACCTGTTCGACATACGCGCTTTTTAACGCCCGATCCAGCACGTCTTTGTCTTTCGACGAACAAAGCGCGGCGATCAATGTGCGGCGATCAAGCGTAATCAAGGGAACTAACAGCAGATTGATGGATGTCAGGCTGGCTTCGAGCCGGGCAATATCTTTTGTGACGATAAATCCGACGCGCTTGTAAAAATAGGAAAATTTTCGCAACACGTCCAAATCAGGCGCAGCGGCCACAATGGATTGCAACAGCATCGCCTGGGAACTTTTTTCTTCCCGTTCGCGTTCGATACGCCCAATTTCGTTGGCCGTCGAACTGAGCGCATTTTGAATCCGTTTGACCGCGTCTTCGACCACTTCGATTTCACGCAGCGGTTCGATTTCCAAGTCTTTTCGTAACGCGCGTCCGATAGAAAGCTGCTGAAACAGGCTTTTTAAGCCCTGCTCTATCATCGTGTAGCGCGTCAACGTCTCCTGAACATCCTCACTGCCAAGTTTGATGGTCGAGGGGGAAAGCTTCTGGCTGTCCAACAGATGGAAAAGCCCCTGTTTGGCAATGACATGCGTAACTTTTGCGCTGTCAGAGTGCAAAATTTGCAACGCCACTTTCATCATTTCCAGCGGTTTGAACATTGTTGACTCCGTCAAAACGTTCCGTGTTCGACACGATGCGGCAACCATCGGTTTTCCGCGTCTGCCGTCACATCAGATCGGTTTCGTATGCACCACGTAACACTGACTTTGCTCGAATGAAAATCCGTATTTTTTAGCTTCTGCAATCGTGATAATGTCTGCGATTTCGAATTCTTTCAACAGCCAATAGCCGAGGATAACGCCGATTTGAAAAGGATTTCCGGCAAAAAAACGTCGCAATTGGCCGATCAGATAGCGATTGAGCAGGACATGAAGTGTCGGCAGCGCGACCTCGCCCGACAACGCGCGCCCATAGGGCGTCGTTTTCAAAATGTCAATCATTTCGCCGGAATGCGCGGCTTCTGAAAATTTCCGTCGTTCCGCAAGACGAAAGACATGGCCGTGTTCAATCGTATAATTTAAAATTTCTTCGGGGGAAAATCGGTATTCTTCTTTGAATCGGATAATCCAAGTGATATTGAGAATATCCAACATCGTGCCGATGATGTGTTCAGCGATATGGCGTTCGCTGTCCGGCAATTTCTTCACGGCAGCCCATAGTGTCTGATAATAATGCAGGTCTAACGCCATCTCTAACGGAAAAAATTCCTGTTCTTCTTCGTAGCGGCGCAACGCTAAGTTGAGAGGGTACGCAAAAAACGTGCCTTGCAAATGCTCGATAATCGCATGGACATCATTGAATTCCAACAGTGTCTTTTTCGAAAACAGGGTATAACGCGCGGTCGGAAGCAGCAACGGGGCAATCTGTTCTTGCGGCACATGGCTGATCAAACCGCGTAAAATCGTCTTCAGATTGATCAACTCGTATTTTTGATAATAAATGGTAAAAAAATCTCGGATGCTGACGTCAATCGCTTGAATCGTTTTTTCACAATCTGAAAACAGGCTTCGATAGAGGAGGTCGGTCAATAGTTGCGGCGAGAGTCCCTCGTTTTCCGAGACATGGCGCATGGCGTCGGCATAGTGAGTCGTTTGCAACACATGAACGATATGCTCGAATGTCTCGGCGTTGAGCAAGGCGTGATAATGTTCTTCCGACAACAACAGCCCTTTCATGGCGCGAACTTTCGCATGCGGATAGGCGTATTTGAAGACCGAGGTAAACATCAGAGGCCGACTCAGACGTATTGGCGCAAGATGTGGGACAGCACGCATTCAGCAGCGCCGTCAATCCGCTCTTTTGCTATTCGTTCCATGTCCGCCAAACGGGTTTTGGTCTCGCTGACAATCTGTTCTTTCCGTTTTTTGGCGTCATCTTCAAGCGTGGCTATTTCCTGTTGGATGCGGTGCTGTAAATCATGTTTGCCAGTAATAACTAACTGTTTGGCATCCTCCCGCGCTTTTTTTCGGATGGCATTCGCTTCGTTTTTCGCATCCTCTACAATCTGGCGGGCTTCTGTCTCTATTGCAAGCATTTGTTCAAGAATTTTCATACGACCCTTTCTTTACGCAATCACACCATTTTCCTCATAATCTCCCTATTAATAAGGAATTTTGAGTAACTTCAACTACATATTTGTCTTTTAAAAATTGTGTCAAGAAATTCTCGCCATAAACTTTCAAGAACACGAACGATGTTACCGTCTTTCGCTCTGTTTGCCGCCTGACCGATGGGGCGTATTTCTTCTGTTTTCCTCACATTTAAATCTTGACATCAATCCGTTCCTCTTCAGATTCGTCGTCATCTGAAGCATACGCATCCACGCATGAGGTCTCATCCGAAAAGGGAGTTGGTTATGGAGAAAATAGTCTTATTAGGAGACGAAGCGCTCGCGCAGGGCGCGTTAGATGCCGGATTGTCTGGCGTCTATGCGTATCCTGGCACGCCGTCCACAGAAATCACGGAATACATTCAGCGCAATGCGGACGCGATTGCGCGCAACGTGCACCGGCAATGGTCGGCTAATGAAAAAACCGCATACGAAAGCGCGCTTGGCATGTCCTATACCGGGAAACGGACAATGGCCTGCATGAAACATGTCGGTTTGAATGTGGCGGCAGACCCGTTTATGAATTCAGCGATCACTGGCGCAAATGGCGGCTTCATCGTCGTGGCTGCCGATGATCCCTCGATGCACTCGTCGCAAAACGAGCAGGATTCGCGGTTTTATGCGAAATTTGCCATGTTGCCTGCGCTGGAGCCATCGAATCAGCAAGAAGCGTACGATATGGCGTTTTATGCGTTCGAATTATCGGAACGGTATCAGATTCCGGTCATGATCCGCATCACCACACGCTTGGCGCACTCGCGTTCCGGCATCAGCCGACAGAGCGTTCAGGCTGAAAACGCCATCCGCCTGCCAGACGATCCGAATCAGTTCGTGCTGCTCCCCGCCATCGCCCGCCGACGCTATAAACTGCTGCTGCGGCGGCAATCCGAATTCGAGCAAGCCTCCGAACAATCGTCGTTCAATGCCTATACCGACGCGCCGAACAAATCATTGGGGATTATCGCCTGCGGCCTGGCGTATAATTATTTGATGGAAAACTGGCAGGAAACGCCCTGCCCGCACCCGGTGCTGAAAATCAGCCAGTACCCGCTGCCGCGCACACTGATCGAACGCCTGTTTGCCGAGTGCGAGCAGATTCTTGTGCTGGAAGAAGGGATGCCGTTTGTCGAAGAGTTATTGAATGGGTATTTGGGGCATGAAGAGCCGTCGTATGGCGCGCTTGATGCGGTTGCGACAGATACCGGCAAAATTTCGTTGCAGAACAAGCATCGTCCTATCATCAAAGGTCGTCTTGACGGAACGCTGCCGCGCGACGGCGAATTGAATCCGAATCTCGTGGCTGCGGCGCTTGGGCATCCGGCCAAACGCTGGCTGCCTGTTCCCGATGTGGTCGCGCCGCGTCCGCCGGAATTATGCAAGGGCTGCCCGCACCGCGACGTGTATCATGCGTTGAATGAGGTGATGGCGCCCTATGGCAAGGGGCATGTGTTTGCGGATATCGGCTGTTATACGCTCGGATTTCTGCCGCCGTTTCAGTCCATCAGCACCTGCGTGGACATGGGCGCTTCGATTACGATGGCGAAAGGCGCGGCAGATGCCGGATTCTTCCCCTCCATCTCGGTCATCGGCGATTCGACATTCGCGCACTCCGGCATTACCGGGTTATTGGATGCGGTCAATGAGCGGACAAACATGGTGTTAATCATTCTTGATAACGGCACGACCGCCATGACCGGCGGACAAGACCACGCCGGAACCGGCAAAATCGAAGACATTTGCCGGGGCGTCGGCGTGGAAGATGCGCATATTCGGATTCTCGACCCGCTGCCGAAAAATCATGACGAGATGGTGCGGATATTGGCTGAGGAAATCGGGTATGCCGGATTATCCGTGATTATTCCCAGACGGGAGTGCATTCAGACGATAGGTCATAAAAAACGCGAGCAGGCGGCATAGGAGGAGACGATGAAAAACGACATTATTCTGGCAGGGGTTGGCGGACAGGGGATTCTCTCTATTGCAGCGATTATCGGCCATGCCGCCGTCGAATCCGGGCTGTTTCTCAAGCAATCCGAAGTGCACGGCATGAGTCAGCGCGGCGGCGATGTGCAATCGCATCTTCGAATTTCCGACCAACCGATTTATTCCGACCTGATTCCCGGCGGCAGCGCTCAGCTTATTCTGTCGGTCGAGCCGATGGAATCGCTGCGCTATCTGCCGTATCTTGCGGAAGACGGCTGGTTGATTACCAATACGACCCCAGTGACAAATATCTCGAACTATCCCGATCTTGAGGCGATCTTTCGGGCGATTCGCGCCTTGCCGCATCAGATGACGCTGAATGCGGATCAGATGGCAAAAGAGGTTGGCGCGGCACGGGCGATGAATATGGTCATGCTTGGCGCGGCCTCGCCGTTCATTGATATTCCGTATGAGATATTACAAGAAGGAATTCGGGCGGTGTTCGGTCGCAAAGGTGAAGCGGTTGTGGCGTCGAATTCGAATGCGTTAGACGTCGGCAGGCAATTTGCGCAGCGACAGGTGAAGAAAGAGTGAGGCGGAATGTGATAACCCTGCCAGGGCTTCGAACCCTGGCAGGGTTGACGTCGTCTGACAGCGCTGTTTAAAAGAAGAACGTCAGCCCGCCGTACACACGTTCCATGTCTTTCGCATCGTCGCCTTCGGTGATGAAAAAGGCACGAAAATCAGCACGCAGCGCAATGTTATAGTCAATAAACATTTTCAGTCCCAGCCCGCCATTGATGGCGATGTCTGTGCCGCCATTGGTCATCACGCCGCCGCCGCCAATCACATACGGCACAATCGCCGATGCGCCGGTGCCAAAATTCAGCACGAGATTCACGCTGCCGTTAAATGTCGTGTCTTCGGCAAAAATTGCGCCGCCTTCGGCTTCAATTCCGATACGAGACGAGGCATTAAAGGCTAACGCAATCCCGGCAGTCGCTTCTTCACTGTAATCATTGCCAAAGTCGAAGGTCATGCCGCCGAATCCGGTCATCTCGCGATACAACGTTTGCGCGTCCGCACTTACGGACATACTCATTATCAACACGACAGCTAAAATTCCAATCACAATCCTCTTCATTTATTCACCTCGCTATGTGGTATGTGATATTCATGTTTGCCGTCTGCTCAATCGCATCCGGCAAGATGATTACGCGACAACTGCTACTTTTTTCTTTTTCGGTTCTTGTTCCTGGCGAGCTTGTTTTTTCAGCTTTTTCTTCACGATATCGCGCCGCAGGCGTCCTAAATGATCGATAAACAGCACGCCGTTCAGGTGGTCAATCTCATGTTGAATGACAGTCGCCAGAAATGTTTCCGTCTCAATCGTCACCGGTTTGCCATATTCATTGAAGGCTTCCACGCGGATTTTAGCCGGACGGACGACTTCGGCGGTATAGCCGGGAACGCTGAGACACCCTTCTTCACACACGGAATGTCCTTCGGAAAAGACAACCTCCGGGTTGATTAATTTCAATAGGTGAGCGTTTGTGTCTCGCGGACTGGCATCCACAACAATCGCCCGCAGCGACACTCCGACTTGCGGAGCTGCCAGTCCCACGCCAGGGGCGGCATACATGGTCTCAGCCATGTCATCCAGCAACCGGCGCAATCTCTCGTCAAACACCGTTACGGGTTTGGCAATCTGTAAGAGCACCGGGTCAGGATATGTATAAATATCTAACAAGGCCATGATTCGTTACTCTTTTCCCTCAAAACGAGCAAGAACAGGGGAAAGTTTGCTAAAATCTATCGTCAAGAAATCTTGCGATAGCGATACTAAAAACCGGTCGCTGATGCGCGCGGCCAGTTCACATTCTTCGTCATCAGGGTAACTGGCTTCTAATTGAATGCGATTCTTCATGATCACGATATTGTTCATCAGCGATTTCGCGCCAGCCACCTGTTTTTGAGTCTCCTCTTCAATGCTTTCCAGGATGAGATGAAACGCCGCAATCGAAGGATTGCAGGTTTCGTATTTGGACGCGACGGCTTTGATGGCTGTTTCGACAGCGGAATAATACATCAACACGGCGGCGACATTGTCGCTGACCGTATGTTGCGCCCGCAATTGTTCTCCGCGATGAAACAGGTGTTTGGCAACGACAATCAAGCGCGTCCATTCATCCGAAATGATCTGAAACGGCTCTTCTTCCGTTGCGTCAGAGACTTCCGGCTGAAATTCATCTTTATCCGGTTCTTCCTCTTCCGTGAACATATCGCCGGAGAGACGATCAAGCTGCTGTTCGAATGGCGTCACGGTCGAAATATCTTCTCCCACTTGCATTTCGAAACGCACGCTATCGGTGATTCTGAAATCCGGCGGTTCTGGTACGCCATCAGGCAATGGCATCCGCCCAAACACGTCGTTTGCGTCGGATGCGCCGAAATTCGAATTTTCGGCTTCTAACACGCCAAAGTCTTCTTCCATCGTAAATGGCGTGGATTCTCCGCGTTCATCGCCTTCATCCAGCGTAAATGCCGGCAACTCTTCTCCGCCAGCGTCATCGGATTCGCCAAGAGAGAAATCCAAATCGCTGTCAGACAAATCGAGAGGTTCGATGGCGTTTTTGCCGCTGCTTTCGGTCTCATCGCCTAAGTCGAAGCCCTCTAACTCCAGACTGCCGAGTTCGTCCTGCGCCATGCCCTCATCCAGCGAAAAGGCGTCGGCGTCTTCTTCCTCTCCGAATCCTAACGCCAAACCATCCCCTTCTTCTTCCGCCGTTGGCGAGGCAGAGAATGAGAAATCCAGGCCGTCGTCGCTGCCAGCGTCATCATCGTCGCCACCCAACGACCAGCCGTCTGCCGAGTCTGTGCTTGCAGCCGCGGGTTCTTCCGGCTCCTCGTCGAATGAGAATTCTTCGGCTTCGCCGGAGACGCCGCCGGCTTCGAAACTGGAAAAATCGAACGAATCGTCACGCACGCCTTTGCTGTCGAGGAATTCGTCGAGTTCTTTCAACGCTTGCTCTTCAAGGTCTTTCAGGTTAAAAAATTCCGATTCTTTCAGCGTGCCGGTCTGGGCAACCAGATCCTCATTGATTTCCAATTCTTCAATGACCACCTCTTTTCCATACCCAATAGGCTTTGATTCCAGCGTGTCGCCGCCGAAGTCGGATTCCAATTGCAATGAATCCAACTCTTCCGTAGAAAAGGAGAGGTCTTCTCCTGCTGATGCGCTCGTTAAATCCATCAGCGAATCGTCTTCCATCATCTTCAGTAATTCTTCGTCTTCATCCTCTTTCTCTTCTTTTATCTGGGATGAGGCTGCCGCAGCAGAGCCTTTCAAGCGCTGTTCCATATCGTCCAGAGCAATTTTCGAGATCGCTTCGAGGGTTTCCATCACCCCGACGCCTTTGGTCGCAACTGCCGGAAAATAGGCGAACTTCCGAGGATTCAAATCTTTGTTCAGGTCTTCGATGGAGAGAATGTTCTCCATATCCCGCTTGTTATATTCGAACACCAACGGGACATCATCCATACGGCGATTTTGCTCTGTCAAGTTCTCGCGAAGGTTCTGCAAGCTGACAATATTGGCTTCGCGGCGATTGATTTGCGAATCGGCCACGAACACCACCGCATCCGCGCCCTGCAACACGAGTTTTCGGGTTTTGTTGTATTTCACCTGCCCTGGAACGGTGTAGAGTTGGAAGCGCAGCTTAAACCCGCCGATCTCGCCTAATTTCAGCGGTAACAGATCGAAGAAGATCGTGCGATCCGTTTCGGTCGCCAACGAAAGCAAACGTCCGCGCTGCGCTGGCGAAATGCGTTCATGGATGTATTGGAGCGATGTGGTTTTGCCACACACGCCAGGGCCGTAATACACAATTTTTGCAGTAATTTCACGGTTTGCGTAATTAAAAAGTGCCATAGATGCGTTCCTCTGAAATGCTGATAACTTTTATTGCGCCTTCCCTCCGCAGTGGATACAGAACTTTTGGTCTGCGGGAGTCTGGCGTCCGCATTTTTTGCAGGCAATCATCGCCGAAGTTGCCGTCTCTTCCTCTTCGGATTCCGACTCGACGTCATAATCAAATGATACGTTCTCGTCTTCGCCTTCCATCTCCTCAAGTCCTTCGAGTTCGGACAGATCGTCAACCAGAAAGTCGCCCCCCTCGAAATCCTCGTCTTCAGGCAATTCTGAGCCGAATTCATCGGATTCGTCTTCTCCGCCAAACAGATCGCTGTCCTCTTCTTCTGTTTCTTGTTCTTCGAACGCTTGCTGGGTTAGGTCAGAGAGGCCGCCAAGCAGTTCTTCGTCTAATGATTCATCGGATGGTTCGCCCTCTTCTTCGCCCAGCAATGATTCCGGCAGAGATTCGTCTTCGCTTTCTTCAGTCAACATGTCTGTGTCCGGCGCTTCCGGCAAGGACGGTTCAGGAGCGACGACGGCGCGAGGTTGTTCTTGCGGCGCGGCGATTTCCGGCGTCGGCGTCTCGCTGCGAAGCGGATTCAATTGGCGCTCGGCGTCAATCGCCTGTTGATAGCGTTGGATAATTGCCTGAATTTTTTCGGTTTTTTCATTCCACAAGGCAATTTCCGCGGTCTGGTCTTCTTTTTTCTCTGTAAGAATTTGATCCGTATATTCGCCGACTAAATGGCGCACGGTAATTTCTTCTAATTCTTCATTCAGGCGGGTCACGGTCGCGGTGAAGTCCTGACGCTGATCGAGCATATCCTGCAAATCCTGCTCGACATCGGCGAGTAAGTCAGTAAAGACCTCATCCTGAAAGATGACCCGTTTGCGGGCGTTATATTCCACCAGGAGTTTCTGATAAATCGTATTTTTAATCTCCGGTTGATGGGAACCCAATTCTTCCAAATACGTCTGAAGCGTGTTGGCTTCCTCAATCATCTGTTCGAACTCCTGCATCTGCTCATCGCGTAAGCGTAAGGTCAGCCCTAAGAATGCTCTCACGTCGAGTTCCTCTTGCATAGTAGGTTCAGGCGATTCATCATACGGTTCTTGCGTTTCCATCATATCCTCTGATTCTTCGGGCATCTCCGCCGCCAGGTCAGTATCAGGCGCACCCTCAGCGTCTTCATTCAAATCTATATGCATCGCATCGAATTCCTCTTCATCCTGTAAATCCAAAAAGACGCCAGACGCAGAGTCTTCATCGGTTTCGCTCTCATCAGCAGACGCTTCCGACATCTCCTCAGCCATCGTTTCGACCAGAGGCTGTGGCTGCGCCGGTGGGATTGGGGCGGACGCGCGCGGAAGAACAGGCTCTTTTTCGAAATCGTCTTCATGCCCTAAATCAATGACGGTGTCATCTCCAACGGAAATGACAGATTTGGCTTGAAATGCGTCACCTTCCTCATCGGAAAATTCATCTTCGCCCTGCTCGATATCCTCTTCGAAATCTGCAAACTCTTCATCAATATCAATCTCCTGTTCTTCGGAATCAAGACCGTCATCTTCCTCAAGCTCCATTCCGTCGTTATCTTCTTCGGAGATATTCGAATCATCATCAATCGCCATATCCTTGTCGAATGAAAAGGACTCTTTTTCTTCAGAGGGAATCGTAAAGACTCTGGTTTCCGCGCCATAACTTTCTGCGGTTTCGCCGAATCCGGCGTCAAGCTCGTCGTCCTGCGCTTCGAATTCAGCGTCTTCTTCGGATTCGGATTCGAAGGACTCTTGCCCTAAATCAAGAGACATCCCCTCTTCATCAAATGACAACTCTTCGCCGGCATTGCCCTGCCCGATGTCTAATGAAAACGAATCGTCTTCAGACGGCATCTCTTCCTCATCGTCCATCTCTTCTTCGAAAGAGTCCTCCAGCCCTAAGTCAGCGCCGCCTTTCAACAGTTCTTCTTCCAAGCCGGCGCTGAGTCCTTCATCAAAACTAAACTCGCCGGACTGATCGAATGCGTCCTCATCGAACTGGAGATCATCGTCATCCAATGAAAGTTCGATTGTGTTCTCGTCGCCTGACTGAAGATCATCAGACGAACCATGACCTTCTAAGGCATTTAAAATTTCAAAATCGAAATCATCATCGCTTTTTTTAAAGGGTTTTTTCCCTGGATTTTCTTTCATGGCCGTTGCTCTCCGAAAATTCGAACGTTATCACAATGCCGTCTATTGTTCTCTATTTGTCATTGATAACAGCAATTTTATTTGTTGTCAAGAAAAAAGTTGCCTGCGTAATTTCTCGGAATACACGATAATTCGCCATCTTTTCATTGCGAAAGAGGGAAATAAAAAAGATTTCGAGCATATTTTGCTGTCGGAAGAATTGACAATTCGTCGTGAACGCTACACGAATGAACGGAAGAAAGGTCATGATTCACGTACCGCGAACGTCCTCGCTCGCTGACAACACATACGAGGAACGGTCGCGATTTCAGACTCAGACGCATCCTGCGAACGAGGACGTTCGCAGTGCGAGGCGCTGAATAGTCGCGGAGGAAAATTATGTCAACACGATTACTCATCACGAACGCTGCCGCCATCGTGACGATGAACGCGGTCAATGACGTACTGCGGGACGGGTATCTCACCATCAACAATGGCCTTGTCGAAGAAGTCGGCGCGACATTATCGTCGCAAAGGCGACGCGATTTTCACGCGCAAGGCTACGCCGTCGTCAACGCGGAACATAAGGTTGTCATTCCCGGCCTGATCAACACGCATCATCATTTGTATCAAACCCTGACCAGAGCGTATCCGCCAGTAATGAATGCCGGGCTGTTTCGCTGGCTGACAGGCTTATATCCGATCTGGGCGGGCCTGGACGAAGAGGCGATCCGGCTCAGTTCCCTCGTTGGCATGGCGGAATTGGCGCTCTCCGGCTGTACGGCGACGACCGACCATCATTACGTCTTTCCGCAGGGAATTCGCGGCGAATTGATTGACGTACAGATTCAGGCGGCGCAGGAACTCGGCATGAGATTTCATCCCTGTCGGGGCAGCATGAATCTGAGCCAAAAAGACGGCGGCCTGCCGCCAGATTCGGTAGTACAGACGGCGGACGAAATTTTGCGAGATTCGGAACGGCTGATTGACACATATCACGATCCGAATCCGAACGCCATGACTCGCATCGCCCTTGCGCCCTGTTCGCCGTTTTCCGTCACTACCGATTTGATGAAACAGACCGCCGCGCTCGCCGCCGACAAACATGTCCGCCTGCACACGCATCTGGCCGAAACGCTGGACGAAGAACGCTTTTGCCTGCAACGATTCGGCTTGCGTCCGGTGGATTATCTCGAAGAGGTCGGCTGGCTGAATCAACGCGCGTGGTTAGCGCACGGCATTCATTTCGATTCCGCCGAAATCGCTAAATTGGGCGGCGCAGGCGTCGGTGTGGCGCATTGTCCGAATTCCAATATGCGGCTCGGTTCCGGCATCGCCAAAGTCACGGAATTGCAGCAGGCTGGCTCGCCGGTCGGCATCGCGGTGGACGGCAGCGCGTCCAACGACGCCTCACACATGTTAGCGGAAGTGCGGCAGGCGATGCTGCTTGCGCGATTAGCTCGCGGCGCGGATAGCATGACCGTCATGGACGCCCTGCGCATGGCGACGGTCGGCAGCGCGGCCTGCCTCGGACGCACCGACATCGGCAGCCTCGAAGTCGGCAACGCGGCGGATGTCGCCATCTTCTCGCTGAACGACATCAGCTATTCCGGCGCAGGCGATCCCGTCGGCGCGCTGCTGCTCTGCCATCCCGGTCGCGTGGATACCTTGATTATACAAGGCCGCATCATCGTCGAACACGGTGAGTTGCTCACCCTGGACCTGTTGCCGCTCTTCGCCAACCATCGTCAAAAAGCGGCAGCGCTCCAAGCGTAAAGGGCAGGGCTTGTTCCCTTCGACAAGCTCTGGAAGCGGACAGCGGCGTTCCCTGAGCTTGTCGAAGGGAACAGCCCTGGACGTAAAGGGGTGGCGGCAAAGTCGCCGGTTTCCCCCTGCTGAGATTAGAAGCGTTCGAATTCTTCATCCAATTGATCGCCAGAAGGGATCGACGATTTGGCGAAGCGAGGAGCGCTGTCCTGGTCGCGGCTGGCTCTGCGATCCTCCGAGCCTTTCTTCGGTTTCTCTTTTTGAAGATGCATGATGGTCGCTTTGCGGGAAGGCGACACTTTTTTCGTGGTCTGCCCGTTCGTCTTGAAAAAGGCGACGGCGGCCTGAAGGTGTTCCGCCTGCGCCGCGAGTTCCTCTGACGTGGACGACATCTCTTCCGAGACCGCCGCATTGCGCTGGATCACTTCGTCTAACTGCTGAATGGCGTCATTGATCTGCGCCGTCCCCTTGTTTTGTTCTGCGCTGGCGGCGGTGATCTCCTGCACGAGTTCGGCGGTCTTGCGAATATCCGGGACCAATTGGCGCAGCATCTCGCCCGCCCGCTCCGTAATCGCCGTGCTGGTGAAGGTCATCTGCGCAATTTCGACGGCGGCGTTCCGACTGCGTTCCGCGAGCGCCCGCACTTCCGACGCCACCACCCCGAACCCTTTGCCGTAATCCTGCGCTTTTGCCGCTTCAATCGTCGCATTCAGCGAGAGCATGTGCGTCTGACGGGCAATCTCTTCGATAATAGAAATTTTCTGGGTAATCGCCTTCATCGTTTCCACCATTTCGCTGACCGCGCGTCCGCTGGCCTCGGCGTCTTGCGCCGCTTTGACGGCGATCTTTTCGGTCTGAAGCGCGTTGTCGGCGTTCTGTCGGATGTTCGCCGCCATCTCTTCCATTGAGGATGAGGTCTCCTCTGCCGCCGCAGCCTGTTGGGATGCGCCTTCCGACATTTCGGTGGAACTGGAACTCATCTGCTGGCTGCCGTCGGCCACGTTATCCGCCGCGCCTTTGACCTCCGCCACTACCTGATTCAACTTGATGATCATGGCATTCAACGCCCGCATCAACGTATCCTGCTCGGAACGTTCATTGACTTCGATGGTGAGATTGCCGTCCGACATTTCGCTCGCGATGTCGGTAATCGTCTGTATCGCGGCAATCAGCACGTTCAGATTGGTTTTGATTTCGTTGAAATCGCCGTTGTAGGCGGT
>CAZRSF010000087.1:0-24966 GCA_964602655.1 uncultured Candidatus Moduliflexus sp.
AACGATGACCGAGATTCCCCTCCTGGGAGGGGTTGGGGGTGGGTTGCGGACGGGAATGCCTCCTATGGCGGCACCCACCCCTTGCCCCTCCCAGGAGGGGAATCTCGGAAAAGCTGCGTAACATCAGTGTATAACCATCTTGACATTGTCAGGAAAATGTCATGGTCGGAAATCCTGTCACGGTCATCTGTCCTGATTCATCAATCACGATTTCGACGCTGTTCGTATCGTGTTCGAATTGTTCGCGATAGGCGGCATACCGATTCGATAAGAGATGGAGTGTTTGATTGCGGCTTCCTCGCAGCGCGAGATCGCACGCCTCTGTTTGAATAAATGGCCCGGCGATCAGCAAATCCGTCACCGCAAGCAAGGCGTTCCAATCCGAACGGTCGGCCTGAACGAGTTGATCATAGGTGAAGCCGCTAAAGACAATTACGCCGCGATCATGCTGTTGCATAATCTTGCAGAGTTCAGCAAGCGGCGCAGCCTGCAAAAACGGCTCGCCGCCGCTGATCGTCACGCCTTCAAGAGTTGGACAATGCAGAATCCGCGCAGCCAGATCGTTGACTTCGACAAGCTGACGAATCGCAGGATCATGCGTGTCAGGATTGAAGCAGCCGGGACAGGCGAGCGCACAGCCCTGCACCCAGATAACAGCCCGCGTTCCTGGTCCATTCTCCGTAGATGCGTCTAAAAAGGCGTGAAGATTCAGCGTCATGCCTCGAATACTCCAACTATTTTTTCGAATAATCGCCGCACTCGGCGTAAAATCTTCGAAAATAGCATTCGTGAAAACCTTTTCATTTTCATGTTTTTTGGAGGGCGTTTTACGCAGAACTACAGTAAAAGCAAACGTTTTCAGGTTCTTCTCTCAACATATTTTCTGCAAGGTTTTTCTTGACGCAGCCTCTTTTTTTATAAAAAGTGAATGCATTCTTACTTTCTGAGAGGGGGCGGATGTGAGAACACCGAATACACCATTTTAATCAACATGCCTGCTCTTGATGACAGATCGAGAGCCGTAAAAGGAGGTTTTTATGAGAACACGTATTTTCGTAATCCTGCTGCTTGTGGCAACAATGGTTTGTATGGGCTCCCTGTTTGCGTATGCGCAAGAGAAACAAGAGGGAACGGCACAAGCCGCAGAGAAGGAAGAAGTGAAGAAGATTGACGTGAATTCCGCCACTCTGGAAGCATTGCAATCGCTTCCGGATATTGGACCAAAATTAGCGCAAGCCATTATTGACAACCGCCCGTATGAAACAATCGAAGAAGTGAAGACCAAAGTCAAAGGGATCGGCGAGAAGAAATTCGAGGCGATCAAAGACCTGATTGAAGCGAAACCGATAGGAAATACGCAAAAACAGAAGACCGAAGAACAAAAGGCCGCAGACGAGACCAAAAAAGAGGGCGAAAAGAACGAGTAGTCATCCTTTCCTTGCTCCGCCCGTGAAGACGGGCGGAGTGTCCTGCCGAATCATTGAACGCATTTGAGCAGCGCGGACTGTTTTTCTGTTCGATACTGCGCCGCGTCAAGCAGAAACGCAATCATATCATCGAATATCGTCACGGCCAAAGCCGCCCTATTCAAACCGACGCTGATTGCAATCTCTTCGCCGAACGAACGCCATCTGAAGGTGTTGAAAACGTAATTTGAGGCGTAACGATATGCGTTCCATATATTCCTCACATTCTTGAATTACAACAACTGCATCTGACTCGTAAAGGTCGCGTCGGTCTGGGTAGAATACTGCACGTCGGTGGTGTGATAATCGCGCCAGCGCCCGGAGGCGTTCTGGATGGTATAGCCGGTGATGCGCCGCGAAAAGTCGAGATGCACGGCGCAGATCACCCCTTTTTGGCCGTAGAAGCTATCGGATGGATTGATGATAAAGACGTAATCGCCGACGTTCATGACGCTATGCCGCTTTTGAAATGACTGGTTTACGAGGTTTCAGCATCAGGAAGCCGACAACGAATGTCGCGATCAGCAGGGTCAGACCGAGAATGCCGCTCCAGTCGCGCCGCTCTTTCAGGAGTTCCGACGCCTGAAAACGCCCGGCGAATTGCTCTGAAAGGCCGAACGCCTTTGCTACCCCTTCGGCATAGGGACGTCGGCCAGCGATGAGCAGGTTGACGATGTCGTATTTGGCAACCAGCGTGGATTCCTGCGTCAGGGCGCGGCTCATGTTTTCAATCGTCAGATCATGAAACAAAATGATGTCGCTGCGCTGTTGATTGATGAAACCGAGCAGCGAATGTTTGCCGAAGCCGCGATTGACTTGATCCGGCAGCATGCTTTCAAGCTGGCCGCAAATCTCGAACAACTGCTTGCCGCGTTCCAAATTCGGCGTCGGCGCCATGAACGAATAATGGCTCGTAAAGGTCACGTCAGTTTTCGGGCGGCCTTCGCCGACAATTTTTTGCAATTCGACAAGATCGTCGTGCGTCGTGCGGCATAAGACCGTGCCGATGAGTTCCGTCTGTTTATCGAGCTTGCCGTCGCCATTCAGGTCGAAATAGTAGGAATACAAAACATCCTGTCCGTAAAAGAGCCAGAAATCCTGAATCGCGATTTCCGCGAGTTTGCCGTATTTATCGGTAATGACATAGCCGCCGTTATTGTATTTGGCAAATGGATAGACCTGATTGTTGTCCTTGCCGAAACGAATGGCGTTCAGCCCTGGATAATTGCCGGGAAACAGGTCGAATTTCGCGTTGACGCGCAGCCGGATATGCTGGCTCACGCCGAGCAGACCGTCTTTCAGGCGTTCGAACGCGCCCGGTTTATGCGCAAAATAGATCGTGCTTTCCTGCGGCAGCAGGTCGAAGACGCCGTCCTCGTATGTGACGTAAATCGGCGTGGCGTCCATACTTTGCGCCAAATTCATGGCGTCCCGCACGGCTCGTTCGCGGTCGCCCTGATTCACCGTATGCGGGCTATCCAGAATTTTGATCGCTTCCTCGAACTGCTGAATCTGCTTCTGCGTCTGCGGCGAATGGACGAATTGTTCAAGCTGCGTGCCGCGCCGGTATTCTTTGCCCCAGAACCAGCCGATGAGAAATTCGCGCGATTCCACCATACGATTTTCCAGAATTGTCATCCCGTCGGCGCGTTCGATGATTGTCGCTTCGACTTCTTTCATGCCACGTTCTGGAACGAATTTATAGACGCGATACGATTGCGGCGTCTTTTGCTTCGGTTCGGTGACAATCTGGGCGTTCTGCTCTTTGAAGTTCAAGCTCCCGCCGAGGCGCAGCCCCGCCTGCACGATTTCCGGTTTGCGCGTGGCCGAGGCAATTCGAATCTTCTGCGAGTTATCCATATTGAAATATTCGATGTCATCGCGCACTTCGCGGATGGTCGTAAATAGATACGTCCCAACCTTGCTTTCCAGCCCGCCTTCGTAAATTTGCGCTTCCGAAAGCTGATCCGTGCTTTTGGTCCCTTTCATCTCCGAGCCGCTGGAAATATAGATCGTGTTCGTGGCGCGATACAGCACGTTGCGTTCCGGGAAATTCTGGCGTTTGGTCAGAAAATCTTTCGTCAAAAAAAAGACACCGACCAGCAGCATCATCAAGACCGCCAGCGCGATCATCACCAACTTGGTATGACGTCCGAGAAAATCGCCTATGGCATCCGCGATCTTGATGGCGAGTTCAGCGAGCCTGCTGCGCCGTTTGGCTGCCGGCGTTTGCGATGAGGCGAGGTGCTTCTGTTGCAGGCGTTTTAATAAATCATCCTGTTCTTGCGGCATGGTTAATTCCTTATTCGTAGGGGCGGGGTCTCCCCGCCCACATCAGGGCGTTTCCCATACATCAGGGCGGGGAGACCCCGCCCCTACGATCAATTTCGAATCAGCGTCCTTTGGTCAAATCGTCAAAACGTTTGCGGCGGTCTTCCTGCGCTTGGCGCTCTTTTTCCGCCTGTTTTTCTTGAAAATGCAGCACGTCGTCCGCCGCGCCTTTGGCGGTGTCCGCCATCTGCTTGAGATGCGTGAACGCGCCCTGCCCAACGCGCGTCAGTTGCGCCGTCGAGAGGCTCAGACCGCGTTCAGCCAGACCGGTTTGCAGGGCTTCCGGCGGCTGGTACGCGATGATCGTTCGAACAATCTTCGTTTCATCCAATAATTGCTTGATCATCCGGTCGCATTGTTTTTCTTCTTGCAGCGTGATGATCAGATTGAAAAATTTTTTCAAGCCGTTGCCGAGCCACAATCCCGCCCAGAATGCCGGAATCTGATAGAGATTCGCCGCAATCGCCGCCGCCGGGCTTTGCTTCAAGACCTGCGTCGCATGGTAGAATCCGAAAACGAATTCGTAGGCGATTTCCGCGACCGCCGCCACACCGAGTTTCTGCATATTCGAGAGGTTGTTAATTTTTTCATCGCGAACGACGCCAACAATGCCGTCTTTGATGCGCTGCATCAACGGAACTTGCAATTTCACCAGCCCCGACGAATGCAGATAGGATTGAACGCGGGCGACATGTTCGGCGTATTCGACCGAATCTTTCGGCACGGCGCGACTTTCGACCGCTGCGTCAGACGGCGCGGCATTCCCTTCGGAATCCAAAATCGTTTCGATAGATTGTAAGCATGCCTGTTTGCGCTGTAATCGCGAAGCTTTCGGATTCGTAAACTGCGACGACAGATAATCCGCGAATGAGAGCGCAATCCCCGCTCCAGCATGGGAGATCGCGTCTGTCAACATGGTTTCCAGAGACATAGAGAGAATGGAACACTGATTGGGCTGATAGGGCTGATTTTCACTGATGTTGCTTTTGCTCAATGAAGATCGGTCATATCAGTCCAATCAGTGTTCTATTACACGAGATTCTGATAATTCGTGATGTCGCGATTGCCCATCAGCAAGCCGGGAACGCTGAGGTCTTCATCAATGTCGTCCCAATGGATGCCCGTTCCCCCGCCGCTTAATTCATAATGGTTTCGCTGCTGCGGGGTCGCATTGAGCAAACGGGGAAAATACGCTAATGGAACGAATAATTGACGCCCGTCATACAACGCCACGCATAAATTTTCGTTATCGCACCAGACTTTTGAGGCTTTAGCTTCGATGCTGAAAGAAGTCATTCCATTTCCTCCTGATTGTTTCTTGATGTGCAAGAACGACTTTGTTGATTTCAGTCAGTTCTTTTCCTGAAAATCCATACGATGACGCTAAAATCACTTCGGGATCGAGCCAAAATTTTGCTTCGCACTCGCCTTTCCTGATGTGAATATGGCAACGTTCGAGCGGTTCGCCCTCATTGGCGTAAAAGAAAAATTTGCACCCTTTCCAATCGAAAACTTTTGGCATACGCTTATCCGATTGTTACCGTTTTTTCATGTTGCTTAACACATTCAGAAGATATTTCTGTTTATTCGGGTCGAACAACGGATACTGGCGTTCGAGATGGCGGCGATTGTACTGGAACATTTTTTCATGCCGGAACTCGTCCAGGCGCGTGATGACGTATTCCACCACGTCAATCGTGCTGTCATCCTGCGCGGTTGCTGTCAACAGCATGCTCTGCACATCCGCTGAACTCGCGCTGATGACGCTGAACATATCGTGGCCTTTGGCGAGTTTGCGCTTTACATCGTTGAGTTCGTACCATGCGGGCAGCATGGTGTCCTGGTATTGGTGCAGCGTTTTCGCCCGTTGCTGCCGATCCATCTGTGTGACATCGTGGCCTTTGCTCAGCATGGTTTCATCTTCCATTCTCGTCAGCGCCGGTTCTAAAAGATCAACGGAAAAGTCGGCGTACCAGTATTTTCGCAGAAATTCGATCACGCGCTGTTTGTCTTGAAATGAAATAAACTGCACCAGCGGGCCATCTTCGGCATGATAATCTTTCTCGCGATACAATACGACGGTTTTTGACGGCGCAGGTTTCTTGCCGCTTTTGGGTTCGGGCTGGGGCGGCAATTCCGGCGGAACAATCGTCAGCGGATCGCCGGACAGGTCATAGATGAAATGCTCTTGATCCGGTCGCGTGAGCGGAAGCGGGCTGCGGCTATCAACATTTCGGAAGACCGCGACGCCGCCGAATAAACGCGAATAGAATGTTTCAAGTTCTCTCGATGCCTCAATCGGGCGCAGATCGTAGCCGCGCACGTCGCCGACTTCACCGACAAGTTTCAGAATCTTGCGCGGGAGTTCGCTGTCGTTTTCCAATAATAAATTCGGCTGCTTTTTCAATTGCTCGACGTATTCCAGCAACGTCCGCGCCGTGCTCAAAAATTTGGACGGCGTGTGCAGATTGAGGTGAATATGTTTGATTTGCAGCAGGTCTTCGAAGGTTTCGTAGGCGTTGACATGATCGTCAATTTCGCCGAACAAGCCGTCCAATCGCGTTGCCAGGCTGATGCCCGACAGGAAATTTTTGAACACGTCGTTCAGAATGTCGTCATCGAACGAAAATTCCTTGTGCATCAGGTCGGCTTCGCTCTGTTCCGGCGACAAAATCAGACAATAGCGATGCGACGGGCCGGATTGCAGAAAGTTTTCGCCGAGTTCTTGCTCCAATTCCGGCGATTCGCCGCGCTTATCTATGTGAAACGTCTGTGACTGCGTCCGCTTGCCGATGACCGCTTCGAGGACGCGGTTATAATTCTCCACCAAATCGCCGGAGACGACGAATAATTTTTCAAGAATAATTCCGTTGCGACTGACTGCTTCTAACATATTTCATACTCTCCGTTATAAATAAATTTCTGAGTGTCTTGGCTTCTCCAATTTCCGGCCAGAATTGAGAGATTTATGCCGCGCCAAGCGCCTTGCGGATCGTCGCTTCATGCTGTTGAACCAATTGCCGCGCCATCGCTTTCAGCATGTCGAGTTTGCCGATGTCGGCGCGTTCGCCGCTGGCAACCTGCTCCTGATAGTAGCGAATTTGCGCCTGCACATCCCACATCAGGTTATTGTAGCCGCGCGTAACATGCCCTTCGGCTTCGGTATTGGCGAAGCGGGCTTCGGAATCGAAATAGCGCTGCGCTTCCTGAAACAGAATGTCCGGCGTAATCGGCTGATAGAGTTCGGTTAGCAGGCTGATCTTTTTCTCGTAGGGTTGATCGAAAAAAACCGCTCGATTTTCGAACCATTCTTGCGGCAGGTCGAAATCCGCGCTTCGTTCTTTGATGGCTTCGATGATAGCGCGTGATGACCGTCCAGTAATTTTCGGATTTTTCGCTTTCAACTCTGCGACGAATTTGCCGAAATCAAGCAGCGTCGCTCGTTTGTATTTGTCGAATTCCTCGGCCATATAGCCTGCCACGTCTTCTTTATTGGTGTTTTCCGCCGAAAATTGCGTGACAAACGGTTCGTACCCTTTTTCGATCTTCACCAGATTTTTTTCGAACATTTTGCCCGCGAGAATCAAACAAATATCGGCGAAATCCTCCGCCGTGCTCGGCCCGTCAATCAGCAGGCGGTCGTTGAAACGGTTGCGCAGCGCATCATCGAGGCCGGTCGGCTTATTTGAGGCGGCGAAGTTGATGACATTGCCGCGCCGCACTGTGAATGCGCCATCGAGATATTGCATCAAAATATTGTTGATGTCGTTATCCGCGCCCTGTGCGTCGTCGCGGGACGAGGTCAGCAAATCAATATCGTCCAGAATACCGAGGCTGACGAGCGCCGGATTTTGCGTGACCGAGAGGCGTTGCAGCAGGATTTTGCCAGTTTTGCCGTAATATTCGTCTTTGATGGACTGATCCACCGTAAAAATCGCAAACTTAAAGCCGATCTGATCGCTCAATTCTTTCAACTGTGTCATCGCCAGCCGGAACAGCGACGATTTGCCTGTACCGGGAAGCCCGTCATACAGGCTTGTCCAGGCGAGGCCGCCGAGTTCGAGAATCGGGTTCATCTGTTTGACCGGATCGTACAGGGCGAGCCGCTGAACGTAGCGCGTAATTTTGCGCTTGGCGTTGCGGTTGCCGACGATTTCCTGTGGGCGAATCGGCGTGAACGTAATCGCTTGCGTGGCGGCTGAGGTGGCGGCAACGCTTTTGTTTTCATACGCTTCCAGCACGAGAAATTCGTCGAGGATGCGGAACTGGTAGCCCTGCAAATGTCGGTCGAGCTCGAGATACGCGTCTTTGGCTTGCAACGCGAGTTCGGTGTATTTGGCGAAAATATCTTTGACGCAGACCGCAAACACGAGCGACGATTCGAATTCTTTGCCGGTCTCCATCTGTTTGACCAGATAGGCGTACACTGGCGCGAGCAGGCGGCGAATCACCGCTTTTTCCGGCTGCGCGGAATCGAGCGACAGCGGCATATCCGATGAATCCGGCTTTTTTTCTGACGCCTCCACGCCTTCGGAACGAATCATGGCGTCCATTTTCTGCGTGATGAACAGCGACGCGGCGTAGGTGGCGTAATTATGACAGAAACCGCGCAGGCGGTTCAATTCCGGGTTGGCCGACAAGTCCGAACTGGGCGTGGAAATCAGGAGTTGTTTCAGGCCGACTTTCTCCGCCAGCAAATCCGTCGTGGCAGAAAAAAGCTGCATGCCTTCGCGGACGGCAAGATAGGTGTCGCGCTCCAAATTGCTCATGACATACTCTTCTTCCGGGTCGAGTTTGAGGAGCAAGTCGGGAAGCGAATACTGTTTGCCGCCGAAGCGAAACGTCGTGACGATTTCTTCAATCGAACGTTTGAATTTTGCAAGCTGTTCTTTGCCAATATCTACGGGGTTATTCTGTTCATTCATAAATCTCTCCCTTGCTGGTCACGCCGAACATTTTCGTGTGATCTTTCAATGTGATGTTGAGATTATGCACTTTTTGGATCAAGCGGTGCGGCATGAGAATGTATTGCGGCGAGTTGATCGCCGGGCTGAATTGGCCGACGTATTCATCGCCCGTGCGCCAGCCTAAGAACCATTCTTTCAGTCCGACATGCGCTTCTTCGCCCATACGCACGACCGACGCCTTGCTGAACATCATAATGCAGTCGTCGTCCGCTTCGATGAGCGATTTCACCGCCGCGCCGTTCTCCGTATATTTACTGTAAAACGGGCCGACATCGAAGCGTTCGAGATATTCTAACTGGACGCCGAAAATCGCCTCGATTTTTTCCGCTAACGTGCTGAGTTCCAGGTTGCTCACGGTGGAGATGCCGGTTCTGATGGCCTCTTCCAGCTCGATCTGCCATTCTTCGCGGAGGTACGACTTGGACGGAATGCGCAGGTAAAGTGTGTAAAAACGGGGCAGATTGTGATGCTCGTCAAGACGCTCGAACGAAACCGTGCAATAGTTCATGGTGTCGTCTTGCTTGATATGCGTGTAGGGATGAATGAGCAACGCCTGCGGCAGTTCCAAGCGCGATAAGGTGTCGTAGTAATTTCGCTCCAATTTTTGCTGCACGACATCTTTGGGAAAGAGTCCGCGAAAAAGCAGATAGAGGGCGTCTTCGACTAATTTATTATCATCCGGCAGGCGGCGCAATTGTTCGGCGGCTTGCTGCTGATCGCCGTTCAAAAACGTAAAATCCCGCACAACAATAGGAAAACCCGAATCGGTCGGGTCTATTGTGCAGGAAAGCTGCACGTCGCGGTTGGGCTTGGCGGCTTCAAGCTGGTGCTTCGCGACAATCACGTCAATCGTCGCCATCAGTTTTTTCAGATAACTCAGATAATCGGCGTTATTGCCGCCGTCTTTCGGCAGTTTTTTCGTGATTGTCTGAAACGTCAGCCGGATCATCTGGCTTAACATCGTCAGATGGGCGCGAGTGTCCTCGGAATTCAGCGTTTTGAAATTCTGCTGATTGACCTGGAGCGCAATCGAATGGTCTGCAAGCGTGGTTTTGGCGCTATCTTTGATTTGCGGCATAGAATAGGAGTGTCAAAGCTTGCTTTGACACTCAAAGCAAGCTTTGACACTCCTGAAGTAGTTATTTGGCATCCGAATAACGCTCATCTTGCGAGCGTTGCGCGTTTTGACGGATTTTGTCATACCGTTCGTTGAAATTCCGCATGGTGTCTTCCATCCGATCCATGTAGCCTTTCATCACCGTTTCGTCAATCAACTGCACCTCTTCGCGCGCGAGCGTGGAGTCGCTGACGGCGCTGGCGGCTTGCGTGATGATGTCAACGGAACGGTCGGTGGCGGCGTTGACCGCTTTATCGAGCGATTCCATGCCGCGCGTCGTCATCATGACCTTCACGGCTTCGGGCGCGGCGAGGTAAATTTCGGTCACGTTGTCCATCTTTTCTTTGACCATCGTGGCCTGGCGTCCGAGATCGCGCACCATTTTTTCGAAGGCGTCGCGGGATTGCTTGTTGGCTTCGAGCGCCTGCTGCGCCTGATTGTAAATTGTGAACGTCTGATCGTATTCGTTGCGCACTTCGGTCAGGGTTTTGTGCATTTCGTTCAATTCGGTCGCCAATTTCGCCTGTTCCTGCGGTGATGCGGATTCGTAGAGTTTTTGTTTTTCCGCATACGCCTTTTCCAGCGCATCTAATTTTTCTTTGATCGCCTCTTCTTTGGGTTCATATTCGGCGACTTTGCCGGTAATCACATCGGCGTTGGCCTGAAGGCGGGAGTAGGTGCCGATAGCGCCTTCGCGGACTTCGCAGATTTCTTTGAAGAGTTGTTCGCCATACTGCAAAATCATTTGCAGATTATCGCGCGGGCTTTGATCGCGCAGGCGTTCGATGCGCTGCCGATCCGCCATTTTGTGCGTGAAGGGAATCAACGCCAACACTTTTTCCATGCCCTGATAATTCTGGCTTTCCGCCGCGAATTCGACATATTCCGTCAGGTTGTCGGTCAAGCCTTCGGCTAAATCGGCGATAGTGTTGCGGTAATTGCTGTATTGATTCAAGCCTTGATCCAACTTGGACATTTCGCCTTCGACCTGTTCTTTGCTCACGCTTTCCCATTTATTGAACATTTGATCCGCGTTATCCAGCTTTTGGTACAGATCGGAACTGAGCGATTGCCGCGATTTTCGCAGGTCTTCCAACTGTTTTGAGTGTTCTGCAATCAACCCTAATTTTTCTTTTTCCGCCATCTGATGTTCCCCCTTTCTGATTCCTCGAATTATCGAAGCTATCTGACCAGGTTAGTGACGAGTACGACGCAACTTCTATCATCATAGGTTCTGCTTCTGCTCTTTTCGAACGAAACCATACGATGAATAGATTGCATGTCAAGCAGAAGTTTTCTGAAACAATAAAATTTCTTGCAAAAAAAATTCGACGGTCATTCCAATCGGAGCGCCCGTCTTTCCCGATGCAGTCTGATGGTCATGTTGTCAGGAGAAGCGGACGTGGTAAATAGGGACAAAAAAGGGATGGAAAAATACAAATGACGGGTTATATCATTTCCAGCAACACACCCGCGACTTCGTGGATCGGTGCGATTCGGTCTATGATGCCGCGCCGGATGGCAACTTCGGGCATTCCGAAGACGACGCAGGTGCTTTCGTCTTCAGCAATCGTGCGTCCGCCATTTTGTTTGATACGTTCCAGTCCGTCCACGCCGTCTTTGCCCATGCCGGTCAAAATGATGCCAATTGCTGCGTCATGATACAGATCGGCGACATCGGAAAATGTGATATCTATGGAGGGAATATGGATATAATGCGACGGTTCCGAATCAACCCGCGCGATGATTTTTTTGCGCATATCACGGCGCAAGAACAGATGATGTCCGCCAGGCGCAACCAGAACCAAGCCCGGAACGACTTCATCCCCGTTTTCTGCTTCTTTGACGGTCAGCGCGCTGTTTTTATTCATGCGATCCGCCAATGGCTTCGTAAATCCCGGCGGCATGTGTTGAATAATGACAATGCCTGCCGGAAAATCTTTCGGCAGTTTGGGAATGATGTGATACAACGCAGTCGGTCCGCCGGTCGAGACGCCGATGGCGACACATTCCGGCTGTATACGCATCTTCGGCGCCGCTGCAGGATGAAGAGGCGGCTGCGGGCGCGTTTCGCGCTGCAACAGGGGCGGATGCGGCTCTTGCGCAAGGAGTTTATGCTTCGAGGCGGCTAAGGCCAGGACTTTGCTGACTAATTCCGTTTGAATTTGAAAAAGCTTTTCCGAGGCGTTATTGGTGGGTTTCAGGATAAAATCCACCGCGCCATGTTCCAGAGCTTCCAACGTTTCTTCGATGATATATTGATCTTCGGAACTGACGATAATCACCGGCACCGGCATTTTTTTCATGATAATGTCCAGGGCTTCGATGCCGTTCATTTTGGGCATGTTGATGTCTAACGTGACGACATCCGGCTTCAGACGAGGAATTTTTTCCACCGCTTCCCGCCCGTCCCACGCCGTTCCAATCACTTCAATCCGGGGATCGCGCTCTAACATTTTCGTTAACGTGCGGCGGACGAACGCCGAATCATCTACGATGAAGACGCGTACTCTGTTGTGTGTGATTGGATGGGTCATATTCAGGTTCTCTGATACGCCAATGAATGTTGATAATGTTGCAGCTTGAACAGATGCGTAAAGTTAATCAGCGATTCGGAATGCCCCAAAAAGAGGTATCGTTTCGGATACAACTTCTGGTAAAAACTCTCGATGACTTTCCGTTTGGATTCATCATCAAAGTAAATAATCAGATTACGACAAAAGATAATATCGAAGATTGGCAGAAATGTCAATCTATTTCTTTCTAAGAGATTGATACAAAAGAAGTTTAATGGCTCTTTCACGTCATCTTGGATCTTATAACTGCCGTCTTCCAATGGGGTGAAAAACCGATGTAGATAGGTCGGTTCCGTGCTTCGGAACGAAGTCTGTTTATAGATGCCTAATTTGGCCTTTTGAATCGCTTCCTGGCTGATGTCGTTGGCGAAAATTTCGACCCGCGACGGGCCGACGTGATAGCCTTTTTCGATACAGAGCATCGCCATTGTGTACGGTTCTTCGCCGGTCGCGCATCCCGCGCTCCAAATTTTAATGGTTTCATTCGGTTTTTCCCGTCGAATCACAGGAATCACCTCATTCACCAATGTTTTCATCTGGTCAATTTCGCGGAAGAAGTATGTCTCTTTAATCGTAATCGCATCCATCAATTTACGATATTCTTCTTGATTGTCCTGATTGTATTTGAGATAATAATAATATTCCTGAAACGATTCCTTCGCCAACGCCAGCACACGCCGCTCTAAGCGCCGCATGAAGATGCCTTGATAATCAGTCGAGATGTAGATACCCGAATAATTATAGATCGCATCCCTCAGGAGCTTGAAATCTTCCTGCGTATAGCTTAATTGCGTGGTGATCTGTAGTTGCATGGACTCGTCCGTTCCAATCAGAGTTACATCATCGTGTCAACAATGTGCTTGAGATAGAGTTGCACTTTCGGATTTTCATGAAATTCATACGCTCGAAGCACGTCCGCATATCGAGATACCAGCAAGCAGAGTCCTTGATACGCCGGATAATCCAATTCATCGTGAGCGAGGGCGTTCAGCAGCACGGGAATGACTTCAGGCGAGCCAATGCGGCCTAATGTGACCAGGAGCGCTTTTCGTACCGCGATATCGGGATCGTCCATCATTGCTAATAAGGTCGCCTCGGCATCATACGCATCTAAAACGCCTAAGGCGGCCACCGCTGATTCGCGGACGCTCCAGTGCGCATCGCCTAAAAATTTTGCTACAATCGGAATCAATGTGGACGCATCTTCTTGAAATGCGCCTAACGCCATGATTGCGGATTTTCTGACATCGAAGTCGAAGTCGGTGGTGAGTTTGATCAACAAGTCGCGGCTCGCCGTCGTTCGAATGCGTTGTAAGGTCTGGCAAAGTTCGATTTTCAGCAGCCCGTCTTCATAACGGCGGCAGCGAGTTTCCAGCACGTCGCGCAATTTTTCCAACACCCGGTCGCGATACATCTGTTCCGGATGCGCGGAAAGATAGAGGCCGACCCCATTCACCGCGGCGCGTTGGACAAGCGCATTGGCGTCTTCCAGCACGAGAAGCAGCGCGGGAAATGCGGACGGATCGAGCGCATGACCGAGCGCGCAGGCCACTTGCTTGCGGATGTTCGGGTGGTCATCGGATAAGAGAAAAATCAGATGTTCCAGAATCGAAGGTTCGTCATTGACAAGGCGGCCTAAATGCTCGATGGCTTTGATTCGGCTTGTCGGCTCGACATCTTTGGTCGCATTGATCAAATCGTCAAGCGCGTCCAGGCCGAGCAGAAAGCCTAATAAACAGATCGCTTCCGCGCGAATCAGCGGATGGGACGAGTCGGCATACTGCTGCGCCTGCTGCAACACAAACGCATACTGCGCGGAATCCGCTTGTTCGCGATTGACGAGGATACGCGAGAGGAACGGTTCTTTGGAGAGCGATTTCAAAATCGCATAAATAATAAATTCTTCTGTGGCGTGTTTCAGATAGTCTAAAAAAAGTCGGAAGGTTTTTTCGCCGCCGATTTCGCGCAGGCAGTCAATCAGCAGCAATTTGCGTTCAAGGCTGCGGGAGGTGTCATAGGCGTTCGATAATGGCAGGAACGCCTCTTCGCCGATTTCGATCAGCGCGCTGACCACCGCTTCGACAAGCGATTCTTGTTCTAACTTTTCCAACAACGCATAGGCGGCATCTTGGCGACCGCTCCAGCCTAATAATTTTACCGCAGAGAGCACCAGATTAAAATCTTGATCTTCCATCAGTTCAGCTAAATGCAGCATAATCTGTTCGGTGCAGGCGGCGCGAAACTGCGCGCGATAGGTGCTGGGCTGTTGGATAATCGTGTGGCGCTTTTCTAATTTCCGCGCCATGCTTTCCATTGACATCGTCGCAGTTTTCCGAATCTCTTTATCGGTCGAATTCAGCGCCTGAATAATGGCGGGAATTCCGCGCTCGTCGCCAATATTCCCCAGCGCTTCGATGACGGTTTGCATATACAGCGGATGTTCGGAAATTTTCATGAGATACGGGGTAGCGCGATAATCGCCGATATGCCCTAACGCGGCAATTGCGGGGAGTTTCAGCCAATCTTCGTCGTATTCCAGAATTTGCGTCAGGGGAATCACTGATTTTTGACTGGGAATGCGAGACAGCGCTTCGACGGCGGCATAGCGCACATTCACATGTTCATCCTGAAGGGCGCGAATCAGGGCGTCGCAGGCGTCATGATGGCGGATGGAGCCGAGGGCATTCGCCGTGACGATCCGCACGTCTTTATCGGTATCCTGTAAGGCGTCGGCCAGCGCGGGAATCGCAGGCGGACCGATTTCGGCCAGACATTCTAACGCTGAATTCTGAAACCGGATATGGCGCGGCCCGATATGGCGCTGCGTCAAGGTCTTCATCAGCAGAGGGACAACAAGTCCGATCTCCGTTTGCGCTAAGAGGCGCACAACAGATTTGCGAACGCGCCAGCTTTCGTCTCCGAGCATTTCGACAAGGAGGTGGGCGTCCTCTGTTTCTGCTGGCGGCGTCAGTTCGAGAATGGCGCGGAGGCGGACATCTTCCTCCGGAGCGTGTAACGCGTGCTGTATATCGGTTGTTATCACGATCGATCTCCTCGTTTCTGATACATCAACGCATCGTGTAATTCATGTAATTCCAGCATTTTGCTCACGTCAGGAAACGGATGAACGGATTCAGCGTCTCCTAAACAGAGAAATCCACCGGGACGAAGCATATTCAGCAGATTGCGCAACAGGGTCAATTGCGCGTCATAATCAAAATAAATCAACACATTCCGACAAAAAATCAGATCATAGATCGGCTGCGCAGCAGCGGCGATACTGACTAAATTGAACTGGCGAAACGTGATGGCCTGTTTCAGGGCGTCAACCACATAATACAAATCATGATCGCAGATAAAATATTTGTCAAGAAAAGCTTGAGGAATCTTATGGACTTTCCGTAATGGATACACCGCCTGTTGCGCATACTCGATTGCTGTTGCCGACATATCGGTCGCTAAAATGTTGACGCTGCGCGACGCTGCGGGCTGTTGCGCTAAATATTCCAACAAGGTGATCGCAATGGAATACGGTTCTTCGCCAGTCGCGCATCCGGCTGACCAGATGCGTAGCGGGGCGTGTGGCGGTTGCGCGAACAGTTGGGGGAACACATTCTCGCGCAAGCCTGCGAAATGTCCCGGAATGCGAAAAAACGACGTTTCGTTCACGCTGATCAGATCAAGCAGATGGGAAAGCTCTGCGCGCGCTTCATGGGAGGAGCGTGTCAGGAACGCGTAATATTGGTCAGCCGCGTTGAAACCAGCCGCGTCAAGCCGCGCACAGAGTTTTTTTTCGAATCGCGCGCGTTGCGAATCAGCGCAATAAATATGGCTATGCGTATAAATCAGCTCTCGAAATTGAAGAAAATCGTGATCGGTCATGCTGAACGCGCGCGCAATGCGCTATGTCAAAATAGCCTGCATTGCCGTCGTGACTCGCTCTAAATCAAATGGTTTGGGAATAAACATTTTGGCGCCGAGTTCGAAGACTTGCTGACGGGTTTCCGGGAAATTGCTCCCGCTGAGCACGATAATATTCGCCTCTGGATGATAGTGCAAAATTCCGGCAATCGCATCAATGCCAGTCATGTCAGGCATGGACAAGTCCATAATGACGATATCCGGCTGGGCGGCTTTATACTGCGCAATCGCTTCTCGTCCGGTCGTGGCTTCGGCAACCACTTCGCCATTCATTGTCGCGGTCACATCCTTGAGAATTTTTCGAATGACGCTGGAATCATCCGCCAATAGGAAAGTGATCGGGCGATCCTGCGCGCGCGGAATGGAGACGCCCTCGCGCATATACACATCGTCATGTTCAAGGATGCGCATATTTTCTTGAACGCCTCCGCTGAGTCTGATCAGCGACGGATCGGTCTCTTCGAGCAGGTCGGTCGTGTAGAGTTCATGTTCTTCCGGCAGGCGAGAAATCAGATTGGATTTATAGAGTAATTCTCGGATCGAGTAAATACCGATCCGAAACATCGAATCCATTGCCATGGAGTAGCGATTCTGCTCTAACATGCGGCGAGATTCCAGATAGCCGATGGCTAAAGGGTCAGTCAGGACGCGGGCGGCCTCTTTGGCGTCATCTTTGATAAATTGTGTTGCCGTCGCCATGGCGCGAATCACGCCGCAGAGTTGGTCGCGATGCTGTTCGATATGATCAACGGTGGTCATGAGCATACTCTGGTCAATCAGCCAGTTTACCGGGCCTTCGTGATCCGGAATCTGCGAGTGAGAACCGGAGAAAAATAACACGCCGCCCGCTTCAATGGCTCGGCTGGTCCAGGGTTCCCAACTGGCGATCACATCAATCTCGCGCCGTTCGAAGGCTTCAAGTTGTTCGCGCGGCAGCAGATTGGCGAACTCGATTTGCGACAGGTCAAGACCGAAGTCCTTCGCCATATTCTGAAACGCGACGTAAATCGCTGCGCCTTCAGCCATTGCGACTTTTTTGCCGAGCAGATCATACGGCGAACGAATCTCTGCGTCGCGTCGAATCACGACTTGCTGCGTGCTGGAGACATCGGCTAATGGCGCAATAATCTTCACATCCAGCGCTTGTTCGCGCAGCATCATGGTGGTAATGACGGTTTGCGTCCAGGCAAGAGGTTTGACGGGAGAACGGAGAATCTCGCGGGGCATGATCGTGCCCGATTGGAGGAGGCGGTATGTGACATTCAATCCTTCTTGTTCGAAAAACCCCAGCTTTTTGGCCAGCACGAGTTGACAGGAAATGTTCGGATCTTTGACGCCCCATAGATTGACATGTTCTAACATACGACGTTTCTCCTTCTGGAAATGCGAATCGGGATGCTTGGATGCGCGGCCTTCGCTTCGTTTCATACGCCTGACATGCGTTATAAGGAAGGTGTAGTGTTCGCCGGATGCGTCGTCAAGAAAAAAGGTGTGAAATAGAATGGAGAAACAAAGATTTTCTGAAAATCGTGAAATTTTACTCTGGGCGAGCGTTGCAAGAGAGATGTTCGCATTCCAGTAAGTGGGCTAATTCTCTGATTTCGTCTGCGGACATGGTTTCGCTTTTGATCAGCATTTCAACGATATCGTCCCGTTCGACTTCTAAAACACGGCTGGCAAAGAAATGCACGAGTTTTGCCACTCCCACCGGGCGCGAAATCCTGGCGGCATACAACAAGACGCCATGTATCGGTTTTCGACGCAGTAAGCGCTTGGCAACCATGCGATCCATGATGGTTTTCGTTGTGGTATATGCCCAGCCATACGTCGGATCGAGCGCGTCATGCACTTCGCGAACGCTTTGCTCGCCTGCTTTCCAGACGACTCGTAAAATGTCATATTCAGTTGTGGTTAATTCGGGAAGTTCTGGAGATGTTGACATCGTATCACCCATGAAATACTGGATATATTGTTACATTGTAGCAATGATGCTATAATGAAATTCATATTTACGATGTCAAGGAAATTTTCTATGTTGCCATGTTCTTTCTCTTTCAGCCTATCCCTGCAACATGCGCTCAAGGCCTTCCAACTCCTGGCGAAACGCGGAATCTTCGTTTTGCATCGCCTCGATTTTTTCGCAGGCATACATGATCGTCGTGTGATCTTTGCCGCCGAATGATTGCCCGACGACCGGCAGCGAAAGATTCGTGAGCTTGCGGGAGAGATACATCGCCACCTGACGCGGGAAGGCGAGCGTCCGCAGCCGCGCAGCCGATTTCATGTCCTGGAGTTTGATCTGATAATGGTTCGCGACGACTTCCTGGATCAACTCGACGGTAATGTGTTTGGCGGCGTCGGAGCTTTTGGTATCCAGAATGTCATCCAACACTTTTTTCGCTAATTCGATGGTGATCGTGCCTGTGGAAAACTTCGAATAGGCGGCGATTTTGATCAAGCATCCTTCTAATGCGCGAATATTGGATTGAATCTTGGTCGCGATGTACATCGCGACTTCTGTGGATAACTGAATGTGTTCCATTTCGGCTTTCTTTTTCAGGATCGCCACTTTGGTTTCGAAATCCGGCGGTTGAATGTCGGCAATCAGCCCCCATTCGAAACGCGAGCGCAGCCGTTCCTCTAATGTCGGAATTTTTTTCGGCGGACAATCGCTGGAAATCACAATCTGTTTTTGCGCGTTATGCAGGGCGTTGAAGGTGTGGAAAAACTCTTCCTGCGTTCGCTCTTTCCCGGTGATGAATTGAATATCGTCAATCAGCAGCAGGTCAATATTCCGATATTTATCGCGGAATTCCTGCATTTGATCGTAGCGGATCGCGTTGATCAGTTCATTCATAAAACGTTCGGACGAGAGGTAATACATCCGAAAGCCAGGCGGATTCGTCGCTTTGATCGCATGGCCGATGGCGTGCATCAAATGCGTTTTCCCCAATCCGACGCCGCCATAAATAAAGAGCGGATTATACGCTTTGGACGGTTGCTCGGCGACGGCGCGGGATGCGGCATGCGCAAATTGATTGCTGCCGCCGACGACATACGTGTCGAATGTATATTTCGGGTTCAATCCGGTGTCATGATCCAAAAACGGCGTCATCGGTTTGGCGTTCTCAAGCTGAGTCTGCCGCGATATTTCCGCGTAGTCGGTGCCATGACTATCGCTAAAAGCGTCAGGTTCATGCTCTTCCGCATGATCTGTCAGAGGAGCAATTTCAAACGCCACGTCAACGGGATTGCCCGTCAGCGTCTGTAAAATAGCGACAATTGAGTCGCGATAATGCTCATTCAGCCAATTGGCGTAATATTGATCGGGAACGCCGACCGTCAGGCAATTCTGCTCGAATGAAAGCTGAGTTGTCGGCGAAAACCAGGTCGTAAAACTCGACGGATTCATGCGCATGGCGATGCGCTCTAACACATTATCCCAAAGTGTATTCATGCCGTATGCGTTGCAGCGACGATGTCTGTCGGAAGCGATTGTTTTTCGAACGCGACCTCCGACAGACATCGTCGCATCTGTTTAACAGATGGAAATTGTATTTTTTAAAATAACAAAACAAAAATTTACATTAGTTAATGAAAATAGTTATCCACAATCTTATCCACACTTGTGCATAACTTTGTAAAATTTCACGAGTTAGATTGTTCTCATCTCCATGTTTTCGGAGAGATTTATGAAGAACATGTTAAAATATTTTATCATTGCCACATGTTTTGTCAAGAAACAACACGGCGGTTTCGCGACAGCCATGCCGTTTTAGATGTCAAGAGGACAATGACGGCCAGTGGGACGACCATTGACGATTTCCAACAGCGCAACACACGGCGCTGATCCCTGGCGTCCTTTGCGCGCACTGCCAGGATTGATGTACAACACGCCTTGATGATATTGCATATAGGGAACATGGGTATGCCCGAACACGACGATCTGCGGGGTATGTTGTCGGAGCGCCGCAGCAACTGAGAGGGTCGGGTCGCCTGGCATACCGAGATCGTGTACCAGCAAAATGCGCAGTCCGTCACAGGTGTGAATGAGAAGATTTCGGTGAACAGCGACGCGGCCGCGCATGTCCATATTTCCGCGCACAGCCGCGACCGGCGCAATCGCGCGCAATTCGATCAGCACGTCATCGGTATCAATGTCACCGGCATGAAGAATTTCATCCACCCCGCGAAACAGATCATGGACGCGGGGATGAAGATAACCATGCGTATCTGAAATCAATCCGATGTTCATGTGCTTCGGTCTCGTTCAATCGTCTCGGAATAGCTGTTGAATAGGCGGATGCCTTGATAGACATAGCCTAAGCCCGAACTCACCGTCACTGCGAACGTCACCCAACAGAATGGGAGAATCAGTTCAGGCTTCTCCAAGTCAATGTAATTGTAAAACAGCACGACACTGATCAGCGCGACCTGGAGAAATGTGGTGAGTTTCCCGATGATCGTTGGCGCAATCGGACAGGTTGCGCCCAGCATGAACAGCGCCGCAATTCCGACCGTAATAATAATATCCCGGCTGATCAATGTGATGGCAAACCAGAGCGGCAGCGCATTGGGAACAGACACAAGGCTTAACGAGATGACGGTCGAAGTCAGCATCAGTTTGTCGGCTAACGGATCGAGAAACGCGCCGATATTCGTCCGCTGATGATACGCGCGGGCGATAAAGCCGTCGAGGGCGTCAGTCAGACCGGAAAGCAAAAAGATCATCAGCGCCGCGCCGTTATAGCCATACATGAGCGCGACAATAAAAAATGGAATCGCAATAACACGGGAAATCGTCAAAATATTGGGGATATTCATAGCGGTATAAGAAGCTGCCGCCCGCGCAATGATGTCGGAAATTTCGGAGTTCATGCTGAAAATGGCAGGATCGTCATTCCTTTATATGATGGACGTGATGCACGCGCAGACCGTTTGCCTCCGGGAGGAAAATCAATGGATACGAGCGATTGTTCTCCCGGAGGCGCTTGTGTTCGGACGACCGGTTACTCAACTTCTTCTTCTTCAAGCCGCGTTTTGCAATTGATGCAAAAGGTCGCCATGGGTCGAGCTTTCAGACGTTCGGCGCCAATGTCTTCGCCGCAGCGCTCACAGAGTCCGAATGTTTCATTTTCGATGCGTTCTAACGCCTGATCGATTTTCTGTACAAGTTTTCGTTCACGGTCGCGAAGGCGATGATGAAAGGTGCGGTCAGATTCTAAGGTCGCGATATCGGCGTAGTCCGCAAACTGTCCCTGAGCGCCGTTCGATTCGCGCGAGACGGTCTCGTTGGCCTGCTGGATGAGCTGGCGCTTCTGGTCTAACAACAATGTTTTAAAATAGTCGAACATGTTCTCTTCCACGTCGCATCTCTCCTTTCTTCTATGCTGGACATCATAACGACATCTCACTAAGCGAGCGTATCTATCGTTTTCCGGATATTGAAGCGTGGGCGTATTTTTCTGAAAAACTTATCAGATACATTCTGGACGGCCAACATGAAGTCAAGAAAAAAATACGCAGGCGCGAGTTTTAAATTCGAGAAATGCGCGGACGTTCGAATGGGTGTTTCGAAGGAATCGAAAGGGACACTCAAGAGCATTTTCTCTCGAATTGACGCCCCTATCGCCTGAGAATTTCTTAAAAAATGCGTGTGAGTGTCATTTTTTTCTTGACATTTTAATCTAATTTTTAAATAAATTTTAAAAATACATTAAGACTAATTATTCATAGACCTTTTAGCGACCGTAATACATGACGCCACGAGCCATCAACCACAAAGCGATCCGCGCTGAAAACCGAAAGAAGATTTTGTCGCTGCTGCAAAAACAGCGCGAACTGACACTTCAGGAAATTGCCAAAGAGCTTGATCTGAGCGTGCCGACCGTGACGACAATTACGGAACAACTGGCAGAAGAAGGCTTCGCGCAGAATGCCGGAGTTTCGGAATCGGTCGCAGGCCGCCGCCCGAAGGTCATTCAATTCGCGCCGGATGCATACGATATGCTTGCCGTCGAATTTACGATTGAAGCGGTGCGCATCGTGCTGACAAATCTTGACGCGGTCATCAAAGCGGATGCGACGATCAATGCGCCGGATTATCAGCAGATGGATGCGCTGATGGAAACGATTCGGCAGGAAACCGCGCGAATGTTAACGGCTCATGCTGTCCGCTCTTCCCATGTGTTAGGCATCGGATTTTCGCTGCCTGGCGTGGTGGATGAAGAACAATGCCTCTTGAATATCGCCCCGAATCTTGGCCTTAAACAGGTGAATTTCGCGCAATACGCGCCGTTATTCCCATTTCCGATGTTTCTCGAAAACGAAGCGAATGCTGCGGCGATGGCGGAACTCAAGCTTGGCATCGCCAAAGAAATGCGGAATGTGGTGTATGTCTCCGTACTCTCCGAAGGCATCGGGACCGGTATCATCATCGGCGGGCAGCTCTATCGCGGTAAAAATAAACGCGCCGGCGAATACGGGCATACCAATATCGTACCGCATGGCCTGCCGTGCTCTTGCGGCAGACGCGGCTGCTGGGAACGATATGCCTCCGGCAACGCTCTTCTGCGCGGTTATGCCGAACAATCCGGGGCAACATTACACGATCTCGCCGAATTTTTTGGGCGCTTGAACGCAAACGATCCGGCGGCCTCAGCGGCGTTCGAGACTTACATAGACTATCTCGCGATTGGCATTCAAGACATCTTGTTGGCGCAAGACCCGCATTATATTTATATCGGCGGCGTACTCAGCCCATTCGAAGAACAGATGCTTGAGTCATTGCGTCAGCGGATTTTTGTAGAAAATATGTTTTATACTCAGCAGGACGTGGCGATCAGATGGACGACGCTGCAAGCGAACGCCTCGATTTTAGGGGCGGCGCTGTTGTCATGCGAACGGATGTTTCACAGTTCGGTGACGATCTGACTTACACAGGCGCGTCAGGCGCATCGAGGCTGTCTGACGCATATTATCACAACCATAAACAAGGAGAACACATCATGGCTATCAAAGTGACAGTCGGCGCAAAAGAGTATTTCCCAGGCATCAGCAAAATTCAGTATGAAGGCCCGCAGTCGAAGAACCCGCTCGCCTTCAAATATTATGACGAAAACAAAGTCGTGGCGGGCAAACCGATGAAAGACCATTTCCGCTTTGCGATTGCCTACTGGCATACCTTCTGCGGCTCAGGCTCAGACCCGTTCGGCTCCGGCACGATGCCGCTGCCCTGGATGAAAAATAGCAATGCGATGCAAGCCGCGAAAGACAAACTGGACGCCGCCTTCGAATTTATCAGCAAACTCGGCGCGCCGTTTTATTGCTTTCACGACCGCGACATCGCGCCGGAAGGAAATTCCATCGAGGAATCGGAAGCGAACCTGAAAGAAATCGTCGCGCTCGCAAAAAAGAAACAGGCGGACTCCGGCATCAAACTGCTGTGGGGCACAGCCAACCTCTTCTCGCATCCGCGCTACATGAACGGCGCATCCACGAACCCCGATTTTCAGGTGTTGGCGTATGGCGCGGCGCAGGTGAAAGCGGCGATTGACGCAACGGTCGAACTCGGCGGCGAAAATTATGTCTTCTGGGGCGGACGCGAAGGCTACACCTCGCTGTTAAACACGAACATGAAACGGGAACTCGAACATCTTGGCATGTTCTTGACCAAATCTCGCGACTATGGCCGCAAAATCGGCTTCAAAGGCTCATTCCTGATCGAACCGAAGCCGATGGAACCCTCCACGCATCAATATGATTCCGACGTGGCAACCGTGATCGGCTTTTTGCGAAAATTCAACCTGCTGAACGATTTCAAATTGAATATCGAAAACAACCATGCGACATTAGCGCAGCACAGTTTCGCGCATGAACTGCAAGTCGCGGCAGACGCCGGATTGCTTGGCAGTCTCGACGTGAACCAGGGTTATCCGCATAACGGCTGGGATACCGACGAATTCTTGAAAAACCTGTACGACGCGATTGAAATGATGCTCGTGTTGCTGCCATACGGCGGCATCGGCAATGGCGGCATGAATTTCGACGCCAAAGTCCGGCGCAATTCGACCGACCTCGAAGACCTGTTCATCGCCCATATCGGCTCGATGGATACGATTGCGCGGGGCTTGATGATTGCGGATCGCATTCTGAGCGAATCGGAGTATCCGAAACTGAAAACCGCCCGCTACGCCTCGTATGATTCCGGCAACGGCGCGGCCTTCGAACGCGGCGATTTGGGGCTGGAAGTGTTACGCGACCTCGCTGTCAAAGGTGGCGAGCCGAAACAGATCAGCGGCAAACAGGAATTGATGGAAAACCTGATTAATCAATATATTTAAGGCGTATAAACATAATCCGATAACGCCATTTTTTCAGGGGTTGAAACCCCCGTCTTTATTCCGCAGCCGCTTCGCGGCAATTCCGCCCTGAAAGGGCGATGGAATGAAGACGGGAGTTTCAACCCCTGGCAACAATGGCTGGCAACCGCAACATCATGCGAAAAGACGCCCAACGATGTTTCTTCGCGTGATTTCGTGGCTCACACTATGGGAAAACTTTTCGCAGGCTGGGATGTCAGCACGCAA
>CAZRSF010000088.1:0-24413 GCA_964602655.1 uncultured Candidatus Moduliflexus sp.
GTCGAAACTACAGTTTCGACGTACAATTGACGATCTATTCGAAGGCAATTGGTATTAGTTCGTCGGTACGTAACATCACAAAGGAGTCTCAAAGCGAAGCTTTGACGGCAAAAGCTGCGCTTTTGCACTCCTCGGATCGCGTCAATACTACTGAATAATGAAACCGAATTTACGAGATTTTGAACATTTTCACGGCTTGTTGGAGATTTTGAGACTGCTGCACTAAATTTTTTACGGTGGCTTCCGACATATCCGACGCCGTATTCAACATCAGTTCCGTGATGGATTCGATAATGCGCATGGCTTCGACAATATGTCCCGAATGCTGGTGTAATGTCTGGATTCGGTCGGCAATATTCTCGAAATGTTCGGTGACGTTCCCCATGTTTTCCGCAATCTGCTCTACGGCTTTACGCTGTTCAGTGCTTGCCCGATTTACCTGCTCGGACATGCCGCCGATATTTTCGACCGCGGCAACCACATGTTCGATGTCTTGAACCTGCGCGTTCACGGCGGTGTTGATATGCGCGACTTTGTCAATCACCTGATTCATTGATGTATCAATTTTGCGACTGCTGGCGGTGGTCTCTTGAATCACATGCGCGGTGCTATCGGCTCGATTTGATGTGCGGGTCGCGCTGTCGAGAATCACGGTCAACGCTTTTTTCACGGCGTTGGCTAACTGCATGCCCTGATCGGCTTTTCGAATTCCTTCTTCGGTATGTTTCACGCCTTCGCCGGTCTTCTGCTGTAATTTATGCACTAATACGGCGATTTCTTTGGTGGAATTTTTCGTGCGCGTCGCTAAATTTTTAATTTCATCCGCGACGACGGCAAATCCGCGCCCATGCGTTCCGGCCTGCGCCGAAATGATGGACGCATTCAAGGACAGCAGCGTGGTTTGTTCCGCGATTTCATCAACAATATCAAGGATCGAACTCACCTGTTCTCCCCAGGAATTCACCTCGCTGATAATCTCGGCGGTATGCGCAACCACCATTTTCAGTTCGTGCATGCCTTGCATAGAGGTTTCGACCGATGCCTGTCCGCTCAGGGCGACCTCCATCGTCTCTTTCGCAAGCGTTTTGGTTTGTTCCGCATTCTTCGAAACTTCCTGGAACGATCGGTCTATGTGGCGGATTTCAACCCCGGCTTCCTGGGCAATTTGCACAAGCTGTTCGGTTTCGGTCGAAATCTCTTTGCCGGAATGGTTGACCAATTCCACCGAAGATGATATTTGATGCAGATCGTTCGTCAGCAGGCCGGTGCTGGCCGTGACTTCCCGGATGCTGGCGCGAGATTCTTGAATCGAGGCCAGTATTTCGGCAGAGGCTGACATCAGTTCTTCCGTGCTTTGCGCGACCGTATCAATAAATTGATTGATTGTTCCAAGCGATGTGGACGTATTCTCAACCGCTGCGGCTTGCTGTTCCGTATGGGTCATCAAGGCGTCCATCTGCTGGAGAATCTCGTCGGCAATACTTGAGACAGAGGCGGCGGCGGAATGTACTTGCGTAGAAACTGCGCGGAGTTCGGCGATCATCTGATTGAATTTCAGGCCGACCAGACCGATTTCGTCATGGGTGCTGACGATAACGGAACGCCGAAGATCGCCGCCGGTGACAACGCCGATCACGTCCACTAAATGTCCGATTGATTGGATCGTCGAGCGCGTCACCAGAATAGAGAGGAGCAGCGCCGCCACCATCACGGTCAACGCGATCATGATTCCTGTTGTCAGAAGTTTGCGGAGTTCTTGAAATTCGATCTCTTTCGACAGACTGACCGTGATTGCGCCAATCTCCTGCCCCGCGGCATCCGTGAGGGCGCATTGCGCCTGATAATAGGGGCGATTATCGAAAGAGAACGATTGGACCGTCAGCGCGTTTTGCGAGAGATTCGGCGCAGCGCAATCAAACGCTTCGACAGGCGAACGCGAGGATGCCAGCTGACGCTGCGCCGGAAGCGTGCCGACGCTCAAGTCGCGGCCTGCGAACAGATTGATTTCGGTTTTGCTCAACGCGGCAAATTCTTCAATCATGGCCTGCGTGTAAAACGTTTCGCCGATTAATGCGCCGATTTTTTGGTCGCGCCGAAGAATCGGGACGCTGATGCGCAAGCCGATCTTCTGTTGCTCTTGAAAGATCGCAACGGTCGGCGTATCGGGAACATCGCCGGGAAAGTAGAGGGGAAGTCCTTCTGGAGCCGGAGTGTTTGGGAACGGCTTGTTGCTGATATTCAACGCTTGATTGTTTTTACGAAACGTAATTTCTGAGCGCACCATTGAGTCGTCCATGTTCAGAAATTTTTGGCCCTCGCGATACGAAACGAACAGGCTACGAAAGGTTTCTTGCGCGTCAGTGCGCTGATAGAGGACTAAAAGCTGAGCATTCGAGCCATACAGAAGGATACGATCCGAATCGGTGCCTCGCCCGAAGCGTTTCAGCCCTTCGGCAACCGTCTCGAAATGATCGAAAAGGAAATTGATCGTGCCGATTTCGCCGGGATCGCGGCTATAACTGTACACCGCGCTTAACAGGGGCACATTATCGTCTAAGAATTCATCGAAGCGCATCGTGTACATTGCCCTGCGCCTGACGAAATCGTGACGCAATATATCGAAGGCGATCTGGATGCGCTGTCGCGATTCGCGCCGTTTATCGCGTCGCGTAATCAGGTAATTCGGGACAGAGATGCCAACGATGGCTAAGATGACTAAGAGTAGATAGGTGATCAGAAGTTTGTTTCTGATTGAAAATCGCATGGAATCCTCTTGATTTCGCTCACCATGACCGGTCATCCTGAGCGAAGTCGAAGGGTGGATGATTATCTGGTTCAGAATTGCTTTTATATATCGCTTATATGAAAAGATGTCACAACAAGGGAGTGTTGTCAAGGAAAGATCAACAGAAAAAGTGTGTGGTCAATGATATTATGCGGAGAGCGGCAAGCGAATGCGAAACGTGCTGCCATGCCCGCTCTCGCTTTCGACGAGGATGTCGCCGCGATGCTGTTCGATGACGGTATGCGCAATCGCCAACCCTAAGCCGTTTCCCTGCTTTTTCGTGCTGAAAAAAGGATCGAAAATATGGGGCAGATCATCAGGCGCAATCCCTGCGCCAGTATCCCGCACGACAATTTCCAGCGCGGTGGCGTCGGCCTGCGCGCTGACATGAATTTCGCCGTCGGGATCGGTCGCCTGAATCGCATTCAACAGGATATTCAGCAACACTTGCGTCATCTGATCCTGATCGAGCCGCAGGCGCGGCAGCGCATCCGGCCAGTCGCGGAACAGGCGCAGGCGTTTGGCCTCGAAATCGCGATGCAGCAGCGTCAATACATGCTCAAGCATTTCGGAGACGTTGCTCTCTTCGAAGACCGGCTCTTTGGGGCGAGCAAATTCCAGCAGATTCGACACGACCGTATTCAGGCGGTCAACTTCGTTGATCATGACCGTCAGGTACGCCTTATCCTGGTCTTGCAGCGACAGCTTGCGTTGAAAATATTGCAGAAACCCTTTCAGCGAGCCGAGCGGATTCCGAATTTCGTGCGCGACGCCTGCCGCCAATCGTCCCACCGACGCTAATCGTTCCGCCCGCAGCGCTCGTTCCTGCAAATCTTTGACATCGCTCAAATCCCGCAGCAGCAGCACCACACCGAGATGTTCGTCCGCGTCGCCGCGAAGCGTGGACGCCGAGATGCTGAGCGGGAGCGTTTGACCTGACGCAGTCGTGGCGGTGATCTCTTGATCAAGAATGCGCCCTGTTGTTGCCAACGTTGCCAACAGATCGAGGTCATGCAGCGCGACGACATCGGCAAGCGGTTTGCCCTGCGCATCTTCTCCGCGCAGCAGGCCGAACATCTGACAGGCTTGCCGGTTGACCGTGACGATGCCGCCTTGCGCATCCAATGAAATCAGGCCGTTCGCCATGCTGTCCACGACATGCTGCGTATAGGTTTGCATCGCGCGCAACGTCTGATTGACGGTGACGTAATTCTGGGTGGAGACGATGGCGTATAAGGCGGCAGACCCGATCACGACCAACAGCAGCAGCATCACGGCTGCATCTTTCAGATCGTCGCGCCGCATTCGATCCAATTCCGACATGTCCATGACAATTCGGATAAATGCAGCCTCCGGCAGCGAGGCCGCATGCTCTGCGTCTTTCGGCGTCATCATGCGCATCATCGAGTTGCCTGCGCCATGTCCGAGTCCATGCCCCTGTCCCGACGGTTGATTCTGATTGGCTTGCGGTGTCCTCGTTTGCGCCACGATTTCGAACACATGCCGCTGCTGGTCGCGAAATGCCTTCGCGCGGATGGTTTTGTCAATGGGCAAATCGAGCATTCCGACGCCGGCAGGTTGTCCCACCCGGCTGCTGTCCGTATCGGCGAGGATTGTCCCTTTGTGAGCAATGACGCTGATGGAGACCACTTTTGGCACCTGGCCGATTTCTTCTACCAGCATTTGCAGTTGATTGACCGCCCACCGCATTTTCATGCCGGTACGGTTGCCGGCTTCAATGGCTCGAATCAGGGCAATTCCTTCTTGAAGCAGCGATTGTTCGAGGCGTTGGCGGGAACGCGATAAATTTTGCGAGGTATAAATCGCTAAGAGCAGCAGCAGCGTGCATCCCGCTGCAAGCACTGCAAGCAGGGGAAATGAACGGGGTGTTCGGCGTATTGAGTGTGGCAAGCGAAGGTTCATATCTTCAAATAGAATCACCCCTGTCAGGGTTTTAAACCCTGACAGGGGTAAAAGAGGGGATAATCTTTTGCTACCGTTGCTGTCCATGCGGTCCGCTGCCTTGCGGGTCGCACCATGTCTGGCCGTCATGCCAGTAACCTGAGCCGGGGGCTGCGCCCTGAAAGCCATCGCCCCAATGATTTCCTTGCGGCATTTCGTTCCAACGCGAACCTGATTCTTCCGACCAGAGGCACTCGCCGGACATCACGCGTCCGTACACGGCGACGGTCTGATTCGGCGTGACAGAGACATGCTGATGAATGACTGTGCCGTCCGACGCAACAGCGCGGACGGCATATTCGCCAGCCGGAAGATCGAGGAAGTGAAAACGTCCGTATTCGTCGGTGACAGTCGTCGCAACCACCGCTCCGTTTTGCAGAAGCTCGACGGTGACGCCGCTCAACGGATAGACCGAGCTTGACGTCGCGGTTTGCGCAGCAAGAAAGGCATTACTGAACTGCGTGCCGGCGTCGGCGACAAGCTGCCCTTCCATTTGACCATTCCCGGAAGAGAGTGTCGCCGGAGCAGACGGCGATGAAGAGTCGTTGCTGCATCCGCCTGCAATCAGGCTGATGGCGGTGATAAGCAATACAAGAAAAGAGTATGTGGGTTTCATAGAAATTTTCCTCTGAAGAACAAGAAGATAAATGTTGTGTAGCTGTCAGACACGTTTAACGTGTCTGACAGCTTCTTGTGGTTATTCCGTGACCGGGAACACATGCATGACCTGACCGGAGAAGCCCTGAATCGCCATCGTTTGCTGCACATCGTTTGCGCCTTTGATGGTGACGAAATACATCGGGCGTCGGTCATCCTTTTCCACTTTTTCAATGGCGTAGCCGCTCAGATATTTGTCAATGTAGGTCTGCGCCGCTTCTTTGGCCTTGTCTTCGGTAATCAACTCTGCCGCCTTCCCATCCGCTCCATTTGCAAGGCACGGGCAATTTTGCTGCTGCCCTTTGCCGCCGCGCATCATCATCCCGCCGCGTCCGCCCTGATGCATCATGCCTCCGCGTCCGCCGCCCTGACGCATCATGCCGCCGCGCATCCCCATGCCATACTGAGGGGCGGTTGTCGGCGTTTGTTTGGCGGCGTCAGTCGTTGTGGTGGAATCCTGCGCGAACGCCATGCCGATGGTTAACGCCATTGCTGCAACCAATCCGATTGTCAATAATTTTTTCATATCGTTATGCTCCTGTGTGCGCATTATGACGAGATGCGCGGCGTGTTCTCCTCGCCGCCATCCCTGATAATGCCATAAATGTCTTTTTATGTTTTTGTGATTCGTTTCGTGTCTGTCACGACATTCTTTTATATAAGCACAGGTCATGCCAACATGAATATCGCAAGCGCCTGTTAAGCCTGATTCTCCTTGTTGAAGGCCAAACATCTGGTAAAATCAGATGTGCCGGAGAGACGCTTTCGTCGCATGATCTGTGAAAATTTTGCGCAGATGACGCGAATACCCGGCAAAATTTTCACAGTTCGAATCTGACGACATTTTTCTTGACATTCAAAAATAATGAAGCTCTTGATTGGAGAATCCTCTATAATAAGTTAAATGAAAGTCAACGAAACAAATTGGTAGAGATACTCTCTCAAAGAAATTTGGAAGAATCTGTTTCAAAGGAACCCCCTCATTCTAACCTACGTAAAATACTGGTGCATTATATTGAGGCCAATAACGCTGCCAAACAACGACGTGATAAGAACAAAAAGGAGAAATGAGATGAGTACATTAACGCATATTACATTATCAGAGTTTCAAACGCTCCTCAGATGTGTTCAGTTACCAGTCGAGACTCGTTTGACCGTCACATTCGAAGATGAGCGGTCGGCAATGGCTATTTTGCAAAGGAAACGCGCCCTCGAAGCGATGCGAAAACTTCGCGGTTCAGGAAATGGAAATCTCTTAACGGTCTTATTCCAAGATCGGGAACAGGAGAAAAACCTATGAGCGCTTATGTCTTCGATACCTCTGCGTTATTGGCATATATTGAAAATGAAGACGGTGTGACAACGGTAGAACGGATACTTTTGGAGGCGATTGATGGACAACATACGTTGTATATTTCTGTTGTCAGCGCGATTGAGGTCTTTTATATTTCTTTGCGGGAACAGGGAAACATGATTGCATACGAACGACTGCAATTACTTAAAGACTTGCCGTTGAGTCAAGAACCCGTTCAAGACGACTTACTGACAGTGATCGGAGAAATCAAAGCCATGCATTCGCTTTCATTTGCGGATTGTTGTATTGCTGGATTAGCCAGGCAGAAAGCTGCTGTTTTGCTGCATAAAGACCCAGAGTTTGAGCAGCTTGATCAAGCGATCATACAAGAGAAATTGCCGTATAAACCTAAAAAAACGTAAAGAGGGAATGCGTGGATCATTGTCCGAAAAATGTGATTCATTACTCGTTCGGGACGCCGAAATGATCAAAGACGACGCGCCGATCTTGCGGCGCATCATCACGAATTTCGGCGAGATCACGCTGCTGCGGGCGCGATACGTGCGCCAGCATTTCAGCCGCCATACGCACGAAGATTTTCCGGTTGGCGTGATCGAAGAAGGCGCGTTAGGGTTCGATTATCGCGGCGAGCGCGTGATCGCGCCGCAGGGCAGCATCAACCTCGCCAATCCCGGCGAACCGCATACTGGGCACGCGCTGTGTGAAACCGGCTGGACGTATCGCATGTTTTACTCTGACACTGACGTCATGCAGCGGATCGCTTCCGAAATTCATGGCGCTCCTGCCGATATTCCATTTTTTGCCTCCGGCGTCCTGCATGATCCGGCATTAGCGTCTGAATTGCGTGACCTTCACTCCGCCTGCGAATCAGGGCAACTTGTGCCGTTAGAATTAGAAACGCGGCTGTTATTGACGTTCGGACAGTTGATTCTCCGCCATGCCGACAGTCATCCGCAGCCGCGTCGCATCGGCGCGGAGCCGCAGGCCATCCGCCGCACCAAAGCCTGGATTGACGCCCATTATACTGAGGAAATCACGCTGAACGATCTCTCGAATGCCGCGTTTCTCAGCCCATTCCATCTTACCCGCGTGTTTCAGCAGGAGACCGGCCTGCCGCCGCATGTCTATCTGATTCAGCGCCGCATTATTCGCGCGAAAGAGCTTCTGTCGCAAGGTTGGAGTTTGACTGAGGTGGCCTACGAACTTGGTTTTGTGGATCAAAGTCATTTTCATCGCCATTTCAAACGCATCGTCGGCATGACGCCCGGCGAATATCGTCAAGCGATCCGCGGCGTTTAAGCCGCATGCGCGATGCTTTGCGGCGCTGCCGGACGCGCCTTTGGCGACGGCAATAACCGCGCCATCGCTGTTTTGACGCGGAACGTCCAGCGGCGCTGCTGTTGCGCTTCTGCCAGATTCCAGAGACTATTCAACATCGTATTCAGCAGCAAATCTACCGTATCCACAGAAGCGTCCTGCCGCGTAATCCGCAACGCCTCAGCCTGCGTTTCGCATAAATCCGCCAAAATATGCGGATTCGCCGTCTGTTGACTGTATTGTTCCACTAATCGGCAGAAATCCGCGACAGACGTTTGATTCGGTTGGATTGAAAACGATGATGCTTTGCGCATATCTGCCTCCTTCTCTGATGTACGACGAAACTGCGTTTCGTCGGCGTCGAAACGCAGTTTCGACCTACAAACTTCTTCGGGAACAACAACCAGTTGAGGCGTTATGTTCACATTGCGTGATTGCTCTCACCCACCTGCGCTCGGCGTTGTTCCCTGTATGCTGTTATCAATTGACTATACGATGCGACAAGTTTATAAATTTGTCAAGAATGATTATGATAAAAATAGAATATTTTACGAATGAAAGGCAAAATCAAGCCTTTCGGGGTATTTTTTTTGATTCGAAATGATGCGAGAGTGAAGACGGCAAAAATCGGAGATAACTTGAAGCCATTCGTAAATTCAGGCGTTCCCGGTGAATGTGAATATAGCGTGGCACAATCGAATCAACTCGTCAAGAAGAAAAAATCAAATGAAAAAGATTACAATCGGTTCGACAACCGCAAGAATGTACAAGACAGCCCTGCCATTTCCACGTATATTATCCCCGTCGTTGAATCCGTCTCGTTAACATCTTTCGGAATATCAGGCAGGGTTGACACGTCGAACGGGAATACTATGTTTATCATGTTCATCCTGTCTAACAACATCTATGAAACATCTTCGCGCCTATCTCGATTTATCGTCTGCGATGGCGATTGTCGGCAGTTCGGTGGTTGTCGGAAAAATGATCACCGCTCATTTTCCGGTATTTCTTGCCGGAGCATTACGTTTCGCGATTGCCTCTGCGATTCTGTTGCCGTTGCTCTACGTTCGGGAACACAGCTTGCGACGCGGCATTCTTCGCAACGATTGGGGCATTCTGTTTCTGCAAGCATTCTGCGGCGTCTTTCTGTTTACGGTTTTCCTGCTGTTCGGCTTGCGCCTCACCAGCGCGGCGGAAGGCGGCATTATCACCAGCGCGTCTCCGGCGGTATTGGGGCTGATTTCGGTCATCTGGCTGAAGGAGCGAGCGACGCGCAACGTGTACGCCGGAATCGCGTTGACGGTCTGCGGAATTTTGTTCGTCAACGTCTTCGGCGGCGCGTCGAATATTGAACGCGGGATCATGCCGTTTGCGGGAAATCTGCTGATTTTCGGCGCAGTTGTAGGGGAAGCGCTCTTCAGCATCTTTGGGAAAATGCTGAGCAAAACGATCTCGCCGCTCTGTATCGCCACCTGGATGAGTCTGTTCGGCCTGTTGCTGTTTCTGCCGCTCGGTCTGTATGAAGCGGCGCAGTTCGATTTTACGGCGTTGACGCTTGCGGATTGGGCAGCCATCGGCTATTCCGGCGTGATTGTGACGGTCGTGGCGTTTCTATTCTGGTTTTCAGGGTTGGCGCAAGTCGAAGCGAGCCGCGCCGCCGTCTTTACGGGCGTCATGCCGCTCAGCGCCCTTGCGCTCTCGGCGCTGCTGCTGCGCGAGCCGATTTCCTACGCCCATCTGCTCGGCTGTCTCTGCGTTCTGCTCGGTATCGGCTTGATTACCAGAACGCCGCATCCTCGTCGCGAACCTGCCTGCGCCGCCCTTCCTGCCGAACACTAAACGTTATGGTCAGGAACAAGCTGTCAGACACCTTTAAGGTGTCTGACAGCTTATTGCTAAAACCCACTGCGAGAATGCAAAATCTGACCGGTAATCTACAGGCGTTCTCTGAAGCGAGAAATCCGATCTGCCAATCTTTTTGCGAGATTTTCCGCTTGACACGAAAGGCCGGATTTGAATCTTTCGCGAATACACTGAATTCAAGGAGGCGGCAGACATGCAGACGATTTTATCATTAGCGCAAGCGTTCGAATACATTTTGACATTGAAACCCCCGGCCACGCACAAAATGACGCCGGTAGAACGCACATTTCGCGTCTCGCGGATGCGGATGTTTCTCGAACGGTTCGGCCATCCTGACCGGTCGTATCAGACGATTCATATTGCCGGAACCAAAGGCAAAGGCTCGACTGCGACCTTTCTCGCTTCGATTCTGAAGGCCGCCGGATTCCGCGTCGGGCTGTACACCTCGCCGCATGTTTCCGACCCGGCGGAACGCATTTCCGCGTCTATGCCGCTGCGCGACTCGAATCGCCTGATGGAAATAATCACAAACATCGAAACCATGTTGGCTGAACTTGAACCGGATGCGCTCCCCGGCGGTTTCGACATTACGCCGTTCGAGTTAGTGACGCTGCTTGCGTTTTGCTATTTCCGCGAAACCGACTGCCAGATTGCAGTCATCGAAACCGGTATCGGCGGTCGGTGCGACGTGACGAACGTCATTGAGCCGATTGCGTCGGTGTTGACGCCGATTGATTACGATCATACCGAAATTCTCGGCGATACATTGGAAAAAATCGCGAAAGACAAAGCCGGAATCATCAAGCCGGGTGTTCCGGCGTTTTGTGGCTTGCAGCCGCCGGAAGTCAAGGCGGTGTTTCGGGCGGAGAGCGTTTTGCGGCAGGCAACGATTCGCTTTTTGGACGAAGAGTTGACGGCTTTTGCCTCGCAAACAAGCCGAGACGGCACATCCGTAACTTTCGCGTTCGACGGCATGACGCCGCACACAGTTCCGCTGCGGCTATCAGGTCAATTTCAGGCGGAAAACGCGGCGTTGGCCGCGTTGGTTATTCGACACATCTTCCCGAATATCTCAATGGAAATCACCGCGAAAGGGCTTTCCGAGGCGTTCTTGCCGGGACGCATGGAATTGATCTCCGCCGCGCCGCCTATTGTATTGGATGCCGCGCATACACCCTTAGCGATCCGGCGAGCGCTGGAAGCGTTTCAGCAGATGTTCCCCGGCGAAGCGATCCTGATTTTCGGCGCAGTGCATGGCAAAAACTATGCGGAAATGGCGCGGCTGCTGTCGCCTGCCTTTCGCGAGGTGATCATTTCCACGCCCGGATCATTCAAACAGAGCGAGCCGGAAGAGGTCTTTCATGTGTTTCAGCGGCAGCATCCAGACGTTCACCTGGAAATTCACCCGGCGAATGCCCTACGATTGGCGCAAACGCTGGCGGAAGGACGCAAACCGATTTTCGTCACCGGTTCGTTTTACATGGTGGCAGAGATCCGGAAATTGTTCAAACAATCGCAAGAATGATGAAAATGGCAGTCCCGAATTACCAACCTGCTCTAAAAACAAAAAAAATTTCCTTGACAAGATTTTTAGCCGTACTTATTGGGATAAGTGAATTCAGTTCTTTAAATTGTGTGTCAATTCAGTACTCTTTAGGGGCAAGGTGAAATTCCTGACCGGCGGTACAGTCCGCGAGCCGACACATTCGGCTGATTCGGTGTGATTCCGAAACCGACAGTTACAGTCTGGATGGGATAAAGAGGCTGTTTATTGTGTATTGATGCGGCTATTCCCACAAAAAAGCCCCGTAGTCTATTTACGGGGCTTTTTTTATTTGCTTCCGTTTTCTTCACAAAGGAGTCATGCGTGAACGCGGCATCAAACCCTGCCAGGGTTTCGAACCCTGGCAGGGCTATTGGACTGCGGTTCATATCATGAAAGATATCGTATGTTGAAAAAAACAACGTTAGGCGCATTATTCGTGAGTATCGCAGCGGCAATGTGGGGTTTTGACGGCGTGGTGTTGACGCCGCGTTTATTCAATTTGGATGTCAGTTACGTGGTCTTTATGCTCCACGCCCTGCCGTTTCTCGCGATGAATCTGATCTTATTCGGGGAATATAAACGCGTAAAAACTCTGAGTCCGTCAGATGTCATCTATTTTTTCTTGATCGCCCTGTTCGGCGGCGCATTAGGAACGCTGGCGATTGTCAAAGCGCTGTTTCTCGTGGAATTCAAGGCGTTGACAGTGGTTGCGCTGCTGCAGAAATTGCAGCCGGTGTTTGCGGTGCTGCTGGCAAGATTCCTGCTCAAAGAACGCTTTGGGAAAAACTTCATATTCTGGGCAGCAGTGGCGCTCGGCGCGAGTTATTTCTTGACCTTCGAATTCAATCGGCCTGAATTGGCGCTCGGCGGCAAGATGCTGCCTGCCGCTCTGTATGCCGTTCTCGCCGCGTTTTCGTTCGGCAGCGCGACGGTTTTCGGCAAGCGCGTCCTGAACAAAGTGCCGTTCCAGACTGCGCTCTTCTTCCGCTATGGCTTAACCGCGCTGATTACGTTGGTCATCGTCCTGGTCAACGGCAAAATGAACCAATTCACCCAGACCACGCCGACAAACTGGGCGTTTTTCGCGCTGATCGGCGCGACGACCGGCAGCGGCGCGATCCTGCTCTATTACTACGGGTTGCGGCACATCACGGCGAATGTCTCGACCATGTGCGAACTCTGCTTCGTCGTATCCAGCATTCTATTCGATTTTCTGTTCAACGGCCACATTCTCAGCCCGATTCGGTGGGTCAGTTCCGGGGTCATGCTGGCAGCGATCTATATGATTACCAGAACTCAGCCTGAAGAAACGGAAACCGTAGGCGATTCCGCTCTATGCGAAGCCTGATGAGATGAGAGCTGTTACGTTCTATTCGAAACGTTCCCTTCGACAAGCTCAGGGAACGGCGCCGTCCGTTCCCTGAGCTTGTCGAAGGGAACACAGGCCATCCTTTTTATAGAACGTAACAGCCTTGCTCTCCCCGAAGGGGAATCGCGGAGACGCTGCGTCACATCACTTATTCGATATCTTCTTTTTCCGCCTTGGCTTTCGCGATCATCTGCCGCGTCCATTTTTCTTTGTACGAATTGAAGCGCTGCACTAAATTTTGAATACGAAACTTCAGTTGCGTATTCGTAATCGGCTTGCCCCACCATTTTCTGACAAGCGCCTCAGTCTGTGACAACAGCGGTTTCGGTTCCCGCGCAATCGCGCCGACGAAAAAATCTTCGTACTGTTTTTCCAAGAGCTTTATATTGGTTTCGATCAAATCCAAATCCTGTTGCATCTGCGTGTTATCATTGAATGCCATAATTTTTCTCCCTTCCCCGCCGATAAATCGGCGGGCTATTCGCGTGCGTCCCTCCGGGACATCAATGTATTCGCCCTGAAAGGGCGACGGAATACAGACAGAGGTTTTAACCTCTGGAATCGTTTTGATCTTGTTCCGCTGAATGCAAAAAGGTATAGACCGTTTCCGCAAGATCGCGGTTAATCGTCGGAACTGACGCGATTTCTTCGACGGTGGCGTCTTTCAATTTTTTCAGGCTGCCGAAATGCGTCAACAACTGTTTTCGGCGTTTCTGGCCGATGCCGGGAATATCTTCGATCATCGAGCGCAGATTCGCTTTTTTGCGCAGTTCGCGATGATACGTAATCGCGAAACGATGCGCTTCGTCGCGGATGCGCATCAGCAATTGGGCGCTTTTGCGCGACGTATCCAGCACCACGCCGTCGCCGTTGATCTGCGTGAAAATCCGCTCGATGTCCCGCTCTGAGCCGCGCATCCCGTGCGCTTTGGCAATGCCGATCACATGCTGCGCCTCCACATCAATCAGCGCCAGCGCGTATTTCGCCGCGTGCAACTGCCCTTTGCCGCCGTCCACCATAATGACATCCGGCATCGGCAAGTTTTCGTTTTTGACTCGCGAATAGCGCCGCGTGATGACTTCCTGCATCATGCCGAAATCGTCGCTCCCTTCGATGGTTTTGATGCGAAAGCGTTTGTATGCTTTCGGCTGCATCTGGCCGTCAATGCAGACCACCATCGAGGCGACCGCCATCGCGCCCTGAATGTTGGAAATGTCGAAACATTCGATCCGGCGCGGCAGCGTGGCAAATTGGAATTGCTCTTGCAATTCTTCCAGCAGTTTCAGCGCGACCGCCGCTTTCACGTCTTCGGTTTCAAGCTTTTCAAGGGCGTTTTCGGCATTTTGCCGTGCCATCAGAATCACCTGCTTTTTATGCCCCCGCTGCGGCACAAGCAGCGAAACCTTTTTGCCTTTGCGGTCGGTCAGCCATTCTTCAATCATCTTCTGATTCGGAATCGGCTCTTGCAGCAGGACTTCATCGGGAATCAGCACGTTTTTCAGATAATACTGCTCCACTACTGAACGCAGCACCTCGCGTTCGTCTAACTCCTCTAATCGGTCGCCCTGCGTCAATTCTGAAAATTGAAACGCCTGCCGCCCCATCATGATGCCGTTGCGGATGAAAAACAACTGCACATTCAGCAACGCGCCGCGCCGTGCCGAGGCGATCACGTCCTGATTTTCAAGGCCGGTGGAGATGATATTCTGGCGCTCCATGATGCGGGCAATCGCCTCGATTTCATCCCGCAGTTTCGCGGCCTGCTCGAACATCAGCGCGTCGGCATGACGTTCCATGCGGCTGCGAAGTTCCCGCATCAGGTCGTCTTTTTTGCCTTGCAGAAAGAGTTTCGCCTGTTCCACCATCTCAGCGTATTCTTCCCGTGTACATTTCCCCGCGCAGGGGCCGAGGCAGCGATGAATTTCGTATTCGAAACAGGGGCGCGGCTTACTGCCGTATTTAACCGTGCCGCCGCATAAGCGCAGCGGAAAAAAGCGTTTCAGCATTCCCAGTGTCGTATTCAACGCGCCGACATTCACATACGGCCCGAAATATAACGCGCCGTCCCGCTGAATCTTCCGCGTGGTCGTAATTCTCGGGAATTCATCCTGAATTGTCAACTTAATATACGGGAAATTTTTATCATCTTTCAACAGAACGTTGTACGGCGGCAGATGCTTTTTGATCAGCGTGGATTCGAGAATCAGCGCCTCAAGCTCCGAATCCGTGACGATATGCTCGATGTCCGCGATCTGCGTCACCATCGAAGCGATCCGCGCCGACGGCAGCCCCGACGAGCGGAAATACGAGCGGACGCGGTTCTTCAGGCGTTTCGCCTTGCCGACATACAGAATCGCGCCCTGCGTGTTTTTCATCAGATACACGCCCGGCAGCAGCGGCAGATGCGTCAAAATCTCTTCAAGATGTTCGCGAGTGGTGGCGTAGTCGGTCGTCATCAATGTTGTTGTGTTCATGCCGATAAAGTTTTTATTGTTGCTCTAACCACGCCATCGCCTCATCCACGCTGCTAAAAATTTGAGCTGTCAGCCCGGAGAAAGCGAGCATCTCAGCAAGCCGTTCCATTCTTGTCCTGGCGATCACTCGGTCAGGTTGAACAATCGCCCAATATTTCCAGCCGGCTTGCATGACTAACGGATGCCAGACCTCCTGACTCCATTTTCGATCTTCCGGGTCAAGCACAGGGTTGTTTCGATCATCGGATAACCATTTACACGCGCCATATTTTTTCATGGTTTCCAGGCCAGCCATGAACGCATCGCGATACACTTGCCCATACGTATATTTATGTATCTGATGGTGAATTATTTTCTTTTCTGGATAATACCACATTGTTATTTGTTCGCAATCAAAAACTTGTATTGTTGACATGCGATCATTACCTCCTGGTAACTGTTTCGCCCGTAAGGCTTGCGGTATTGTAAAATGCTGATCCATCCACATCGCTACCGCGTAGCGGTAATGGCGCGTGTTGCCTCCAGCACATGATGATTACACATATTTTTACATCATGAATGAGCGAGAAGCAATCGTTTCGAGTCAAAAACGCACAAAAATCTTGTCATGGCAGAAGCGCGACAAGCAGCGGAATGAACAACATTGAAAGCATTCGTCAACTCAATATCAAGAAATGAGATTAGCGCGTTTTTTTTCTTGTCAAGCCGAAAATCGTGGTGGAAATAGAAAAAACAGAACAGGTGTCAGACACTTCCAAAGTGTCTGACACCTATTAAGAACAAGAAATAAACAAGGGAGATGATTTGTATGTTATGGCAAGAAATTTGTGAGCATCCCGCGTTGCAGAATTTGCCCTTCAAAATAGAGTCAAACAAACAAGGAGCGATTATCATGAGTCCGGTGAAAGTTTCGCATTCGATTTTTCAAGGAAGGATTTTGCGTATATTGAACGCCATGCTAAAAGACGGAGAAGCGCTTGTCGAATGCGCGATTGCCACACCACAAGGCACGAAAGTCGCTGACGTGGCCTGGGCATCGAACGAGCGGATTGCGCGAATCAAGCATGAAGTCGAATGTTCGATTGCGCCGGAAATCTGCGTGGAAGTGGTGTCATACAGCAACACGCAGCGGGAAATTCGCGGCAAAAGCAAGCTCTATTTCGACGCGGGCGCGTTGGAAGTCTGGCATTGCGCCGAAAACGGCACGATGACGTTTTACAGCCCCGCCGGTAAAATGCCGAATTCTGCGCTTGCGCCCGCGTTTCCGGTAAAAATTGAATTATAGATTTGATAAGACCTCACAGGTTTTAAAAACCTGTGAGGTCTGTTTTTGCCGTTGGCTGATTAGCTGTCAGACACCTTTGAGGTGTCTGACAGCTTCTGGATTTTTCTTAAAACGACAAGGATGCGGGTAAGCAAGGATATTCCGCGCATCATCCTTTCTTACACACATCCTTGTAGTTCAACACCATGACCGCCGCCGAACAAGTCTGTTTGCAACAGATTCGCGCCGAACTCGAAAAAGAGGGAATACCTTTTCGCGAACACCCACAATTTGCGGAATACATCGAAGCGATACAGCGTTATAAGGGCAAAGAACTGCAAACGCGGCTCGACACGATTGGTTTCAAATATAGGGAGAGTAAGCCGGGCTATGCCTCGAATGCCGCCGGACAGGTGATCGGCGTTTTTCTTGATAGAACGAACATCAGCGATCTGACGCCACTTGCCGCGCTCACGCAATTGCAAGAGCTTCATGTCAACAGCACAGGAGTCAGCGACCTGACGCCGCTCGCCGCGCTCACGCAATTGCAAGAGCTTTGTGTCAACGGCACAGAAGTCAGCGATCTGACGCCGCTCGCCGGGTTGACGCACCTACGAAGGCTTGATATCGGATTTACGCAGATCTGCGATCTGATGCCGCTCGCCGGGCTGACGCACCTGGAAGATCTTGATGTCAGAGACACGCAGGTCTGCGATCTGATGCCGCTCGCCGGGATGACGCAACTTGACGTGCTTGAAGCTGGATATTGCAAGATTAGCGTCCTGCCTCGCGCCTTAGCCAAAACGCTCTCAATTATTGACCTTGATAATAACCCATTGGAACGTCCGCCATTGGAAATCGTCAAACAGGGGAACGCCGCGATATTGGCCTGGTTCGACGCCAATGAAGACGGACGGCCATTGAACGAAGTCAAAGCGCTCCTCGTCGGCGATGGCGGCGCAGGCAAAACGTCGTTGGTTAAGCGGTTGTTCGGCGAAACGTTCGATCCGCATGAAAGCCAGACGCATGGCATTCTGATCCGCGATTGGAACATGGAAGAGACGCAGATTAACGTGCATCTCTGGGATTTCGGCGGACAGGAGATTATGCACGCCACGCACCAGTTTTTCCTCTCGAAACGGAGTCTCTATATTCTCGTGTTAGATGGCCGCAAAGAGGAAAAAACCGAATACTGGCTCAAGCATATCGCCACCTTCGGCGGCGCGTCGCCGGTCGTGATCGTCATCAACAAAATTGACGAGAACCCCGGTTTCGACGAAAACCGCAAAGATTTGCTGCGCAAATACCCGAATATCAAAGGCTTTTACCGCGTCTCCTGCAAAACCGGCGCGGGCATCGGCGACTTCCGGCGCGATTTGCGCGGCCATTTCGCGCAGGTGGAGCATCTTGCCACGCGCTGGGGCGACGCATGGTTCGGCGTCAAAACGCAGTTAGAGGAATTGAAATCGCCGTTCATCGCCTACGAGCAATACGTGCAGATGTGCGAAGCGGCGCAGATTGCCGACGAGCAGAGCCAGACCGTCCTTGCCGATTTTCTGCATGATCTTGGGATCGCGCTCCATTTCCACGACCCGATTCTCAAGGAAACCAACGTCATCAATCCGCGCTGGGCTACCGAAGGCGTGTACGCGATTATCAACGCGCCGCAATTGGCCGCCGACAACGGCCTGCTGCGCCATGCCGCGCTCTGCGACCTTCTCGATTGCCAGCGCTATCCGCGCCGCAAGCACGACTATCTGCTCGAATTGATGAAAAAATTCGAGTTGTGTTATCAGGTCAACGACGACACGCTGCTTGTGCCGGATTTATTGAGCAAAGACGAGCCGGATTTCCCCTTCGATGACGCCGCCGCGCTCCGTTTCCGTTTCGAATACGATTTTCTGCCCCGCTCCGTGATGCCGCGTTTCATCGTCAAAATGCACCGCGACATTCTCGACGATCTGCGCTGGCGCACCGGCGTCGTGCTGCGGGATCCGGCGTTCCGCGCCACTGCCGTCGTCCGCGTTGACCATGAAGCCCGCGCGATTGCGATGGCGGTCAGCGGCGAGCGCAAGCGCGACTATTTCGCCGTGCTACGTAAAACCTTGCGCGACCTGCACGCCACGTTCGAAACGCTGGACGTGAACGAGATGGTGCCGCTGCCGGATCATCCCGACATCGCCATCGAATACGAGGAATTGCTCGGCTGCGAGCAGATGAAAATGACGGAATATACGGTCGGCAAGCTGCGCAAGCGCTATAACGTCACCGAACTCCTGAACGGCATTGAAGCGGCGGAAGAACGGAACCGCGACGAGTTGCGGCGGCAGATTGCTGACTTGCAGCAGAAACGCCGCATATTAGAGCGCAAACTATCCGAAGTGCGTGAGGACATCCTCAGCCTCGAACTGCCGGACGATTTACGGCGGATGATCGCCGATTTGCGGCAGAAACGCCCCATCTTAGAGAACATCTTAGTGAACAAGTTAGAGAACAAGCGAGATGAAGCGCGTGAAAACATCGGCAGCCTCGAACTGCCGGACGATTTCCGGCGCGAACTGACCGACTTTTTGACCACGCATCCGGCAATCAGCCAGCAAACCGGGCGATCAGCCTTTTTAATCAATGCCGCATTAGAAGATGGTTTGAAAAAGCAGATATTGATCGAACAAGCCCCGGCCTATTTCGTGCCGCATTTGATTGACGCCGCCTGCAAATTCGGCGCAAGCGGCGGCGCGCGGCATCCGCTCGAAATGATGCTTGAGGCTGCCAAAGATGGGATCGGACAGGATCGCCAGCAACACGCCGAAGAGATGATTTTGCATATCCGGTCGCTCGTCCATGCCGCCAAATCCGCCGCACGGTACGCCGTCGAAACCGAATTGACCGGCGTAGAAAACGATCTGCGCCGCCTTGAAACGCAATTGCGCCTGTTAGATGGGCGAGAGAAGATGTAAATGCAGCGCAGCCCTGTCAGGGTTTTTAAGTAACACCAATTGCCTTTTGAAAGATCATCTTCGCGGTGTATGTCGAAACTACAGTTTCGACGTACAATTGACGATCTATTCGAAGGCAATTGGTATAATATCAATTGTGGTAAAAAGGATCATAAATCTTAGAACTCCGAGGTCTTCAAGACCTCGGAGTTCTTCTTGAATATGAACAAACAGACGACAACCGAATTGATTATCGTGCGGCATGGCAAAACCGCCTGGAATCTCGAAGGACGGCTGCAAGGGCAGCAAGATACCGACTTGCATCCGATTGGCGTCCGGCAGGCGGAAGCGTTGGCGGAACGCTTGCAGGATGAGCCATTGGCAGCGATTTACAGCAGCGACCTGAAACGCGCGGCGCAGACGGCGGAATGCGTCGCGCAACGTAAACGCCAGCCTATTATCCTGCGTCAAGGCTTACGCGAACGGAATTTCGGCGTATTCGAGGGGAAAACCAGAACGGAACTCGAAACGGAATTCCCGGAAGCGTGGGCAAAATTTCATCGCTACGATCCCGACTACGCTATGCCGGACGGCATGAGCTTGCGGGAGTTTTACGCGAACGGGATCGGCTGTTTGGAGGAAATCGCCCGGCAGCATCCTGGCGAACGCATTCTGATCGTGACGCATGGCGGGCTGCTCGGCGGTTTGCTGCGGCTGACGTTAGGGATTCCGTATTCCACGCCGTCGCGCTATCAAGGCGCAAATACCGCCATCAACATTTTTGCGTTCGAACATGACGCCTGGACGTTAACAACGTGGGGCGATGCCAGCCATTTGCGAGACATCGAATAAGATGATTCGCATTCATCCCTGCCAGGGTTCCGAACCCTGGCAGGGAAAAGCATTACTTCTGAGTCGCCTGAAGCACGGCGTCCACAAGCTCTGCGCCGATTTTTTCTTTCCAGGCTTCATACACGGGCGCGACTTTGTCGCGGAACGCCTGACGTTCTTCCGCTGTCAGCGACACGACTTCCACGCCTTTGGCTTTGGCTTCCGCATCGGTCAACAGGCGGTCCTGCGCGTTCATCGCTCGGTTCACCATCTGCATCTCGTACGCGCCATCGCGAATAATCTGCTGAATATCGGCGGGCAGCGCGTTAAACCAGTCCGCATTCGCCACAATCGGCATCGGCTCATACACCCAGCCGGAGAGCGTGACATATTTCTGTACTTCCAGCCATTTCGCTAATCCCATCGTATTATACGGCAAATCTGCGCCATCCACGACTTTTTGCTGCAACGCGGTAAATGTCTCAGGCCAGGCGATTGCGACGGCATCTACGCCGAGCGCTTTGTATGAATCGAGAAACAACGGGCTTTCAATCGAGCGCATTTTCAGCGCCTTCATGTCTTCCGGCGTATGAATCGGGAGCTTGGAGTTGGAAAAATCCCGGAATCCGTTTTCGCCCCAGCCGAGCGGAATCATCCCTTTTTCAGGGAAATAGCTGAGAATTTTGTCGCCGATTTCGCTATCTAAGACGCGATACGCGGTTTGCTGATCCGGAAAGATAAACGGCATGTTCGTCACGGCGATTTGCGGAATGAAATTCGTCATGACTGCCGCCGTAAAAAAGCCCATTTCAATCGTGCCCATCTGCACGCCTTCGATCATGGCGCGTTCGCCGCCCAACTGCCCGGCAGGATGCACGGAAACCTCCACGCGCCCCTGCGATTTCGATTCGACATACGCCTTGAAATGCAGCGCCGCTCGCTGATTGGCGTGAACCACTGGCGCGATGTGCGCGAATTTAAACGTGATTTCCGCAGCAGGCGCAGCCGATGCCAGCAACAGAACGAATGCGGCAACCATCAATACACGAACATGTTTCATACGATTTTCTCCTTAAACAGATGATAGAATCCAGGACAACATGATGAACGCATCACAGGCATCCTGCGATGATACGGCGAGAAAATGTCAAGCGGAAAGAAGAGCGAGGCGCGAAAAAAGATTGGCGTATGCGCGTAATTCTGTCAGGGGAGATTGTCCCCTGACAGAGCGAGAAGCCTATTTTGACAGCGTGTTCCGTTTTCGCAGGCGCATTCCGCCGATCAGCATCGTGACGCCAAGCCCAAGCAGGACGAACGTTCCCGGCTCTGGCGTGCTGACAGGCACGTCGTCATACGAGGAGCTTGGCCTTGATTTCGTTGGTTTCTCTTTACTTGCCTTTGATTTCTTTGAGTTCGTATTCGGTTTTGGCAACGGCTGCTTAACCGTTTGGGGCGGCGTCGCGTCTTGACGCCGGACTTCCTCGTCAATCGCCAAAAAAGCGGTGTATTCGGTCAGCAGGTTATATTGCAAGCCTAATTGAGTAATCGCTTTGACCCGCCTGTCGCTCTGGTCTAATTGGTTATAATCGCCCAACAGTTCGATCCGTTTGCGCGCCCAGAGATACCGAAGCGCGGCATGGCTCGCTTGCGGCTCAATCTGCGCCATTTCGAAGGTCTCTCGATAGCGTCCTTTGCCGGAATATCCCGATATGGTTACTGTGCCGGTCGGAGCGCCTTTCCATTTGCCGAAGACGATCACCGGGCGTTCCGCCAGCATGTCCGACACGCTGACCGGCTCGATGTCATACGCCTCAAAACCGGAAAAATCACACTGAATCTGCGTGAGCAAGGGGGTTTGGATATACTCGCGGAACGCAGTCGCTTTCGATGGCGCTTCGTCCGGGTTTGTCACGACAAATGGCTCGCCTTGCCCGACTCGCGCGATTCCTTCGATGAGAAACCGGTTGACTTCCTCCCCGATGCCGAATGCAAATACGTTAGTTTCATCTAAATGCTTCCGAATGAGTTCGAACGCCTCCGTTTCCACTGTGACAAGGCCGTCTGTAACAATGACGCATGTGCGCGCCGTGCCTTCTTTGGCTCGCGGCAAATTCAACGCGCGTTGCAGCGCGGGGAGCAGCTCTGTGCCGCCGCTGCCGTTGTTCTCCTCGATCATGTCTATCGCTTTTTTGAGGTTGCGCGACGTGGCCGGGAGCGATTGTTCCGACAGCAAGGTGGATGAGTTGGCAAACAATAGCACGTTAAACGTATCGGACGGGCGCAAGTTGCCGATCAAATCACGCAAGACCGTTTTGGCGGTTTCAATCGGAAACCCTTCCATTGAGCCGGAAGCATCCATCACAAAAATATATTCGCGCGGCGGAATCTCTGCGTTTTTCACCCGCTGCGGCGGCTGCGCCATCAGCAGGAAGAAATTTTCGTCTTCGCCTTCATACAAGAGCATGCCGGATTCAATTTTCTGGCCGCTCAAGCGGTATCTCACAATATAGTCCCGGTCGCCGCCGAACGCTTTCACGTTACGCTGTTTCACGACGCGCTGCTCTTGTTTTGCTTTCGTCAGGCGGAATATTTTCTGATAAAATTTGGGCAGATTGCCGAAATCCTTGCCATACAATTCCTTTACTGAGGCGGAAAGATGTTTAAGATGCTGCGGCGGCAATTTTTGAATGGTTTCGAGAATTTCTTCATCCGCCAGCGTGATCGTCGCCGTCGTTTTGCTATCGTAGGCGACTGAAACGCGATGCGAATTGCAACTGACATCTTGAATCGGCAAACCCGCTGAAAGATGAGTCGTGATATCGAACAGATAGGGCGGCTGATCCTCGGAAGGCATGTACGGATTTGTCACCCAATTATCAGATTGGCCTGAATCGGGGGAGTGATTCGCGTAACGCGGGCCGACCACCGTCGGATAGACGAACTCGTACACGCCATCGGTCGGCGCAAGCAATTCAGTATAGCGCAATTCGACTTTAATGACGTCCCCCGGCAGGATGTTGGCGACATTCATTTGAAACACATTCGGGCGCTGTTGTTCAAGGAGCGATGCCGTTTTGCCGTCGTGTTTCGCCTGCTCATATTCCTGCCGCGCTTGCCCTTTTTCCTTAATTTGCGCGGAAATTTTCTGCTCGCCGACTGTCATGGTCATGCCATACACTGCGGCGCGGGTTGAGCCGGGGAAGACATAGACTGCTTCAAGCGCGTGTTTGCCTTCATTTTTATACAATTGCGTAACGGTGACGTCCGCGATGACGCCCGCAATATTGACCTCGGCGGAGGTATGCAGGAGCGGCAGTTGATCAACTGACGGATCATCGCTGTTGACAAAAAAGTAGGGAGAAAGCGTCTTCTCTGATCTCTCCTCATCGCTGAAATCAGCCCACAGAATTGAGTTATTGGCTGTAAATACAGCCAACGCGAACAATATACTGACAAGAATGCGTTGCATAATTTTTCCTCGTTGTTGTTGGTTATTTATATGAAGAGAATGCTTTTCCGGCGATCTCTCGGTGTTTCGGTCATTCTGAAAACAAAGAGGCAAGATTGGCTCTTGTCAGACACGCGCGAAAAAAATATGACAACCGATGATGTAAAGGAACGTTTCTATGTGTTGGCAAGGATGGAAAAATTTTATTCGGCGAGGCAATACCAATTGCCTTAAAAAAGATCATATTTGGTGCGTCGAGACTTCCGAGGTTTTCAAAACCTCGGAAGTCTGAAATTTCTGATCTATTCAAAGGCAATTGGTATAAGATGCAGCGGCAGGCTGATGAAGATTAAAAATTTCATTCGGTAACAGCCTTGTTCGACCTCACCCCCTGCCCCCTCTCCGAAGGAGAGGGGGAAACTCCCCTCCTATTTGGCAGGGCTGTGAAGTTCTCAACTGCGCCAACGGCGCAGTTCATATTAGCCCAGGGCACAGCCCTGGGCAAGAGGACGTTCCGACAGGTACGCTCTGAAAGAGCGCCTCATGAAACGCCCCTTCAGGGCGTGATTGTCGAACCTGTCATCTTCCCAGGGCTGCGCCCTGGGCTAATATGATACGCGCCGTTGGCGCGTTGCGAAATATCGAG
>CAZRSF010000089.1:0-22304 GCA_964602655.1 uncultured Candidatus Moduliflexus sp.
GAGGCAGAGCGCGTTCGATCAGTTCTGCCGCCTTGTAACGCTCTACATCGAAGTCGCCAGGAGACTTTTACGTGTGCGGCTATTCGAAGAAAAACAATCCCATGACAAGAAAAAATTTGTAAACTCCCATGCTTATCGCTTGACAGCAAATGATATTTCCTCGTTATTATGAATGAGACCTCGGTTTTTTCACTGAAGACATGACCCAATGGAGTTGATTTCCCATGACGACATTTTCGAACTATACGCTTGTGTGTGTATTATTCTTCGGAAGCCTGCTTTGCAGCCTGTCAGCGCCTTCTCTGGTTGGCGCAGAAATCTATCGCTGGAGCGACAGGAATGGCAAAATCCATTATGCAACCAATCCGCCCAGCGACGATGTCTCCGGGGCAGTCGAAGTCAAACGCAATAATCGCTGGCTCCCGTACACTTCTGGCGAGCGCGGCGTGAAAGATTCCACACCATCATCGCCTATTACCTATACCACCAGTAACCCTGGCGCTGATTCGAACCAGCCTGTTCCGTTTGTCAGCGCGAGTTCAGGAGAAACCGTACTTCCGTATCAACATTCGAATGGCGCGATTATTGTTGATGTCATGATTAACGATCAGATTACGAGGCCGTTTATTTTAGACACCGGCGCGTCCTACACGATTATTTCTCCGCAAATTGCCGATGCGCTCTTCCTGAAGCCCACGTCTCGCCAGGAGAATGTGACGCTGCAAACCGCGAATGGACAGATCAACGCGCCGTTAGTCATTCTGCAAAGTGTACGGCTCGGCAGCTTGAAAACCTCGAATGTAACCGCAGCAATTCATGAATTCGACGAGACTTCCACCGTATATGGCTTATTAGGTTTAAGCTTTCTGAATCGGTTTCAAGTGACCGTTGACGCTGAACATCGCCAGATTATACTGAAAGCCGCAGGGTCGCGTTTTCAAAAAAACGAGCAGAATTGCGCGACTGCCAGGGAGTACGTCAGGAAAGGGCAGGCGTTAGAGGAGTATTCCGAGCAACAAATCGCATCTTATCGGAAAGCGATTGGGCTCTGTCCTGATTTCGTTGAAGCGTATTATCGCTTAGGAGCGATTTATCTCTATCAACAGCAGGCGGAAGACGCGCTGAACATTCATCGAAAAATTGTCGAAATGCAGCCGGATCAGGCTGAAGCGTATTTTCGCTTAGGCGTTGCCTATTTATTGAATCGAAATCTTGATGACGCCAAAAAGTTCTTTCAAAAGGCATTGCAACTCGATCCAACACATCAACAAGCCACAGAGTATCTGCATCGCATAAAAAATGACTAAGCGCCCGTAAAGGTAACCTGTTATGTTTTTAGGAGTTATGTAAAAACAGCGGTGAACTATTTTCCCATAATCAAAGGTTCTGTGACAAATTTCTTGACGACTTCAATAATTATATGATACCAAGGGAATAAGGCTTAAATAAGAGAGGAAATTTGTGATTGTGGTTCTGGAAGAGTTAGAGAACAACGCATTCCGCATTTGTCACATAATGATAAAACAATTCTTGATAAGACGTCAGATTCGTATGTATTTGCGCCGAGTTGAAAAATACGGCGCGGTTCCGGAATATGTCAAAAAGTTAGCGGAACTGTATGCTCAGGCCGCCGATATCGAACAGGCGAAGAGGTTTTACCAGCAGGCAATCGAAGCGCATTATTGCGACGGAGGCCGATTGGGAGACGGTCAGGCCTTTGTGTTTGATGTTTGCGAGTCGTTATTAGCGATTGATCCGCTGAATATTTTGGCGCATTCTACGTTAGGGCAGGAATATTGCGGATTGAATGAATTCGACGCGGCAAGTCAGTTATACCAACATTTTGCCGAGCAGCTTGCAAATGCTGGCCAACTTGACGAAGCCATCGCGCAATATCGAAACGTGTTAGTGTTTCTACCCAATCAGATCGACATTCGAGAGCGTCTCCTGACATTGCTCTTTCAAGCAAGAAAACGGGAAGAGAGCGTTCAAGAACTCCGTAAGATCGCTGAAATATCGGAACAGGTGGGACGACCGGGAAAAGCTATTGCCTATTACAAGAAAGCGCTTCAGTTGATGCCATCACATGTCGAGTGTCAAGCCGCGTTGAGACGATTGGCCTCTCGCGTTCGTTCGAGTGAGCGGTCATTACGACTTGTCGTCAATCAGTAAGTCAATCATACGATGTTGGTTCACAGCGGCGCGTCGTAGTGCGCGCTTATCAAAAATGAGTGAATTGGAGGGGAAAATGTATGAAAGATAATAAATCTCTTATACGGTCATTATTTCTGAGCATGTTGTGTCTGTTGCTTGTTGTCGGAAGCGGGACGTTTGCCGTTGCGCAGCAAGTCAGTCGGATTGTGGCTGTCTCTATCGGAGAAGTGAATGGAAGCGCGGAAATCTTGTTAAAACGAGATGCCGGAAAAGGCAAGGGAGAGGCGCAACTTCTTTCGCAGGCGTGGAAACCCGTTGCACCGCAAATCAGCATCAATCCCGGCGATCAGTTACGCACGAACGCGGATTCGTCGTTAAAATTGAATCTGAATGATGGAACAGTGCTGACACTGGCAGAAAATTCGATGTTGCAGGTTGAAAGTCTTCAATCCGCACGAGAGAATCAGCCAAGAACTGCTGAATTTCGGTTGGAGAATGGAACGGTTTCTACTGTTCAAACGGCCAAAACGTTAGGACAAACCGTGCAAATCATTCGCACCAATAACGGCAGCGTAGATACGCGGCTCGGAGAAGTGGAAATTACCAAAATATCCGATGAGTATGCGAAAGTCGCCGCAGCGCTTCCTGAAGGTTCTCCCTGGCCATTTGTCGCGCAACGTTCGAAAAATAAAGACGTGACAATTGTGAGATTGATTCGCGGAACAGCGCAAGTGCAAGCGACTGGACAGGGCGATATGGTGACGGATTCGATGTTGATGCCGGATTCCTGCATCGCCGAAGATGGCGTGAAATTCACGTTACGCGCTCCCAAAACGCAAGTCAAAATAGCCAAACTCCCGGACATCAATGGTTTCGAATTATCATCGGCAGAGCCGTTTCAGATGTTAGTCGCGACAGAAGGCTCAGCGAACAGCGTGAAATTGTTCAATCGCAAGGGTGTGGCAAATGTTGATATTGAGGGAATCAGCGTTGCGGAACAAGACGAGAATTCCACGCTGAAATTATTACTGAATTCGATACTGACAGTCGGAGTAAAAGCGTCAGAGATGACGGTCTCGCTGGCATGTTCGCAAGATGAAAGCGAAGGACTCGATTTTAAGGTATTAGGCGCAGACGGCGGTGTAAATATGGTGAGAGACTCGCTTGGCGGCGGCAGAGATCAAAATCCGTCACGTGGCGCAGTCAGCGCTGTCCCGACGAAAACGCCGTTGGTGCGTACGCCAACCCCGACGCCGACAGTCGTGTGGGAGGAAGAAACGCCAGGTGGTAAGCCGACGCCGACGCCAACCCCAACAACGCCGGACACGTCTCAGCCGGGCGGGAGTACTACGAGTATTGAATGTGGAAGCCCGATCACGCATACGTTCCCGCGGAATCCTATGATTGTATTGAATCCGGCAGGAATCACGGGACTTCAAGCGCCATTAATGCAAGTGGGAACGACAGGAGCATGTGGAACAGGCGGAACGCCAGTCACGATTCAGTTTGCTTTTGCTAATTATTTGCCTCAAATTATGCCAGGCAGATTATCGTTATTCATTACGGATCCCTCTTGGAGTCCGATTGCTCCAGGATTTTATTCAGTGATACAGCCGGTTGGCGTTGTTCAGGTGCTTGATTATACCTACACCAATAATACGCAATTGGAAACCGGACATATCAGCTATCAGTTCTGCTTTAATCCGAATCCAAGTCAGCCGGGTCTGTACTTCTACGTCTATATCTATGACAGATGTGGAAATCAAAGTAATCGCATGCGTTGTTCGGCAGATATTGCCACTCCTGCAAGTTTAACTTGTCAGACACCATAAGATAGGAACGTTTTCCCAAAACGCGTATTGCCTAATCAAACGCCAGTCATTGTTCGGATGACTGGCGTTTCTCTTTTGGTGAAATTGACCGGTGTCGAATATGATCTTTCAAAAGGCAATTGGTATTAGTTGGTATGACCTGTGGCAGCATCGGGTCGTATTAGGGCGCAATCAGACATAAAAGGGAGTCACGATGTTCGAGATTTTACAGCTTGAATTTATGCGGAATGCCGTCCTGGCCGGGATATTAGTCAGCATGGCCTGCGGCATCATTGGGTCGTATGTGGTGGTGAATCGAACGGTGTCCATCAGCGGCGGCATCGCGCACGCGGCGTATGGCGGCATCGGGTTAGGCTATTTCCTGCGCGTCGAGCCGATTCTGATTGCCATTCCATTCAGTCTGGCATCGGCGATCATTATGGGGCTGATTCAACGCCGCACCCGTCAGCAGGCGGATACGCTGATCGGCGTGTTCTGGGCGATAGGCATGGCGGTTGGCATTATTTTCATAGACCTGACGCCGGGCTACGCCGCCGACCTCATGAGTTATCTCTTCGGCAGCATTCTGGCGGTGCCGACGTCCAGCCTGATCGCCATGCTGGTCATGAACATCGTCATTCTGGTTGTTGTCTATCTGTTTTATCAGGAATTTCTTGCGTTGTCGTTCGACGAAGAATTCAGTGAAGTCCTATCGCTGCCGGTCGAGCCGCTCTATTTGCTGCAATTAGGATTGACGGCGTTAACTGTCGTGCTGACGATGCGAGTGGTGGGACTGATTATGGTGATTGCGCTGCTGACGATTCCCGCCGCAATCAGCCGCCAGTTTACGCATAAACTGCATCACATGATGATCTTGTCGTCGGTCTTCGGAATGATCTTCACGCTGATCGGCCTCTACCTCTCGTACACCTTGAATCTGACCTCCGGCGCGATGATTATTTTAACTGCCGGGACGGGATTTTTTGTGTCAACTCTCGTAAAGAAGCTGTTTGTCAGAGAAAAATAAAAAATATTTTACGTCCTGCCATTGACATTTGCTTCCGACTTCCTGAATAGCAAAACCAGAGCAATAGACACTCAGGATTTTTTCATCGTTACATTGAGCAGAAATCGTATCAGCAGAATACGGATACATCCCCATCTTACAGGAGGTAGGAGTATGGCAGAGATTACGTTAAAAGGGAATAAAATTCATACACATGGAACATTACCGGCGGTTGGGAGCAAAGCTCCGGATTTTACGCTGACGAAAACAGATTTAGCGGACGTGTCGTTAAAGGATTTTACCGGAAAAAAAATCGTGCTCAATATTTTCCCCAGCATTGATACGGGCGTATGCGCGTCATCGGTGCGCAGATTCAACGAAGAAGTCCAGAAATTACACGATACCGTCGTGCTGTGCGTCTCCATAGATTTGCCGTTTGCCCACAGCCGATTCTGCGGAGCGGAAGGACTGGAAAGCGTGATTTCTGCCAGCGAACTTCGCAAGCGGCAGTTCGGCGAAGATTACGGTGTGCGGATTGTTGATGGGCCGCTGGCCGGCTTATTGTCGCGGGCAGTGGTTATTATTAATGAAAAGGGCATTGTGAAGTACACGGAACAAGTGCCTGAAATCGCGCAAGAGCCGAATTATGACGCCGCGCTCAAAGCGTTAGGTTAAGAACGTAGGGGCGGGTTCTGAACCCGCCCCTACGACATCCGCAAACGCTCACGAAAAGAGTTTCCGCAGATTTACGTCGAATGGCGGCTTCACGACGCCTTTTTCCGTCACAATCGCCGCAATCAATTCATGCGGCGTCACGTCGAACGACGGATTATAGACCTTCACGCCTTCCGGCGCGATTTGATGGCCGTACCAGTGCGTGACTTCGCGCGAATCGCGTTCTTCAATCGGAATATCTTTGCCGGTCGGCGTGTTCATGTCAATCGTCGGCGTCGGCGCGGCGATATAGACCGGAATCTTGAAGTAATTCGCCAAAATTGCGACTGACATGGTGCCGATCTTGTTCGCCACATCGCCATTGGCGGCCACACGATCCGTGCCGGTGATAACCGCATCAATCTTGCCCTGCGACATCACCACGCCCGCCATGTTATCGCAAATCAGCGTCACATCAATGCCGGACGTATGTAATTCATAACTGGTTAACCGCGCCCCTTGCAGATACGGACGGGTTTCGTCGGCATACACCTTTACATTCCAGCCGCGCTCTTTGGCGAGATAGATCGGCGAGGTTGCCGTGCCGTAGTAACCTGTTGCTAAAATGCCGGCATTACAGTGAGTTAAAATCGTCATGCCGTCTTTCAGCAGCGTCAGAAGGTTTTCGCCGATGCCCCGGTTAATCGTTTTATCTTCTTCGTGAATCAGAATCGCTTCCTGCTCTAAGATCGCTTTCTTTTCAGCGGCGGATTTGTCATGCAGCGTCTCCGCTTTGGCGATCATCCGATCAATCGCCCAGAAGAGATTGACAGCCGTTGGTCGCGACTCCGCGAGATATTTTCCTTGCAGCCGCATCTTGATCATAAACTCGCGATGCGGCATGTCCGGCAAATCTTTGATGCCGATGTACATGCCATATCCGGCGGCGATCCCAATCAGCGGCGCACCCCGCAGTTCCATATCCCGAATTGCGTGAAAAACGTCTTCAATTGTGGTTTTTGGGTTATATTCCGTTACGGCGGGCAATTTGATTTGATTCAAAACAGACAAGACGCCATCTTTCCATTCAATGTGTTTGACGATCTGTTGCACGTGATTTCTCCCTTTTACAGTTCACAGAAGACCAAATTGTGTTGGTATAATACCGATTGCGGCGAAAAAGATCATATTGCGTTGTACGTCGAAACTGAAGTTTCGACGTACAATTGACGATCTATTCGAAGGCAATTGTATTACCTCAAATAGCGTATCCAGAGGTACGCCGTGCTAATAAGCATGGATTCGAACGCAATAATCACGCCATATTTCGTAAACGTCATAAATGAAATGTGCTTGCCGCTTTTGGCCGCGATATTGGAGACCACGACATTGGCCGACGCGCCGACCAGCGTGGCGTTGCCGCCCAAACACGCGCCCAGTGACAGCGCCCACCAGAGGGCGTATTTGATGGTCTGCTCGGCGATTTCAGGATGCGCGAGATGAATGCTTTCAATCAGGCCGCCCTGCCCGCCAATCATCGGGATCAATGTGGCGGTGTACGGAATATTGTCCACCACCGCGGAGACAATCGCCGAGAGCCAGAGCACGAGCAGCGAGGTGATCGCTAAATTGCTGTGCGTGAGTTGCAGCGCTTTCTCGGCGACGATCTCAATCACGCCGAGTTTGACGATCCCGGCCACCATGATAAACAGCCCGATAAAAAAGAACAGCGTTTTCCATTCCATCGGCTTGAACACCTCTTCCGGCTCTTGTTTGGCGATAATCGAAAGAATCACCGCGCCGCCGAACGCAATTGTGGCCGGGCCGATGCCGGTGGCGTTATGCGTGAGAAATCCGGTAATCACGGCGGCCAGGATAAGCAGCGATTTGACAAGCAAGCCGCGATCTCGCAACGCGCGATCCGCATCCAAATCCATAATCTTTGCCTTCAAGTCGCGGGAGACGTGAAATTCTTTGCCGAATAACAACCAGAGCGTTGCCATGAACACCACCAGAACGATCAGAATCACTGGCGTTAAGTGCATCAAAAATTCGTTGAATGACAGTCCCGCGCTCATGCCGATCAGAATGTTCGGCGGGTCGCCGATCATCGTCGCCGTTCCGCCGATATTCGAGGCAAGCGCTTCGGCAATCAAAAACGGAATCGGAGATAATTGCAATTGTTCCGCCAATAAAATCGAGACCGGCGCGATCAACAGGACGGTCGTCACGTTATCCAAAAAGGCGGAAAACAGCGCAGTCACGAGGACTAACAGCAGCATAATCGGAAACGGTTCGCCTTTGACGGATTGCGCGAGTTTGATGGCGATCCATTGAAACACGCCGGTTTCCGAAATAATTTGCACAAGCACCATCATCCCCATCAACAGGAAGATGACTTCCCAATCAATCGCTTCGAAGGCTTCTTTTTCGCCCAAAATATGGACGGCAATCATCAACATGCCCCCTAATAGGGCAGAATAGGTATTCGGAAGTTTTTCCGTAATAATAAACAGATAGGCCAGCAGAAAAATGCCTAATCCGATAAACATCAACCACGAATGCATATTGTCTCTTCGATGTCGGACGAAATTGAGTTCGTTCGCTCGCCGCGTTATGCGGCGCGAGCGTCAAAATGAAATTTCGCCATACAAGACTCCTTGATTATCATGTAATAGTTAGATGTGCAACACCTTTCGAATCAGGTCTTTTCGCATAATCATACCGATATACCGCCCGTTTTCAACCACATACAACCGCGTATTCCCTTTCGTCACGATGATGAAACTGATTTCCATAATCGAGGAGTTTTTATCAAGAGTGATCGGATTTTTGCGATAGAGATCCCGCACGGTGACGCGGCTTTCATGTTTGAAATACTCCTCGAACGGTTCGCCGACCGTCATAAAACTCAAGTCGCCCATCATCGAGGTGTATTTGGGCATACCGTATTGAATCAATTCGCGCTCCGTGATTTCGCCTAAGAACTTGCCGGAATCGTCAACCACCGGCAATCCCATAATGTCTTCGGCGACGAATCGCCGCGCAACCTCTTCCAGCGTATTGTTCAATTTTGCCGGTTCAATCGCCGTATTCATAATATCTTCCGCTGTAATCGTCGCTTTGAAGGTAATTTTAGCGCCTTTGATCGAGGCGGCGATTTTTTCGGGTTCGGTTTCGCGGCAGATTGCGTCAATCAACGCGCGATTCTCTGCCATTTTGGTGATGCCGGCCATGAGTTGCAGCAGCAGTTTATTTTTCGTCTTGCCGACGACGATAAGAAAGACAAGGCGAACCACGCCGGATTCTTTTGTGACTAATTCGCATTCGAGAGGATTTTTGAGGATGCCGACGACCACAATGACATTGTCATAACCTTCGATACGGGCATGAGGCAGGGCGAGGTCATTCCCCATCGCGGTGGAAATGCTCTGCTCGCGTTCCAATACCGCCGTTCGGATCGCCGTTTTCTGTCGCGCAAATTCAGCGTCGAGACGGGCGGCATGTTCGATCAACGCGGTAAAAGCGTCCTCTTTGGTCGCGACGGTCATATTCGCAACAATCAATTTCGGATCAATATAATTCGATAATTTCATAATGTATTCGAACGAGTTCGGCATAACGCGTATGCCGAAATCGCTTGCTTACGCATATCGCAGCGTGATTGGGTTCATGCGCTGTCGTCTGTTGCCTGGACGACAGCATGTTTTGACAACGCGGGGTATGTTTTGGGGCAAGAGAAATGGTGTCAATGAAAATATGTCATGACCTTCTATGACCATGACAGGCAACGGTATGAACACGAATGTCGGGCACATTCGACAGGTACGACCCGTTGCTTCGCACTATGACATAGGGGCAGCAGCAGTAAATGCAAGCTCGTTCATCGCCTACGCTGGTAATGCGAGGGCGATGCACGTCATTCGTATTGGCGCATCTCATGTATGCGCAAAAGACCTTCAACCGTCTTACAACGGTTGAAGGTCGCCTTGAGTGATTCGTTTCGAATAATCTGTTATTGATTCAAAAAGACCTGGAATCCGGCATACGCTTCCATGCCATGCTCGCCAAGGTCGAGGCCGCGAATTTCCTCTTCCCGGCTGACGCGCAGCCCTAAGACCGCTTTAATGATTGACCAGACGATCATGGAGACGATGAAGGTAAACGCGCCGACAGCGAGCACTCCTATAAGTTGCGCGCTCAATAATTTGAAACCGCCGCCGAAAAACAAACCATTACCTGTCGCTGCGCCAGTAATTCCGTCTTGCGCAAACAACCCGACCGCGATGACGCCGAATGTGCCGTTGACCAAGTGAACTGCTAACGCGCCCACCGGATCGTCAATGTGCATTTTGTCGAAAAACAGTACTGCAAACACGACCAGCACTCCAGCGATTAAGCCGATGATGAACGATGAACCGACGCTTACAAAGGCGCAGGGCGCGGTAATCGCGACCAGACCGGCTAACGAACCGTTGACGATCATGGACAAATCCGGTTTGCCAAGCACGAGCCATGCGGTAATCGTCGAACTCAGAATCGCCGCTGCCGCAGCCAGGTTGGTGGTCACGGCGATATGCGCAATCGCGCTGCCGTCGCCAACTGCCATCGTCGAGCCAGGGTTGAATCCGAACCATCCGAACCAGAGCACTAATGCGCCGAGCGTGACAGTGGACATATTATGTCCGAAAATCGGACGCGCTGTTCCGTCTTTGCGATATTTATCAATGCGAGGACCAAGGACGAGCGCGCCTGCCAAACCTGCCCAGCCGCCAACCGAATGCACGACTGCCGATCCGGCAAAATCCCACATGCCAAGCGATTGCAGCCAGCCGCCACCCCAAATCCAATGGCCGGTGACAGGATACATCAGCCCAACAAGCACGAACGAAAACACGATAAACGACAGGAATTTGATACGTTCCGCCACGACGCCGGACACGATGGTCGCCGCCGTTCCGGCAAACACCAATTGAAAGAAAAACTTGGCCCAAAACGGGACGCCCGTCCAACTGATGGCCGAATACGCGCCCTGATACGCATCGCCCATCGCAGGGCTGTTGTCTGCACCGGCAGCAAAAAACAAACCTTCCAATCCGAAAAATCCGTTACCATTGCCGAACATCAAGCCCCAACCAATCACCCAGAACGAGATCGATGAGACAGCAAACACGATAAAGTTTTTTGCCAAAATGTTGACGGTGTTTTTTACCCGGCACAGCCCTGATTCAACCATCGCAAAACCGAGGTTCATGAAAAACACTAAGAAGGCGGCAATCATCACCCACATCGTATCAACGCCGATTCTTAAGGCCGCCACCGGGTCTTGTTCCTGAGCGAAGACCGGCGAGGCGATTGCCAACAATATCATAATACACCATAGAAATACGCCATATTTTCTCATCCGTGATTCCTCCAAACATTCAGTAATTGTTCTTGCCTGTTCGGATCGGCGTAGCGCCAACCTCAACCGCAAAGAACTGCTTCGTTATTGTTATATGACAGATTACCCAATCGCATCGCGCCCTTTTTCGCCGGTGCGAATACGGATACATTCCGGCAAATCGAGCACGAAAATCTTCCCATCGCCAATGTTGCCCGTGCGCGCGCCTTTGATGATGGCATCAATCGTTTTTTGAACAAAATCGTCATTCACGGCAATTTCTAACCGTACTTTCTTGAGTAAATTCACTTCTTCGCCAACGCCGCGATACATTTCGGTATATCCTCGTTGCTGCCCGCATCCAATCGCATTGGTGACAGTCATTTTATGCACCTCGGCGTTAAATAACGAGGTTTTTACGTCGGGCAATTTGTCTGGCTGAATGAGCGCGATAATCAATTTCATCATGCGTTTCCCTCATTCCAAAGTGGCGTTGGAGATCGCCGCGCCACCTGAATGACGGCTCCCTGTTTCCTATATACCATCTCGTCTGTCTTACGAAAATTTTATGTGACCATGTTGTATTATGATCTTTTCAATTCCCTTGCCAGCTTTTTTCGGCGTGTTTGATGCGATCAAAAGAAGAAATTCTTGAATTCCATTGATAATCAGGCAAATGTAGATATCTTTATCATAAAGAAACTGCGTTGTTCTTTTTTACGTAAAAAAGTATTAAGGAAATATCTTATTATTCTATATACAGTTATACGAAATATTTTTTTAGGCGTTATGTGGATATTTTTTACGTAGTTCGAAATTATTACACATTTCGATACATTTTTGTGACTGTTTAATATGAAAATTACATATTTGAGAGATGTTAAAATTAAAGTAACATTCAGGTCTCTCGAACAACGCATTTAACAATGGCTTTCGCTGATTCATGACGTATGAGCCGTATGACTTTGCGATACGGCCTTTTCATGTCGTGGGAAAATATGTCTGGCCGAAAGACTGAATTCGACCGTCCTATGGACGAATTCACCCGATAAAATTTCCAGAACGCGACGATTTGCAAGATTCATGATTTACTTATTGACATTTTTTCCGAGTGTTCTATGGTAAAGCTACACTTTTGTATGCAAGGGAAATAGACGGAACAAAAGGAGAAGTCAGACTCTTTTGAAGGAAGAAATTATTATGGCGGAAACACCACGTGAAGTTGCGGAAATTGTTGCGCTGCATGAAATTACGCAGATTCTTTCAACTTCGACAAATTTGAAAGATTTTGCGTATAAAGCGTTCGAAATTCTGGATCACAAGTTAGGCATGACGCATGGCACGCTACGGCTGTTCAATCCGGCGACGAACGAAATTACGACGGAAATTGCTTACGGCATGGCGGAAGAAGCCAAACGCCGCGGGAAATACAAACTTGGCGAGGGTGTGACGGGAAAGGTCGTCGCAATCGGCGAACCGGCGATCATTCCCAAAATTGACGAAGACCCGCTGTTTTTGAATAAAACCCGCGCCCGTGGCGACATCAGCCGGAAAGATATTTCGTTTATCTCCGTCCCGGTCAAGCTCGGCGCGGAAGTGCTTGGCGCAATCAGCATAGACCGCGTATTTTCGCAAGAGATTGACTATTCGCAGGACGTGCGCCTGCTGTCTATTCTCGCGGCCATGATGGCGCAGCTTGTCAAATTGCGTAAAATCTTGGAAGATGAAGAACATCTGCTGACCGAAAATATCATTCTGAAAGACGAATTGAAAGAGAAGTATAATATTCATAACATGATCGGCAATAGCAGCGCGATGCAGCTCGTCTATGAGAATATCATTCAGGTCGCGCACTCGAACGCCACTGTTCTGGTGCATGGCGAAAGCGGCACCGGCAAAGAATTGGTCGCCCATGCCATTCATTACAACAGCCCCAGAGCGCAGAAACCGTTTATCAAATTGAATTGCGGCGCGATTCCCGAAAACTTGATCGAATCGGAACTGTTCGGTTTCGAAAAAGGCGCGTTTACCGGCGCAATCGACCGCAAAAAAGGGAAATTCGAATTAGCGGACGGCGGCACGATGTTTCTCGACGAAATCGGCGAATTGCCGATGAATCTTCAGGTGCGGCTGCTGCGCGTCCTTCAGGAAAAAGAGATCGAGCGCGTCGGCGGCGTCAAAACGATTAAAATCAACGTGCGGATTATTGCGGCCACCAATCGCAATTTGGAAGAAGAGATCGCGAGGAATCGCTTTCGCGAAGACCTGTACTATCGCTTGAACGTGTTCCCGATTTATATTCCGCCGCTGCGCGAACGAAAAACCGATATTTTGCTGCTGGCAGATTATTTTCTGCAAAAATACGTCAAAGAGAATAACAAAAAAATCGTCCGCATTTCCACACTGGCGATTGATCTGCTGAATTCATACCATTGGCCAGGGAATGTGCGGGAAATACAAAATTGTATGGAACGGGCGGTGCTGGTATGCGACAGCGATACGATCCAGTCCACGCACCTGCCTCCAACCTTGCAGCGGGCAGACACGGCGGCGGATACGCGCGAAACGTTGTCGTTGGCGCATCAGATCGAACATTTCGAAAAGGAATTGATTATTGATGCCCTGAAAAAGTCGCGCGGCATCAAATCGAAAGCCGCCAAATACCTGTCCACCACAGAACGAATTTTAGGCTATAAAATGCGGCAGTACGGCGTCGAATACAAAAATTTCCGACGCTAAAACAAGAAGCATCGTTTGGTTGGCAGAGAAGACCTCACAAATATTAAAGGATTGTGAGGTCTTTTTTATTATCGTCAATCATAGAGTTGTTGTACAATAAGACGCGTTTCCGTTCGTCCTGAGCGTGTCGCGAAGGGCGGTTCGACAAACTCACCGCGAACGAGGCGTCCTTTCGGTCATTCCGCTATTTAGCAGCAACTCCAATCATTCCACATTCGTGTACGCTTTCAGATATTGCGCCCGAATGTAGGTTTCGGGACGAGGGCTGTTGACATGGTTCAAATGTCCGCGAAATTCGTCGAGCGCGGCAAAATTTTTATCTTCCATCCATTCTTCGAGGCCGTTCAGCAAGTCTTGAATCTTTCCTAACCCCTTCGCATACAAGGTTGACGCGACCTGCACCGCCACCGCTCCGGCCAGCAATTGTTTCACGACGCCAAGCGAATCGCGGATGCCGCCACTGGCGACCAAATCAACGTCAAGCTGCCCGGACAGCAAGCCGATCCACGCTAACGACCGGCTAAATCCGACCGGATCGTTGAATGACGGCGCAATGGTCGTTTTGAGCGAGGAGATGTCAATATCAGGCTGGACAAAGCGGTTGAATAATACCAATCCATCCACGCCGGAACCTTCCAAACGGGAGGCGAAATTACCGAAGGCGGTGAAAATCGGCGACAACTTTAACGCGACCGGAATACTCACCTGAGCTTTGACCGATTTGAGGATGTCAACATACACATTCTCGATGTCGGCGGCACTTTTCGTAAAATCGTCGGGCATGATGAAGATATTCATCTCTAAAGCGTCTGCGCCGGCATCTTCAATCTTTTTGGCATAATCCATCCACCATTTCGAGGTATAACAATTGACGCTGGCCAGCACCGGAATGGACACGGCTTGCTTCGCTTTGGCAATCGCTTCCGTGTAAGCGTCCGCGCCGTAGCGCATGTCAATGTCCGCTCGAAGATATTCCAGCGCTTCGGGGTGCATACTGAGCGACTGCTCCATGTCCGCATCCTGTTCGCGAATTTGCTCTTCGAACAGCGATTTCATTACCACCGCGCCAGCGTTGGCGTCTTCACAGGCTTTGATCTGATCCACCGTTTTTGTCAAACCGCAACTGCCCGCAATAATCGGGTTTTTCAAGGTTAATCCCATGTACGTTGTGGAAAGATTCATCGTCGCTCCCCCTTATCCCTCACCGATAATAAATGCGCGTCGCGGAAGGCTGGCGCAACCGCGCAACAACATGTTCTCCGCCAAATTCTTGCGTATTTCCATTCCTGTCGTTCCCTGCCGGAAGATGTCAATAAAAAAGTTCACGAAAGCGATCCGGATTCCCGCAGCAGCGTTTCTACCGCCTCGAACACGTCGTCAATGCGGATGCGCGTCATGCAGGCGCGCGTCTCGCGAATCTTGCAATGGCCTTTGCCGGTATGTGTGCAGGGACGACAGGGCAGCGGCGTTGAGATGACCTTCGCTGGCGTTCGATACGGATAGAAACCGAACTCTTCGACGGTCGGGCCGTAGAGCGCGACCACCGGGCGCTGCATGGCGGCGGCGATATGCACTGTGCCGGTATCATTGCCGACAAAGATCGCGCAGCGTTTCAGCGCAACGGCGGACGCTAACAGCGAGACGCGACCGCATAACACAATCGGCTGATTCGAAAGCTGCTGCGCGATGCGTTCAGCGGTCGCGCGGTCGCCGGGTCCGCCGAAGAGAACGATTCGCGCCTGATGGCGTTCGATCAAGCGCTGGCCGAGCGCAATAAAATTCTCAATCGGCCATTGTTTCAACGGATGCGCGGCAATTGCGCCGAATCCGACGACAAGCTCCTCGTCATGCAGATGCTCTGCGGCAAAGAGTCCGGCGACATGCGTTTCCTCGTTCTGCGTCGGAAAGAGTTCCAAGCCCTTCTCGTCGTTCTGAACGCCAAACCGCGCGACCGACGCGAGATAACGTTCCGGCACGGGAAGAATGCGGCCATACCGGTTGATTTTGGCGCGCACAAGCAATGTTCGTGCAAGCATCTGTTTCGAAAAAACGGTCTGTGTCGTCGGCTGAATCAGCAAGCGCAGCGCCCGGCTGCGGACATTACCGTGCAGATCGACGCAGAGATCATAGCGAATTTGGCGGAGTTCGCGCCCGAATCGAAGCACGCCGCCGATGCCGCTGCGCGAATCATACCGATAGACATGATTCAGGGCGGGGTTCGTCTCGACCAATTCGGCGTATTCCTGCTTCGTCGCCATATCGATCCGCGCGTCGGGAAATCGCCTGCGGAGCGCGCGAAGCGTCGGCGTGGTCAGGACGATATCGCCGATGGAACTAAAGCGAATAATCAGGATATGTTGAATCTGTTCGGGCTGCATGACCGCCATGATTGGACATGCCCGCCAAAACCGTCAAATAAAAAATACGAGGATTTATTTTGCCGCAGATTGACACAGATTTTCACAGATTATCGAACAAGAATAGCTTGAATCTGTGAAAATCTGAGTCAATCTGTGGCAAACGCTATTTTCCGCTGCTCTGTTTTTGCTTGACTAAATTCTGCCGCGCAACCATAGCGGAATGCTATGAAGCTACGATTCAAAAAGACGATCACAAAATATCTGCTGCTGGAACTCATCAGCCCGTTCGGGCTTGGTCTGTTGATTTTTACGTTCGTCCTGTTCATGCAGCAAGTGCTCAACCTCATCGAACTCGTCATCAATAAAGGGGTTGGGGTCAATATTGTATTGAGAATGATCGCCTACATCATGCCGTCGTTTTTGGTGATGACGATTCCGATGGCGGTGTTGGTGGCGACGCTGTCGGCGTTTGGCCGCTTATCTACCGATAGCGAAATCACGGCGATGAAGGCGTCCGGCATCAGTTTATACTCGTTGTGCGTGCCCGTATTGATTTTTGCAGCAGGCGCGACCAGTTTGACCTTTTTCTTTTATGCAAAAGCGCTGCCCTGGGGCAATCATAATTTCCGTCTGGTTTTGTATGAGTTAGCCCGCACAAAAGCGGCAGTTGCCCTGAAAGATAAGGTATTCGACACCACGTATCCTGGGCTGGTGATTTATATTGACGAGATTGACGACCAGGATGTGTTTCACGGCGTCATGCTCTCAGATACTCGCGATAACAATAATCAGCAGGTTATTTTTGCGAAGATCGGGCGTTTGATCTCCGACGAAAAAAAATTACGCGTCATTTTGCGGCTGGAAAATGGCGCAAGTCATCCGAAAAATATCACGAATCCGCTGAAATATCAAATCGTCGAATTTCCAAGTCTGGATATTCTCTTGAGTTTTCAAGGAAATAACGATAATTCTCCGCTGAACATCGAGCGAACTGACCGCGATATGACGATTTCCCAATTGGCGGAGCAATATGTCATATTGAAGCAGCAAGCCGCCGGACAGATCGGGAATTCCGCCCCCGTATCGCCTGAAAATAATGCGGCCTGGTATGTGAATTGGTGGCAGAATGCGCGAGTCACCAGCATGTTGATTGCCGATAGTTTCTGGCGGCAAGACAAAGAGTCCAGCGATTACCTTGTCGAAATTCATAAGCGATTCTCCTTTCCTATCGCCTGCCTTGTGTTCGGCGTCATCGCCACGCCGTTAGGCATTCAGTCACGGCGTTCAGGCAAATCCGGCGGGTTTGCCATGAGCCTGTTTCTGCTGCTGATTTATTATATTTTTATCGTCGCCGGAGAAAGCCTCGGAGATAACGGACGTCTCCCTGCGATTCTTGCGGTCTGGACGCCCAATATCCTCTTAGGCGTGACTGGCGCGATCCTCCTTGTCCGGGTAGCCAAACGATGAAACTTACGGATCGATATATTGCGCAGGAATTTGTGCGTACGCTCGTGTTAGGGGTGACGGCATTGATTTTGGTGGCAACGGTCGTCTCGATTTTCGAGCGCGTGAATGTGATTGATAAATTCAATCCGCCGATTGGCGTCGTTGTCGGTTACTTTTTATGCCGGATTCCACAAGATTTGGTGTTAGTCATTCCCATCTCGATGCTGCTCACCACGCTCATCGTCACCGGCGCATTCGCGCGCAACAGCGAAATTATTGCCATGTTAGCCGGAGGCATCAGCGTGTATCGTATCCTTGTGCCATTGCTGATTATCGGCATGATTGTCAGCGGCGTCGTCTTATCATTGAATGAATTTGTCGTCCCGGTTACTAACCGGATGGTCGAAGAATTCAACCGAATCATGAGGAAGAAACCGGACCAACGCATAATGGCGAAAATTCAAATCTGGTATCGGGGGCAGGATCGGATTTATTACTTCAATGCCCTGATTCCTGAAAAAAATGAAATTCACGGCATCAGCGTGTTCGAGTTGAACGAAAATTTTGTGCCGATTCGTCGCCTTGACGCCTTACGCGCGGTGTACGCCCCGTCAAGCCCTGAAGAAAATCGCCCTGTTCGCCGACGTTGGCTGCCGAAAATTTTAGACCGATTCGGCGCTGAGGAGACAGAATCTGTTCCGCAGCAACGAGGCGTATGGACATTATATCAGGGGAGTCTTCGGAATGTCGGCGACCCGCAGAACCGCAACATTGTCACGTTTCAGGAGCGCTCGGATTATGACATTCCGCACACGTTTCAAGAGTTCCGACGCGATACGAAAGACCCGGAGGATATGAATTACCGCGAACTGAAGGAATATATCGCCACCTTAAACGCTTCCGGCTATAAAGCCGATGCGTCAAAATATATTGTGGATTTGCGCGCCAAATTTTCCTATCCGTTCGTCAGTTTCATTATGGTGATTATCGGCTTCCCGTTTGCGCTCAAATCTCCGCGCAGCGGCGCCGCGATGGGGGTCGGCATCAGCATATTCATCGGCCTGACCTATTGGATTATCCTGCAACTCGGCATTTCATTGGGGCACGCCGGCATCCTGCCGCCGACGCTTGCCGTCTGGATCGGGAATATTCTGTTCGGTTCAGCGGGACTCTACCTGATTTTAAGCACCAGAACGTGATGTGAGCCAGTAGGGGCGTTCAATTGAACGCCCCTACAAAGCGACCTCTTGTAGTTTCAATAAAATATCCTCAAGAACGTCCAGCGAAAACCCGTCCACGCTCATTTCAGGCCGTTTTGATACACCATCCACCACACCGAGCGCGACAAGTTGTTTCAGCAATTCCCTTTCTCGAAAACTTTTTAGAAAATCGCGCTGTTGCTTACGTGACAAATACGCCAATATGCCATACGCGCCCCAATTCGAGACAGTCGCGATAACGGGAAACGTCACGCACGTGACGCAGGGACGAATCGGCAGCCCTTCCGCCGCAATCGCCTCCGCGAGATTCCCCATGCCGATTTCGTTGCCGCCGTCGCCGATCCCGATGCTGGCCGGAAACGCCGCAAACAGCGCGTCGAGTTTGGCCGTGAATTCGCTGATGTCATCGCCTCGCATGTTGTAATAACCGCCATCCGCCGCCATGCCGCAGCGCTCGATGCTGATCAAGAGTGTTGGCTGCTCCGCTGCAAGGAATTGTTCGGCACATTCGCGACTTTCGTCATGCAGCAGCATCGGGAAATCAATCACGCGATGCTGGCAGCATTGCCGCAAGATCGGAGTGCAGAAATGATCTGCCACCAATACCGGCTCAGAACCGAGTTCTTTCAAGGCGTCTGCCAGGACAATCGCCCCGACCGTCCCATCGGTTTCGCACGTTCCCGCTACGTAAAAGCCGGTGGCAATCAGCGTTTTTCCCGAATGCGCCAGGATCGCCTCCGCCGCCTGCTCGCAGAAATTCGGCGCAAGATATGGCCGCAGTTGATGAATGCCGCGCCCGGCGGAATGCGTCAAAATGATCTCCTCGATAGACATTTTCGTTGACATCCTTTCCCGTCCCCCTCCCATGCAGGTTAGAAGAACAGCGTACGCCATTCTGTCAAGATTTCATTTGATCCGTAATGTTCCGATGCGAAATACCACTCTAAGGAGATATTTCATGCAGCAAACAAAACCGACTCATTCGAATATCATTAAAAAAATCGCCGCCTCGACCGGCGTGGTGGCGGTTGTCTTTACCGCGCTGAAAGTGCTGGGTTTTGTCGAAAAACTCGTGTTAGCCTCGTATTTCGGCACGGGGCCGGAAGTTGACGCCTATATCGCCGCCTTTACGCTGATGATCGTGTTCTGGGATATTTTGCGCGGGCTGCTTGCGCCGGCATATCTGCCGACATTGGTGGAGTATCGCGCCGAAGTCGGCGACGAGCAAAGCTGGGAATTCACGGTCACGGTCTTGAACCTCTTTTCGCTGATTTTCGCCGCGCTCATCGGCGCCGCGCTCTTTGCCGCGCCGCAGCTTGTGCGCCTCGTCGCGCCGGGCTTCGCGGGCGAACAATTGACCATCGCCATCGGCATGACGCGCCTGATGCTCACCGGCGCAGGCTTTTTCGCCATCGCGCTGATCACAGGCTTCACGCTCGATTCCTACAAACGCTTTTTTCTCGCCGTGACTGACGATATTGTCTTCAAAGTCGCCGGACTCGTCGGATTAGTCGCGCTCGGCGGGTATGTCGGCATTTACGGCCTCGGCTGGGGCATCGCGCTCGGAAGCTGGCTCGCGCCGTTCATTCATTTGGTCGCGCTGCGCCGCTATTTGCATCATTACCGCCTGCGCGTCAATCTGAACCTGCTGCCGGTGCGGAAAATGTTCCGGCTGATGCTGCCGATGCTGGTCGGCACGGTCTGTATCGAAGGCCGCCGGCTCGTGGATAATTTTTTTGCGTCGCTGCTCGGCGTCGGGAGCGTTGCCTCGCTTGCGTTTGGCTATAAATTGATTGAATTCGCCTACGCTGCTGTCGCGAAGCCGCTGTCGGTCGTGACGCTGCCCTATTTCTCCGATCTCGCGCAGCAAAAGGATCACGCCAATCTGCAAGAGACGCTGATGACCACGCTGCGCACCGTGATTCTGATTTTCACGCCGCTGTCGGTCTGCCTCTTCGCGCTGCGCCTGCCGGTGGTGCAGATGCTCTTCCAGCATGGCGAATTCGATGCCGAATCCACGCGCCTGACCGTCATGGCGGTCAGTTTTTACGCCTTCGGCCTGATTGCGTTCGGCGTGGATACGATTCTGCTCCGCGCCTATTTCAGCCTCGGCGACACCGTGACTCCGGCCATTATGGAAGTTGCGACGATCCTGCTGCATGTCGGCATCATTCTCGCTGGCAGGAACGCCCTCGGACATGGCAGCATCGCGCTCGCGTTCACCGTGTCGAAAAGCGTCAAAGTCTGTCTGTTATTCGCCTTGCTGCATCGCAAACAGATGGCGCTGCAACTGCCGGAAAACCTCCGTTTTCTCGGCAAAATCGGCCTCGCCGCTGCCAGCATGATCGCGCTGATCATCATGTATGAACACCTGTTCAGCGCAGTTTTCCCGCCCGACGGCTTTGTTCCGCAAGCGATCCTGATCGGCAGCAGCGGCGTTATCGGCCTTGCCGCCTTTTTCGGCGCGGTGCTGCTGCTGAATGTCCAGGAAGTGCGGCAGGTTGTTCATGCCTCCGCGCTGTTTGTTTCAAAAAGGAAGGAACATGTCGAACAGAACAGGTAAGAAGCGTCTTGCGACCTGGTAAGCCTACAGATTAAACTTTCTTTGAGAAAATAACCTAAACCCATCGAATCGAAGTTAGCGCGGTTGTATGAACACATCATCGCGCTCAATAATGCCAACTCCGATCTCCCGAAGCTTGAGAACCGGATTCGGAATTTTTTCGGACGGCCATACGATGTCATTTTTGCGGAAACCATCGTTGAGACATTCATGCGAAGCATTGGAGACGATACTCTCAAACAGACAGCCCTCAAGACGTATGCGCTTGATATAAAAGTTGACATCACCGATCTGACGGCGTGCGTATAAATGAAGCATGACAACGTGCATAACCTCAATCGTGTCAACGTCTTGTAAAAACCACAAGAACAGCGATAAGCAAGAGAATGTGTATCGGACGTATTGTTGCGTATCGCATTCTTGAAATTATATAAATTTCTTCGAATTTTATTTGACGAACATCACGATTATTCGGTAAAAGTCGGAAATGCTCGATAATATCTGATGTTTGTCGCGATGTTTTGATGAACAGACGTTCATTTCTTACGCAGACCACAAGATTGAAGAACACCATGTCAACACACATCATGTTAGGGCAGCAAATCACGGCGTCATTCGACGATTGTCACGGCGAGACATTCGACAACTGCGAACGCATGCTCGATCTCCTGCGGCGGGTCATAAAACTGCTGGAATTCGATGAGGTCGCGCATCTCAGCCACGCCTTCACTCCGCACGGAAGTACGTGCGTGATCATTTTAGCGCAATCCCATATCATCGCGCATACCTGGCCCGAATATCGCGCGTTGGTCATTGACCTGTTTGCCTGCGGGCATATTGATTTTACCCCGGCGGCAGAACTCGTCAAGGCGGCGGTGAACGCGAGATCGTATCGCGTCGAGGAACGAATACGGGAAATCATGGTTTGAGCGCAGGAGTGTCAAAGCTTGCTTTGACGGCCAAAGCAA